>DASUUH010000093.1:0-16176 GCA_036374175.1 Jiangellaceae bacterium | reverse complement strand
CAACAACACCACCCGGCGAACCCCGGCATCGGCCCTGCGACGGTGGATCCAGCTGCGCGACCGGCAATGTGTCCACCCATGCTGCCGAGCCCCGGCCCGCACCACCGACCAAGACCACCGCGTCGGCTACGCCCAAGGCGGGGCGACCATCGGGGTCAACCTGTCCACACCATGCCGGCACGACCACCGGCTCAAAGACGAAGGCCACTGGGCCATACACCAGCCCGAACCAGCACTCACCATATGGACCAGCCCACTCGGGCACCAGTACCAGTCACGACGACCCCCCGTCATCCCGACCGCCCCCGAACCCTACCCAGACGACGAACGGCGACTGGACGAGCCGGTAAAGCCCTACATATGGACCAACCGACCGGAACCTTGTCAGTGCGACGCACCCTGCAACTGCGAGCCACAGACCCTGCCACCCGCGCCCACAAGAGCACCGCGGAATGAACCAGAACCCGACCCGAAGCCGACCGTGATCTTCGACCCCGACCAAGACTTCCCGTTCTAGGCCGGTGGAGTCCGCCCCGGCAGCGAGGCTGGGAAGGGGGCAGCGCCGTAGCCGAGGTTCTCGAGGATGAAGTCGACTACCTCAGGCGCCGGCGTAGATCTCGTCCACGACGTATTCCGCGATGGCCATACACGAGGTCGCCGCCGGTGATGGGGCGTTGCGGATCGCCGTGACCGGTCCGAGGCGGTGGATGCGGAAGTCGTCGACGAGCGCACCGTCACGATCAAGCGCCTGAGCTCGCACACCTGAACCGCTACGGGCGACGTCACCGGCGCCGATGTCGGGCACGTAGCGTTGCGCGAACTTCATATAGGACCGCCTGGAGAGCGACCCACGGAGCTCTCCCAGCCCGGTACGCCAATGCCGCCGAGCCATCCGCCACGTTCCCGGCCAGGCAAGGGTCGCGCGAAGATCCGACAGGCGGACGTCAGAGCGGCGGTAACCCTCTCTCGCGAGCGCCAGCACTGCGTTGGGTCCGACCTCGACTTCGCCCGATATGCGACGAGTGAAGTGAACGCCCAGGAAGGGGTACTGCGGATCCGGCACGGGATAGATGAGGCCGCGCACCATGTCGGCCTTGTCCGCTGCGACGCGCATGTACTCACCGCGGAACGGGACGATCCGCGGCTGGGGATCGTCCCCTGCCAGCCGGGCGACAAGGTCGGACTGAAGGCCGGCGCACAGGATAAGTTGATCGACCTCAACCACGTCCTGAGTGGAGGTAACCCGGATCTTCGAAGCATCCTTGTTGATGCCAGTGACCCTGAACCCGAGCCGCACAGCGCCGCCCGATGCGGTTATGTCGTCAGCGAAGGACTCAGCGATACGGATGAAGTCGGTGATCGCCGTGCGCGGCGAGTGCAGGGCCGCGAGCCCAGCGGCGTGCGGCTCGAAGTCGCGGATCTCAGCTAGGCCAACTCGGCGTAGGCCGGGTACCGCGTTCGCGCGAGCTCGGGCGTACAGGGCATCCAGTCGTGGCACCTCTTCCTCACCGACCGCCACGACGAGCTTGCCGCACTCGTCGTACGGCAGTCCGCGGTCGGCGCAGTACTCGCGCAACATCGCGGCACCTCTGGTGCACAACCGGGCCTTGAGACTGCCCGGCTGGTAATAGATGCCCGCATGAACGACCCCGGAGTTGTGGCCGGTCTGGTGCAGTGCGACGCTGTGTTCCTTCTCCAGGACGAGCACACGCGTACCCGGCCGTCTTCGGCTTATCTCCCGGCCGATCGCGAGGCCCAGAATGCCTGCTCCGACAATGCCGACCACTTCATCAGCCACGCCACGAGCCTTTCATGTTGGCCAGCAGAAATGGTCGCAACGATGACCGCTGACACAAATGACTCTGCTGAAATGCGGAGAGCTGGCGCCCGGCTCAGCGGGCGCCAGCTCTCGGCTTGGTTACAGGAGTGTGTGCTTACTCAGTCGGGAACACCGGTGTCGGGCACTGCTCAGGGTCGACGGCACGGAGCCGGACGTCCCCTCGTTGATGCTCGCCAACAGGTTCTTCAGTGCCGTCTACACGGCACGCTCCGGGTGACCGTCCGTCGTCACGGGGTTGGCCGCGAGCGACGCGTCGGCGTCGGCGATCAGCTGGTTGACGGTACGGCCGTCACCGAAGATCACCGCGTTGCCGTCGACGAAGCCGTGTCGGACGTTCAGCACCACGGCCGCGAGGTGCCACGACAGCTGGCTGGCCATGTTCTGCGCATCCGAGTCAGAGTTGAACGCGATCAACTCGCTCTTGTCCAACGGGTCGAACGCACTTCCGTCCGGCCAGACCAGGTGCAGGTCACGCAGCACCTGCAGGTCGGACGCGTCAATCAGCGCCTGGCCGTTGGGGTTCTGCCAGAAGCCCGGCGTCCGCCCGTCGAATGGCACCACGCACACGTTGCCGAAGTTGAGCCCGGTGACGTCGGTGTTCTGGGTGATGCCGGTCAGATCAGCGGTGTAGATGAAGTTGGACAGCGAGACGATCCCCGGCGGGGCGGTCTGGTTGACCGTGTTGCCCGTCTGGAACCACGGCGCGTTGGCCTGCTGCTCGGCGAGCGTGTAGATCTCGTCCGCCAGCACTGGGGCCAGCGTGAAGTTGCCGTTGGCGTCGGTGAACAGCGTTCCGGACTGGCCGTTGGTGTAGTCGATGGGCCAGTTCGAAAGGCCCGGCTCACCAGCGTCCCACTGGCCGTTGGTGTTCGCGTCGTAGTACTTTATGCCGCTGAGCGTGATGAGCGGCGGTGGCGGCTCCTCGTCCTTGCCCTCGCGAACCTTGAACGCGTCGTACTTGCAGTCGCGCGGCGAGACCTGGCCGTCGGTGCCGACCCGGTCCAGCGAGCAGATGGCGAGGATGTAGACCCCGCCCGGGTTGCCGGTGTCGGCGAACGGCGAGAGCTGGATCTTGTCGTTGTTCAGCACGTGGCCGGACGGTCCGGAAGTGATCGTCCCGGCGGAGTCGACCGAGAAGGTGCGAGCGTCGCGGTCGGTGTGGAACTCCTTTCCCCAGTGCAGGTTCTTCAGGTTGCCGTCATTCGGGTTCGGCTGGCCGCCCGGCTCGAGAACGGCAAAGAAGGTGGGACGATCTCAGCGCAAAGAAGTTGACCTACGAATTTCTTCTCCGCAGTCGTCGCCTGCCGGGGTCATGCCATTTCCCGGCTGCGCGCCCTGGACCGGTAAGCTCAGACAGCTTGCGGGGCGGTAGCTCAGCCGGTTAGAGCAGGGGACTCATAATCCCTTGGCCGTGGGTTCGAGTCCCACCCGCCCCACGCTTGTGACCTGCTACAACACTCGGTGATCTTCTTCGGTTGAGCTTGGTGTGGTGCCATGCGTGGTGCGAGTTCATCCTCTATGCTGCCCATCCATGGCGAAGGCAGGAGCCGCGCGGCAACGGCGACGCGGGCGGGTTGAGACGCTGCCGTCCGGCGCGCTCCGAGTGACCGTGTACGCCGGGATCGATCCGCTGTCGCGTCGCCGGATGTACCTGCGCGGGACGGTTCCGGCCGGCCCACGCGCCGCGGCCGAGGCCGAGAAGGTGCGGACGCGGCTGCTCAATCAGGTCGACGAGAAGCGCAACCCTCGTACGACGGCTACCGTCAACCAGTTGATCGATCGCTGGCTCGAAGTGATCGACGTTGAGGCGAGCACCAAGCAGGGATACGTTCGCAAGATCGGCAAGCACATCCGTCCGGTGCTCTGGACAATGCAGGTGGGCAAGCTCGACGCGGAGATCTTGGAGTCCTTCTACGCTCAGCTGCGCAAGTGCCGCGACCACTGCGGGGGCCGGAAGTACGTCGAGCACCGCACCTCCAGCGAGCATGTGTGCGACAAGCACGACGGTCCGCCGTGCCGCCCACCGAAGCCTGCAGAGTGCCGGGCGTGTGCGCAGGTATGCAGGCAGCACGCCTGCCGAGGCCTGGCGGACTCCAGCGTGCGGCAGATCCATTGGATCCTTAGCGGCGCTCTGGACCGGGCGGTTCGCTGGGGATGGATCGCCGTCAACCCGGCGCGGCAAGCCGAGCCGCCAGCGCTACCGCGCCCGGACCCACGTCCGCCGTCGGCCGACGATGCGGCTCGGCTGGTCGAGGCGGCCTGGTCGAGCGATCCGGAGTGGGGTGCGTTCGTCTGGCTGGCGATGACCACCGGTGCTCGCCGAGGCGAGCTGTGCGCTCTGCGCTGGTCGGATATTGACCTCGACAACGGCGTGCTGGTCGTGCGTCGTGCCTTGTTCGTGGACGAGGACGGCCGACTGAGCGAGAAAGACACGAAGACCCACCAGCAGCGGCGGATCGTGCTGGACTCGGAGACGGTCGATGTACTGCGCGAGCACCTTGATCGGTGTCACAGCCACGTCGGAGCGCTCGACATCGAACTCCCAGCCGACGCGTACGTCTTCTCGCGTTCGCCAGATGGCAGTACTTCGCTGATCCCTGATTCCGTCACACAGCGGTACGAGCGAATGGCGCGCAAGTTAAAGATCAAGACGACGTTGCACAAGCTTCGGCATTACTCGGCGACTGAGTTGATCGCGGCCGGCGTCGATGTCCGAACGGTCGCTGGCCGGCTCGGTCACAGCGGCGGAGGTGCAACCACCCTTCGGGTTTACGCCGCCTGGACGTCAGAGGCCGATCAGCGTGCAGCAGCGGCGCTGTCGGCCCGCATGCCCGCTCGCCCGAGACAAGGACCTCCGAGGGAAGATTAAGCTGATCGCTTTCGCTTTTTTCGAATATCGCAGTACACTGAGGGCATGGCAAGCGCACTGAGAGAACGCACCGTTCTTCCACCCGACGACCCCTCCGGGCTGACGAGACTCGCCAAGGGCCTGGCGGAGGTCGAGGCACCGTCGCGTGCCCGGTTGGTGGGTCCAGACGGCACCGAGATCGAGGTCCCAGAGGAGCTGTACGGCGTCTTGCGGGACGTCGTCGACACGCTGTCGCAAGGGCTGGCGATCACGATCGCGCCGCACAACACGATGCTCACTACGCAGGAGGCGGCCGATCTGCTCAACATCTCTCGGCCGACCCTGGTGCGGCTGCTGACTGACGGCGAGATTCCCTACACAATGCGAGGCAGGCACCGCCGGGTGCTTCTCCGTGACGTGCTCGAGTACCAGGAGCGCACGCGCAACGAACGCCGGCGGGCGCTGGACGAGATGGCAGCGGCTGGCGAAGAGGCTGGGCTTTACGAGGCAACCGCGACGCCGCGACGTA
Organism: Jiangellaceae bacterium; assembly: GCA_036374175.1. Lineage (GTDB taxonomy): Bacteria > Actinomycetota > Actinomycetes > Jiangellales > Jiangellaceae > JASLBX01. Next base: position 10,959 of record DASUUH010000093.1, on the reverse strand, counting down.
CGAGATGAGGCGCGGTGGCCTTCCCTGCGTCCGGATCGGCCAGATGCGGGAGACGTTTCCAAGCGCGGCGGTCGCTGGATACGAGTCCTTGATCGACGCCATGGCCAACGACCCGAAGGACCGGCACGTGCTGGCCGCTGCGGTTCGCGCCAACGCCGAGGTCATCGTGACCTTCAACACCAGCGACTTCCCCGAGCACGCGCTCAAGGACTACGAGGTCACCGCCGTTCACCCCGACGACTTCCTCCTCGACCAACTCGACCTCTATCCGGGTGTGACCCTTGAGGTGCTGCACCAGCAGGTCGCCGCATACCGCCACGAGCCCACGACCTTGCCCGGCCTGCTGGTCAGGCTCGAGCGATCGGACGTGCCTCGGTTCGCCGCCGAGCTACGCCGGCACCTCCATTAGTCCGGCTGCAGCTGAACCTGACGGTCAGCATCACGACCGCGATGCTTACCGTACCCGGCCATGTGGCCAACGGCGGTCATCATGGCCAACACGGATTGGCCGAGGAAGCGCTGTTCGCCCGACTAGCCGATCACGGCCACTTACACAGTGGCCGGCCATGACCGGTGATCTACTGATCTTGCCAGGAGTCTAGCCCGGGACCCTGCCCTACGAGCCCAAGGCAACCGTTAGCCGCCATCAGCAACGCGGACAGTGCGGATCGACGGTGCCGCCGCCGGCGTTACAGTCCCGGCAGGAGATGGAACTGTGCATGTGGAAGTGTCGCCGTCCATCGTCCACGCATCCAAAGCGAACTCGCCAGTTACACGTCCTGGCGAGATGCCAGAGGTGTCTGTCTGATGTTGACGCGGACCGGGACGGGCCCGCGTCGGTCGCGTAGGCGGTTCGGCCGCGGACGCGTTTCGCGAGGCCAGGCTGACTCGGCTGTAGCGGTTAAAGTGGCGGCATGACGTCCGGGGGAATCGACCGCGAACCAGTCTCGTGACCGGCACCGCTGGCTCACGGCCAAACGCTCGACACTGGCCGCATGCTCCCCGCGGCGACCGCCGACGGATCACCGGTCATCGGCCAACGTGTGCTCCGCACGGTCGGTGTCGGCATACAGCCGGCGGTGGCCACGACGGCAAACGGCCACCCGTCCTCGGACGTGGCCACAGTCTTGACCGCACACCAGTATCCGGACCACCGCCCGGCAGAGCACGTGGACACAGCGGCGACCGGACGCGACATGTCAAAAGCGGCAGCCACCCACCGCGCTGTTAGAGCACAGCAGTGGCACATTCGGACGTCGTCGTCGTTCCGTCGACAGGCTTCAAGCGCCGTGACGCACCGGCGAGTTACCCAGGCCTGCACGGCTCGGCATGACCGGACCGGCCAGCCATACCAGCAGCCAGGATCGCCGTGCGAATGCGGTGATCGTGAGCGTCACCCGTCCGTCGTCGTGGAGTTCGGCAACGAAGGCTCTTCCCCGCTCTCTGGTGCCTGGGCAGCATGCCATGGGTGAGCCTTGCCCTGGCCGTCATTAACAACGTAGATCACTGATGAAGCGCATCGTGATCCCGGAGGCCATCCAGGGCGTCCAGAGTCTGTGGTTGCTGTTCGTCAACGCCTGCATCGCCCCTCAACAGGCCTGAAAACGCCCCATGCCGCGCCGCATGACGTCGTGTGGCTGCGCGAACGTGTCGGAGGCGGAGGCCATGATGGACTCGGCCAGTACGAGCAGAACGAGCAGAACGAGCAGAGGACGGCGAGGCAACTATGACGCGCGGCAAGATGATCGACGACAACACCCTGCAGGGTGACGCCGGCGTCGCTCTCATCCACCGTCGTGTCAGCCAGATGAAGCACGTTTGGCACGAACGGCACGTCGACCCGGGCATCGACGGCACCATCGAGCTGCGAGACCCGGACACCAGCGAGATGAGCAACCAGCACATCTTCGTGCAGAGCAAGACCACCCGTGACACGTTCCCTGGCGAGGACGACACCCCGGTTTCACTTCTTGTGCGAGGAGCGGGACATCGACTACTGGATGATGGCCGGCCGCAACCCGGTCATCCTGGTCTGCTCCAAGCCGGAGACCGGCGAGGCGTGGTGGGCCCATATCCAGCAGGTCTTCAGCGATCCGGGCCGGCGCGCGACTCGGCGCGTCGAGTTCGACAAGGCCACGCAGAAGTTCGACCAGACCACAGCCGCCCGCCTTCTGGCCGTTGCCGACCCACACGCGCGGGCGCACTCGCCGGTCGCCGAGCACCGCGCCGAAAAGCTCATCAGCAACCTGCTGCCGGTCGAGTTCCCCCACAGCTACTTCTCCGCCTCGGTTCCGACGGCTAAACGCGGTGCCGTGCTCGCCTCCCAGCGCGAGACAGGTAAGCCCATGCGGCAGGACTTCTACCTGGCCAACGGTCGCATCTACACCTGGGCCCCGATCGCCGGAACCAGCCTGGCGCGGATCGCGACGACGGCAGCCAATGAGAACCCGGTCGGCGAGCTGCGGGACGGAATCCCTGAGCACCGCCGGCTGCTGGTCGGACTGCTCAACGCAGCGTTGCGCCACGACCTGCGCGAGATCTGCGAGTGGTCCAACAGCCGCAAGTTCATCTTCTTCAAGGCGCCCGAGGATCTCCAGCAGCGCAAGGTCATCAGCACGACCGGACGGCCGCGTACCGCGTTCAACGGCTTCTACCAGCGCAAGGACGACCCGTCGCGTCGCGAGTTCTACCGGCACGCGGCACTGAGATGGACATTCACCGAGATCGTCGATGACTGGTTCTGCGCAGTCACGCCCGACTACTACTTCACGACCGATGGGCACCTGGAGCACCCGTTCGCCGACAAGTACCTCGCCACCCTGAAGCGCCGTGAGCGCAACCCCGCGGTCCTGGGAGAGACCCAGCTGTGGTTCGGCCTGCTGCGCCCTGCGGAGGACCCCCTGCTCATCGGCGAGGCGGATGCGGACCGACTGCTGACATTTGGGCCCCCGCTCATATTCGACAGCGACTACGGCATCGACGACGCCGCCTGGGACGCTCCCGGCACAGCCGACGACGACCTCCAGCTCTTCCTCGACTTCGGGGACGACGCATGAAGCTGACGGTCCTTGACGAGCCGCCGCTCGAGTTCGCCCACGGCACCCACCACCGCGACCCGCGCCATGGCCTGGACTTCTACGGTCCGGCAGACATTGAGGAGACCAAGGTCCGCGCCATCCGCGTGGGCCTGGTCGGTCCGCAGGCGTCCATCGATGGCGTCAAGCGGTGGCTGGACCGCTGCCGCACACCGATCGCGGCCAAGCAGAGCCACCTGGGGAGCCTGTACCTGCCGTTTCCCGGGTTCGATACCGATCGGGCGTTCCGCTCGACGATCGTGTGGAACTCACGCCTCGAGCGGCCCATCAGCCGCAACGACCTCGAAGCCCTTCAGGGCCTCAACCCCCTCAAGGCCGCAGCGGCAGCGGTCGAGCTGTACGACAGGGAGCTTCAGGTGCTTCACGAGGAGCCGAACTGCGACGTCGTCATCGTCTGCCGGCCCGATGACCTGGTTGACACCGGCATCGCGGCGCCGGCTAGATCAGCCAAGGGCGGAGCCAGTCCCGGTACTGCGGCTCAGGATGCGCGCGGTCAACGCGGAGGCGCAGACCGCACAAATGCCGCGGCGCGTCACCCGACACGTCTGCCACCCGGGCATGGTGACTTCCACTCACTGCTCAAGGCGAAGTCGCTGCGCTACACCCAGCCGATCCAGATCATCCGCCGCTCGACTTGGGACCCGACGTTCAAGGAGCCCAAGGATTCCGAACCGCGGCCGCGACAGGACGAGGCGACCTCTGCCTGGAACCTGCACACCGCGCTGTACTACAAGGCCGGCGGCGTCCCGTGGCGTCTGCCGCGCGACCCTCAAGACCTGGCGTCCTGCTATGTCGGGGTGTCGTTCTACGCAACCTCCGACGGTGAGTCCTTGGAGTCCTCGGTCGCGCAGGTGTTCAACCAGCGCGGAGACGGAATGATCGTTCGTGGCGGAGCAGCGTCGGTGGCCAAGTTCGACCGTCAACCCCACCTGGATGAGGACGGCGCCCACGCGCTCTTGCACGACGCGCTCGGCAAGTACCGCACCGAACACCGGCAGAGTCCTGCCCGAGTGGTGCTGCACAAGACCTCGTCGTTCACCGGCGCGGAGGCGGACGGATTCAGGGCTGCCGCCGCGGAGCACCAGATCGACATCGTCGAACTCATCTGGCTAACCATCGACCGCATTCGGCTATTCCGCCGCGGTAAGCAGCCGCCTCTACGTGGCACCTTGCTCAGCCTCGACCAGGACCGGCACGTGTTGTACACCCGTGGAAGTGTGCCACTTTACAAGACCTATCCGGGGATGTATGTACCACAGCCACTGGGCATACGGCTGCACTCCACCGAGGCGGCACCCGAGGACCTGGCGCTGGAGATTCTCGCTCTCACGAAGATGAACTGGAACGCGACTCAAATGGACGGTCGCTCGCCGATCACCATTCGAACCGCCGAGAAGGTCGGCGAGATCCTGCGCCACATTGGACCGGATGACAGCCCCGCTTCCAGGTATGCGTTCTACATGTAGGGCACCATTGCCGCCGCCTAGGCGTCTTCCGAAGCCGGCGCCTGTGAACAGATCGGTCTAGGTCTCGGCAACTCCTTGACACTGCGCGTCATTTTGGCCGGAATGCCGCGGCGCGTTTGGCCCGGGGCGCGACCGCGCGACCAGGGTCAGAAGCGGACGTTCGGGAGCTGGCTCGGTAGCAGGGTTGTGCCGACCCGAGAAGTCGTCGGCGACAGCCGGGTCTTGAACCTCGGTTTGCGAGAGGAAACTCTCTGGGCCTTCATTTGTCTACCGGTAATACGGCTGGTCTTCGCTTGGGTCGGCTGCGACGACGTCGAGACGTGGATCAGCCAGAAGCTCGCTGACGGCCGAGACATCGGCTCCGATCCCGGCCCAATGCGGGTCGACGTCGTTGGCGACGCACCAGGCGTGGTCGGCTGGCCAGATGAACGCGAAGTCGGGCATATGCAGTGGGGTTGACCCGGCCACTCTTCAGCTGCCCTCCAGTTGCCGAAGTCGGACACGGACCACGGCGGCAGATACTGGCGCGACGGGCGCATCCGCCGTGATCATTCCTCGGCTCCGTGGGTCACATTGCCGACGACCCTAGCTACGAGGGCGCAGGCCAGAAGGGTTCGGCGGCCTGGCTGGCCGTGACAATCGCGGCGCCGTCGACTTCGGTCATCGTAAGTTCGATTCCCGCGGCGGGCCATTCGACTGCGAACGTGAACGGTTCCGGTGGCGGCAGCGGCCACAGCCAATACCCGGGGCTGCTGCGCAGTTGGTTATCGCCGGCTTCGCCGCCACCGCCTCCGGCCTCGATGAACACCGGCGGTGCGGCCGCGTACGGTTCGGGGGTGTCCCAGAATGGCCGCGAGTCGACATTGGTCGCCTTGGTGCCATCGGCGAACTGGACACCGCAACGCAGCATCTCGTCACGTTCGCTGGGCCAGCGCTCCCCGAAGACTAGCTCCCGCAGGTCCCGCCACTGGTCGTCGGACAGTGTCCCGCGGCGCGCGGCCAGCTGGAGGCTGAACTGGCAGCCGCTCGGGTAGGCCACGATGTCGGTCAGGGCGACCACAATGGTGTCGGTGCGGGCGAGTATCCGCCTGACCGGGGCAGGCGCGCCGAGGACGTCCTCCGGCGGGCCGTACCACGGAGGCTGCTGCCGTGCAGGGCGGGGCGAGGTCGGCTCGAAGAACGACACACCCGAAGGCTAACCGCGGCGCGCGTCATCGGGCCAGAGTGGTTCGGCGGACTCACCGGCGGCGACGATCGCTGCGCCCTCAAGCTCGACCTCAGTCTGCGGAATTGCCGCCTCGGGCCAGTCGACGACCAGGGCGAACGGCTGGGGCGGCGGCAGCGGCCACAGCCAGTACCCAGGCCCGCACCACATCCCATCCGCCTCGATGTGCGTCCCGAGCGAGCTGAACTCCACCAAGACAGGGCCTTCCGGCCGCATCGGCGACGTCGGATCCCAGAACGGTGGGTCGTCGACACTGGTCACCTTGGAGCCGTCGGCACGCCGGATGCCGCAGCGGAATGGCTCGTCGGGCGGCCGCGGTTCGGACAAATCGGAGTAGTCGCCGAGGAACGCAGCCCGAAGCTGTCTACGATCAGCGCGGTCCAGTGCTGACGCCCGTGCGGCCACCCGGAAGCCGAATTGGCAACCGCTCGCGTAGGCAACCACGCTCGTCAGCGCGACGACCAAGGAGTCGGTGCGGACAACGAACCGCTGCAGCGGAACCGCGGTTCCAAGGGCGTTCACTGGTGGGGCCTGCCACGGCGGTGGTGGCAGCGGCGCCCGTGGCACGGAGGGCTCGAAGAACGCCATCAGCCCAGGCTAGCCGGCTCCTTGACAGTTCTTCGGCAGGACAGCGCGCCTCGGGTCAAATGAGTGCGCTCAGCAGACGACCCGATGCGAAACTATGTTCAGACAGTCCCCGACCGCGCGGTCGTCAGCGTGGGATCACAGCTTGGACGATGGTGCCATGTCCGTCTGGTCCGGTGCTGATGGTGAGTTCGCTGGCGAGGTTGCGGCAGATCCACAGTCCGCGACCGCCGCTCTCACCGGCGAGTGGCTTCGGTGGCGACGTGCCCGCCGTCGGGTCCTTGATGCCGGGGCCTTGGTCGCTGACTTGGCAGTAGAGGGCGTCGTCGTGATGCCATAGGAGCAGGCGACCTCGGCCGCCGCCGTGGCGGATGGCGTTGGTGGCGAGTTCTCCGGCCACCATGATCAGCCGCTCGACCTGGTCCTCCTGGGCGCCGAGCCTGTCGGCATGCGCCGCGACGGTTTGGCGCAGCATGTGGAGGCGGTTGACGTCGAAGGTTTCGTCGAGGTCAACGGACTCGGGCCGTGACGGGCTTGCCCGCCGGCGGTGGGGACGAGGCGCAGCCGGGTCACCGCTGCTCATGGCTGACTTGTACCCGAAGACCCGGAGCGGAACCCGCGCCAACAAGATCGAGAACCGTTGCCACAAGCCGCTGGCATCTGACGGTCATCCGCCGCGAACGAGGCAGCCGCATGGCGGCAGCCACGATCACCCCGGCGCACGCGCCGTCGATATAATCCAACCGAGCCAGGTTGACCCGTGGGTTGCGGTCCAGGCGCAGGGACTCACCCAGCGCCTGCTCCAGGACGTCACGCTGCCGGTAGTCCAGCTGCCCGGCCACGCGCACCCCGGGCGGGCTGTACTGGCGGCAGATACGCAGCAGCGGGTGCTCGTAGTAGACCTGAGCCGCGACCGTCTTCGGGTGTGCCTTGGCCGCGAAGGCAAGGGTGACCGCGTCGAACCGGTCCCGGTCGTACTGGCAGATTAGGCACAGCCGGCCGTCCGCGAACAGATCGGCGACCTTGGTCTCGAACGCGAGCAGCTCCTCGACCCCGCCGACCGGCCGGGAAGCCCAGGCCATGTCGGCGCTGATCCGCAGCCCGGGATAGCCCTCCCGCGCGGCCGCATCGAGCTCGCCGGACAGCACATCCACCATCGCGGCAGCAGTGACCGCGCCCGAACCCAGCAGCGAGTCCGATACTGGTGACAGCCGTAACTGACCGCGGCGGATCGCCGCGCCCGGCTTCACCGACCGCTCTGCCAGCTGCCCCGCGAGGCCGTCAGGCTCGATCGCATCGGTCCAGCACACCACCTTGTGCCCGGCCCGCAGCCCGCCGCGCACGAACGCCGCGATCAGATCCAACCGATCCTCGCCATCCGTGAACGTCAAACACGCATGATCCCCCGCACCCACATCCGTAGCGTTCGGAACCGTCATCCACGCCGCCTAGCTGCTTGAAGAGCACCACCGCGACAATATCTCGCGTCAGCGTACTGGGATCGCACCATCATCGAAGGCAAACACAACACGGTCGCCTGCTCAGCGCCGCCAACGAGCGCCATACATGCCCTCCGCCTGAGAGCAAGCACACCCCGCCACAGCTCGGACCACGCTTGATGTGAGCTAACCGCGGCAGATGAGGGCGTTCGATAGACGATGACCACGAGCAGCGCCATAGTTGTGCTGCAGGGAATTGGAGCACAGATCGATGGGGCCGCCTGAGGAAGGGATCGCGCATGGCCAGGCTCGTGTTCGGGATGAACCAGTCCTTGGACGGCTACGTCGATCATGTGGCGTTTGCGCCAGGCCCTACGCTTTTCCGCCACTTCATCGAGGAGGCTCAGGCGCAGGTGGGCTGTGTGTACGGTCGCCGAATGTATGAGGTCATGCGTTTCTGGGACGACGATCATCCTGAGTGGGACGCCGACGAACGCGCCTTCGCGGCGGCGTGGCGGAACCAGCCGAAATGGGTCGTCTCGCGCTCGCTGAGGTCGGTCGGCCCCAACGCCAGGCTTGTTGAGGATGATCTTGAGGGCGCCATCCTCGAGTTAAGGCCGAGCGTGACGGGGAGATCGAAGTTGCTGGCCCAGAGTTGGCGAAAAGCCTGACTGAACTTGGCCTGATTGATGAGTACCGAATCTACCTGCACCCCGTCGTGCTGGGTCACAGCAAGCCGTATTTCGCCGGACCCCGGCCGCCTCTCCGCCTCATGGCAGATGATCGGATTGGCGAGGATGTAATCAGGTTGACCTACGTACCTGCTTGATCTCGACTCGCCGGATGGAAATGCCGCTGAAGTCTCACGCCGGGTCGCGGTTCGCACGATCATAGGCAGGACTGCGCGACCAGGGTGATGTGAGTGTGCCGGTGGCCGTGCCGCGGCCGAACGCATGCTGCACGCAAACCGAGTTGCCGATGCGGCCGGGTCACGGGGCTGTTCCGGTCAGCAGGGCCGAAGCCTCGCGGGCGCTTCCCCAGGACAGCGCCACTCCGTTGCCGCCGTGGCCGTAGTCGTGGACGATGCGCGTCCGGTCCAGCTCCTGCGCCTCTAGCCGGACCTCGGGTCGGGCCGGGCGCAGTCCGACTCGGTGACCGATGACCCGCGCACCGGCCAGCCGCGGTTCGGCGGCCACGCAGCGAGCCAGGATCTGATCGGCGATGTCCGGGTCGGGTTCGATACTCCAGTCGTCCTGCACGGCGATCCCGCCCAGCACGACATGCCCGCCGTGGGGGAAGTACGACGTCCAGCTCGGCCCGAACGGCGCCTCGATGAAGAACGTGTCCAGCCCGGGATTCTCCACGATCACGTGCTGGCCACGGACCGGACGGACCGATGGGTCGGGGACCAGCGCGCGAGCGCCCACACCTGGGCAGTTGGCGACCAGCGGCGCCAACGACGCTGCCTCTGCCAGGCTGCCCAGTCGGCGAATCTCGATCGCGCCGCCGGCGTCGGTGAGCCGAAGCCTCAGATAGTTCAGGTACCGAGGCATATCGACGCACGGGACGCTGGTCCGAAAGCCTGAGGTGAACGGTGCCGGCAACTCGGCCGGCCCCAGTGGCACCACATCGGTCGGCCGGTGGATCGGCGGTGCGTCCGGGCCGCCTGCCCTGGCCGCGAACCGGCCGGTGCTGATCCGCACCCCGGTGCCCGGGACGCTCGCCAGCCGGACGAACTCATCGAACGTGTCGTGCTCGCGCGTCCCGCCCGGGTCGCTCCGGGCCACGAAGACGGGCCCGACCATCGCAGCGGCAGCCATCGATGTGGTTCGCTCCGGCGGGTCGGCCGCGACGACCGTGACTCGCAGCCCGGCCTCGGCCAGACACACGGCCGTGGTCAGGCCGATGACCCCGGCACCCACCACCACGGCATCGGGACCTGTCAAAGCCACGTGGCGAGATTACGCCGTAGGTCCATCTGTCTCGGGTAGCGCCGCACCAGGATCAGTGGCGACCCGATCGCGCCGTCCGGACGGACCAGTGTGCGTGGCAGAGCACCATCCCGTGGCAACGCTCATCGAAGCAGCCGACCAGTCGGCGGCTGTGAGCGAGCGTCTCAACGAAGTCAGTGACGACGAAGGACTATCGCTCGACGACCAGGTCAACGAACTGGTTCCGCGGTTCGTCCACTTCAGCTGCCCCGGCGGGCGGAGCGGGGCGAGGTCGACGTGGCATCCCAGCTCCCGCCCCGCCGCCGCGGCCGGGGTAAACCAGCAGACCGGACACCGGGTCGGGCACCGCGTCCAGCGCCGCGGTGACCGCGGGCAGGTCCCTGAACGCGTCTCGTGCCTCCTCGCCGCTGAACTCAAGCTCCAGGATCAGGCCCCATCGCGGGGTATGCCACTCCCAGCTCCGAGCGCCGTTGGTCACCGCCGCCTCGATCAACGACTCGCCGTGCGCCCGCCGCCATCGATCAGCACGAATCTCGCCGTGCTGAATCTCGATGGTCAGCCAGAAGCCCATGCTCCGAACAGTACGCCTGGTAAGCGGCCTCGCCAGCCCGAGTCGCGCGTCCAACCCGCTGAGGTTTCGAGCCCTTTCCGAGCCCGGCCCGGTGCACTACAGCAAATCGGCCCGAACGACTCCTCGACATCGACGCGACCGCGCGGACGGCCAAATGAGCATGGGTTTGTACGGGCATCGGGCATCGTTGGGCCATGACCGCAGCGCCGTGCCCATCGTGCGGTTGGGACTCATCCACAGGCACTGATGGGATCGAGCCGCCGTTCCCAGCGTCGCCGACGTGCTACGGCGCCTACCTCGAACTGTCGGCTTACAACGTCGAGCGTGCGCGCTGGGACTTCCCACATCAACAGGCCGTCGACGCTTACGCCGCTCAGCACCCCGGGCCCCCAGCCAAGCCGATCAGCGTCTGGTTTGCGCTCGTCGGGCTGCACCTTGCCCTCGATCAAGGGCGAACCGGTCGGCAGGTTCAGCGGGCACACATGCGGTGACGATCGTGACGCCGCCATTCGGCGGTGGGCTGGCGACGTGGGGTCGGCGGGGACCACGTCGAGGTGCGGGTCAGCGATGAGTTGGTTGATCAGTAGCGTGTGCCCGCCGATTCCGGCCCAGTGCGGATCGACGTC
>DASUUH010000092.1:0-37512 GCA_036374175.1 Jiangellaceae bacterium | reverse complement strand
GTGGTGATGGACGTGGTCTACAACCACACCACCTCGGCGGGACAGGACCCCAAGTCGGTGCTCGACCGCATCGTCCCCGGCTACTACCACCGGCTCAACGCGGACGGGAACATCGAGACCTCGACGTGCTGCCAGAACACCGCCACCGAGCACGCCATGATGGAGAAGCTGATGGTGGACTCGCTCGTGACGTGGGCCCGGGCCTACAAGGTGGACGGGTTCCGCTTCGACCTGATGGGCCACCACAGCCGCGAGACCATGGAGAAGGTTCGCGCCGCGCTGGACGCCCTGACGGTCGAGGACGACGGCGTCGACGGCGAGTCGATCTACGTATACGGCGAAGGCTGGAACTTCGGCGAGGTCGCGAACAACGCGCGGTTCCGGCAGGCGTCCCAGCTGGAAATGTTCGGAGCCGGAATCGGGACGTTCAGCGACCGGCTGCGTGACGCCGTCCGCGGTGGCGGCCCGTTCGACGACGACCCGCGGATCCAGGGCTTCGCGTCCGGGCTGTTCCTGGAGCCGAACGGCTCGCCGGCGAACGGCTCCGAGGACGCCCAGCACGACCGGTTGCTGCTGTACCACGACCAGATCAAGGTCGGGCTGGCCGGCAACCTGCGCGACTACACGTTCGTCGACCGCACCGGTTCCACCGTCACCGGGGCCGACGTGGACTCCAACGGCTCGCCCGCGGGCTACGCGGCGGACCCGGAAGAGACCATCACGTACGTCGACGCGCACGACAACGAGACCCTGTTCGACGCGCTGACCTACAAGCTGCCGACCGACCTGCCGATGGCGGACCGGGTGCGGATGAACACGGTGGCGCTCGCCACGACCGCACTGGCCCAGGGCCCGTCGTTCTGGCACGCGGGAGCAGACCTGCTGCGGTCGAAGTCCCTGGACAGGAACTCCTACAACTCCGGCGACTGGTTCAACCGGGTCGACTGGAGTTACCAGGACAGCACTTTCGGGTCCGGGCTGCCCCTCGCGGCGGACAACCAGTCCAAGTGGCCGTTCATGGAGCCGCTGCTCGCCGACCCCGCGCTCAAGCCTGGTGCGGACGACATCGAGGCCGCGCACGAGCGCGCGCTCGACCTGCTGCGGCTGCGGTTCTCCTCGCCGCTGTTCCGGCTGGGTACGGCCGAGCTGGTGCAGGAGCGGGTGAGCTTCCCGTACGGCGGGCCGGACCAGACACCGGGCGTGATCGTGATGGAGATCGACGACCGCGCCGGCGCCGACGTCGACCCGGATCGCGAGCGGCTCGTCGTGGTCTTCAACGCCACGCCCGAGGAGCACACCGTCGAGGTCGACGCCGCCGCCTCGCTGGAGTTGCACCCGGTGCAGGCGAACGGCGCCGACGACGTGGTCAGGCAGACCTCCGTCGACGCCTCGTCGGTCACCGTCCCCGCCCGAACGGTGGCCGTCCTCGAACAGCGGTAGCTCCCACTTTCCTCCCACTTTCCTCCCGCGTTGATCACGGGCAATTCGTGGTATGCCGGCCTCGGGTGCTACGAATCGCCCGTGATCAACGCGGGAGGTGAGGGGTGCCCAGTCGCTGGGGTGTTTCCGAATCGTTACCAGCTTGAGTCGGTCTTTTGGCTGGACTGCATGGCCTCTGGCTCTAACGTTGCGGCCCACAACAAATTAATTGTCGTGGTGTCGGCACTGGCCGGAACCACGAAATCTCGTGGAGGAGATTGAGCCATGCGACGCATGCATCTGTCGGTGCTTGCAGCTGCTGCAATCGGGAGCCTCGTGCTGGCCGGTTGTGGCGGTGACGACGATTCGGACAGCACCGGCACGACCGAGGGAGGGACTCCCACCGTCGGCGTGATCCTGCCGGACTCGGCATCATCCGCGCGGTGGGAGACGGCCGACCGGCGCTTCTTGGGTGAGGCGTTCGAGGCCGCTGGTGTCAACTACGACATCCAGAACGCCGAAGGTGACACGGCGAAGTTCCAGACCATCGCAGACGGCATGATCAACGCTGGGGTCGACGCGCTGCTGATCGTCAACCTCGACTCGGAGACCGGAAGTGCCGTGATCGGTCGGGCTAGTTCGGCCGGCATCCCGACGATCGACTACGACCGGCTGACGCTCGGTGGGGGTGCTGAGTACTACGTCTCGTTCGACAACGTGGCGGTCGGGACGGCGATCGGCGAGGGTCTGGTCACCTGCCTGCAGGATGACGGCGTCACCGAAGGCGATGTCGTGCTGCTCAATGGCTCGCCGACGGACAACAACGCCACCTTGTTCAAGCAGGGTTACGAGTCGGCGATCACATCGGCAGGTTACGGCGTCGCCGACGACCAATCGGTGCCGGACTGGGACAACACGCAGGCGGGCACGATCTTCGAGCAGATCTTCACCAGCACCGGCGGCGATTTCGTCGGCGTGGCCGCGGCCAACGACGGGCTCGGCGGCGCGGTGATCTCGGTGATGGACCGCAACGGCCTGGCCGGACAGGTCCCGGTCACGGGGCAGGACGCCACGGATGAGGGCTTGCAGCGGGTTCTTCTCGGCACCCAGTGCATGACCGTGTACAAGGCGATCAAGAAGGAAGCGGACGCGGCCGCCGAGTTGGCGGTGCTGCTCGCGAACGGTGACACCACCGCCGCGGACGCGTTGGCCAGCGGCTCGGTGGACGACACCGAAAGCGGTGAGCAGGTCAAGTCCGTGCTGCTCGAGCCGCAGGCCATCTTCGCGGACACGGTCAAGGACGTGGTTGCCGACGGGTTCACCACGGCCGAGAATCTGTGCACCTCCGCAGAGCTGCAGGCTGCCTGCGAGGAGTACGGCGTCGAGTAGTCGGTAGGCGCGGGGCCCAGGGCACGATCCCGGGCCCCCGCGCCGCCCCGTGACAGCGAGGTAGCGCATGACCGATTCCAGCCCGCCGCTGCTGCAGTTGCGCGGCGTCAACAAGAGCTTCGGCGCCGTCCACGTCCTCAAAGATGTCGACCTGGACGTCTACGCCGGCGAGGTGACCGCGCTCGTCGGCGACAACGGGGCCGGCAAGTCCACCCTGATCAAGGGCATCGCCGGCAGCCACACCTTCGACTCCGGCTCGTACGTGTTCGAAGGCGACGAGGTGCACGTGCACCATCCCAAAGACGCGAACGCGCTCGGGATCGAGGTCGTGTACCAGGACCTGGCGCTGTGCGACAACCTGGACGTGGTCCACAACATGTTCCTCGGCCGCGAGCTGGTCGAGGGTGTCGTGCTGGACGAGACCACGATGGAGAGGAAGGCCACCGAGACGCTGCGCGGCTTGTCCGTACGCACCCTGGCGTCAGTGCGGATGCAGGTCGCCAGCCTGTCGGGTGGACAGCGGCAAACCGTGGCCATCGCCCGTGCGGTGCTGTGGAACAGCAAACTCGTCATCCTCGACGAGCCGACCGCCGCGCTCGGTGTCGCCCAGACCGAACAGGTCCTCACGCTGGTGCGCCGGCTGGCCGAGTCCGGGCTTGCGGTCATCTTCATCTCGCACAACATGACCGATGTGTTCGAGGTCGCCGACTGCATCGCCACGCTGTACCTCGGCCGGATGGCCGCGCAGGTGCGGGCGAATGAGGTCAGCCACACCCAGGTCGTCGAACTCATCACGGCCGGGCGAAGCGGCGAGCTCGGCCTGGCACCCACCAAGGAGGCCGTGGCATGACCGTGCGCACCGAGGAGATCGCGGCAGAGCAGACCTCACTGCGCAGCGCCTTCACCGGTTACCTCTCGCGGGTGCGCGGTGGTGACATCGGCGGGCTGCCAGCGGTGCTCGGACTCCTGGCCCTGGTGGCGTTCTTCACCGCGATGCGGCCGAACACGTTCTCCACCGCCTTCAACTTCGCCAACCTGCTAAATCAGAGCGCCGCGATCATCTTCATCGCGATGGGGCTCGTCTTCGTGCTGCTGCTGGGGCAGATCGACCTGTCGGCCGGCTTCGCCGCCGGCACCTCGGCAGCTGTCATGGCCGTCCTGCTGACCCAGCAAGGCCGACCCTGGCCGGTCGCCGTCATCGCGTGCCTGCTCACCGGCGCGGCGATCGGGTTGACCATCGGGGTGCTCGTGGCCCGGCTCGGAGTGCCGTCGTTCGTGGTCACGCTGGCCTATTTCCTGGGCCTACAGGGCGTCATGCTGTACGTGATCGGCGAGGGCGGCACCATCCCGGTTCGTGACTCGACGATCTTGCGGATAATGAACAGCAACATTTCACCCGCACTCGGGTGGGTCCTGATTGCGATCGTGGTCGCCGGTTATGCCTTGGTGACGTTGAGCTCGGCCCGCAAGCGGGCGCGCGCCGGCCTGCCGGTCCAGCCGCCCTCGGTGCTCTGGTTCAAGATCGGTGCGCTGGCCGTCCTGGCGAGCGTGGCCACCTTCCTGCTCAACCAAGAGCGCAGCCGCAACCCCGAGATCACCTCCCTCAAGGGTCTGCCGATCATCGTCCCGATCGCCGTGCTGTTCCTCGTCGTGCTGACCTTCGTGCTGTCCCGCACCGCGTTCGGCCGGCACATCTACGCGATCGGCGGCAACGAAGAGGCCGCACGCCGCGCCGGTATCAGCATCGACCGGGTCAAGATCTCGTGCTTCGTGATCTGCTCGACCATGGCCGCCATCGCCGGCATTCTGTTCGCCTCCCGCGACCAGTCCGTATCACCGACCACCGGCGGGTCGACCACCCTGCTGCTCGCCGTTGGCGCCGCCGTCATCGGTGGCACGTCACTGTTCGGCGGCAAGGGGAAGATACGCGACGCGGTTCTCGGCGGCCTGGTGGTCGCAGTGATCGCGAACGGACTCCCGCTGATCACGTCGCGGTCGGCCGTCCAGTTCATCGTCACCGCACTGGTGCTGCTACTGGCCGCCGCAGTGGACGCACTGTCACGCAGGAGGGCTGCGGCCACCGGACGTGCGTAAGTCGATGGACGGGGTCCGAACCGAGGAAGTCAGGCGGAGCAACCTCTCCGCTGTGTTGACGCGGCTGCACACCCAGGGACGGCTGTCGCGAGCACAGCTCACCATTCAGCTCGGCTTGAACCGCAGCACGATCGCCGCCCTGGTCGGAGACTTGGTCACGCACGGGCTCGCCCGTGAGGTCGGCGTCCAGGCGGCTCGCGGGGGAGCCGGCCGGCCGTCCCTGGTGGTCGAACCGGCCTCGGACCGGGTGTGCGTGCTCGCTGCTGACCTCGGCGCTGCCCACCTGACGGTGGCCCGAGTGGGCCTCGGCGGCCGGGTGCTGGATCGCCGCTCCGGGTGGCGGACGCCGAGCGGCGGCGTCGACGAGGTCTCCGGCGAAGTGGCCGAACTCTGCATCGACATGCGCCGGGCTGCCGGGCAAGACGTGCGGATCCTCGGCATCGGAGCGGCGGTACCCGGCGTGGTCCGCCAATCCGACGGGCTCATACGCACGGCGCCCAACCTTGGATGGATCGACGTGCCGTTCGCGGAGCGACTGGCCGCGGCGACCGGGCTGTCGGTGGCGGTGGGCAACGACGCGGACGCCGGCGTGCTGGCCGAACACATGCGGGGTGCTGCCGTCGGATACCGCGACGTGATCTACCTGTCCGGCGAAGTCGGCGTCGGCGGCGGCGTTCTCGTTGACGGCCGACCACTCGCCGGCGTCGGCGGCTACGCGGGCGAGGTCGGCCACTTGCCGCTGGCCGATCGCGACGTCCGCTGCCGCTGCGGATCTTTCGGATGTTGGGAGACCCAGGTAGGTGAGAATGCGCTGCTGGTGGCGGCTGGCAGGCCGGCGGGAGAGGGGTTGGCGGCGGTGCGCGACGTCGTCCGAGCGGCCCAGCAGCAGGACCCGATCGCGGCCGCCGCCGTCGAAAAGGCTGCACACTGGTTGGGTGTCGGCACCGGTGCGTTAGTGAACGTGTTCAACCCCGCGATCATCGTGTTCGGGGGCGCGCTGGCGGAGGTTTTCCGGGCCGCAACGCCGATTGTGCGGGCGGGACTGGACTCAACCGCCATGGCAGCGGCCGCCGAACAGGTGCGGTTGGCGCCGCAGGCCCTCGGGGACGACTCCGTCCTGCTCGGTGCCGCAGAACTGGCCTTTCGTGATGTGCTCACCGACCCGCTCGGGGCCGTAACTTAAGTGTTGATCGGATAGCGACAGAGCAGGAGGGGGCCATGGGCAAGGGCGTGCACGTACAGGAGCTGCCGGGCATCGGCAAGCGATACGACATCGACCTGGGCCGGCCGGACCAGCGGATCTCTGTGGTGGTGCGCTCAGGTGGCATACGGGATCTGTACGTGTTCGCGTCCGGCTCCGCCGATCCGACAGCGGTGATAGAACTCACCGAGGAGCAGGCGCGCAAGGTCGGCGCCGTGCTCGCACAGACGTTCTTCGAATCCTGACCGACGCCAGCCGCCGGAGCTGACATGCACGTGGATCTTGTCGGCTTGGGTGCCGTCGTACTGCTGGCCGGGCTGATCGCCCGGTTGGGCCGGCGCGTCGGTCTCCCGAGCATTCCTTGCTACATGGTGGTCGGCATCCTGTTCGGCCCCGGGACGCCAGGCCCGGTGCTCGTTGAGCATCCGGAGGACTTGGCCGTGCTGGCCGCTCTCGGGCTGGTGCTTTTGCTGTTCCACCTGGGCGTGGAGTTTCCCGTCGAGCAGGTGCTGGGCAGCGGCCGCAGGCTGTTCATCGCGGCCGCGGCCTACATCGGTCTGAACATCACCGCCGGCCTGTTGTTGGGACTCGCGCTCGGCTGGGGGACGTCGGAGGCGCTGGTCATCGCGGGTGCGCTGGGCATCTCGTCCTCGGCGATCGCCACCAAGTTGCTCATCGAGCTGCACCGGCTCACCAATGCCGAAACCCCCGTGGTCCTCGGCATCATCGTGATCGAGGACTTGTTCCTGGCTTTCTACCTGGCCTTGCTGGCACCCGTGCTGTCCGAATCCGAATCACCGCTCGAACTGGCCCGTGACATCGCGATCAGCTTCGGATTCCTCATCGTGCTGTTCATTGTCGCCCGCTACGGTGCGCGTGCCGTCGGCTGGCTGGTCGGCAGCCGGGAGGACGAGCTGCTGGCCGTGCTGGTCATCGGGCTGGTGGTGCTCGTCGCCGGGCTCTCCGAGGAAGTTGGTGTCTCGGACGCGATCGGCGCTCTGCTGATCGGGTTGGTGGTGTCGCGCACCGCCGTCCGGGAGCGTGTGGAACGCATCGTCATGCCGTTGCGGGACGTGTTCGCGGCGGTGTTCTTCGTGGTATTCGGGCTGAGCATCGACATCGGTGATTTCGGCCGGGTTGCCCTGCCCGCTCTGATCGCCGTGTTCATCACACTCGTGGCCAACCTCGCCGCCGGCGTCATCGCCGCCCGGTTGTTCGGATTCAACCAGCGCGGCGCCACCAACATAGGGCTGACGATTCTTGGCCGTGGGGAGTTCTCGTTGATCCTGGCGACGCTGGCGATAGCCGCCGGCCTCGACCGGCGGATAGGGCCGTTCGTGGCGCTCTACGTGCTGATTCTCGCGGTCGTGAGCCCGTTGCTGGCCGCGAACTCCCAGCACCTCGCCCGTCGAATGCCGGACTGGCTGCTGCGCCGCGGCTGGCATTACGTCCGGGACGAAACGATCAGCACGTCGTGTACGCATCTCGACCAGATGCGGATCACCGAGACCGGCGTCGACGTCTGTGCCGAATGTGTCGAGCTCGGCGACGAGTGGGTGGAGCTGAGGTTGTGCACTTCCTGTGGTGCCGTGGGGTGCTGCGACGACTCGCCGAACCGGCACGCCACGGCCCATGCCCGGCAGACGGGCCACCCCATCATCGAGGCCCTGACGGCCGGCCGCTGGCGGTACTGCTACCACGATGAGGTGCTGGTCCGCGCACCTATCGGCCGGGAGCGGCCAGCCGGTGCCTCGCCGGCCTGAGCGCCGCCCACGCGGGCGGTGAGCTCTTGTGCTGCGAGAGGTGGGCACGTTTTGCCCTCAGCAAGCATGGTCGGTAAAGTAATCAGCCGGTGTGCGCGAGCGACGCTGCACGCCATGATTGTTCCATCCTCTCGACGAAACGAAGGCCTACGACCGTGCGCACGTACAGCCCGAAGCCCGGCGACGTTCAGCGCCAGTGGCATGTCATCGATGCCACCGACGTTGTCCTCGGCCGGCTGGCCAGCCAGGCGGCGACCCTGCTGCGGGGCAAGCACAAGCCCATCTACGCACCGCACGTCGACACGGGTGACTTCGTCATCATCGTGAACGCCGACAAGGTGGCGTTGACCGGCAACAAGCGGCTGCAGAAGGTGGAGTACCGCCACTCCGGTTACCCGGGTGGGTTGCGCTCGCGGTCGTACGACCAGCTGCTGGAGAAGAACCCGCGCCGGGTCGTAGAGAAGGCCGTGAAGGGCATGCTGCCGAGCGGAACACTCGGCCGCCAGATGCTCTCCAAGCTCAAGGTCTACGCCGGCCCCGAGCACCCGCACCAGGCTCAGAAGCCGGTGCCGTACGAAATCACACAGGTCGCGCAGTGACTACAACGACGCCACCGACATCGACGGGGATTACCGTGAGCGAGGATATGACCGAGACCACCATCGACACGCCCGACCTCGACACGCCGGTCGATGAGGCCGACGACGCTGAGATCAGCGAGTTCACTTCTGAGACCTCTGCACCCCGCTTCTCGAACATCGAGCCGGCGGCGGCAACCGGTCGGCGCAAGCAGGCCATCGCACGCGTACGGATCGTTCCCGGCAGCGGTACCTGGTCCATCAACGGGCGCAGCCTGGACGAATACTTCCCCAACAAGGTTCACCAGCAGCTGGTGAGCTCCCCATTCGTTGAGTTGGATCTCGAGGGCAAGTACGACGTCATTGCCCGGATCACCGGTGGTGGCGCCAGCGGGCAGGCCGGTGCGCTCCGGCTCGGCATTGCGCGCGCGCTGAACAATGCCGACGTCGACAACAACCGTCCGGTCCTGAAGAAGGCCGGCTTCCTCACTCGTGACGCCCGTGTCACTGAGCGCAAGAAGGCCGGGCTGAAGAAGGCTCGCAAGGCGCCGCAGTACAGCAAGCGCTGACCTGCAGTGGTCCGGCTGTTCGGAACCGACGGCGTCCGGGGCCTCGCTAATCGGGAGCTCACCGCCGAGCTCGCCCTGGACCTTTCGGTCGCTGCGGCTCATGTGCTTGGAGAAGCAGGAGTCTTCGCCGGCCACCGGCCGGTCGCCGTAGTAGGGCGCGATCCGCGGGCCTCCGGGGAGTTCCTGGAGTCGGCCGTCGTCGCAGGGCTCGCCAGTGCCGGCGTCGACGTGCTCCGGGCCGGCGTCCTGCCCACCCCTGGCGTAGCGCACCTGGTCGGTGCGGTTGGCGCCGATCTCGGTGTGGTGATCTCGGCCAGCCACAACCCGATGCCGGACAACGGCATCAAGTTCTTCGCCAAGGGCGGCCACAAGCTCGACGACGCGATCGAGGACGCGATCGAAGCGCGGCTTCGAGAGCCGTGGGACCGTCCGACTGGTGGTGCAGTCGGACGTGTACGCGACTACCCCGAAGGCTTCGAGACGTACGTCGCGCACATCGTCGAGTCCGCTCCGCACCGGCTCGACGGGCTGCGGGTCGTCGTCGACTGTGCGCACGGGGCGGCTTACCGCACCGCGCCAGCGGCGCTGCGCAGACTGGGCGCAGACGTGATCGCGGTGTGCGCTGAACCGGACGGGTTGAACATCAACGACGGGTGTGGGTCGACCCACCTTAGCGGGCTCCAGCGGCTCGTCGTCGAGCATGAAGCCGACGCCGGCATCGCCCACGACGGTGACGCCGACCGGTGCCTTGCGGTCGCGGCGACCGGCGAGGAGGTGGACGGCGATCAGATCATGGCCGTATTGGCACTCGCCATGGCCGACGAAGGGTCGCTGCGCCACTCGACAGTCGTGGCGACGGTCATGTCGAATGAAGGATTCCGGCTCGCGATGAAGTCGGCGGGCTTGACGGTCGTGGACACCGCCGTTGGTGACCGGTACGTCCTCGAGGCGATGAAGGACGGCGGGTACTCCCTCGGTGGCGAACAGTCGGGGCACGTCGTGCTGTCCGACCATGCGACCACCGGAGACGGACTGCTCACGGCCGTCCACCTGCTGGCCCGGGTCGCAGCGTCGGGTCAGCCGCTGCACACCCTGGCCAGCGCCGTCCAACGGCTGCCCCAGGTGCTCGTCAACGTGTCGGGAGTCGACAAATCGCGGGTCGCACAAGACCGAGCCGTCCAGGACGCCGTCGGCGCCGCCGAAGCCGAGTTGGGGGAAACCGGCCGGGTACTGCTCCGGCCGTCGGGAACCGAACCGGTTGTCCGGGTCATGGTCGAGGCCGCCACCGAAGATCACGCACGCGCGGTAGCCGACCGCCTCGCTAGCGTGGTCAAGTCGGCGCTCGCGCTCACCACCTAGCCGTGATCAACCCGCGAGAAGGCATAAACCCCGCGGTGGCACGGATACCTCATACGGTGATGACGACTTTTCCTCGGGCCTGCC
Source organism: Jiangellaceae bacterium (assembly GCA_036374175.1). Classification (GTDB taxonomy): domain Bacteria; phylum Actinomycetota; class Actinomycetes; order Jiangellales; family Jiangellaceae; genus JASLBX01. Next base: position 27,056 of record DASUUH010000092.1, on the reverse strand, counting down.
CGGTCTCCAGGTAGCGGATCGCGTCGGGAACCTCGCTGAGGGGGAACGTCCTATCGATGACCGGTGTGATCTTCCTGGCTTCGATGAGTTCGTTCAACACGACCAATCGATCTCCAGGGTCCTTCGTGCCTCGGAAGGGATGCAGGTAGCGCACGAACGGTGCCACCACGATCAGCTTGGCAAAGCGGCCAAGGCTGCCGAACCAACGATGGCCCGAACTTCCGAACTGGTCGTATCCGCTGAGCACGTACGTCCCGTCGGGTGTGAGCACGCGCTTGCACTCGGACCATGTGTGGTTCCCCACAAGATCCAGGATGAGGTCGTAGCGCTCGCCGCTGCGCGTGAAGTCCTCCTGTGTGTAGTCAACGACCCGGTCCGCGCCGATCGAGCGGAGCATGTCGAGCTTCCCAGGAGCATCCACACCGGTCACGTCCGCTCCGTACGCCTTGGCCAGTTGCACCGCGAACGTCCCCACGGCACCGCCCGCGCCGTTGATGAGGACCTTCTGTCCGGGCTGGGTCCGCCCCTCGTCGCGGACGCCCTGCACCGCAAGCGATCCGGAGGTGGGTACCGCCGCGGCCTGTTCGAACGTGATCCCGGCCGGCTTCGGTTCGAGCCTCTCTTCCGGGACGGCGGCGAACTCGGCGAGGGCGCCACCGTGGCGCCACAGGTTCCCGACGAAGCTGTGACCAAGGACCTCGTCGCCCGGCCGGAAGCGGGTCACCTTCGTTCCGACCGACTCCACATGGCCGGCCACATCCGTTCCGGGTACACGGTTCTTGGGCTTGCGCAGCCCGGAACCGAGAATCCGCAGGACGTACGGCTGACCTGTCATGGCGTGCCAAACATCGGCGTGGACCGACGCCGCCCGCACCCGGACCAGCACCTCACCGTCGCCCGGCGCCGGCCGATCGATCTCGCCGAGCATGAGCGCGTCGGGTGTCCCATACCGATCCTGGACGATCGCTTTCATCGCACCTTAGATTTCGATGACGACCTTGCCTCGACCATGCCCTTCTCCCAGTTGCCGGATCACGTCGGGGACCTCGCTGAGGGGATGGGTGCTGCCGACGACCGGCGTGATCTTGTCGGCTTCGATGAGCTCCTTCAGGACGAGCAGGTCCTCGTGGTTCTGCTTCGCAATGAACGTGCCCAGCTTCTGGCTCACCAAGGGTGAAAGCATGGACGCCCGGACCTGGCGACCGACTCCGAACCACCGACCGCCGCCTTCACCTCCGCCGATCACGAGCGTCCCCCGGGACGCGAGGGCTCGCCGGAGGTGTGACACCGGACGGTTCCCGGCGGTGTCGAGGATAACGTCATAGGTTTGCCCCGCTTCTGCGAAGTCTTCACGCATGTAGTCGACGACCTCGTCCGCACCGATCGACCGAACGAGGTCCACCTTCGTCGTGCTACACACGCCGGTGACATGGGCTCCGAACGCCTTGGCGATCTGCACGGCGAACGACCCAACGCCTCCTGCGGCGCCGATGATCAGCACCTTCTGCTCCGGCTGAATCTTCCCCACGTTGCGAAGACCCTGGAGCGCAGTGGTGCCGGTGCTGGGCACGGTCGCCGCCTGCTCGAAGGTGAGGTTCGCCGGCTTGGGCGCGATCTTGTCTTCTTGAGCGGTCGCGTACTCAGCGAACGCGCCGTGGCACGTGCCGAACACTCCGTCACCCGGCTGGAACCGCGTGACGTGCTCGCCAACTGCCTCGACACGCCCCGCGAAATCCTGCCCGCGCACACGGTTCTTCGGAGCGCGGAGCCCGGAGACCGCCCGGATCGCGTACGGAAGGCCAGTCGCGATGTGCCAGTCGCCGATGAAGGCCGATGCGGCGAGTACGCGCACCAGCACCTCGTCCGCGCCAGCGATCGGCTCTTTGATGTCCTCGAGGCGCAGAACGTCAGCAGGGCCGTACTGATCCTGCACGATCGCCTTCATCGTTGTCCCCGTCGGTGTCGTTCTCGATTTCGTACGTCGCTGCCTCCGAGCCTACGTCGGGCCCGCGGACGAGGCACGGGAGCGAGGATCGCGCCAAGCATCACGCGGCCGTCAGGCCGGCTCCGACCAGGCGCCCTCGCCGAGGGCTGTGGCTGCCGATGGTCGCCGATGCGGCGAGTTGGCGTCACGGCGAACTGAACAGGACGGCGGCGACAGCTCGCGCTAGCGCCTCGGGGTCGTCGCCGAGCTCAGGTGGAAGGGCCCCGTTCAGCCAGAGGGTGGCGAAGCCGTGGACCAGTGACCACGCGGCGACACCGGCAAGACGCGCATCGGGTCCGGCACGTCCACTGGGGATTGAGCCGATTCCGGTGGACAGAGCGTCACTGGCGCGCTCCCGCGCGGCGCGCACCGCCGGGTCGTCGGGGTGGTAGAGGTCCGGGCGAAACATGACCGCGAAATGGGAGCGGTGCTCGAGCGCGAATCGCACGTAGGCCACCCCAACCTCCAGGAAGTCTTGAGTGCGCTGCTGGGCAGCAGCCAACGCGTCGGCCAGCAAGTCGTAGCCTTCGGCGGCCAGAGCGGTGAGCAGCCCGGCCTTGTCTCCGAAGTGGTGGGCCGGTGCGGCGTGTGAGACGCCCGCACGCCGGGCCAGATCGCGCAGGCTCACGCTCGCGGGGCCGACTTCATTGATTGCGTTCACCGCGGCAGCCAGCACCGCCTCGCGGAGATTTCCGTGGTGATAGGGCCGCACCGAGGTCATGTGCTGAGCCTAGCAAGAATCTAGCCATTGACAAGATAGTGCGAGTATGACATCTTGACAGTGACAAGTTCACCTTTGTTCAAGGAGCTTCCATGGCACCGCTCATCGTTCTCATCTCCGTTACATTGATCCTCCTAGCGGCGCGCGCCGCGGGCGTGCGCCGGCTACGACCCTGGCCGGTCGCCATTCGCGGCGGCGTCGCGGCCATGTTCGTCCTGACCGGCGTCTCTCACTTCGTCGGGATGCGGGAGGACCTGATCAGCATGGTCCCTCCGGCATTGCCCGCACCCGGCCTGCTCGTCACCATCACCGGCATGCTGGAGTTAGCCGGCGCCGCCGGACTGCTGTGGCACCGCACCGCGCCGTGGGCGGCCGCGGGGCTTTCCGCACTGCTTGTCGCGATGTTCCCGGCAAACGCCTACGCAGCAGTCGAGGGCCTCACCCTCGGCGGCGATCCAGCGATGGCCTTGGTTCCCCGTACCTTGTTGCAGTTGCTCTTCCTGGCCGCGACTGTCTCCGTGGTGGCATACCACCTGCGCGAGCGCCCATGGGCGGCCAGTGCAAGGGACAACGCTGGGATCGTGTCCGCAGGCCAGCGCCTTTGACCCGTGGAGTTCTCGTACGGTGGTCCAACGTGTGCATACGATGTGGTCGCGAGCGGACGCTGCCGTCTTCCGCTCGCGTCCACGCTCCTTCCAACTTCGGACCCCAGGAGAGCCCATAGTGATGGCCCACTCATTCCCTGCTGAGGCAGTTCTCAGGGTTGGAGGCGACCGGCGGTGAGCATTCACGTGTCTGGTGGTGGCGGCACGCAGCGACGCGTTGTGCTGAGTTGCGACGTAGCGGGATGTCCCATCCAGGCGGAGCCGCCAGCCGCCGAGCGCTGGCGGAATGACTCTGATGCCAAATCCTGGGCTCGCGCCCAGGCGGCCGGCTGGATATATGACCCGGTCCGCGGAACCGACTACTGCCCCGACCACACTCAATTCGGCACCGCACCAGCGGCTGGCGCAAAGCCGCCCCGCCCGACCGCGACCGCCAGGGACTCGGCGAACAACCCGCTGAACCGCGATGATTACGCCGCGGATCTACGAACTCGCCTCACCGAGGGTGGCCAACCGTCGGACCGCGGGACTGCGTTGACGTTGGGCCAGGCCGAGGTTATCGCCCGGTTGCTGGATGAGCTGGCCGGCGTATACCGCGGTGAGGACCTGGGTACGCTCGCCGGCGAACTGGCCGTGAGGCTCGACACTCATCTCGGCGAGTCATAACCCCACGGCCACTCTGTTATGTCGCGAAGCCGGGTAACCAGCGCTCCAGTTCGGCCCGGAACGGCGCCTCACAGTCCAGTTGCGACAGCACACCGATGCCGCCGATCCACACCCGGTGGATCAGCAGATACGACGGCGGCAAGTTCAGCTTGAGCCCGATCGTGTACCCGGGCCGGCGGGGGTCGTTGATCCGGCTGAACTGTTCACGCATCCACGCGCGGTTGAACTTGAAGCGCTCAACCGCCGCCGGTTCCAGGAACGGTGCGAGGTAGTCGTACAACTCGGCCGCTTCGACCCTGATGTGCGGCTTGAGGAAACCTTCGTCGCGGAGCCCGTCGACCATGGCCTCGACGTCACCGTCCAGGGCTCGGCGCATCAGCTGGCCGATGGACGGTGGCAGCCCCTCCGGCAGCCGGGATACAGCACCGTAGTCCACGACTCCCAGCCGTCCGTCCGGCGTGATCCGGTAGTTACCGGGGTGCGGATCGGCGTGTAGCAGTCCGGCCCGGTCCGGCCCCGAAAACAGGAACCGGACGTAGAGCAGGCCGGCTCGATCCCGCTCCTCCTGAGTACCGGCGGCGATGACGTCCGAAAGCGGGCGCCCGTCGAGCCACTCGGACACCAACACCCGCTCGGCACCGTGGACCAGCTTTGGGACCGCGAACTCAGGGTCGCCGTCGTAGGCGAAGGCAAAACCGTCCTGGGCGTCCGCCTCCATCCGGTAGTCGAGCTCCTCGGTCACCCTATCGGTGAGCTCGTCGAGCAGGGGGCCGATGTCGAGGCCGGGGATCAGCGAGCCGACGACGCCGCCGAGTCTGGTGATCTGCCTGAGGTCCGCGCGCAGCGCGTCGTTCGCGCCAGGGTACTGGATCTTGACGGCAACCTCGTGGCCGTCCTCCCAGACGGCCCGGTGTACCTGCCCGATCGACGCCGCGGCTGCGGGGACGTCGGAGAACTCACGAAACTTCGCTCGCCAGCCCGAGCCCAACTCTTCGGTGAGCACCTGGTGGACGACCTCCGCCCGCATGGGCGGGGCGGCTTCTTGCAGTTTGGTCAGCGTCGCGCGGTACGGGCTGACGAGGTCTTCGGGCAGGGCGGCCTCGAACACCGACAAGGCCTGGCCGAACTTCATGGCGCCACCCTTGAGCTCGCCGAGCACCCGGAAAACCTGTTCGGCGGTGCGTTGCTGTAGTTCGGCGCTGACCGCCTCGGCGGGGCGGCCGCCGAGCCGCTTGCCGAGCCCCAAGGTGGCCCGGCCCGCAATGCCGAGCGGCAGGCTGGCCAGCTTGGCGCTGCGCGTGAAGGCTCGGCGCGGTAGGTCGCTCACACCTACCAGTATCCAGGCCAACCTTACGATCACGCCGCCTGCTCGGGATGCTCATGTGGTTTTCATGTCGCGGGTCTGGCCCGCTTGGCCGACCTGATCACCGTCACGACCAGGTGCAGCCACAGGCCGGGTGCGGCCGCCAACTCCGCCGCCGGGCCAGCCCATACGGAAGTGCGATCTCGATCGTGCCGTCAACACTGGCGGGCGAGAACCCGTCCAGATGGGCCAGCACCTGTTGCGCCGCGAGAGCGGCGACCTGGGTGGCCAGCGTGACGTCACAAGCCGCCACCTCGGCGCGGCGATGCTGGGCCTGGGCGACGACCCGGGCCCACGCGGGGTCGCGGTCGCTGCGGTGCAAGTCCAGGCAGCGCAGGCAGCACGTGTTGCCGGGAATGACGAACGGGCCGACGATGCCGCTCAGCTCCACTATTCGCGCTGCGACGTGGGGGATGCGGGCTGCCACAAGCACGTCGCCGCCGCCGACCCTCGCGGCCTCTGGCTGTGGAGCGAGGACGACGACATCAGGCGCTGCTGGGTCGGTGACCGCTGGGCGCCGAGAGCTGGCGGTGTCGGGTGCTGGCGTGTCTGTGATGAGCCGCTCGGTTGCTTCACCGCGGGGCCGCCCCACCTGCCGGGCACCGAGCCCGCCGGGCGTCAGGTCGGCCGGCGAGGTAGAGAGTGAATCGACAGCCGTGACCTGGCCGATGCCCGCAGCGTCGAGCAGTCGAGCCACTTGGGAACCAACCCGGCCTGCGCCGCGAACCTCGACCCAGGCTTCCCGGCGCGCCTGCATCGCCGCCGCGCCGCCGTCCGGCGCGCCGGTCAAAAGGCCGAGAGCGGCCTGGTCGGGCGCGCGTAGGTGGACAGGATCAGCGGCAAGGTCATGTCCGTCGTCGTCCGGCTCGGCCGCCGGGTCCGGACGAGATGCAGGGGGCAGCCGGTCGTAGTCGACCAGCACGCCCGCGGCCCGCAGCACCTCGAGCAACCGGTCTGTCGCCGACGCGTCACCGCCCTGATCTATGGCGAGCGAGCGCAGCATGAACATGTCACTGCGGCCGTCGAGCCCGCGCAGAACGGTCGCTTCGAGCGCCGTCAACCCGCCGAGCACCACTGCTCGCGTCGGGTCGAGCCCAATCTGGATCGTGGTCGCATCGCGCCACACGCGGGCCAGCGAGGGGTTGATCAAAGGACGCACGGTAAGCCCACCTGTGAGCCGGGATCGTGTCTCCACACGATCCTCGTGCGATCGGCTACCGGTGCGCCGAGCTTTTCCACAGGCGGCGCCGCTGTCACGCCGGCGGCACCGCCTGAGGTGTGGCCGCTAGGGCCGGCGCCGGATCAGGCCCGGCCGAGAATCCGGTTCAGGTTCGTGCCGCACACCGGACACTGGGCCTTGGCCATACGCGTGCCCTTGTCGTTGACGACGACAGTGCCCGTCGCCTCACGCTTGGCCTTGCATTTCACGCAGTAGTACTCGCCGGAGTACGTCTCATCGGCCATCATGGCCTCCTGTCTTTCTGATCGTGCGGTTCGCCGCGAAACACTACATCGCTTTACCCGCATAACGAGGGAACACAGCCGAACTCGGATGGATCAACAGCAAGCCGCTGTGCGAGAGCCGGACACACGACGGCCGGCCGCGCGGTCGCCTGAGTGCAGGGGGTTCAGACGACCGTACGGCCGGCGTGGTAGGCGGGCCCCCCGGATCGTCTTGTGCCGCGCGCCTTCCCCGTGCGAACGACGACCGGCGCTCCGGCGGTTCCGTCACCTGTGACGCTAGAGCGGGATCGGCCGTCGGTCAACGCGAATGGCGATGAATGCGTCCACGGCCTGTGGATAACTCTGTGGATGAGTTGTGCAGCGTGTCCGAAATGACTGTGGACGGGCGGTGGGCAGCGTTGTTGACAATCTTCCTCGATGGCGTCGAGAACCCGGTTGAACTGCTGTGATGTCGTCCACCGGATGTGGATGGAAAATTCTCGCCAATCCTGGCAAGGAAAGCACCGCGACCTGCCGGTACGGTGCGGAAATGGCCGATCCACCAATCGAAATCCGCCGTTCGCGCCGTCGTAAGCGCACGGTGACCGCGTTCCGCGACGCGGGCAAGGTCGTAGTGTGTATGCCGGCCACCTTCAGTAAGGCCCAGGAGGAGCACTGGGTGAGCACGATGCTCCAGCGGCTCGACGCCGCGGACGCCCGGCGCAGACCCAGCGACGACCGGCTGCTGGCGCGTTCGCGCCAGTTGTCGAAGCTGTACCTGGACGGCCGGGCAGAGCCGGATTCGGTGCGGTGGAGTGGCAATCAGAGTTCAAGGTGGGCTTCATGCACACCCACCGACGCGTCGATCCGGGTTTCGGACCGGCTCAAAGGCGTGCCGCCGTGGGTGCTGGACTACGTGCTGGTTCACGAACTGGCGCACCTGCTCGTCGCCGACCACAGCGACGAGTTCTGGGCGCTCGTAAGCCAGTACCCACGCACAGAGCGAGCGCGAGGGTTCCTCGACGGGATCACGCACGCCGCCGGCAGGTCACCGGAGGACGCCGAGGCCCTCTAGCGGTCGCCGGGTTTCATGATCAACGGAAGATCCGTCCCGGGTAGCCGGGTAGCCGGGACGGACGGTTCTTCGATCAAGAGTCATCTTCGAACGCGGACGGGTCCAACTGGTCGCGCGTCAGGAATCGCTCCGGATCGGCGAGGTCATCGGCATCAGGGAGCAGGTCGGGGTGTGCCCACACCGCGTCCCTGCCTTCGACACCCCTGGCGTCCTTGATCGCCGCCCAGAAGGCCGCTGCTTCGCGTAGCCTGCGCGGCCGCAGATCCAGCCCGACCAGCGTGGCGAACGTCTGCTCGGCTGCGCCGCCAGTCGCCCGTCGCCGTCGTACCGTTTCAGCCAGTGCGCCTGCCGAGGGCAGGCGATCACTCGTGCCGCCTGTCACCACGTCGTGGACCCAACCCTCGATAAGGGCCAGGGCCAGCTCCAGCCGCGACAGTGCCGCCTGCTGCTGTGGGGTATTGGGCATGTCGAACAGGCCGCCCTCGAGCGCTTCTTGGATCGCCTCCGGACGTTGGGGATCGATGTCGCGAAGGCTTGACTCGATCCGGTCGGTGTCGACGTTCACGTTCCGCGCGTACTCCTCGACCAGCGAGACGATGTGCGCGCGCAGCCATGGGGCGTGTGCATAGAGGCGCAGATGCGCGAGCTCTCGCATGGCCAGGTAGAGATAGATGTCACGGTCCTCGACCCCGAGACCCTCGCCGAATGCCCGGACGTTCATCGGCACCAGCACTGGGTGGCCGGCGGCCAGCGGCAGGCCGACGTCGGTCGACCCCAGCACCTCGCCGGCCAGTTTGCCGATGCTCTGCCCGACCTGCGCTCCCCACATCGACACGCCGATCTGCTGCATCATGCCGACCAGCGGCCCGGCCGCCTGGGCCATCTCCTGCGGCAGCGCCCGGCTCATCGCCTCCGAGACGCGGGCCGCAACCGGGTCAACAAGCTCGCGCCAGGCCTGCTGAGTGCCTTCAACCCACTCCGCACGGCTCCACGTGCGTGGTGAGCCGCCGGTCGCGGGAAACTCGGTGGCCTCGTTGAGCCATGTGTCGGCCAGCCGGAAGGCGTCCTCGACGTCGCGGCGCTCGGCCGAGCTCACCGATCGGTCACCGCCGGCAGCCACGACCTGCCGCGCCGACTGGTTGGCCAGATCCCAATTCACCGGGCCGCCGGACCACGACAGCATCTCGCCGAGCTGCTGCAGCATCTGGCCGAGGTCGGGCATGCCGGCCCCGCCGGCGCCCATGGCTCCGAACAGCTGGCTGAACGGATCAGCTCCGCCGGGCCCACCGGCACCGCCGGAGGCGCCACCGCCGCCGGACTCGCCGCCGGCCAAAGCGTCGCCGGACTCGCCCGTGGGCTTGTCCTCGTCGTCGTCCTCGGACCGGAATCCGAACGGCACGTCACTCATCGGAGCACCTCGGGCAGGATGGGCTGCGATATTGGGGTGTCTTGCACCTCACATATGTCACCGTACGGCAGGAGGGTTCGGCCATGGGCAAGCAGCCCGGCGCGGTTCGCGCTCGGCGCAACGCCGGGAAGCGAACCGGTGGCGCCGGGAAGGTGATCGCCGTGGTCGGCGCCGCCACGGGTGTGGGGCGGTTGCTGGCCGCGAGGCTGGCCGCCGCACGCGACGACGTCAAGCGGGTCGTCGCGATCGACACGACTCGGGGCGATCTCGATGGCGTCACGTGGCGGGTGTTCGACTACACCCAGCCGGCGCTGGTGTCCAGGCTGACCGGCTGCGACACCGTCGTGCACACCGCTGTCGACACTGGCGTCGCAGAGCGCCCGAGCGAACGTAGCCGGCGCAACATCCGTGGCGTGCAGGCTGTGCTCACCGCGTCGGCGGCGGCCGGAGTCGGCCGCGTCGTGGTGGTCACGAGCGCCATGGTCTACGGCGCCGCGCCGGATAACCCGATCCCGATCCCGGACGACGCACCGTTGCGCGCCACCGAGGACGGCGGCCTGCTCAGTGATCTGCTCCAGATCGAGCAGCTCTGCCAACGATCGACCACCGCTCATCCCGGCATGGCGGTCACGGTCGTGCGCCCGGCCATGGTGGTCGGTCCCGGCGTCGACACCGTTCTGACCCGTCACTTCGAGGCGCCAAGGCTACTTGTGGTACGTGGCACGGAGCCGGCGTGGCAACTGTGCCACCTGGACGATCTGGCGTCCGGTCTGGAGCTCGTGGCGACCAAGGGGCTGACAGGTCCGTTGACGGTCGGCTGCGAGGGCTGGCTGGCGCAGCAGGAGGTGGAGGCGTTGTCCGGTCGCGCCCGGATCGAGCTGCCCGGCTCATTCGCCTACGGCACGGCCGAACGCCTGCACCGGCTCGGGATCACACCGGCCCCCGCCAGCGAGCTGCACTACGTGACCAATCCGTGGGCTGTGTCGTCCGAGCGACTGCGGGCTGCTGGCTGGCGTCCCGAGTATGACAACGCCACAGCCCTGGAGGCCATGCTCGAAGAAATCGCCGGCCGGCACGCTGTCGCGTCTCGCCGGATCGGGCGACGCGAGACCGCAACCCTGGGTGCCGCAGGGGCCACGGTCGCGGTGCTCGGCACAGCCGCGGTGGTCCGGCGGGCACGGCGCCGCCGAGCCGGAAAGTAGGCCGGTCGCTGCTCGGCCTCAGGCCTCCCACTCGTGGTTGTCGATGTCGCCGCGGGTCCACTGCTTCAGGCCGTCCAGCAGGATGCGAGATCTGTGCACGACGACGGCCGCATACTGGTCGGAAATCCCGTTGATCACTGGCATGGTCACCGGCTCGCTCGGCGATGAGTTGCCCCACCCTGGCGACGGACTGCCGGTCCCGGTCGTCGGGCGCTGCCTCGGACAGCCGGCGGGCCAAGTCGGCCGACAGGTAATTCTCGGCGATTGTGGTCTGCAATTCCGTGTCGTCATCCCGGTTACCACCTCGATGAGGTACGAGGCCATGCCGGTGAACATGGTGAACCCGGTAACGGAGGCGGCGAGCGCCAGCAGCTGCCCGGTACCCGACACGGGCACGATGTCGCCGTAGCCGAGCACCGTCACCGTACCGCCGACGTAGTACAGCACGTCGAGAAGCGTGAGTTCGCCTGTTGTGCCGACAGCGACGTACGAATCCCGCATGGGGTACGCGATCAGTGTCAAACCAAGGATGACGAGCGAGATCCACGCAATGAACGTCAGCGCGATGATGGCCGGCCCGGCCAGCGACAGCAGGTGACGACGCCAGCTGGGCAACCGCACACCGCACCCGGTGGCCAGCCGCCACATCGTCCGCCGGATGCCCCTGGCCAGCACCCCTTCGGCATCCGGGTGCAGAACGGTTGACCAGACGTCCCAGAGGGCGAGGCCCACGAGTAGGAGGCCGGCGACGGCCAGCGCGATATCCATGGTCATGAATATCCCACTGGCCGCCGCGGTGCACTGCTGAGGCGAGCAGGCACCCGATGCGAACCTCGGCTACCGGCGAGCCAGTGCGGGCTCGGGCAGCGGTCCGGCCACCTTGTCCTCCGGCTCCCGCTCGACGTCGAAGCTCGGCACCCGGTGCAGGGCCTTCGGCCACCACCAGTTGCGCTGGCCGAGCAATTCCATGACCGCCGGGACGAGCAGCATCCGGACGATGGTCGCGTCGACCAGGATCGCGGTGGCGAGGCCCAGCCCCATGGTCTTCATGCCGCGGTCGTCGAACAGCACGAAGCTGCCGAAGACGCTGACCATGATGAGCGCCGCCGCCGTGATGACCTTGGCGGTCTTCGCCAGCCCGTCCGCGACCGCCGCGGCGTTATCGCCGGTGCGGAGGTACTCCTCCCGGATCCGCGACAGCAGGAAGACCTCGTAGTCCATGGACAACCCGTACGCGATGGCGAACAGGGTCATCGGCACCCACGCCTCGGTCGGGCCCACCTTGCCGACGCCGATCAGATCCATGCCCCAGCCCCACTGGAACACCGCGACGATCACACCGAACGCGGCGCCGAGCGAGAGCAGGTTCATGATGATCGCCTTCAGCGGGACGACCAGGCTCCGGAAGACGACGCCCAACAGCACGAAGGACGCCAGCAGCACCCCACCGAGCAGGAGAGGCAGGCGTTCGAGTGTGCTGTCCGCGAAGTCGATGCCGGCTGCCGTAGCACCGGTGACGAAGACGTCCACGCCGGTGCCGTCCACCGCCGCCGGGATGACATCGTCGCGAAGGGTGTGTACGAGGTCCGTCGTTGCCTCGTCCTGCGGCCCGGTCTCCGGGACGATCCGGACGATGGAAACGCCGCTGTCGCCCACACCCATCGGGGGAGTGATGTCGACCACGCCGTCCGTCGCGGCGACATCTTCGACGACGGCCTCCAAGACGGCTTGGTCGCTCGCGGTGGACGCCTCCGCCACCAAGATCAGTGGTCCGTTGGCGCCGTCGCCGTAGCCCTCGGCCAGCAGATCGTAGGCGCGCCGCGTCGTGTCGGTGTCCGGCCGGTTCCCGGCGTCGGAGAAGCCCAACCGCAGGCCCAGAGCGGGCGCCGCGAGGGCAGCCAAAATCAACACCGCGGCGATCGCGGCCGGCCACGGGTGCCGCTGCACCAACCGGCTCCACCGGTAGGCGAGGCCAGGACGCTCGTCGCTGGTGGTCCGGTGCGGCAGTCCGAACTTGTCGATCCGGTGCCCGATGACGCCGAGCAACGCCGGTAGCAGGGTCAACGCGGCGGCCATCACCATGAGCACGCCCGCTGCCGAGGCGATCATCATCGACACACCCACCGAGCCGCCCATCATGAGCATGCCCGTGATCGCGATCGCGACCGTGCAACCTGCGAACAACACCGAACGTCCGGCGGTGTCCATGGCCCGCACGACGGCATCCTCCACGGACCGTCCTTCGGCCAGCCCGGTGCGGTAGCGGGTGACGATGAGCAGGGCGTAGTCGATACCGACGCCGATGCCGAGCATGATGGTCAGGGAGATCGCAAAGCTGGGCAGGTTGACGACGTTGGCGGCCAGCATGACCAACGCCGAACCGACGCCGACCCCGAACAGCGCGGTGAGCAGCGGCAGGCCCGCTGCGATAACCGAGCCGAACGCGATGAACAGGATGCCGAGCGCGAGGAGCATGCCGACACCTTCGGCGGTGCCGCCTGGCGCCTCGTCGACGAAGTAGTCGCCGGCAAGTTCGACCGTCACGCCCGGCGCATCGAACGCGTCGCGAATCTCCTTGATCGCGTCGATCCGCTCGGTGAGTTCGCTGTCGGTCCCATTGCCCAGGCTGACCTCGGCGAAAGCAACTGTGCCGTCCGGCGAGGTCATCCCGAACGCGTCGGGTGCGTACGGGCTGTCGATCTCTCCAGACGGTACTTCGGCGGCGATGTCCGCGAGCAGATCGTCGACGAGCGTCTGGACCTCGGGGTGGTGGACGCCACCGTCGATCGCCGGGTCGGTCGCGATGACCACCTGGCCGGTCGCGAACGGGTCCTCACCGCCGTTGGCGGCTTCGAGGAGATCTGCCGCCTGCTGGCTTTCGGTGCCGGGCAGGCTGAAGTCGGTGTTGCTCTCGCCTGCAAGTGCGATGCCCAATGTGAGCATGCCGGCCACGCCGGCCAGCCAGGCGAGGAGGACGAGGCGCCGGTGTCGGACGCTCCCGCGGGCTAGTCGCTTTAACACGATCAGGTCCTTCTCTCGATGGGAGTGGTGGGTCTGAGGCGAAGGGATCGGGACGCCGTCGTCCGACCCAGTGGCCGCTAGGTAGCCAGCCTGCTAATTGAGGTGGCTTTTGAGATCCGGGAGTGACCCTGATCAGACCCCTGTTGTGGCCGGCCGATTCCTCAGGGTCGGGGTGTGGTTGCCCCTGAGACGGGCGTTCCGCGGCGGTGGCTCAGACGAGCGCAGACGACTACGATCGCGGCCATGGCGCGCTTGCCGGACCCGGCCTGGGTCCGATGGCCGGTGGCCGTGCTGGCCACTGTGGCTGCCGGGTGGATGATCTTCGATGGCGTGCGGGCGCTCAGCGTGGGCGACTACGTGACGCAGGACGGCCGGCTGGGCCCCTGGGCGGAAGTGGTTGAGACGCTTGGTGTTCCTCCGCGCAGTACCGCGATGAAGATCTTCTTCGTGGCTTACGGAATCGGTTGGCTCGTCGCGCTGGGCGGTTATCTCCGGCGGGCGCGATGGGGCCGACCGGCGATGATCGTCGCGGCGGCCGGCTCATTGTGGTACCTCGTGATGGGCACGATCAGCAGCGCCATCCAGCTTGTTCTGCTGGTCGCTGGCGGGGCTGCCCGCAGGCGTGCGTCCGAGCGGGCGCGGGTTGCTGCTGAGGGCTCTCTGTGATCCCGAAGCTTGGGCCTGTGTTACCATAGTACTGTGGTAACAATAGAACGGGTTCAAACCGGATTGCGCATCGAGCGCAACGTGCTCAAAGTGCTGAAGGGTCTGGCGGAGTACCTTGACATGTCCCTCGGCGACCTGGTGGAGGGCATCGCGCTGCACACCTTCGAGGGCAAGGCGCCGTTCTCGCCCGAAACCCTGGCCAAGATCCAGCAGCTCAAGGACGTGTACGGCGTGACGCTGACTGCCGCCGACGCGCACCAGATGACCGAAGGGAGCCAATCATGAGCGGTGCACAGTATCGGCTGGCCGGACGGATCATCGTCCCCCTGCCGCCCGACGAGGCATTTGTGCTGTTTACGCCGCGAGGCGAGGAGCAGTGGGTCGACGGCTGGCGCCCGAGATTCGCCGTCCCGACCGAGGACGACACCGCACCCGGAACAGTGTTCGAGACATCGGCGGACGGCGAACACACCATCTGGCTGGTCCTTGACCGAGAGCCGGGGCGACGCATGTCGTATGCGCGCGTGACGCCAAGCTCTCGGGCCGGCACCGTTTCCGTCGCACTCGAAGACGCTGGCGACGGCAGCAGCAACGTAGCGGTCACCTATGCCATGACGGCGTTGAGCCCGGACGGCGATCGGCAGCTGAAGGAGTTCGCGACCGGCTACCCCGACTTCCTCAGGTCCTGGGAGTCGGCCATTTCGGGCACGATCTGATCAGCTTGCGTGGTACCAGAGCGGGACCATTTCGGTATGGCGACTAATTTGCGGCTGAGCCCTGAGGCACAAACGCTTGAGCGGCATGTCAACGCCGAGGACGCGCTGGTCTCCTCGACGCTGGCGTGGATCGAGATCAGCCGAGCACTCCTCGATGTCGACACGCTTTTGACCTACGACGATCGCCTGGCCACGGCGGCCCGGTACAACGGTTTGGCTGTGTCGGCGCCCGCCTAGTCCTATCGACCGGGTGCGCTGTGTTGTCAGCCCCGAGCGTACGTACGGGTCCGCCGCCGCAGCACCAGCACGGTGGCGACGACGAACACCGCTGTGAAGCCGGCAAGTACGAGCCAGCTGCTGACCGCCGGGCCGTCGAAGGCGTCCGCGAATCCCGCCATTCCTGCCGTCCCGTTGTCGAGGTCGAGGCCACTGCCGAGCGCCTCGAAGGCATGGCGGTTGGCCATGACAGCGCTGATCGCCTGGCCGAGCGAGGCCATCTCCGGCACCGGCACGACGGCGCCTGCGAACAGCACCTGCGGGAAGCAGAGCATAGGCAGCGCGAGCGCCGCTTGTGCGGTGTTCGAGACGGCGGCTGAGGCAAACAGGCCAAGCGCCAGCGCGGAGACGGCCTCGATCACGATGGTGGCGAGCAGCAGCCCATAGACGTGCCATTCCAGCGCAGGTAGCCGGTCGAGGGCTCGCAGGACGCCGAGCAGCAGGACGCTTACCCCGGCCAGCACGGGCAGCAGTACACCGATCTTGGACGCAACATACGAACCGACGCCGACCCCGGCGATGCGTTCCCGGCGGAAGACCGCTTGTTCGCCGACGATCTGCAACAGCCCGTAGGTCAGGCCGAAGAAGAATCCCGCGAACGCGATCCAGAACACGACCTGTACCGGTCCGAGGCCGGACACGTCCGGTGCATCGAAGGCGCCGCGCCGGAACAGCGTCGCCATCATCGCCGTGACGAGCACAGGGGAGCCGAGCAGCACCGCGAGCGTGAGCCGGTTGCGGACGAGCACCTCGGCGTTGCGGCGGGTGAGCAGCCACCATTGCCGCACAGCGCCCGGCCCGGATGCGCGAGCCGGGGTGGCGGGCCGGGAAGGCAGTGTCGTGACCGGATCGCGGTGAGCGTCGAATCGCTGGGCCCAGTCCGACGGCTGAGTGCCTTCGGTTGCCAACCGGGTGTAAATGTCGGCAACGTTCTCGACACCGAAATAGCGCCGCGCGTCGGCCGGGCTGCCGCTGAAGGCCAGGTGACCGTCCCGGGCCAGCACGACGACCTGGTCGCACTGGTCGACGCTGGCCGGCTCGTGTGTGGTGAGCACGACCGTCACGCCGTTTCCGCTGAGACGCCGGAGCACTGCCAAGACCTCGGCCGCGGTGGACGGGTCGAGCCCGGATGTCGGTTCGTCGAGGAAGAACAGCCGCGGGCGGGTGAGCAGTTCGACAGCGATGCTGGCCCGCTTGCGCTGGCCGCCGGACAGCTGCCGGACCGGGACGTCGGCCCGGTGGGCGAGGTCGAGGTCGGAAAGCGTCTGGTGCACAATGCGGTCGACCTCATCAGCGCCAATGTCGGCCGGCAGGCGGAGTCGGGCCGCGTACCGAAGCGTTCTCCGCAATGGCATCTCGACGTGGAGGATGTCATCTTGCGGCACGTACCCGATGCCTGAACCGGCGGTGGAGCCGGCCGCTACCTCGGCGCCGTCGTAGCGCAGCTCCCCGGAGGACGGCGATCGCAGTCCGGCGAGGACCTCCAGCAGCGTCGTCTTGCCGGCGCCGCTGCCGCCGATGACGGCGACCAGGGCACCGGATTCGATGGACAACGAGACGCCGTGCAGGAGCTGGCGGTCCCCGGCATGCTGGCTGATGTTGATCGCGTCGATACGTCCTGGTGCGCGCACGTCAGTGGGCGTGGACCTGCTCGTCGCAGGCGCGACAAGTGCAGGCATGGCGGTGATCTCCTCGTCTTTCCGGTGCTGTGGACGAGGGTGATCGTGCGCCAGGCGGCTTCTCGGAACCTTCCCGCAGGCATCCCGCGGCGACCCAGGCCGCGGCATTGAGGGAACGCGCTCAGGCTGGTCCGACGGTGTAGACGACAGTCTGCACGCGGATCTCGCCGTCCCGAAAGATAAACGTGTCGATGCCGTCGTCCACCTTTCGGCCGCCGCCGGTCGCCTTCCATTCCAGGTACAGCACGTCGTCGGCGAAGACAGTGCCCAACTCCCACTTCGCCTGGGGAACGTCGCTGAGCAACTGGGTGAAGACCTGCCGGGCGCCGTCCTTACCGCGATACACCTGCTTCTGCACGATGAGGATGGCGTCGTCGGCGTAATCGGCCACGATGTCTTCGAGATCTTCCGCGCCCAGGGCGCTTCCGTGGTGAGCGAAGACCTCCTCCGGGGTTCGGGTCGCCATATGAACTCTCCTTTCCGGCGTGCATGTCAGCTGAGGTGACGGCTACCTCGATTCTCTGGCGCTATCTCCGCCCTGTCACGGAAACGGCCACATCCAGGCGCGCTCGCAGGCCAGACTGGGTATGAGTGCACTCGTGTTCGGGAGGCGTGATGAAGGCGGTTCGGCTCCATCGGTACGAGGAACGGCCTGTGGTCGAGGAGGTCGCGGAGCCAGAGGCCAAGGGTCCGTTCGACGTCGTCGTCCGGATCGGGGGCGCCGGGCTGTGTCGCACTGATCTGCACATTATCGAGGGCCAGTGGGCGGGCAAGAGTAACGTGCCGCTGCCTTACACGATGGGACACGAGAACGCCGGGTGGGTCCACGCCGTCGGCCCGGCGGTGGAACACCTGCAGCCCGGAGACCCGGTGATCCTGCACCCGCTGCTGACCTGTGGCTGGTGCCGGGCCTGCCGGGCCGGGGACGACATGCACTGCGAAAACCAGGCGTTTCCGGGCATCGACACCGACGGCGGGATGGCCGAGTACATCAGGACCTCCGCGCGTGCCGCGGTCAAGCTGGCGCCGGGGGTGGAGCCGGCAGCGGTGGCTGCCCTGGCCGATGCCGGCCTGACCGCGTACCACGCCGCGAAGAAGGCGGTGCCGCTGCTCTACCCGGGCACCACATGTGTGGTCATAGGAGCCGGTGGTCTCGGGCACCTTGGCATCCAGTGCCTGCGGGCCATGACGGCCACCCGGATCGTGGTGCTGGACCGCAACGAGGAGGCACTGGCCCTGACCCGCGACTGGGGCGCGGACGAGACCGTCCTGGTCGACGGCACACACCTGGACAGGGTCTCCGAGCTCACCGACGGCAAGGGCGCCGAGGTCGTCTTGGACTTCGTCGCTGAAGGAGGTGCCGAGAAGGAGGGCTGGGCGATGACCAAACGAGCCGGCAGCCACTACATCATCGGATACGGCGGCACCGTGGAGATACCGGCCATCGATGTGATCTCCACCGAGCGCAACGTCATCGGGAACCTGGTCGGCAGTTACAACGACCTGGTCGAGCTCATGGCGCTGACGGCAGCGGGCAAGGTCGAGATGCTCACCCAGACCTACCCACTCGATGCCGTCACCGACGCGATGGACGATCTCGAGAGGGGCCGCCTGCGAGGACGGGGGATTCTGGTGCCCGCAGCTTGATTGCCGTCAGCCCCCGGGTCGTAGCGGTTACGTAGCGCTCCGGCGCCGTGAGCTGGGGCACATGTCCCACCCCATCGAGGGTCTCGCGGGTCGCGGACGGAATCAGCTCCAGGAGGCGGTCGATCACTGGGGCCATCGCAGGCGGACTCGCGGTGCCTTGCGTGAATCGCACAGGCATCTTCAACGACGCAGCGGCATCCCGGTCGATGCTGTTCCCGATCGGGTCGTGGAGTTCATCGAGAAAGGTTGGCGCATTCTGCACCATGATCGTCTTCGTCTCTGCCGGAAGCGCATCGTCCCACGCACCCTGCTGAAAGATCACTTCGTCGACGAACTGGCGCGCGGCGCCCTCGTGATCGCCCGCGGCGATGCGCTTACCAACCTCGGCGACGACCTGGGCGTCCTGCCCTAGCAGTCGCGCGGCTGCGTCGTCGTCCAGCACGCTCCAGAGCGTCGGTTCATGGCAGGACACGGAACGGAACAGCTCAGGCTGTCGGGCGGCCAGGCGCAGCGCGATGTTGCCGCCGTAGGAGTTCGCCGCCACATGCGCGGGCGCTAGGTCGAGCGCAATAAGCAAGGCGGCGAGGTCATCGCCGTCCTCATCGACACTTCCGGGCCTGTCGTGCCGCTCGCTTCTGGAATGGCCGCGACGGTCATATGTGAGCACCCGGAAGTGCTCCGACAACCCGGAAACCACAGGTTGCCAGACCGTCGCGTCCGCCCACGACCCGTGGACCAAGACCAAGGGTTCGCCGATTCCACTCAACTCGTAGTACAAGCGTGTGCCATTGGCTACTACGTCGGGCATGGCCTGCGCCTCTCGTCGCGTCTGCAATCCGTCGATTGCGACGCTACGGATCTGCTCACCGCGGATCATCGGGTGAACACCCCATATTCCGCTCGCTCAACGCGACGGACGTTGGTTCGGTGTGCAGGCTGTTATGTGACGCGGGTTCACTCCACGAGTCCGTGCCGCATGGCGAACAGGGCTGCACCAACCCGCGTCGAGATGCCGGCCTTGGCGTAGATGTGTTCAACATGATGGCCAGCTGTCTTCTCCGTGATCACCAATGAGTCTGCGATCTGCCTATTGCTTCGGCCGCGGGCAACCAAGCGCAGTACCTCGACCTCGCGTTCGGTGAGCCCTGCTGGGTATGCCTGGCGCACCTGGGTCGGCGCTGCGTCCGATGCCTCGAGCACGGCATCAACCGTCCGCTTGTCCAGTGTTCCCGAGCGGACCATCTCCGCGAGCTTCGCACGGGCGTCCTGCGGCCTCTGCGCTGGCCGGTAGGGGCGGTCGTGCGTCATCGCGTCAAAGGCGTCTGCTGCGGCGAGCAGGCGCGCCCCGGTGCTGAGCTGTGCTGCCGTGGCCCCGCGGTGGTAACCGGAGCCGTCGAGTCGCTCGTGGTGTGAACCCGCCATGTCGGCGAACGGTGCGAGCGCCACCGAGCGTTCGAGAATGCGCTGCGTGTAATAAGGATGCAGCCTCACACGCTCCCACTCACGAGCGCTGAGGGCGTGCGGCTTGACCCAGATACCGTTGGGCACGGCAACCCTGCCAAGATCATGGAGAAATCCCGCCGTTCGGACCTCGGCCACCTCTACTTCCGGCCTCCCGAGCACCTTGGCTGCGGTGGCGGCGAGTTCTGCCACGCGAGAAGAGTGCCCGTGCAGAAAGTCGACTTTCAGGTCGACGAAGTCGCCGAAGGCTCGTGCGACGTGTTCGAGCTCAGCCGTTGAGATGCTCGCCCCTGGCGGCCGTTCGGCGTCGATCACGCGCTCCCAACCATCGGAGACGTTGGCAGCGCGCAGCAGTGCCTCTGGATCGGCGAGTGCGGCATCGACAACCCGCGGGTCGTAGCCGCGGCCGCGCCGCCGCTTGAGAGCGTCAATCGCCGCATCCGGGCCGCGAGCATGGGTGATTCCGATCAGGTCAACGGCGACGCGGACGATGCGTACGGACAGCGCGATGCCATCGCCGGCCACCGCACCAGGGGCGCCGTTGCCATCCCAGCGTTCCATCAGTTGTCCCAGCGCACGGGCGACCGGCGCAGGCAGGCGTAGCCGCTCGGCGAGAGCCGGCAATCCCTCGCACAGGTTTGCTCCCATGAGGGTGTACCGGCTTCCCATGGCGGTGAGCGCGGTGGCGACGAGCTGAGTCCGCTCGACCAGTGGCCGGTCGTCCGCAAGGCGCCGGGCAAAGTGCCGCATCACCTCAGTTGGCTGAGCAGCCGGACCGAGGACGGGAGCACCGCGCTGAAAGTGGATCTCGTCGCCACCCGCCCAGGCTGCCAGGTCGGACGCGACGGCGCTGCAGCCTAGATGCGCGAGCAGCGCTACGTAGTAGACCTCCGAGTACTCCTCCGAAGAGCAGTCCAGGCGCTCAGCGAGTTCGAGTGCGGACAGGCTTACTCCGAGCTGGTGTTCACGGGGCTGGCCGGTGCCGAGATCGGTGGCGAGCGACAGCGTGGCCATCAGCTCCGCGAGGCGGATATGGCCGCCGTGACGGCTCGTCTCCACGGCGCGAGCCTAGCGTTGACACGACCGCTCCGGTCTCAGTTTCGGTGGCCGGGCGCTGTCGCGGCGGTGCAACCATGGCCTGTACATGTTCCTCGTTCATCGGTGAGCAGCTTGATCTGGCAAGGGGTGAGCAGATCCCGCCTCGGGTCAGGCATCGGCCGCCCCGCCAAGTGTCACAGTGACGGTCCGCTGCTCGGCGCCGCGGATGACCGAAAGCTCGATCTCTGCGTTCGTCGCCGCATCGAGTAGGTCGAACAGGTCGTCAATCCCACGGATGGAGCGTCCGTCAGCTGACGTGATCAAGTCACCCTGGGCGAGCCCGGCCCGCGACGCGGGGCTGCCGTCCTCCACTTCGCGAACGAGCAGTCCGTCGGCGTCGGGCAGACCAACGGCCCGTCTAAGCCGCCTGGCCAGCTGTGCCGGGGCCACCGCGATGCCCAGGCGCGGCGGCATGGCCGACTCTCCACGCGTGAGCCGCTCGACCTGTGCTCGAAGGTTCTCGTCCGCCGGGATGGCCAAGTAGAAGCCCTCGCCGAGCCGGTTAGTGTTCAGCCCCAGTAACTGCCCCCCGGCCGTAGTGATCGGCCCGCCCGACGAGCCCGGCAGCAGGGGCGCGTTGTGCTCGAGGCTTCCGGTGATGCGCCGGCCGCGCGGACCTCTGAATGTTCGCTCGACGCCGGTCACGAAGCCGAGCGTTACCCGCAGCCCGCGCCCGCCGGGGTTGGCGAGGGCGAAGACAGGCGTTCCGATTCGAGGGGGTGTCGCGAATGTCCAGTCGATGACCGGCGACCCATCCGTGTCGACCTCGATGACGGCCAGATCGCCGTCGACGTCCGCGCCCTGAACCCGGCCGTCGGCGGTACGCCCGTCGGCGAACGTGACCGTGACCTGCTCGCCCCGGATGTTGTGCGCGTTGGTCAGTACGTGCCCCTCGCTGATCACCACACCAGACCCGACTCCCCATCGCTGCCCGATGCCCACGACCGCGCCGCCGGCATGTTCGGCCACGCGCTGGATGTCCGACTGGATCTCGTCGAGTAGTCCCATGACTCTCTGCCTCCACTTGGTTGGTAGTAACTTGCAAGTTACTACCAACTGACCGCTCGATGTCAAGGTTCCGGATACGATCGGTCGATGACCCAAAGGCAGCGCCCGGCGCGTCCGGATACCGCGTCCCCGCTGAGCGAGGCGCTGGCGCGCGTTGGAGACCGGTGGACGCTGCTGGTCGTGGAGGCGCTGCTCGGCGGGTCTCGGCGGTTCAGCGACGTCCTCGAGCAGATTCCCGGAATCGCGCCGAACATCCTGTCCGAGCGCCTCAAGCGGCTCGAGCGCGACGGCCTGCTCGTATCCCGGCGTTACAGCGAACGGCCGCCACGTTCGGACTATGAGCTGACCGCTGAAGGCATGGAGCTGGTTGGTGCGCTGCGCCTGCTGGCGCACTGGGGCGCGAGGCACGCGCCGGCCGCGGAGGCACCTCGGCACGCCGCGTGCGGAACGAACCTGCATGCGCGGTGGTACTGCCCGACGTGCGACCAGATCGTCGACGACAAGCCCGACATCGACCTGTACTACCTGTGAACCGCCGATGGCGCCGGGTTTCAATCTCAGTTCGTCGTCACGGTGACGCCTGCTGAACCGACGTCCGCGACCGTCGTGGCGCCCTCTTGCGCTCCACACCGGCGACAGGCTACGGTGTCACGTGTAAGAACATTCTTACACATGAAGGGATGGCATGACGGTGCCCGAGCCGACAGGTGATCAACTGGTCGAGATGCTCGCCGCGCTCGCCAACCCGCTGCGACTGCGCATCGTCGCGAAGCTCGCTGCGGGTAGCGATTACGTCAGCCATCTCGCTCGCGAGATCGGCATCAGCCGTCCCCTGCTGCACATGCACTTGCAGCGGCTGGAAGCTGCGGGCCTGATCGTGGGGCGGCTGGAGCTGTCCGACGACGGCAAGGCCATGAAGTACTACGAGGTCGCGGATTTCGATGTCCGGCTGACCGCATCGACGCTGGCCCAGGCGGCCAGCACATTAACTCTCTCGGACCCGGTGAAGGGTCCCGCATCTAAGGAGGCTTGATGGACACATCGACCTGGCCTGGCACGATCGCATTCGTCGGCGTGCTGGTTGTGGGCATGATATTCATCCTTGGCACAGCGGCAACTGTTCTTGAGTTCCGCAAGACGAGGGTGGTCGCAGACCAGGAAGACAACCTGCGCCAACTCGTGCGCCGGTACGAACGGCTCGCGGAGAACTCCCTCGACGCGCAGCAGCGCGTGGCGGCCGACGTGTCCGAGCTGCGGGCTCGTGCGACGTCGATCGAACAGATCCTGCGAACGGTGGAGTAGGTGTCATGGCTGGCCAACCAAACACGACCACCACGATGAAGGCGATAGTTCAAGACACGTACGGCGCGCCCGACGTGCTGGTGATGAGGGACGTTCCGAGGCCGCAGCCCGGCGACGGCGAGCTACTGGTACGAATCCACGCGGCAGGGGTGGACGCCGGAGTGTGGCACCTCACCGCCGGTATGCCGTACTTCGTCCGGCTGATGGGGTTCGGGCTGCGCAGGCCGAAGGTGGCCGTTCGCGGCATGGACTTCGCGGGCCGGGTCGAGGCAGTGGGCACCAACGTCACCGGGTTCGCGATCGGAGATGAGGTGTACGGCACGTGCGACGGGTCATTCGCCGAGTACGCCGTGGCCGATCCGCAGCGGGTCGCGCACGCGCCGGCGAACCTCACCCCCGAGCAGGCCGCGACCGTCCCGGTCTCCGGCGTCACCGCGCTCAAAGCGGTGCGGCAAGCCGGCCAGGTCCAGCCGGGGCAGCGCGTGCTCGTAACCGGCGCCGGAGGGGGAGTCGGCACGTACGCCGTTCAGCTGGCCAAGCACTTCGGCGGCCGCGTGACAGGCGTGTGCAGCACGGCCAAGACCGACCTGGTCCGCTCGATCGGCGCCGACGAGGTCATCGACCACACCAACGCGGACTTCACCAGCACCGGTCAGCGGTACGACGTGATCATCGACACGGCCGGCCGGCGCCGTCTGTCCCACCTGCGACGCGCCCTGGCACCGGAGGGAACTCTGGTGATCGTCGGCGGCGAAGGTGGTGGCCGGTTGTTCGGTGGCTTCGATCGCACCCTGCGGGCGGCGCTCTTGTCGCGTTTTGTCAAGCAGCGGCTGCGTGCGCTGATCTCGACGGAGCGGACGGCCGACCTGAAAACCCTCGCCGAGCTCATCGAGGCCGGCGCTGTGACACCCGCCATCGACCGGACGTTTCCGCTTAGCGAAGCCGCACGGGCCGTGCAGTATCTGCACGACGGGCGGGCTCTCGGCAAGCTCGTCGTCACCGTCTGACGGCGTCCGCTGAGCTACCACACGTGATGCCCACCAGCGTCAGTCGCGGAAGTGTCAGAGCCCCCTGGTAGACGTCCGTGTCGCGTCGGAGTAGGGAGGCAGTGGTGCGATTCGGGCTCGACGTCCCCATCAGTGGCGAGTATGCCGACCCCCGCCTACTTGCGGAGTTGGCTTACGACGCCGAGCAGGCGGGGTGGAACGGGTTCTTTCTCCAAGACGGGTTGGCCGGTGGCGTTCCGATGATCGACCCGTGGATCGGCTTGGCGGCGGTGGCGCTGCGCACCGAACGAATGCGCATAGGCGTCTTCCTCACGCCGCTACCCCGGCGGCGGCCATGGGAGGTCGCGCGGCAGGCGACGACCATCGATCGGCTGTCGGGTGGACGCCTGATCTTCGGCGGCGCGCTCGGGCACAGCGAGGTCGATTTCACGCCGTTCGGTGATGTGTGGGACGCGAGAGTGCGCGCGGAGCGGCTCGACGAGGCCCTGGATGTGGTGACCGGTCTGTGGGGAGGCGAGCCGTACTCCTATGCCGGCCGCCACTTCCGCATTGACCAGGCACAGCTCCAGCCGACGCCGGTGCAGTGGCCGCGCATTCCCGTATGGCTTGCCGCAGGGTGGCCGCGCCGGCGACCGCTGCGTCGCGCCGCGCGGTGGGACGGCGTCTACCTGATGACGAACAACCAGCAGACGAACGAATCGTTGAGTATTGATGATCTCGCTGCGGCCGCCCGCTTCGCCGCGCAGGAGCGTGTAGCTGCTGGCCGGGAGGGTCCCTTCGACATCGCCGCCAACGCGATGGCCCGGTCGTCGGACGATCCGCAGGTGGCTGCCTTCGCCGAGGCGGGTGGTAGCTGGTGGGTCGAGCTCGACATATATGGATCCGCGGATGCTTACCGTCGCCGCATTCGACAGGGGCCACCGGCGGACATATGAGCCCCGACGCGATGCGCGCCACGCTGGCTAGGCTCCTGGCGCACCTTTTGTAGTCAATTTTGCGTCTTATTACGTTGTCGATTCGGTCCAAGGAAGCTCGTGTAGAGGGTGAGAGGCCGGGACGAAGCGCCGGCTGGAGACCCGAGGAGACGGACACATGGCCAGAATCGTCGTGTTCAACAGCATGACACTCGACGGCGTGATGCAAGCGCCAGGCCACCCGGACGAAGATCGCAGGGACGGTTTCGAGCATGGCGGCTGGGGGCAGCCGCACGCGGAGTCGGTCTACGCCGAGATCGCCGACCGCATCGCGACGTCCGGGCCGCTACTGCTCGGCCGGCGGACGTACGAGAAGTTTGCCGCTGTGTGGCCCCACATGCCGGCCGACAATCCCTACACCTCTGTGATCAACAATTGCCGCAAGTATGTGGCCTCGACCACGCTGCGCGAGCCGCTTGAGTGGCACAACTCGACACTGCTGACCGGTGATCTGACTGCGGCCGTGGCCAAACTCAAGGACGATGAGACCGAGGACATCACGGTGCTCGGCAGCGGCGAGCTGATTCAGTCGCTGATGCGGGACGGCATGATCGACGAATACGTCCTGCTCATCCACCCGCTGGTGCTGGGGTCTGGGCGGCACCATTTCCCAGCTGACAGCCCCACCACCGAACTCGAGTTGGTCGGCTCTGCCGCGACGACAACCGGCGTGATCATCGCGACGTACCGGCCGTCCGGGGCGGCGGTAGCGTCGAACACCGATGAGAGGAACATGCGATGACGCGATACCTGCTTTCGATGTACCAGCCGGACGGGCCCGCGCCCGAGCCGGAGATCCTGGATCCGATCATGCGCGACATCAACGCCGTGGAACAGCAGATGAGGGACGCCGGCGTGTGGGTGTTCAGCGGCGGTTTGCATGAACCGAGCAGTGCGACGGTTCTCCGCGCTGAGGGAGATGAGGTGCTCATCACCGACGGCCCATACGTCGAGGGCAAGGAACACCTCGGCGGGTTCACCATCATCGAGGCGCCGGACCTCGACGTCGCGCTGGAGTGGGGCAGCAAGCTCGCACGTGCCATCAGGTTGCTGCCGATCGAGGTTCGCCCGTTCCAAGACCAGATCTGATGCCTGACCGGCCAGCGCCGACTGCCGCAGAGATCGAGCAGATCTTCCGCGACGAGTACGGCCGTTCGGTCGCCGTCCTGATCCGTCACTTCGGCGACATCGACATGGCCGAGGAAGCGGTACAGGACGCCTTCGCTGAGGCGGTACGGCGGTGGCCTGAGTCCGGGCTGCCGCCGAGCCCGCCGGGCTGGATCATCACCACGGCCCGCAACCGGGCGATCGACCGGCTACGCAGGGAGGCGTCTCGTGACGAGCGGCACGCCGAAGCTGCGATCCTGCACGCCCGTGAAACGCCGGCAGAGGAGGGACCCGTGCGGGACGACCGGCTACGACTGATCTTCACCTGCTGCCACCCGGCACTGGCGAGGCCCGCTCAAGTCGCATTGACGCTGCGGCTACTCGGTGGGATAACCACCGGCGAGATAGCCCATGCGTTTCTCGTTCCCGAACCGACAATGGCCCAGCGCATCGTCCGGGCCAAGGGCAAGATCCGCGCCGCGCGCATCCCGTACCGGATCCCGCGCGAGGCCGATCTGCCGGACCGGCTGAAGTCCGTGCTCGCCGTCATCTACCTCATCTTCAACGAGGGCTACCAGGCGAGTTCGGGCGACCGGTTGGTCCGTGAGGACCTCTGTGCGGAGGCGA
>DASUUH010000091.1:0-23235 GCA_036374175.1 Jiangellaceae bacterium | reverse complement strand
GCGCCCACCGCGGGAGCGGTCGTGTAGAGCAACGCGATGAAGAACAGCGCCCAGAACGCGGAGTACCGCGCACCGCGTACGCTCTTCGTCGTGTAGAAGCGGATGATCACGTGTGGCAGGCCGGCCGTGCCGATCATCAGCGACATGGCCACCAGGAACACGTCGATCTGCGGCCGGGCGGCGAATGCCTGGGTGTACTCGTTCAGGCCGAACTCGGCGCTCAGCGCGTTGAGTTCGTCCAGCACCTGACCGAAGGTCACCTGCGGGATCGGGATGCCGGTCATCTGCTGGGCCACGGCGAACGCCGGGATCAGGTAGGCGATGATCAGCACCGTGTACTGCGCGACCTGCGTCCAGGTGATGCCCTTCATGCCGCCGAGCACGGCGTAGATGAAGATGATCGCAGCGGCTACCATGACGCCGCCGGTGATCTCCATGCCGAGGAACCGGCTGAACACGATGCCGCCGCCGCGCATCTGGCCGACGACGTACGTGAACGAGATGATGATGGCGGCGACGGCGGCGATCGTCCTGACCAGCTCTGAGTACCGGTCGCCGACGAACTCCGGCACCGTGTACTTGCCCCACTTGCGCAGGTACGGCGCGAGCAGCAGGGCCAGCAGCACGTATCCGCCGGTCCAGCCCATCAGATAGATCGAACCGTCCGAGCCGAGGAATGCGATGAGGCCGGCCATCGAAATGAACGAGGCCGCCGACATCCAGTCAGCGGCCACCGCAGCACCATTGGCGATGGTCGGGATGCCCTGATCGGCGACGTAGAAGCCGGAGGTCTCCTTAACCCGGCTGCGCCACGCGATGAGGATGTACGCCCCGAACGACAGGGCGATGAAGACGAACGTCCAAAGCTGGATGCTGCTCACAACCGCCTCCCGTTCCCGTCGCGCTCACTGACGCCGTACTCGTCGTCCAGGCGGTCCATGCGCAGCGCATAGACGAGGATGAGCAGCACGAATGTGTAGATCGATCCCTGCTGGGCGAACCAGAACCCCAGCGGGAAGCCATTGATCACGACCTCGTTCAGCTGCTCGACGAGCAGGATTCCGCAGAGGAACGAGACCGTGAACCAGATGCTCAGCAGGATCACCATCAGGCGGAGATTCCGCCGCCAGTACTCCTTGCGCCACGAATCGTCGACGGGCGGCGACTCGTCGTCGACGCTATCGGTCGCTCGTTCCGTTTCGGCCATGCCGGGCTCCCTTCGGTGGCTGACCCGCACGGGTCAGTTGTCAAACCCCCGTTTCTGCGAAGCGAACGTGACGGCGGTTCCCGGTTGCAAGAGCCGATCAGCGGGCGGTGGGTCTGTTTCGGCGAGCGGTCGCAACCGCTCGCCCACCGGTTCGCGGAGGGCGGCCCGGACCGCTCGGCAGCCGTCTCCAACCGCCGGTGCCCGGCCAGCGACCGTTCGCGGACGAGGGTCTGGGTTAACGGCAGGTTTCGGGCATACCATCCGGACATGTCGACGTCCCACGCCAGCAGCTCGAGCGCCTCGCGTGCCCCCCTAGTGAGGCGCCGCATCCTGCATGTGGGGAGTGCCGCCATGATTGTCGGCGGCCTGATCAGCGTCGTGGGATCGCTGCTGCCGTGGGTGTCGACGCCGCTCGGGTCACTTTCGGGTACTGCCGGGCCGGGTCTCTGGACGTTGAGTGCGGGGTTCCTCGCCATCGCGGGGGCGCTGTTGCCGTACCGCCGGGTGGCCCTGGCCCATGCGCTCGGACCGGGCATCGTGATCGCCGGAATTGCCGGGTGGCAGGCCGCTCGGCTGGTCGAGCTGAGCGCGCGGACCGATAGTTGGGGTCAGTTGCTGCCAGGCATGGGTCTGGTGATGGTCACAGGCGGCGCTGTGATCTTGCTCCGCACCGGGTACCGGATCTGGTCGACCACGTAATTCTTCCCCCGCGGATGAGCGTCCCGTAGGGTTCGCGACCGTGACCAGCGACTCGGACGAGCACGACACCCCGGCTGAGGTCGACGCCACTGTTCGTACCCTGCGGCGGGTCGCCGTCGGCTACTTCGTGGTGTTCCTCGTGGCCATCGGCGGCGTGCCCGGCCTGACGTTGGTGCTCGACTGGTGGTCCAAGGGCCGGGTGATCGGTGGGATGAGCCCGAGTTTTGTGATGGCCGCCTTCGGGCTGTACGTCTTCTTCTTCGTGATCGGGCTGGCCGCCGCCACCCTCTCCACCGCCGTCGAGTCGCGGATGTTAGGTGGTCCGGACGACGACGCCGCCGACGAAGACGGGCTGAAGTGAACACCGCGAGTCTGGTCGTCCTGGTCTCCCTGTTGATCATTGTGGGCGGACTCGCCCTGGTCATCCGTCCCCGCGGCGTCTCCACGCTGGATTTCTACCTCGCAGGTCAGCGAGTCGGCGTCGCGACCAACGCCAGCGCGATCTGCGGCGACTACTTCTCAGCGGCGTCGTTCCTGGGCGTCGCGGCGGCCGTCTACGTGTCCGGGCTCGATGGGGTCTGGTACGCAACCGGCTTCGCCGCCGGTTTCGTCCCGGTGTTGCTGTTCGTGGCCGCGCCGCTACGCCGGTTCGGTGAGTTCTCGATTCCCGACTTCCTGGGACGCCGGCTGGACTCGGACCGGGTGCGGCTGGTGGCGGTCGGCGTCGTGCAGCTGATCATCCTGTCGTATTTGGTGCCACAGGCCGTAGGCAGCGGGATCACCTGGCAACTGCTCGTTGGCCAGGGCATCGGCGGACTTTCGCCGTATGCGACCGGGGTGCTCGTCTCGACTGCCGCCATCACCGGCCTGGTGGCGTTCGGTGGTATGCGCGGGACGACATGGACGCAGGCCGTCCAGTTCCTCCTCCTGCTTTCGGCGTTGGTCTGGCTGGCCATCGCCGTCCTCGGCTCCGGGTTCAACTACGGGGCTTCGGTCGCGGAGCTGGCCACGGATCCGCTCGTCAACCCGGTCCACGTGGACGGCGATTGGGAGTTGGCCACCACGCCGAACCGGCTGGAAGCCGACGCACCGGCCAGTTTCGCTGAACCCGGCGCCCGGTATGGCGGCCTCGGCCAGGTCGCACTGATCATCACGCTCGTCATGGGCACTGCGGGACTGCCGCACGTCATGAACCGATACTTCACCAGCCCGACCGGCACCGCGGCCCGGATGACGACGGTCTGGGTGCTCGGCCTGGCGGGTCTGTTCTACGCGCTGGCGGTCATGCTGGGAACGGCCGCGCGGGCGCTCATCCCGGACGCCGTCGCCGATCACCCGTGGCTGGAGGAGTTGACGGTGGACGGTGTGCTGCGCGTCCCCGAACATGCACTGCCGGTGCTCGGGCGCATCTACGGGGGAGAGGCCGGGCTGGGTTTGGTGGCGGCCGGCGCGCTGATCGCCGTCATGTCTACTATCGCGGGACTGCTACTCGCGTCGGCGGCATCGTGGGGACACGACGTGTACGAGCGGCACATCAACCCGCAGGCGACCCAGCGCCAAGCGGTGAGGGCCGGCCGGTCCACTGTTGTTGTGGTTGCCTTCGCCTCGGCTGGGCTGGCTCTCGGACTACGGCCCGAATCGCTGACGGCCTTGCTGCCGTCCATCGTGGCGACCATGGTGACCTGGGCCTTTGCGCTCGCCGGGTCGGCCCTGACGCCGGTGTTCATCCTGGCCATCTGGTGGCGCCGGACGACGGCCGCCGGTGCCGTCGCCGGCATGGTCGTGGGTGCGCTCGCCGCGGTGACAATGTTCGCCGCGGGTGCACTGATCGGCGACCGTGGGCTCGGCGAGGTGTTCATGACTCCCACGATGGTCGCCGCACCGTTGGCCGCGGCCACTACCGTGCTGGTGTCGCGGCGAACCACCGTGCCGGCCGGTCTCGAGCGGATCTGGCTCAAGATGCACGGGACGGCCGCTGACCGGCAGGCGGTGCGGCTCGCCCGGCTTACCATCGCAGGAGTAGACCAGCGGCCGGACGATCGGGGAGTCGGCGATGCGCAGCGGTAGCCTCCCGCTGGCCGCGGTGCTGGCCGCGACATGGGCCCTGGTGTACCTGTTCACGCAGGAGTTCGCCGACCCGCCATTGGGGGTCGGTACGACTGTGGTGGCCGGCGTCATCCTCACCTTGTTACTCACCTTGGGGTACCCCTCCGCCTTGCGTGGCCCACGGGTGTCGCGTGCTACACGCACGCCGCGGGTGTCCCGGCTGCCGCGGGTTCGCCGGAGCCCGGCTGCAGGATCCTCCCGCACGCTCGCCGCCGTCGGGCGGCCGATGCCGCTGCGTTCCGGGCTCACAGCGGACGCCGCGCGACGCACTGCCCAACTGCTGCGGCCACTGCTCGGCGGGGATGCGGTGGCCATTACCGACCGCGAACGCGTGCTGGCCTTCGTCGGCCCCGGCGAGGATCACCACACGGTCGGCGACCCGCCGCAGACCGAAGCCACGGCGCGGGTGCTGGCAAGTGGAAAGACGGTGGTCGTGCGCCAGCGTTCGAAGCTCGCCTGCCGGATGCCCGACTGCCCGCTGCAGTCCGCCGTCGTCGCACCGCTCGCGATCGGCAAGCGGATCGTCGGGACGCTGAAGGTGTACCGCGTGTACGCCGATCCGCCCGCCCGAGACCTGGTTGAAGGTATGGCCGGCATCCTGTCGCTGCACCTCGAGCTAGCCGAGCTGGACCGGGAACGGAACCTGGCGGCGGACGCCAAACTGGACGCGCTGCGGGCGCAGATCAACCCCCACTTCCTGTTCAACATCCTGAACACGATCGCCTCGAAGGCTCGGACGGATCCGGAGGAGGCGCGTCAGTTGCTCTTGCGGCTGTCCGACTTCTTCCGCTACGCCGTACGCCAGGATGGCCACTTCGCCGAGTTCGGCCAGGAGTACTTCTTCGTCCGTACGTACCTCGCGCTCGAGCAGGCGCGGTACGGCGACCGCGTCCGGGTCAAGTACGACATCGACCCACAGGTGCTGACCGCACATGTACCAGTACTGACCATCCAGCCGCTCGTGGAGAATGCCGTCAAGCACGGCCTGGCGGACAAACTCGAGGGCGGGACGGTGACGTTGAAGGCCCGCGTCGACCCGCTGACCCGGACGACGGCGATCCAGGTCTCCGACGACGGGGTGGGCATTCCACCGGCCGTCCTCGACAAGATCACTTCGGGTGAGATTGACCCCACCGGCGGTGTCGGGCTGCGCAACATCTCAGAGCGGCTCGACACTCTCTTCGGCGAGCGCTACCGGCTCGATGTGCAGTCGACGGAGGGTGCAGGCACCGTAATCGATCTTCGCATCCCGTTACGGTGACACGTATGCGAGCGCGCGCTCTCATCGTCGACGACGAAGCCCCGGCCAGAGCGGAGCTGCGCTTCTTGCTCGACGAGTTCGAGCACGTCCAGGTGGTCGGTGAAGCGACCAACGTGGAAGAAGCGCTCGTCCTGCTGCGGTCGCTGTCGTACGACGTCGTCCTGCTCGACATCCGGATGCCGGGCGGGACCGGTCTCGACATCGCGGCCGCGTTGCGTGAGCTGCCGCACCGGCCCAAGGTGATCTTCACGACGGCGTTTCCGGACTACGCGGTCGAGGCTTTCGATCTCGAGGCGGCCGACTACCTGGTCAAGCCGTTCGACGCGGAGCGGTTGCGCCGTGCCCTCGATCGCGCTCTCGAGGGGACGCTGGACGACTCGGACCCGCATGGCGTGGCTGTGGCCGCGACGTCGAGCGGTGCCGGGGCGAGTGCCGGCGGGCCGGCTGCCGGGGGTGGAGCGCCCGCCGAACCGCTTGGGCGTATTCCCGTGCAACGCGGCGGCCGGACAGTCCTGGTCGACCAGGCTTCGATCATCTACGCGAGCGCCGCCCGCGGTTATTCGTACCTCCAACTCGCCGACGAACGGGTGTTGGTGAGCTTCTCGCTGAACGAACTGGAACGGCGGCTGCGCGGCCATTTCTTCCGGACGCACCGGTCGTACCTGGTCAACCTCGACCACGTCCGCGAACTCGTGCCCGACTTCAAGGGTTCGCTGGTGCTCGTGATGGACGACCGGCAGCGCAGCCGGGTCGAGGTCTCGCGCCGGCAGGCCCGGGAGCTGCGCCGCGTCCTCGGCATGTAATCCCTGCGTTGATCATGGGCGAATGCCCCCTTCCGAGCGGCCCGAAGGGGTCATCTGCCCATGATCAACACTGGAGGGTTAGGCGGCGGAGCGGCTTGCGGGTAGCTGGCGCACATCGATGGCTGTGGTGACGGATGTCGAGATGCGCGGAGGATCGCGCGTTCGCCGTCGGGTGACTTTGCGTCGATCGGTGTCTTGGGAGGCGTCAGGCAAGACTTCCCTGGCGGACGGATCCCTGCCCTGGCGTCCACCGCATGTCCATGCGGATGGAGCGAGGGAGTGGCACTTCGTCACTGTGCCCTGCGACGAACGGCCCTTTGCTCGCCGGGTCAAGGAGTGTGCAGTGGAAGCGAGGGGACTTCCGCGTCAAGCCGACCGGCATCGATGGGAGGCAGGGCCATGACCCGACGGTCGATCCGACGGCACCTCATCACCATGACAGTGCTCGCTGCTGCCGGCGGTGTGCTGGCCGGCATCGGTGGCGTTGTGCACGGTATCGGCGAGGTGCGGCAGGGCAGCGGCTCCCCCGGAGGCATTGTCTTCGATTCCTGGGCCACCGGGGGTATCGCGAGAAACCTGGGCGGCGAGCCCGCCATGAGCCTGGTGCCCGACCTCCTCGTCAGCGGCCTGCTGACTCTCGGCGTCTCGGTCGCGGTTGCTCTATGGGCAGCGAGGTTCGCCGATCACCGTTACGGCGGCCGGGGTCTGGCCGCGTTGTCGGTGCTCTTGCTGCTGGTGGGCGGCGGCTTCGGCCCACCTGTGATGGGCCTGCTCGCCGCGCTCGTGGCGGGCGCGGCGAATCGCAGCCGTCACCGCGCACCCCGCTGGGCCCACCGCCGCGCCGGGGAAGCCCTGGCCGCGGCCTGGCCGACAATGTTCTGGCTTTGTCTGGCCGACTACGTGTTCTTGGCATTCGGCTCGGTGGTCGCGGGCGTGGTGCTCGACGTCGACATCTCCTCAGCCTTCGTCTACGCCCTATTCCTCGCCGTGCTCGCGATGCCCGTCGCTGCCCTCGCCGGGACCGCACACGACGCCGTGCGCTCGCGAACCGTCGACCGCCGGAAGTCTCAGGGGCCGGCACCGGGGACAGGAGGTGGCCATGAAGCGGACTCGCGCCGCCGCGGGGTCGATGATCACAGTGTGGCCGCGCATCGGGAGGCGGGTGCGATGAAGGCGCTGACCGGCCTTCTGCCGCTGGCGGTCGTGCTCCTGGTCGTGGGTGCCCTCGTCTGGTGGCTGCTGGACCGCGGCAGCGCCGTGGGCCCATGGCTGGTTGCGGCGATCCTGTTCGCGCACGGCTGGGTGCACCTGGTCTTCCTTCTTCCGTCGACACAGCGCGGCTCCGCCGAGACCGGCGCCGACAACCCGTTCGACATGGACCGCTCTTGGCTGATCGAACGGGGTGCCGACAGCCGACTCGTGCACTCGGTGGGTGCCGTGCTCGCCGTGGTCACGTTCGCGGCGTTCGCTGGGGCTGCCCTAGCGGTGGTTGGGTGGCTAATTCCGGGCGCCTGGTGGACCGGTTTGGTGTTCACCGGAGTGGTTGGCTCGACGATGCTGCTCGTGTTGTTCTTCGCGCCGACCCTCGTGCTCGGCTTCTTCATCAACGCCGGCCTGGTGGCCCTGGCGATCCAGACGGCCTGGGAGATTCCGCGGTGACCTCTGAGATGGTTGCGGCGGAGCATTGAGCATCGACGGGAAATTACCAGGTCCAGACCCGGCGGCGGCGACGGTCTTCGAGCGGGCGGGTGGACTCCCAGATGCGCCGCCAGCCGGGCGGCGGGACGGCCTGCGATCCGGCCGTCTGACGCCGCGTCGGTAGCGGCAGCGTGTCGTCGGCGTCGGCCCGCAGGGCGCCGTACCAGCCGAGATCTTCCTCCGAGTTAAGCCGAGCGACCGCGCGCATCATTCGCTCACGCAGCTCGCGGAACCCCTCACCCTCGACGGGAATGAGCGGGCGGCCGTACCGCACGGCGATCCGCGGCCGTCCCGGCACGGGCCAGTTCCGCCCGCGCGGCATCGCCGCGTAGGCACCGCGGATGGCGATCGGCACGACCGGCACGCCCCGGCTGACACATAACTGGGCCGTCCCGGACTTGAACGCGCTCATCCAGCCGTCCTCCGAGCGGGTGCCCTCAGGGAAGAGCAGCAGACTCCACCCTTCGTCCAGCAGTTCGACCGCGAGCGAGCGCAGCCGGCGCTGGCCATGCCGCTCGACCGGGAACGTGTTGAAGAACAGCGCCGACGCGACGGCCCGCCAGCGGGCGTCGAAGAAGTAGTCGGCGGCGGCCCCCACGGCCAGCTTGTCCGCGAACCGGCGTGGAACGGATCCGACGATCAGGGGTGCGTCCAGGTGCGAGGAGTGGTTGGCGACGAAGACCACCGGACCGCGCAGGTTCTCCAGGTACTCCACGCCCTCGACGACGGGCCGGGTCTGGCTCCACGTCACCGGTTTGAGCAAACCCCGTTGCAGCACCGAGCGGGCGACCCGCCCTGGGCGGGTGCGGGCCCAGTCGGTCGGGAACTCGCGCTCGCCGTCGTCCAGCACGTACGGGTCAGCCGAGCGCGGCACAGTCGAACGCCCACGCCAGTCCCTGCCGTGGCGGAGCAGTTGGATCTCGTCGCGGATACCCATCAGCCGGCCGTCCTCACCGCACGTCCGCCATCACCAGCGGCGGAGTGTGCTGGTACGTGATCGTCGGCGATCGCCCGACGGTGTGCGACGCGATCTCCAGCGCGTCGGCGAGGGTGGACGCTGCCTTGAACCCCATCCGGGCCGTCGTCTTTCGATTACCGCCGACGAAGATCACCTCACCGAGGTGCTCGAGTGCGTGCGCGCCCCAGTACCACATGTAGAACGGGTGCACGCCGTGGTAGGCGTAGCTCTTGCGGTAGAGCTGGACATACCAGGGATCGGTGGCGAACTGCTCCTCGTACTTGGTCTCCAGCACGACCGGGTCGGTGGACTCGGTCAGGATCTCGTCGAAGAAGTCGATGTAGCTCGGGTGGTGCACGGGATGGAACTCGTGCGGCACCGGATGGTAGAAGATCGCCGTCCCGCCCTGCCGGACGATCGGCTTGTTCTTGTAGAGGTTGAAGAAGTAGCCGAGCCCGAGCGACATCACCAGGATCGGATTCATGATCGAGTTGACGTTGTACGGGCAGATGTAGGGCAGCCCGAAGATCGCCACGTCGGCCTGGCCGTCCACCTCAGTAAGTTGCTGGCGGTGGACGTTGGCCAGCGTGATCGGGTGGACCTGCGACGGCACGCCGGCGTTCACGCCCGTCACCCCGTACGGCGCCAGGGTCGACTGCCAGATCTTGCGGCGCGCTCGCGCCGGCAGCAGTTCGTTGCCTCGTTTCACGGCGACGTACGCGGCCTGGTCGGCGAGGTTCCACTCCCACTCGCGCTTGTTGAGAAAACCCATGGACGACGGGAACGTGTCGTTGTTGACGGTCGTCTCGATCTGGAAGACCTTGACGTGCTCGCCGATCAGATCCTTCATCCGCTCGTACGAGTGGTGCATGGCCGAGTTCGGCGGGTCGTTGAACGAGCGCGAATGCCGCAGGGTGTGCACGTTGTGGTGGTGGCGGAGGCTGCGGTAGCTCGCCAGGCCTACCGACAGCGACTTCGGCCCGCCGCTCATCGCGGTGAGCGTGATGTTGACGTAGACCACCAGGTCGCTTTCCATGGCGCGGCGGTTCAGCTCGACCACTTCGCCATGTTCGGTCTTGCCGATCTCGACCAGGTTGTCGCGATCCTCGGCATCGTGGTTGCCCAGGTGGTCCGGGAAGAACGAGCGGAACACGCGCTCGCCGACGACGCGCTTGAGCTCGGCCGGGGTCATCCGCCGGTGTAGTGAGTTGGCGGCGATCAACTCGACGTCGTCGACGCCGGCTCGGGCGGCCAACTCGAGAACCTGCTCGACTACCCGTTGACGCACGTCCGGCGTCTGCATCGGTGGCAGCGGCAGCGACAGGTCGTCGAAGACGACCGTCAGGCGCATGCCAGGCTTGAGCAGCTCGGGCAGTGGTTCAATGCCGATGGGATTGTGGATCGCCCGCGCGATCTCGGCG
This sequence comes from Jiangellaceae bacterium, assembly GCA_036374175.1. Classification (GTDB taxonomy): domain Bacteria; phylum Actinomycetota; class Actinomycetes; order Jiangellales; family Jiangellaceae; genus JASLBX01. Next base: position 13,082 of record DASUUH010000091.1, on the reverse strand, counting down.
TCGAGATTGCGGATACCAGGCAGCGAGTCGGGCGGGTAGATCACGTTGGTGCCGAGCGGCAGCCGTTCGAGCCGGAAGCCTTCTCCCTGGTGGACTAGCAGCGGCGGGGTGCGCTCGTCGACGGAGAGGACGAACCCTGGTCTGCTCATGATTTCAGTCCTTTCCCGGAGCGAAGGCGATCTTGACGCTGCCGAGTTTGCCGGCGTCGATGGCGTGGGCGAGCGCCTCCCGCCAGCGGCGTAGTGGGTACGGCGGTTCGACCCAGTCGTCTAGCGGGGCCGATGCGGCGAGTGACATGGCGATGTGGAAGTCGGTCGGTGAGCCGTCGATCTCGGGACGCCGGTCCCGCCCGAGGCTCGCTCGTTCCTCGCTCGCCTTTTTACGCCCGACCACACCCCGACCGCCGTCCCGAGATCGACTTTCCGCGTCCGGCTGGGCGTCGTCGTCCCCGACCCGAGTTTCCGCGTCCGCCTGGCCGCTGGCGTAGGCACCGACGAGAGTCAGCTCGCGGAACCACAGGGGCGTCAGGTCGACGCTGCCGGACGGCATGCCGGATACCACGACCGTGCCGCCCGCCCGCGCCAGGCGCAGTGCGGTGTCGAGTCCAGTGGCGCCTCCGGTGCACTCGAACACGATGTCGACGCCGCCGAGCAGGAATTCGCTGCCGAACTCCGGCACGTGCATCCGCGCCGTCGTCGTCCGGCGGATGGCGCGCGTCGCGCGGTCCGGTTGGTGAACTGCGGCTGCGCCGAGTGCGAGGGCGCGGTCCTGCTGGTGCTTGTGCTTGGCGACAACGTGCACCGGGACGTCCGGCGCGAGTTCCTTCAGGGCCAGGAGGGTCATCAGGCCGACGGTGCCGGCGCCGATGACGGCCACTGTCGAGGTGGCCGGCACCTGTACCCGCCGCACCGAGTGGACGGCACAGGCCAGCGGCTCGACCAGCACTGCGCGCTCGTTGGTCAGCTCGTCTGGGATTACGTGCAGTTGGCTGTGGTGCGCCACGAACCGGCGGCTCCAGCCGCCACCGGTATCGGCGCAGAAGCCGGTCTGCAGGCCTGCGGCGATCCGTCCGGTGGTGATGTGGTCGCACCGGCTGTGCTGGCCTGCGGTGCACCACCTGCACAGCTTGGTGCCGCGGGGCTCGCACGAGAGGACCGGATCCAGCACCACCCGGCTGCCTGCGGGAACGCCCGGAACCTCGTCCAACGTCTCGCCGACCACCTCGTGACCCGGCACGAACGGCATCGACGTGACCGGCGACAGGTACGGCGAGGACTGCCCGGTCAACAGCCCGAGGTCGGAACCGCAGATGCCGGACAGCATGGGCACAACCCGAGTCCAGCCCTCGCCGGGCAGGTCCGGGGCCGGCAGATTGACCAGCCGCAGCGGTGAGATGTTGCCCGCCACCATGCCCGCGAACCGCCGGCCGGGTTTGGTGGACGTGATGCCCTTCGACGCCAGGTACCGCGCCGGCGACCGCTGGTACTGCAGCGACAGGATCACCGGGTCACCTCCAGCGGGCTCGACGGGCCGGCAGGTGATGCGCCATTCCCGGGCAGCGCCACGACTCCGGACAATGCGGCGAGCCGCCCGCGGGTGTGCGTGCCCCAACTGTGGATCTGCCAGCGCTTGCGTTTGGCGTGCCGGTACAGCGGGGCGTCCGGGTTGACCGCCTGCGGGTGGCCCACCAGCTCCAGCCACGCCCGGTCGGAGTGGCTGTCGCCGTAGGCGTACGACTGAGCCAGGTCGATGCCGGCCGTCTCCGCGTAACCTTTCAGCCAGGCTGCACGCGCCTCGTCCACCAGGGGCGGACGGTCCAAATAACCCGTCCACACGCCGTCGCGGCTGTGCATCCGTCCGGCGACGACCTCGTCGAACAGCGGCGCGATCGGCTCGACCAGGATGTCGATCGTGCCGGTGATCAGTACGGTGCGGTGGCCGGCCGCCCGGTGAGCGCGGATCCGCCGGATCGCCTCGGGCATGGCACGTTGCAGTAGGGCGTCGCCGATCGAGTCCTCGACGAGGCGGCGCAACTCGGCTTCGTCCACTCCTTCGTACCGGCGCATGAAGGTCCGGATGAAATCGCCCCTGTCGCGACGCTCGGCCCGCAGATACCGCGGCAGATTGCGCAGCAGGTCGCTGAACTCGTGCGGCCACTGCGAACGCGGCAGGCTGGCCAGCCGGGTCCACACGTACTGCTCGACGGTGTTGGAGGCGACGACCGTGCCTTCCAGGTCGAACACCGCGGCGGCGTCGTTGGACTGCGGCAGTGCACTGGCCGTCTTGCCCTTGCCTCGCGGGCGTCCGGAGAACGAGCGCATCAGCTCAGTGACGCTCGGGTAGTGGACCTCCTGGAGGTAGTGCTCCCAGTCAATGACCGCCGAGTCGAAACCGTGGTCGGTCTGCCGGTCGGGCGGCAGCGAGCGGTGCAGCGCGAGCGTGCGGCGGTCGTCGTAGATGACCTCGGCCTGCGTGTAGGCCTGGTAGAGGTCGGCGTATTTGCGCAGCACCTCGAGCTCTTGCTGCCGGCGGTGCACCTCGCTCTGCCACTGGCGAGTCCGGTCGTTGGCCGGGATGTGCAGCAACGCTCGCTCGGCGTACTCAACCGCCTTCTCGCCGGTCCGCAGCATCCGCAGCACCTGGGTGCTACCGGGAAAGCGCCAGGCCGGAACCTGGATGTGGCCGCGTTCGGAGTCCGGCATCGGGTGGCGCCGGAAGTAGTCGTAGACGTGTTCGTACATGGCCCGGAACGGCAGCGGATTGCGGGCACCGGAACTGACGTGGAAGTACTGGGGTTCTCCGGGTTCCGGTGGGCTGGCCGCTGCGGCGAGCGTTGCGTTGACGACGAAGTCGACGGGGATCAGGTCGAGGACGCTGTCCGGCAGGCCGGGAAACTCCGGCAGGATGCCGCGGCCGTACGCGAGGATCAGCGGGTCGGCCATCTTGAACCCGTCGATCCACCCCGGGTACGGGTGTGCCAAGGAGCTTTCGACGATGGCCGGTCGCAGGATCGACAGCCGGTGCCCTGCTTGGCCCCACAGCTCCTCGGCGGCCCGTTCGCCAAGTGCCTTGGTCAGCGTGTAGACATCCGGCCAGCCGAGGCTCTGCGCGCGAGTGCGGCCGTAGTCGACCAGCCGCTCTTCTACCCACTCGCGCCGGGACGGTTCGGCGGCCTGGACGACGGCCTGCGGGCCGGCCTTGCCGTGCCGCGCCTGCGCCGCGTCCATCGCCTTGCGCAGGATCTCTGGACGCCTGGACTGGATCTCGACTTCGGCCCGGGCACTGGCCGCTGCTGCGACCTCGGCGCGCCAGTCGACGTCGTGGACCAGCGGCGCTTCGTGGACGACGCCCTTTCGAACGCCGGCAACGTACGCGGTCGAGATGTGCACGACGTGGGGGTCGCTGCCGGACGCCTTGATCGCGTCGTAGAGGCGCGTGACCCCGACGACGTTGGTGCGAAACGCGTCGTCGATCGGTGGGTCGAAGGAGACGATCGACGCGCTGTGCACGACCACGTCGAGATCGCCTGGGAGTTGTGGCGGCTGGTCGTCACCGAGGTCGCCTTCGACCACCGTGACGTGGTCGGCGACCGTCTGCTGCGCCACCTCGTCGCCGACCCGCTCGCGCCAGTTCTTGAACACGTCCTTGCGCAGCAGGCCGGGGAGTCGGTTGGCCGCTGGCTGACTGCCCTTGGGGCGGATCAGCACCGAGATTCGCGTGTTCGGATACGCCGACAGCAGTTTCTCGAGGGTGGCTTGCCCGAGGAATCCGGTAACTCCCGTGAGCAGAACGTGCTTGCCGTCCAGGTAGTCACTCATGAGCGGATCACCCCGAAGGTCGCCATGGCTGTCGACACTATCCGCCGCCTCTCAAGGCCAGGCAGGGTGGCGAGGGTGTCGGTTGGCGTGATCGCAAACGCTCGATTGGTGTGCTGACCGATATCGAACGCCATGCGCAACCTCGCTCGCTGTCGTGCCGGTGTCGGTGCCAGGCTATGCCGCTGCCTCCGGTCCCCGCCAATGCACGCAGGCGAGGGACAACGCCAACGGCCGGCGCGGTGCCAAACGATCACGCCAGGAAAACCGCTCCTTGCTGATCGAACCGTCGGTGATCATGGCGATTCGGGCTCTTGCCCGGCGGTTGGATCAGCGAGGAGTGGAATTCCTGGCAAGGTCACATGCGGCACACGGGTGCTGGCAGCGACCACGACCCGAAAACGCTGGACGTTGTCCACACCCCGGCTGCCAGCCGCCGGGTTATCCACAAATCGATGCGCGCGCGGCGGTTCGGTCTTGTGCTGGCGGCACGCTGATCGCCATGACTACTCCGCCCGACGACCTGCCCCGGGACATCCGTGCGCTGCTGCGCCGCAACCAGGGCGTCCTCGTGACCTCCGGCGCGAAGCAGGCTGGTATCGCCGAGAGTCGGCTGAGGCGGCTCACGGCGGCCGGCAAGCTCCGGCGGCTGGCTCACGGCGCGTACGTAGACGCCAAGGCGTTCGCCAAGCTAGACAAATGGGAGCGTTTCAAGCTGGAAGCGCGGGCTTTCGCCCTCATGGCTGGCGAGGGCTCCTTCCTTACCGGGTGGGCATGTGTCGCCATTCGCGAGTTTCCGACCCTCGGCCCGCCACCCAAGCTGGCGACCATCATCCGGCCGAAGGGGCACCGGCGTAAGCAGTTCACCGGAACACATGGCCGCGTCCTGGTGGCGGACCTCCCGCAGGATCACCAGTGGCAACTCGGACGCCTGCTGGTGACCAGTGACGAGTGGGCGGTTGTGGACCTGGCGCGGACGGCCCGGCTGCCGGACTCGCTCGTCGTGGCCGACGAAGCAGCCCGGCGCGGGCTCGACCTGGCCGGGGTCCTACCGCACATGCGGCGCTGGCAGGGCATCAACAGAGCGGCGTGGGTCCTCGAGCGCGCCGAACCGACGATCGAGAGCCCGCTGGAGACCCTGGGCCGGTTCACCTTCATCGAGTACAACTTGCCGATGCCTGTCACCAACGCCTGGGTGGGCCGCGACGGACCGGAGTGGAGGTTGGACGGCCTGCTGCCGTGGCACTGGTGGGCATACGAAGCCGACGGTGCTCTGAAGTACGACAACCGTGACGATGCCTCGCAGATCGTTCGGGCCCAGCAGGAGAGGGAGTTCCAGCTACGCCGGCTCGGGCTGGACCTGCTCCGTTACGGGTGGGCTGACGCCTATCCGAACCGCAAGCCGTTGGTGGCCAAGGCGTGCGCGATGTTCAGTGACCATCCACCCAGGCCGAAGCCGGTGAGGTGGTGGAAGGACGTGCCCGGCAAGGGGCCCGTCGAACCCAGTCGTGAGGACTGGCCGCTGGCGGACTCGCGTGGGCTTGTGCTGCCGGCCGGGTGGCAGCACGAGTCCGACGGGTCGCGAGCCGATGGCGATGCGTCGTCGACGTAGCTGGGCGCGGTGCCGACCGGTACTACGCCTGAGCGGTACGTGCCTGCAGGCCGCCGGCCACCATCGTGGTCAGCAACTCAGCAGCGGCCTCTGCACTGAGAGTTTGGGACGACAGCGACTGCCAGGTTCGGAAGTCGAGGGCATGGGCGATGGCTGCCGTCAGGTAGTGGTCGCGCGCGTCGTCCGGCCAGGCTTCGAGCAGGGTGTTGTATATGCCCCGCAGTTGGGCGTGCATGAACTCGCCGACGAACGCCGGCATGACGTCGATATCGCGGAATGAGTTGGCCAGCATGTCGGTGTTGGCGGCGTAGAAGCGGTACAACTCGGTGATTCCACGTCGCAGCCGGTTGACCGGGTCGGGCTCGGCTCTCCAGTCGTCCGGTCGCGGCCACGGGTGGCTGGCCAGCCAGTGGCTGGTGCAGGCGCTGAATAGCGCCGCTTCGTCAGTGAAGTGGCGGTAGACCGTGGAGCGCTGGACGCCGGCCCGCTCGGCTACCGCCGAAAAGGTGGTGTTGATCGGCCCCACGCTGCCGTGCAACTCCACGGCAGCGTCGATGATGCGCTGCCGGGTTTGCTCAATGTCCTCCCGCCGCTTGCGCATCTGGTACGCGCGACCGGTGGTCGCCTCTGCCACGAATTCACCATACAGGATCGTCTGCTGGTTGACCCAACTCCGAGCGTGGGCTGGCTCAGGTGTGACCTAATTCACCGAACAAAGCTGTGCAATGAACTTGCGCTGCACTCAAGCCGGCCTCTAACGTTACTTTTCATCGCACGGCACTGTGCGATGAAAGTGGTAACAGGAAGCAAGGTGTGACATGACCAGAACGGTGTTCTCGGTGAGCGTCGTTGACGGCAGCGGCAACGAGGTCTACGGCGAGCCGGTGACGGCGCGCTTCGTGCTCGCGGACGGCAGCCGGCAGGACGTCACCCGCACGACGGACCACGACGGACATGCCCACTTCGCCGAGAACCTCATCGGCCCGCTGCGGAGCGTGACGCTGCTCGCTGCGCGTGAGCAGGCGGGGCCGATGCATTCGGTGAACGACACCGGAGTGGTTATCGAGGCTTGAGCGTTGCGTTGCTTCCACTGATCGTCTGCACTACCCGAAGGAGATGACATGCAGACCCTGACCCACCAGAGCTCGCGCCAGCGAACCGACGCAGAGCTCGTCTACCGGCTCGAAGGCAGCCTCGCCGATCTCTACCCGATAGGGCTGTTCCCGGAGGGCCTCCGGTTTCACAACGACTTCAGTGCCGACATCGTGAGCGGTCCGTTCGCAGGAGGGCGCATCTTCGGGCTCGACCAGTTCATGGTGCGGCCCGACGGCGTCGGCGTCATCGTGGCGCACGAGGTGGTCGAAGGCGCGGACAGCCGCGTCGCGTTCGACATCCGCGGCTACGTGCTGCCACCGGACGGTCTGGAGATGCCTCCGCTGGAGGTGCTCGCCAGCCCGGGTTTCGAGTTCCCGGACCTGGACTTTCGGGTTGTGGCCAGTGCGCTGATGCGCACCGCGGACCCGCGGTTCGACCACCTGAACCGGGCGGTCGTGATCAACGAGGGCACCGTGAATCTCGGCACCGGGCGACTGGTCATCGAGGCGCGGACGGTCTAGGCCTCCGGGCCCCGCGGAGCTCTGGCCTACACGGCTGGAGCTCCGCGCACGAGATCGAACCCTGGCACAAAATAAGGGCTAGCTTATATAAGTCACAGCTGATAGATTCGCGGCTGTGCACGCGTTCGACGTCCTGGGAGACCCCGTTCGGCGCCGGATCCTGGAACTGCTCGCCGACGGCGAGCGGAGTTCCGGTGAGGTGTCCGCGGTGATCCAGGCGGAGTTCGGAATCACCCAGCCGGCGGTGTCTCAACACCTCAAGGTGTTGCGCGAAGCCGGCTTCGCCACCGTCCGTCCCGACGGCGCCCGGCGGCTCTACGCGGTGAATTACGAGCCACTACAGGACGTCGATGTGTGGATCGACCGGTTCCGGCGGTTCTGGACGCCGCCGCTGGAAGCACTGGCGACCGAACTCGCGCGAGGCAAACGCGAGCGCCGCCTTCGCAGCAATCAACGTGACCAGGGGAGTACCTCATGATCGATGTCACCCAGCAGATCAACGCCGTCCAACGGCAGATCGGCACCCGCGTTCTCGACGCGGGCGAAGCAAGAGTCTCCACCGTCAGCCAGACCTACGATGCGACCGTCGACGACGTCTGGGACGCCTGCACCAACCCCGAGCGGATCCCTCGCTGGTTCCTGCCGATCAGCGGTGATCTCCGGCTGAACGGACGGTACCAACTCGAAGGCAACGCCGGTGGTGTGATCGAGCAATGCAACCCGCCGAAGAGCTTCGCTGCAACCTGGGAGTTCGGCGGTCAGGTGAGCTGGGTCGAGGTGCGCATATCGCCTGAAGGCGACGGTCGCACCCGCTTCGAGCTAGACCACATCGCCCATGTCAGCGACGAGTTGTGGGCACAGTACGGTCCGGGAGCCACCGGCATCGGCTGGGACGGGGCCTTGCTCGGCCTGGCGCAGCACCTGAGCGGCGCGCCTTCACTCGACCCGCAGCAAGCCCAGGAGTGGATGCTTTCTGCTGAGGGCAAGCAGTTCAACACGCTCAGCGGCGAACGGTGGTACGAAGCCGACGTAGCGTTTGGCACGGACGCGACCGCTGCACGTGCGGCGGCCGACCGTTCCATCGCGGCCTACACCACCGAGCCGTCCTGACGTCGAGTTGTCCGGGTCCGCCGCCATAAGGCTCCTGGTCAGGGACTTGTCCGGCCGGACAACGGGACGCGCGCAGCCGGAATCCAATCCGTTGCGGTCGTGACTTCGGCCAATATGTCCGGCAGGGGCTCGACGCCAAGGCCCGCACCGGTCGGGACGGCGACGTGGCCACCGTGTAGCACGAATGGTTCGGTGATGTCGCGCGCGTAGTAACGACCCGAAGCGGAGATGTCGCCGGGCAGGGTGAATCCGGGCAGGGCGGCTAGCGCCACGTTGGCCGCCCGCCCGACGCCGGTCTCGAGCATTCCGCCGCACCACACGGCAATACCGTTGGCGCGGCACAGGTCGTGAATACGACGCGCCTCTAGGTAGCCGCCGACCCGGCCCGGTTTGATGTTCACGATTTGTGCCGCGCGCAGGGCGATCGCGTCGGCGGCCACCTTGGCCGACGTAATTGACTCGTCCAAGCACACCGGCGTGCGGATCTGCCGGGCCAACTCGGCGTGCTCGCGCAGGTCGTCCTCGGCGAACGGCTGCTCGATGAGCAGGAGGTCGAACTCGTCGAGGCGCCGGAGGGTGCGGACGTCGGCCAGCGAGTACGCCGTGTTGGCGTCCACCTGCAAGAGCAGTCCATCGCCGAATCGCTCGCGGACTGCGCGCACCGGTTCGACATCCCACCCCGGTTCGATCTTCAGTTTGATGCGCAGGTAACCCTGCTCCAGGTAGGCGGCAACGGTGTCGAGCAACTCGTCGATCGAGTTCATGATCCCGACCGACACCCCTGTCGGCACGCGGTCCCGCACCCCGCCGAGGAAGGCGGCGAACGGCTCGCCCCGGGCCCGTAACCAGGCGTCCAGCACGGCGGTTTCGACGGCCGCCTTCGCCATCCGGTGCCCCTTGACCGGCGCGATAAGGCGAGCGACTTGCTGCGGGTGCACATCGTCTGCGGTAAATATCCGCGGCGCCAGGAAGCGACGGATGACGTCTGCGGCGGCATCGACGTATTCGTAGGAGTACAACGGCTCACTGGTGGCCACACACTCGCCCCAGCCCTCGGCATCAGGGGTCACGGCCCGCACCAGCAGCACGTCTCGCTCGGTTTCGACGCCGAAAGACGTCCGAAAGGGTGCGACCAGGGGCATCGCCACCCGGCGCAGCTCGAACCCCGTGAGCTTCACCGTGCCGTCCTCTCCACGACGTACCCCTCGTCTCGCGAGAACCCGATGATTTGCCACCCATCGTGCAGCAGGGTGCCGAGGACGTCGCGGGCCGCTCGCCGCCACTCGCGGGCGGCCGCCGGATTGTCGCGGCGCAGAGCCGTAATGTCGGCGGGCAACTGAATCGTCACCTTCTGAGCGGATCGCCACTCGTGCTCGCCGGCGACAACCGGCCGGTTCGTGCCCGACACCGAGATGGCTCGGGTTGCGGCACCGACCGAGGGAGTCACCGGCCGGCCCTCGCTGGCCGCTATCACGTCCGGCGCGGCCAGCTCCCAAGCCAGCAGCAGCCGGTCGCTGCCCTGGCCGGCGTTGACCGAGTCGGGGATGTCGCCGTAGAAATCGACCAGGTACTCCCGCGGCCGTGCGGCCAGTTTGGCCAGATTGAAATGCGCGTTACGCCGCACGAGTGGATCAAACGTCCATGTGATCTCACGCAATCCCCGCGCAAGTGCCCAAGAGCGTTGATGCAACTTCAGCGCCCACCCGACCTGGCGGCCGAGTGCCGGTTCGGCGACTCCTGCGACATGCGAATGCAGAGCCTGACCTGGCGGGTCGGCGAAGAAGCCGACGCATGCTCCTACCAGTTCAACGCCGTCGAACGCGCCGGCGATGTAGTTGCCCGCGTGGGATAGCGCCCGCGCGAACTCGGTGGTTAGTAGCGGATTTGTGGGATCGGGCCGCCAAATGCGGTCCAGCAGGGCACAGATGTCGGTCAGCCCAGGCAGGTCGTCGACCAACCTGATCTCAACCCCAGCCCGCTCCGCGGCTCGGCTGGTCACGGTGGCGGCCTGTTCGACGAGATGGGCGGTTGCCCGCGCGGTCATCCGGGTGTCGCGGCCGAGAAGCTCCATGGGCGATTGTTCGCACACCTTGATTCCCGCGGCAAGCGGGCATGGCCGCCGGGCCGGCACAGTCCGAGTGCCGGCCCGGCGGAGCTGATGGAACGGTGGAAGGGGGAGGTCAGCTGACGGATGCCTGCTGTCCTTCGTGCCGACCCTCGGCGAACTCCTCGATTGCCTTGGCGCAGAATGCGTCCAGGTCGTCCGGTTTGCGGCTGGTGACCAGGCCGCTGTCCACATGGACCTGCTCGTCCACCCAGGTGGCACCGGCGTTGCGGAGGTCAGTCTGCAGGCTCGGCCAGGACGTCAACGTCCGTCCCCGGACCACGTCGGCTTCGATGAGAGTCCACGGCGCATGGCAGATCGCGGCCACCGGCTTACCCGCCTCGAAGAAGGCGCGGATGAACCGGACGGCCGAGGCGTCCATGCGAAGTCGGTCCGGGTTCGCCACCCCACCTGGCAGCACAAGGCCGTCGTAATCCGCCGGATTCGCATCAGCGACCTTCTTATCGGCGGGGAAAATGTCGGCCTTGTCCAGATGGTTGAAGGCTTGCACCTTCTCTCCGCCCGGTGTGATCAGCTCCGGCTGACCGCCGGCCTGTTCCACTGCCTCCCAGGGGCGGGTGAACTCGATCTGCTCCACGCCTTCGTCAGCCGTCAAAAAGGCGATCTTCTTACCTTGAATCTGGGCAGCCATAATGTCGTCCCTCCTTTGTGTCTGTATCTGCGTGTACCAGGTCGGGTTGCCCAGCCCGATGTACCGGAAACACGCCAGGAGGTGAACGATCAGAGGGCAGGTGGGCGGACGTTCGCCAGGACGAAGCCGCTGCGCGGCCGAGTTGCGGATTCGGGCAAGTGGGATGCGCAGGTCTTGGGCCGGCAGGTCGTACTCCATCGCGGCGAGTTTGGCCGCCAGCGTCTTGAGCACTTCCACTGTGACAAGTTCGCCAGGGCAACGGTGCCCGGCAGCAGGATCTCCGCCACCTTGCGGCACGAGGTGGTCCGGATCGACCTGACGATGCAAAAACCGCGCCGGGCTGAACGTGTAGGGCTCGGGCCACAGCGCAGGGTCGTGATTCTGGCCGTACAGGTCCAACAACACCATCGCGCCCTTCGGAATCTCCTGTCCACGCCAGACCTGCGTGTGCGGTGCCTGGCCGCCGACAAACGGGGCGAACGGGTAGAAGCGGCGCACCTCCTGCGTGAACGCTTCGGCATAGTCGTCGTCGCCTTCCCGGATCCGCTCGCGGTGCTCCGGCCAGTGGTGCAAGGCGTGCGCCGCGAATGTGACGAACCACGCAATCGCCACGGTCGGCCGGATTATGTTGAGCACCTCGACGGCCGCGATGCGTGGCTCGAGCAACTCGCCGTCGGCGTCGCGGTGATGGGCTACCACCTCGAGGATCGACTCGCTTCCCGGTGCCAGGCCGGATGCTGGCCCGGCGCCGTTGCGCGTCGCCACGATGTGCCTGGTCAGCCAACGTTCGAGGCGGTTACGGGCCAGCCGAGCGCGCCAGTGCCGCAGCGACGGAGTGGCGAAGCCGTCGACCGTCGCCACCAGCTGCTGCGCCCGCTTCGGCACGTCCTCGGCGTCGAGCGGTACGCCAGCCCACTCGCACACGGCCTTGGTGATGACCCGGGCCGCCTCGTCGAACAGGACGATCGACGGTTCGCGGGCCCCAACGCCACGCGGCGTCGTCCCACTCCCGTGCGGCGATCCGGGCCAGCGACTCAACCTGCAGCGGATCGGTCAGGACGCTGAGGAACATCGCCTTGCGAACTCGGTGCTTCTCGCCGTCGAGGGTATGCACGGCACCCTCGCCGGAGAGAGTCTTCTGGACGGCTTTGGGCACGGCGCCACTACGTCGGACGTGGTGCTCGTCGTAGAAGAACGGGATCGCGTCCGGCCCGCGCAGCGCGATCGCGGGTTTACCCATCAATCGCGTCCGGACGGCGGTCTGTCCGCTGCGCCGCCATCGACTGGGCAACCAGGAGAAGCCGGTGGCAAGGAGCGAGGGGGTGCTGTCGAGGACCGGGACGCGACGATGTGCCATGGCAGCCGACTGCCCGGACGCACGCCGGTCAAACTCTTACCGGCTGCCTGCCGTTCAACAGTCTCAATACAGCTTGTTCGACCCTGCCATGAGTCGCGGGATCACCTGAGTCGGTGTCGCCCAGCGCATCGAGGGCAGCAGCGATGGTCTTGCCTTCTTCGAATGCCTCGATCACGTTCGGGTCGACGTACGAGGAGCGGGAGACCGCAGGTGTGTTGCCGAGGTAATACGACACCTCGCGCATGGTGTGGGCGAGCGCGCGTTTGCGGGCGGTGCGCGAACCGGCCGGCTGCATAACGGCCAGCGAGACTGCGGCCAGCACGGTGCCGTGCCAGGTGCGGAAGTCCTTGGCCGTGACCTCGGTGCCGAAGACGTCCTTGAGGTACTCGTTGATCTCCTCGGAGCGCACAGGCTTCCACTGGCGTCCCTCGTAGTAGGCCAGTAGCGACTCACCTGGTTCGCGGCGGCGCAGCAGGGAGCGGATGACCCGCACGACTGCCTGATCGCCGATCGCGTGGATGCGCTGCTGCCCCCACTTGGCCGGGTAGTCGAAGATGATGGTGCCGTTGCGCGCGGTGCTGACATGTTCGCGCCGGACCGTCGCCAGCCCGTACGAGCCGTTGTCCTCGGCGTACTCCTCGCCGCCGATCCGGAAGAACCCGATGTCGAGCAACCGGGCGGCAGCGGCCAGCACCCGGCGCCGGTTGAGGCCCCTGGTCGCCAGGTCAGCGGCGATGTGTTCGCGCGCCGAGGGCAGGCGCTCGGCGAAGGTGCGGATCCGGTCGAACTTCTCACGATCGCGCTTCTCCCGCCACG
>DASUUH010000090.1:0-12264 GCA_036374175.1 Jiangellaceae bacterium | reverse complement strand
GATGTGGAACCTGCATGCGACCGCCCGCGAAGGTGTGGCCTACCTCAAGCGGGCCATCGACCGGGCGCCGGATGACAGGTCGCTGTTACAGGCCCGGCTGTTCGCCGGGTACGCACAAGTGGCCGATACAGCGGCGCCATTCGATTTCGACGCCGCCGAGCGTGGGTTCGATCTTGCCACCGAGCTGGGTGACGATCGCCTGCGGTCCCGATGCCTCACGTTCACCGCCCTCCGCCGGCTGTACACCGATGCCGGCAGTGCATGGAGTCTTGGTGAGCAGGCGTACGAGCTTGCCGAACTCGCCGGCGACGGTTACGGGCGCGACGCGACACGGGCACTGCTGGGCCTCATTCTCACCATGCGCGACCGTCACGACGCCGCTACTCCGTTGCTGCGCGCGGCCGCCGACGGGCTGATCAGCCGAGGGGACCGCGGAATCGCGGCGACAGTCCTCGTCGTGCGGTCCAACGGCGCATTGCTCACGGGCCACCTCGCGGCCGCGCGCGAACTCGCTGAGCTCGCGGTGGATACGGCCAGACCGCTCGGCGACTATTTCCGCGTCGGGATGGCTCGAGGCCAGCTCGCCACCGTGCTCGGCGTCTGCGGTGAGCTGGACGCAGCGCTGAGACTGCTGGAGCCGCTGGTTCGCTTGATCGACGGCGACCCGGACCGCGTTTCGGTCCCTGGCCTCGGCATGGTCATGGGTGAACTGCATCGTCGTCGGGGCGACACGGCGGAGGCACTCCACTGGCTCGAGCGCGACCTGCCGAAGGCGAGCCCCGCAGCGGACAGCTACCTGATGGCGATCCTGCTGCCACCGTACGGCGCGGCTTTGCGGGCCGCAGGTCGGCGCGACGAAGCGGCCGAACTCCTGGACCGCGCCGTGATGCTGGCGCAGCGGTTCGACCTGCCGCGATGCCGGGCGGACGCGCTCGAGCAGCTGGGTTACCTGGCCGATGCGGACGACCCGGACCGGGCGGTCAACCTGCACCACGAGGCGCTCACGATTCGCGTAGAGCACGGTTTGCGGCTCCGCTACATCACCAGCCTCGAGGCCCTGGCGTCGCTCATGGCCTTGACCGGGCGGCCGGTCGACGCCGCGCGGGTGCTCGCGGCGTCCGGCCGGGCGCGCCACGAACTCGGCTGTCCCGTTCCGCCCGCCGATGAGCCTGCGCTCGCCGCCCTGGTCGACAACCTTCGGTCTCACCCCGACTTCGACGCGGCATGGCGAGAAGGTGCCGGGCTAGGCCTCGACGACGCCGTCGCGTACGTCCGTCGCATGCGCGGCGCGCGCGGCCGGCCGGACAGCGGCTGGGCGAGCCTTACGCCGACCGAACTCAGAGTCGTGCAACTCGCCTCCGACGGCTTGAGCAACCCCGAAATCGGCGCCCGTCTGTTCGTGAGCCGCAGCACCGTCAAGACCCACCTGAGCCGCGCATTCGCGAAGCTGGGGGTCTCGAACCGGACCGAACTCGCCGCCATCGCCGCGACCCGGTCGCAACGCCACAGCTGAGCAGGCGGCCTCAGCGATACCGCCGTCCGGCCGCCGCTGCGGGCTCACGATTGATCATTACCGCCTGCCCAGGCTGAGGTAATGCGCACGCTGATCGGGTTCGAGGTGTTCGATCGCGTATCGCAGTAGCACGCGCGGCGAGGTCGCGGCGTGCCGATCGAGGAAGCTCAGCAGGCGTTCGCGGTCTCGCTTGCCTGCCTCGCGCACCATCCCGCCCACCACCTTCTGGACCAGGTCGTGGCCGTCGTTCACCAGAATCTCCGCTAGGGCGAACGTGTCATCGAGGTCTCCAACACGCACGAACGCCATGGTCGTGAACATCGCGATGCGGCGTTCCCACCAGTTGTCGGACCGGGCCAGCCGGTAGAGGTCGTCCCGCGGCTTGTCCAGCAGATATCCGCCCACCACCTTGTGTGCACTGAGATCGACGAGATCCCACGTGTTGATGCGGTCGGTCCGACTGAGATACAACTCGAACAGTTGCTTGCGGACCCCGTCCGAGGCGGATTTGCTTGTGGCCTGCTTACCCATGATGTTGAGCGCTCCGACCCGCGCTTCGTGGCTGTCGCTGTCCAGCAGCTTGCCAATCTCACGAAGGGGCAAGTCGATGAACTCGTCCGCGAGCGCGAAGATGTCACCCATTCGGGGTCTGCCGGCCGGCGACGGTAGCGAATCAAGCCGCTCGATGAACCGGGTCGCGGTGAGCTGCGATTCACTCATTTGATCGGTTGGACGAGCAGCGTACGCCAGTCAGCCGGCGCCGGCCGGCTCTGCGGGTGGGGGGCAAGGTGAACGGTGGTGACGGCGCGACCACCAGGAAGCTCACCGCGGACGATCCAGCCGGTCACGTTTCGCCCTTCCGAGAGCCTCAGCCGATCCGCCGGCCGCTGATGTCATAGGGCACGTTCACCGTCTCGTCGGCCCCCGGGTTCGGCCGCCATCCGCCGGAGAAGGTGCCGTCCTCGTGGTACTTGCCGTGGAACGTGGCGTCCATCGGTCCGTAAGAGACCGAAATGGTCACGGCTTCACCGTCGATCTCCCACGTGTACGGAAGTGGAGCGGGCGACACGTTGGAGTAGACCGCCGATGCAAGAGTCTTGGCGTCGGGGTCGTAGCCGATGAGCTCCAGGCTCTCGATCTCCATCCCCATGAAGTGCATGGAGAACCGCTGCTCCATGAAGAACCGTCCCGGTAGCCACCTGAATGTGGTCTGACCTTTGATGGTCTTCTCGTCCGAGCCGACCAGATTGCCCTCGAGACTCCAGGTGCCTACCAACCTGTCGAGGCTGGCCAGTGCCGGATCAGGCGTCGGGAACTGGGGTGTGGCGTCGTTCGACATGAGTTCCTCCAGGGATTCGGGTGCGGAGTCCGCAGCACTCTCGGTCGCCGTACACAGTTCCGTGCCGCCCGGTCCAGAACATCGGCCAGCTGGCCGACTCCCGTGGAACAGGTGGCCAGAGCGATGACCACACCTCCTCAAGCGCGCTCGATCGTGCACTTACTCCAGCAGCCGTTGCAGCACAGGGATGACGTCCAGGATCCGGCGCTGATCGCCCGCGGGCAACGCGGCGATCCGGCCGGCCAGGTATGAGTCAGCACGCTCTGCGGATTGCTCCATCAACCGCCGGCCGGTGGGCGTCAAGTCCACGCGCCAGCTGCGCCCGTCGTCTGCATCCGGCAGCCGGGCGATCAGCCCACGCGCCTCAAGCTTGGCCACCAGGCGCGTCACCGACGACTTGTTGATCTGCTCGAGCTCCCCCAGGCGCGTCAGCCGCACCGGGCCGTGACGCTCGATTGCCGACATAGCGGACTGCTGTGACGGCGTCAGGCCGGTCTGCGATCGCTTACGCAGCCTTCGCGACAGCCGGAACAGCGACAGCCGCAACTGCTCCACGCTAGCGAGATCTACAGCGGACATGGCCGTACCTCCCATGGCCTCAAATTGGTACGCCAAACGTACCGATTTGCCTCGTGGGACTTCCCTACCGCTGCCGGCAGTACTGCGGAATCCACCGAGCCATGACCGCGGCGCCTATGCCTGCGAACGCGCCCATGACCACCGCCGCCGCCCCTAGGGAGACCAGCACGGTAACGGCGCTGAGCAACAGCGGTCCAACCCCGTTGCCAGCGTCGCCGCAAAGTCGCCACGCGCCGAGAAAGACGGCCCGGCCGGCCGCCGGTGAGACGTCCGCACCGATCGTCATGATGATGCCGCTGCCGATGCCATTGCCGAACCCCATGAGCATGGCCACGGCCACCAGCCCGGCCGCGCTTGCGGCCAGCGGGAGCAGCACGTGGGACAACCCCAGCACCAGCATGCTCGGAACGACGACCCAGTTGCGCCCGAACTGGTCCATCGCCCAACCGGCCGGATAGAACAGCAGCATGTCCACGGCCCCCGACAGGCCGAAGATCACGCTGGTCACTGCGGGGTCGAGACCGAGGTGGTCACCCCAGAGCGGGATCACGACCTGCCTCGACGCTCGGACAGCGCCCATGATCAAAACGCCCGTCCCAAGAGTACGAAGCACCGGCAGGTGGCGCCGGACGACCCGGACGAGCCGGTCCGGCGCCTGGCCGGCACCGCGTCTGCCACGAGTGGCGTCGGGCAGGATCAGCAGCAGGCCGATCATCACGCTCGCCGCCACCAGATGAACCCAGTATGCGCCCGCCGTCCCGGCGAACTTGATCGCCACAGCACCGAGGAATGGGCCGGCGAACACGCCGATCCGGTGCATGCCGCCGAGCGTCGACATCGCCCGGGCGCGCATACCGTACGGGATTACCTCGGTAAGGTACGCATGCCGAGCCAACCCGAAGACAGCCGTGTTGATCCCGATGATCCCGACGCCCAGGGCGAGCAGCCACACCGCCGGGGCGACCAGGCACACTACGAGTGCAACCATGGTCAATGCCGCGGCCAGGATCATCGCCCGCTGCTCGCCGATCCGCACAACGAGCGCACCCGCCGGCAAGTCGCCGACGACCCGCCCGACCCCGAGCACGGCCACCACAACGCTGGCGACGGCGAGCGACGCACCGAGCTCGCGCGCCGTCAGCGGAATGATCGGTGCGATCGCACCCTGGCCGATTCCGAATAGCACGGTGGGGACGTAGACCGATGCCCCGTATGGCCGGAGCCCACCCTGCATCGACATCGGCCTCCCCCGCATGCCTGCGGTCCAATCTGGTACGCCAAGCGTACTATCTTGTGAGGGCACGGCCGAGCGGCAGCTACCGGAAGCGTCAACTGATCTCTGGCGAAGCGGGCATCGGCTCGTCCAACGCCTTCGCCGGTGGGGCGCTCCTGACCATGCTGGCAGCACCATGATGCCCAAAGGCGCTCAAATACGGCGGCAAGCTCGTCGGGCTCCTTACTACCGGAGGCTTCGCGCTCGCGTTCGGCGTCAGCGCGCTCGAGTAGTCGATGCCCCTCACGGAGGCACCTGATGGGGCCGTTCGACACCCGAGCGCCTCGGCCGTGGCGCTGGGTTCAGCCCGGCCAGAAGATGCTCAGTACAGCTTCGTCCTGTGCGATGGGACCTCGGGATCGGACGCCCCTGTAGATCAACCCCGTGGCGAGACTGCCGGTATATCGATAACCTGGCGGCGCGGGGGGCATACCGGAACGGGGAACTGGTGTGGATGGTCCAGACAGTTACACATCTCTATCTCAGATCAAGTTGCGCCCACCGCCTCTTCGCCCCGGTGTGGTCTACCGCACGAAATTGATCGACCGGCTGGCAGTTGCGCCGGAAGTGCGAACCGTCACGATCGTGGCCCCAGCCGGATGCGGCAAGACCACGCTTCTAACCCTGTGGAGAGAACACGAAGTGAGGCCGACCGGGTGGTTGACGGTCGACCGGTATCACAACGACCCCGCGATTCTGTATGCCGACATCATCGCGGCGCTGCAGCGTGCCGGAATGCTGGATGACAAATCCGATGGCGACCTGCGGGTCCCTTCGGATCTGGTGCTCTCGCGAGGCGTAGCCCGGGTGGCAAATGCGCTGGATTCGCGGGGTGTCGCCGGGGTGCTGATGCTCGATCATCTGGAGAGCATTCGTTCACGCGGCTCGAACGATGTCATCGCCGAGCTTGCTGCGCGCCTTCCCGCAAGCATTAAGTTCGTAGTCGCCTCACGCACCGAGGTGCGGCTCCCCATCTCCCTGTTGCGCGCACAGGGAGCTTTGCTCGAACTCACGGCGGCTGACCTAGCCATGGACAAGCTCGAAGCTCAAGCGCTGCTTGCGAACACTGGAGTCGACGTCGGCGGCGAGCTCGACGAGCTGGTGAACCGCACTGAGGGCTGGGCGGCGGGCCTCTATCTCATGGCGAGCGCTGTCAAGGCCGGGTCCTCGCTGCAGTCGGCGCTACCGATCAGCGGGAAAGATCGATTCGTGGCGGACTACCTGCGGGACGAGGTGCTGGGCAACGTCTCGGAAGCACGCATGTCATTCCTCACGAGAACATCGGTCCTGGAACGCTTCTGCGGATCCCTGTGCGATGCCGTCCTCGGCGCGACGGGTTCAGCACGAATCATCGAGCGGCTCGAGGCATCGAACCTTCTCATCGTGCCGCTGGATCGCACCCGCGACTGGTACCGCTACCACCATCTACTGCGTGACTTCCTGCACGCCGAGCTCATCCGGCGAGAACCCGACGTCGTGGCCGGTCTGCAGACCCGGGCCGCAGAATGGTTCGACGGGAACGACATGCCGGAGGAAGCGATCACGCACGCGCAGGCGGCCGACGATGGTGACCTGGCGGCGCGTATCGTCGGCCGGATCGCCCGTCACACCTACGCGCTCGGCCGGGCGGAAACGGCTTTTGAATGGCTACGCTGGTTCGAGCGGACCGGACGGATCGGTCGCCACCCGGAGATCGCCGCGCTGGGCGGGCTGGCCGGCGCCCTGTCCGGTGATGCGGAGAGCGCGGATCGGTGGGCGCACGCTCTCCCCTCCAACGGCGACCTGGGTCCGAGCGGCCGGATCCTCCACGCCTTCCTTGCCCGACATGGCACCGATCGGATACGAGCCGACGCGCAAGCGGCGCAGCAGGCGGCCTCTCCTGGCTCGGAGTGGCAAGCGGCGGCGCTTGCTCTAGAGGGGTTTGCCGACCTGTGGGATGCAAACGTCGAGCGGGCCGACACGCTGCTCGCCCGCGCCGTGTCGAGGGGTACGCGGGTCTCGGCACTGCCAGCGACGACGTTTGCGCTGAGCGGGCGAGCGGTGATCGCCCTGGGCCACAGTGAGTGGGCTGACGCCGCAGTACACGTGTCCCAGTCGCTGGAGCAGATTCGTGAGCACGGCCTCGAACGGTATGTCACGAGCGGCCTTACCTTCGCCGTGGCAGCTCGCTGCGCGGCATACCGGGGGGACATGGAAGGGGCGCGGCAGCTCCTAGTCCGAGCCGCGACCATCCGCCCATTGTTCACTACAGCCACACCGGGAATCTCGGTTCAGACGTTGCTCGAGCTGGCCAGGGCACACCTTGCGCTTTCCGACGTCACCGGCGCGAGGACGGTCATTGGGCAGGGTGCCGGCATCCTTGCCGAGCGACCCGGACTCGGCATCCTCCCTAAGCTGCAAGACGAGATCAAGGCACAACTCGGCACCAAGGCGGGAGGCACTGTCGGCGCCTCCGCATTGACAACGGCAGAACTGCGGCTGCTCCCGTGGCTGGCCACCCACCTTTCGTTCCCGGAGATCGGTGAGCGACTGTTCATCTCTCGCCACACAGTCAAGACCGAGGCGATATCGATCTACCGCGCCGCTGGACGCGTCATCGCGCAGTGAAGCGGTGCAACAAGCGACGGAGGTGGGCTTGCTGACCGCCTGACGGCTCATCCCGTCGGGAGGCAGGCCGCCTTGGTCGCACCAGCGGACCGCATCGACCTTCTGCGCCGGCACGGCTTGCAGACACGGCGACGGTCGGCAGCACGGCGAACGTGATCACCGCGCTGAACACCCGGCGTGGGTTCCTCAGCCAATGCTGTTCCTCATTGCTTGGACATCGCGACCCGGACGCGCTCCTCTGGATCGATGAAGTGGTCGTGATCGTCCGTACCGAGGTCGATCTGCACCCAGTTGACCCGCCCGGTGAATCGGCTGCTCGCTGGGGTGTAGTCAGCTGTGACTGGGGTACCAGTGTCCCGCCCCACATCCGTGGTCTCGTCGGCGGAAAAGATCATCGGCTGCGTGCGTTCGACTCGTCCCTTTCCACAGGCGCGACCATCGTAGTAGAGCGTGACGTCTCCGCCCTTTGCCAGGCCGCCGCCATCGTATGCGAACTCCATGCGCACCTGGTGCTCGCCGGCCGGCAACCGGTCGTCAGCTGCGACGGCGAATTCGTCGATGCCGAGCACGTTGTATACGAACCTCAGACGGCCGTCCTTGGTGTACAGGGTCCAGCCGCCGAAACGGCCACCCTGGGCGATGATCACGCCAGCGGCGCCCGATTCGGGTACGACCACCTCCGCCGTGACAGAGAACGACTTGTTCTTCACGTTGACCACGCTGCTTTCAGACAGCCTTCCCATGCCGCCGAACAACAGCTGCGAGTTGCCCTTGATGAGTATCGGGCGGCCGGCGACGTCGGGGTTGATCCGTTCTCCAACACGGTCGTCGAGCGGGATCACGTTGTACTTAGTGGCCTCGATCAGCCACAGCCGCTGTAGCTCGTGCAGACGGTCAGGCATCTGCCCGGAGAGGTCGTTCGCCTGCGTCCAGTCCTCACTCCCGTCGTAGAGCTCCCACACGTCTTCGTCGAACGCCGGCACCTGCTCGCCCAGGAGAACCCACGGTGTCTTGTGCTTGGTCACGGCACTCCAGCCCTTGAAATAGATGCCGCGGTTGCCGAACATCTCGAAGTACTGCAGGTCGTGCCGCTCGGGCGCCTCGGCATCGTCGAAGCTGTAGATCATGCTCGTGCCTTCCATCGGCGACTGCATGACGCCGTTGACGAAGGCAGGCTCCACGATCCCGGCGGCCTCGAGCACCGTCGGGGCGAGATCGATGACGTGGGTGAACTGGCTTCGGCTTTCCCCGCCGCCGGTAATCCGCCGCGGCCAGTGCACGATCGTCCCGTTCCTGGTGCCACCCCAGTGGGAAGCCACCTGCTTCGTCCACTGGTAGGGCGCATTCATGGCCCACGCCCACCCGATGGAGTAGTGGTTGTACGCGGATGGCGAGCCGAACTCGTCCAGTTTGGAAAGCATGAACTCGGTCGTTTCGAGTGCAGCCATCCCATTGAAGTTGGCCATCTCGTTGAACGCCCCGTTGGCGGTACCTTCTGCCGATGCCCCGTTGTCGCCGATGATGTAGAAGACGAGCGTGTCGTCCAAGATCTCCATGTTGTCGAGCGCATCGATGAGCCGGCCCACCTGGACGTCGGTGTGCTCGAGGAAGCCTGCATAGACCTCCATCTCCCGCTCCAGCACCGGCCTTAGTTCGGCATCCATGTCCTCCCAGGCGGGAATCTCGGCGTGCCGGGCCGTCAACTCGGCATCAGGCGGAACCACGCCGAGCTCCTTCTGCCGCTCGAAGGTGATCTCCCGCTGACGGTCCCAGCCATGGGAGAACTTGCCGCGGTATTTGTCCACCCATTCTTTCGGTACGTGATGAGGTGCGTGCGTAGCCCCAGGTGCGAAATACATGAAGAACGGCTTTTCCGGCATGAGCGCCTTTTGCTGCCGCGCCCAGTCGATCGCCCTGTCCGTCAGGTCCTCGCTGAGGTGGTAGCCCTCCTCGGACGTGCGTGTCGGCTCGACCGGTGTCGTGCCCTCGTAAAGTGCGGGGTCGTACTGGTTTGCCTCGCCTCCGATGAAGCCGTAGAAGTACTCGAACCCGCCGCCGCCGGACGGCCAGCCGTCGAACGGCCCCATCGGCGAGGACTGCCAGACGGGTACTTCGTGGCACTTGCCGAACTGCGCCGTCGAGTAGCCGTTCAGCTTCAAGGTCAACGGCAGGGGCGCCTTGGTGTTAGGACGCAGCGAGTTGTTGCCCGGAGCTGACGTGGCGATCTCGGTGATTCCGCCCATCCCGACCGAGTGGTGGTTACGCCCGGTGAGCAGCGCCTGCCGGGTGGGAGCACACAGGGCGGTGGTGTGGAACCGGGTGTAGCGCAGGCCACCTCCGGCCAGCCGTTCCGCCGTTGGGGTGTTCACCGGGCCACCAAATGTGCTCGACGCGCCGAAGCCGACGTCGTCCAAGAGGACGACCAGCACGTTCGGAGCTCCTTCAGGGGGGAGCAGAGGCTCGATCGGTGGATACGAAGTGTTTGGGTCCTTGGCGTCGTACGTGGTAAGTCCCGGCGCCGGCCGATCAGGGATCGGAAGCGTCGCCCGAAGGTGGCGGTCAGGTCGGTGAGCCATGAGATCCCCCTGCTCAAAGCGGCAATGCGATCAGCACTTAGCAGTAGAACAGTCACCTCGCTGTGTGCACATCGCCCCTCCAGGATGAGAACGCGGCGCGGGTTCCTGTTCGCGCTGGTCTTGCTGTTCGCCGGGATCAGCACCAACCTTGACAACCCACGGGCCCAGCAGCTGTTGGTGGTCGCCGCCGTGATCGTCTTCGTGATCGGCGCTGTCATCGTGGCCACTTTCCCGAAGGAGATCTAGCCGCAGCAGGTCGGATGCGTCGGATGCCTCAGGGCCTGGTGCCGGGGTACGGCGGTTGCTCCGGAGGCCGGGTCGCTCGGTGGCGGGACCCCGTCCGCACCGCACTTCTGGCCACACCTGAAATCAGGGTCCCGATGGCGATGCCCAGTACCAGGTTGATCAGCGCCGTCGCGATCTTCGACGCTGTCGACGCGTCCGCAGCGAAAGGCATGATGGTTGCGACAAGTGTCACCAGCCCGATGATCCAGCCGAAGAACCGCATCGGACGCGGCGTGGTCACGAGCAGAACATGGACAAGTCCGGTTGCAACCAGAGCGGCCGCCGCGGCTGCCGCCGCATACCACCCCGTGTCGGCGTCGCCCCACACGCCCTCGTCCTCCGCTGCAAGCACGGGGACGTCGAACAATCCACGCGCGATCGCAATGCCGGCAACCGCGATGAGCGCCGCGACTAGCGCCGTGGCCGCGCCGCCAGCCCACAGCCGTTTGGCATCGACGCTGGGACGCGTCTCTCCGCCAGGTGTGCCATAGCCCATAACAGGTGCCCCCTGACGTGGTCGTGCGGACTCATTCTCGACGACCGTAACGAGGTGGGCAGCGTCCTGAATCATCCTAGATGGGTGAACTCGGTGAACTCGGCTTTACAGCCGCCCCGGCCACCGGACCGGCTCACCACACCGCACCACAGATCGCCCTGGTCGGGTGAAGGCCAGGCTTTCTGGTCGTACCAAGATGAACATTGTCGGGGCCGACGATCACGTTGAGGAGGCAGCAGTGTCCAAACCTGCGCCAGAAGCCGCGAGGCATTCGCCCAAGAACATGGTTCAGGTGCCGGCCGGCCGCTTCATGATGGGAAGCAGGGATTTCTACCCGGAGGAGCGTCCCATTCGCGAGGTGGAGGTCGGCGGGTTCTGGTTGGACGAACACCCGGTGACCAACGCGGAGTTCCACCGGTTCGTGAAGAGCACCGGGCACGTCACCATAGCCGAACAAGCTCCCGACCCGGCCGACTTCCCGGGAGCCGACCCGGCTGATCTTGTGCCCGGCTCTCAGGTCTTCACCGCAAGCTCCGGACCCGTGCCGCTGGACGACTGGACACGCTGGTGGCGCTGGGTGCCCGGGGCGGACTGGCGACACCCGCTAGGGCCGGACTCGAAGTTGGACGGCCGCGACCGGCACCCCGTCGTGCACATCGGCTACGAGGACGCCCTGGCTTACGCACGATGGGCCGGAAAAGACCTGGCGACCGAGGCTGAGTGGGAGTACGCGGCGCGCGGCGGACTGGACGGAGCCACCTACTCGTGGGGAAATGAGTTCATGCCGCGCGGAAAGGTGATGGCCAACACCTGGCACGGCCGATTCCCATGGGAGAACCTGCGCCCGCACGGATTCGACCGCACATCGCCGATCGGCAGGTTCCCCCCCAATGGGTACGGCGTGTACGACGTCGCCGGCAACGTATGGGAGTGGACCCGCTCGGCCTGGACGAGCACGCACGCCGGACCAGTCGACACCACGCCAGCGTGCTGTGGACCCGGCCACGAGCACGTGCGCGAGGAAGACCGCAGGGTGATCAAGGGCGGCTCGCACCTGTGCGCCCCGTCGTACTGCCACCGTTACCGGCCCGCCGCTCGACAGGGCCACGCCGTGCGCAGCACCACGAGCCATCTCGGCTTCCGCTGCGTGCTACGCCAACCGAGCTAGCGAGTCGCCAGCGAGCAGTTCATCCGGACGGGTGAGGCGACTTTCCTCAGGGCATTTGCCAGGTGTGCGCTGGCGTGCCGGAGCCGATGCCCCGTTTTGAGACGCGATGTGAGCGGATGGCCAGGCCTGCTGCTTCGCATAGGGCAAAGGTGCTACGGCCCGGTCAGTTGACCCACTGGACGAGCTGCCAGACGATACCGTTCGGGTCCGCGAACTGACAGAACCGCTCACCCCACGGTTCGGTCTCGGGACGGGTGAGGACCCGAGCGCCTGCACCGGCGATGCGATCGAACTCGGCGTCGATGTCGTCGACGACCAGGGCGAGGAGCAGGCCCTGGCCCGCGGATCCGGCTATCTCGGCCGGCTTGAACGTCGGCAGGCCAGTGGCGAGGAAGGTGACGTGGAACCCGCCATTGGGGTGGTTGAGG
>DASUUH010000089.1:0-5568 GCA_036374175.1 Jiangellaceae bacterium | reverse complement strand
CAACGCCCCCATCAGCGCGTCCACCTCGGCCGGGGTAAGAATCCGCGGCAATGTGCGCACCCGACGTACCAACGGCACACCCTGCCCAGGCCGGTCTCGTTCCCGCCGGGTCGGCAGACCGCGCGGCACCGGGTTCGTGGCAACCTCGCCGCGGGCATGCAGGAACGCGAACAGCCCGGACACGCTCGACAACCTCCGGCGCACCGTCCGCAACGACACACCCGCCACATCGTCACCGACCGGCCGTGCCACCGCGCCGATCGACCGTTGGCCGGTGCGTTGCGCGGTCACGAACGCCAGCACATCGACCGGCCGCACCTCCTCCGGTGGCTTGCCGACCACGGTAAAGAACACCTTCAGGTCGTAGCCGACCGCCAGCACCGTGTTCGGCCGGCACCGGCCGGCCACGAACGCCAGGTACTCATCCAGCAGCGGCACGCCCAGCCGCATCGGCGGCTCACCCGGCCGGGCACCGGTACGGATCAGGCACAAGTCCAGCAGTGCTGCCATGGCCGACGCCCTTCCTCTCGCGGACCACCGCGTCTCCACGGCGAAATGTCCAGGAAGATCCCCGGCATATCAAGCACGACAGGAAGTTCGACCTCGCCTTTCCGCCGCGTTTGACTGTCAAGCGATGGAACAACGGATCCCATCCTCGGCGACGGTCCGTCGACCATCCCTCAGGCGTTCAGTGGCCGTCGCCGCGGAGAACCAACAATGGTTAGGTGCACTCCCCCGCTCAGCCGCGGCCGAAGCCCCTGGGGCAGGACTCGCCGACAAACATGACTCCCCGGCCCGGGGTGGACAGCATCGGGCTCTCGACGTTCGACAATGCTGCCGCTTCGGCGCCGAATGGTCTGCGTATAAGCGGGGATACCGCCAGGCGCTCGTTAGGTTGATTGAGGGAGGACGACGAATCGCGGGCGGCGCGATCCGCTAGGGCCTCGGTGATTCCTGCCTTGATGCGCCAAGAAAGGAGGCCACTGAGCCGAGCCGCTTGACCTTGCATGCCCCGTTCTGTTGGCTGCCGGATGTTCTCAAGCCCGAGCTGTGAACCTGACCGCTTTCTCTCCGCTGCTCCCGACGATGAGGCACCCGGCCAGGTTTGTCGTCGGCGATGGTAGGGCCTGAGCTCGTCCGGGTCGATTGGAGACTGGGCAGGGGCGGATCGGTGAACCTGTTGACGGCCGGCTTCGTGTCTGGTTCTGAGGAGCGTGACTGGTCCGCGCGAGGCGATCAGCGGGCAGGCCCCCAGACTGTCGTCACGGCTCGCTAGTCACGTTCGTGACTGAGCCTGGAGGTAGACATGACCGGTCGTCGGAGTCGGATGGCATTAGCGCTGGGATTCCTGACGGCGGTCCTGTCAATCGCCTTGGTGGGGACAGCCCAGGCTGCTGTCACCGTTTCCCGTGCGGAGGTCAGCGGAGACAGGCTGCGGATCGAAGGGACCGCCATCGCCGGCCGCCCGATAACGGTGGACGGCATACAGATGGGCACCAGCAACAGCGACGGATCGTTTAGGATCGAGCGTTCGGGCTTCACGAGTCCGGCGGACTGCACCGTGGACGTGAACGACGGCTCGGCGGCTCCGGTCAACGTCCGCCTGTCGGGATGCACGGTGACCGCGCCGGCCGCCCTGAGCTCGGTCAGCCTGAGCCCGGCGACCGTGCAGGGGGGCGCCACGGCCTCGGCGGCGGTGACGCTGACGGCCCCCGCCCCAGCCGGAGGCGCGGCGGTGTCACTGACCAGCAGCAACATCAGCGCAGTCACCGTCCCAGCCACCGTGACGGTCCCCGACGGCGCGACATCGGCTGCGACCTCGGTGGCGACGAGCGCAGTCGCCTCGACCACGACGTCGGTAATCTCCGCGACGTACAACGGCGTGACCCGCAGCGCCACCATGACCGTCACCCCGCCGCCAGAGCCTGGGGGCACCGCGCTGGATTCCATCTCACTGAGCCCCGCCACCGTACAGACGGGAACGGTGAGTACCTCCGCCACCTTGGTCTTCACCGCCCTGACACCAGCCGACGGGGCGACGGTGTCGCTGGCCAGCAGCAACACATCCATCGCGACGGTCCCGCCCTCCGTGACGGTGCCCGCCAACAGCTCGACCGGGGGGTTCCAGGTGGCGATCAACGCGTCCGCGGCGGGCACGGTCACCATCTCCGCGACCTATAACGGGGTCACCCGTTCCGCCCTGCTCACCGTCACGACCCAGTCGCTGTTGACGATCGTCACGCAGTCGCCGCTCCCGAACGCCCGAGTCGGAGCCAACTACGCGGGGTTCATCGAAGCGTGCTGCGGCCAGGGCGGCGGCCCGATCCGGTGGTCGCTGGTCAACGGCACTGTGCCAGACGGTCTGAAGTTCGCCGGCGATGACCTTCGGCTGACTCAAACCACTGCGGTTACCGGTGTCCCGACGCGAGTCCAGACGACGACGTTCACGGTCCGGGCCCGCGACGGAGCCGGCAACACCGCCACCAAGACCTTCACCCTGACCGTAGATCCGGCGGACCCGCTGGTGATCACCAACGGCACCGACCAGCTCAGCGACGGCACCGTGGGAGTGGCGTATGAAGTCGGGCTGTTCCCAGGCGGCGGCGTGCCGCCGTACAGCTGGTCGCACGTCGCAGGAACCCTCCCCCCGGGCCTTTCCGTGCAGGCATCCCCCGGTCGTGTCAAGGGCACGCCCACGACAGCGGGAACCTTCACCTTCACCGTTCGAGTCGCCGACAGCAGCGGCCAGACCGCGACCCAGCAGTTCACCATCCGGGTGCTGCCCTGACCGTCCTGCCTTAGCCCGCACAGCAGATCAGGACTACCGACTGCTGATCTATCCGGGTCGCCCGCCCCGTGCAGCCTCTACGAGCTCATACGGCAGGTCGGGGCCGGGCATCGGCGATCTTGAAGGAGTGGAATCACTGCCCATCATCCTCGGGCCGTGTTCCACTCAGTCTCTCCATTCGGGGTGTTCACTCCAGTTGTTCATGTGGTTGCGCATCCAGTCGACCATGGCGCCGCACCACTGTTGGCCTCCACGTCGGCACGTCTACACCACCGGGCAGTGTTTGGTGTCGCTCACCGAGGGGCGCACGGTGGTGGGCAGGTCGCTTGCCGCGTCGGCGTCCGCGGCGCGCTGTGCGGCCGTCATCCGGTTCCGGTCGCCGCGAACCAGGTCGTTGGGGACGGCCCGACGAAGACGATCGGTGCGATGCATGGATGGGGCAGGTCGATGTCTGCCTCGATCTTGGAGTCGCCGGTGCTGGTCGCGGGGAACGGATCGGTGGCCACGTTGACCGTGGTGGCGGCGCCGTCAACGGTGCTCAGGCAGCTGACGACCGCCCGGAACGCTGGGGCCGGGTTGGTGCCTTGCAGGTTGACGGGCACGGGTGGCCCGTCAAGCAAAACCAGGCCGGTTACCTCGACCTCGACCTTGCCCGTGCTGGTCAGCTCGCCTTTTGCCGCGGCGATCTGCCACGGCAGTCCGCCACCGTTGATACCGCGGATCGGGTTGGCCGCTCCTACGAACGGTCCGGCGACCGGGGCCATCGTGTCGAACTCCAGAACCTTCGACCCATCGGATGAAGCTGAGGGTCCGGTCGACCCGGTGGCGGGCCACACCGCCAGCGCGACGGCCGCGACCGACACGAGCACGGCTGCAAGTGCGGCTGCAAATAGGCGCCTCATCTTGTCGTCCCTTCCGTGTGTAGCCGACTATCTACGCGCTAGCACGGGGTGGACACGCGCCCGGTTCACGAATGCCGCCTTCGCCGTCATGGCGCGGTACGCGGAGGGGGGGAGCCTCGGCCCGCGATGCGTGATCCGCTGCCAGACGTCGCTGTCATCGACATCCGGCTGCCTCCCACCCCACCGCCGGGCTCAAGACTCATCGCTGTTCGCGGAGGCATCGGCTGCCCCGGGGGTGGCGATGGGCGGGCACACCACCACGACTGCCGGGCAATGTCATCCAGGCACTGGCCATCAGGTCGAGGTACTCGTTGATGTGGCCGTCGCCGTTCCGGCCGGACCCAGCGATCAGGGGTTCGGTGAGGGCCTCGACGAGCGGGTACAGGACGCCAGGATGCTTCATACCGTCGCCGTCGAACATTCGGACGACGCGGCGATCCAGCTCGTCGAGGACGGCATCCTCAAGGTCGCCCGTGCGCACGAGTCGTGCGAGCGTCCACGCCCGCATGAGGTAGGTCGTGGTGTCCAGGTCGTCGGCGGCGTCACCCACGGCGTTGAGGTAGCCCCCCACGGCGGCGCGCGCGTGAGCCGCCGGGTTCCCGTGCCGCCGGGTGAACAGCAGATCGTGAAGCCGGGCCGAAGCTCCAGGCGCGGTCAGTGGTCGGCAACGTTTGCCCATAGTTCGATGACGTCAGGCGGGATGTCCTTGATCAGGGGCATCGCGGGTACGTCGCCGCCGAGCTGAAGATCGCAGCCGGGCCTCTCGCCGCTCATGCCGAGCCGGAGCGGTCGAGCAGCGGTCTGTCCCAGTGTCCTGACGAGCGCGGCGGGCAGCGGCGGCTCGACGTCCTTCGTCGCGTTGTCGACCGCACCCCAACCGTCCCAGCCTGTCAGACGGTCGGTGAAGACGATGTCAAGCACTGCGGCTGCAGTAGCGATGTGGTCGTGCGAGTAGACGTACGGTTCGGGTCGCGGGGGATCGGTGGACTCTTCGTTGGCCGGCTCCTGCCCGGTGTGCTCCGGATCCGCTGGATCGCTCATTCCCCGATGATCTCAGGAACGTCCTAGCTCGGCGAAACGTACGCGGAACCCAGGACCCACGTGGCGACTACTCGGGGCCGTCCTCGCGGGTGGCGAGCCATCTCAAGGATCTTCCGGCGATCCCAGTTCCGGCTGCGGGTACCGACTCTGAACTCCACGTCGCCGACGACACGTGCGCCGATTGTGCCGGTGGCGTTCGCGCCACCCTGCATACCGGTCGACGGGAAGTCAGCAAGGTGATCTCGATGCTGGAGCGTCTGCCTTCGCACCGACAGCCCGTGAATGACGAATCCTCTGAGGAGCATTCGCCTGTTAGAGCCGGCGCGGGCTATCGCGCGACAATTCGCCTCATCCCCACCCCACCGCTACACCGTTGACATGGTCAGCGCCGGTCCGAGACCGGTGTCGCTGGCGCGATGTCGGCTACGGGCGCCGAGGAGTTCTCATTCCACACGATGGTCACGAACCCAGCCGGGCTCCCAATGCCCGCGGAGTTCCTCGACGCACTGAACGCCTGGCCGGTCAAGGAGCTCCTAAGCGCCGACTACATGCCGGGTGAAATCGTCACGTGGTCGGACTAGGTGTTTCCCGAGGAAAACCGGGTCGCCCACAGCGACCGGCCCACCCGACGGGAGCGCGTCAATCTGGGCGGTCGAACCCGCACGCTACTGCACCACGAGCCGTCATGCGAATGCGTCCTTCTGGGCGACAAGGACGCGGAATCTCGCCGTGGAGCGTTTCGAATGGCTGGGCAATCAGACGCCTGCGACGTAGGCGGTGAGGAAGTGGACGCCGTGGCGGTCGAGGTTGCCGCGGGCGCGGTCGTAGTGCTCGGTG
>DASUUH010000088.1:0-101197 GCA_036374175.1 Jiangellaceae bacterium | reverse complement strand
GGCGGCGGCCATCAGGCCGCCGCCGCCGGCAGTGTGGAGCGTCACCTTAGACGGCGATTGGCTCCTTGCGGGGGGTAGGGATCTCAGCGGCTTCGCCCGGACGGGTGGTCGCTGCCCGGCCGACCCAGACCAGGCCCGCGCCGGCCAGGATCAGCGTTCCGCCGATGCCGGCCAGCAGGCCAGCCAGACCGAGACCCATCTGGAGGGTCGTGTGGGTAACAGTCCCAACGCCGAGCTCACCGATCAGGCCGTGGGCGGTACCGGTCCATGCCATCTCACGCGCAGGTCCCTCGATCGGGTGCATCCGGTCGAACCCGGTCCAGTACCGGCCGTCAACGTTGAACTCGTAGGTGCCGGGCGCGAAGGTCTCGCCGTTGTACTCCACGGCTTCCTCCAGCACCACGGTTTGGGTGCCGTTCAAGGTGTGGTAAGCGATCGTGGCCATCTGGAACATGTATTCGCTCGCCGTGTTGACCAGCGGGTCGTTAGGGTCGAGGTCGGACTCGACTACCGGGTAGTTCCAGTCCTCGGTGAGCAGCTGCATGATCGCGTCGGCGCCTGCGGTCTCGCCCCGGTCGATCAGTTGCCCGTCTTCGTTGTAGGTCAGGGTGACGTTCTGCGCCTCGCTGAAGGCCTGCAGGGACCCGTAGCCGTCCTGCACCTTGGCAAAGGCGATGGCGCCGCCTGCCAGGAAGCCCAGACCGATGACCGCCAGGACCAGTCCCAGTACTCTCAGCCGCTTGTTCATGTCCGCTCCTCGGATTTACTACGTTGTTCGTGACATCACTAAGCATCCGTGGGTGGAGCGGCCCAGAAGCAGGGCCAAGTGTCGTCAGCACCCGAGGACCAACGACCTTGAACGGCCATCCCGTTCGGCCCATCGACTGAGGACAACCGGCCGGCATAAGCAAACGATGATCATGCTGGCTCGGCGGGGTTGGCCCCGCTGAGCTAGCATGATCATCGTAAGAGTGATCAGCCTACCCGGCTGAGTGCGACGCCGGCGGCGTGTGCCAGCTTGCGAGCGCGGCGAGCAGCACGCTCCGCCCGACGCTGCAGCCGGCGGGCCGACAGGACGTCGCTAACTATTCGTTCGTGTTCGGCGTGCTTCATGCGCTCCTTCATGTGCGCACGGGCGAGTGCTTCGTTCATGAGGTACACGGCAGTGCTCCTGTTCGAAAGTTCATCGGCTCGGATCGGTAGGTGAGTAGTGATCATTTTCAGGTCTCGCAATCGGTTTGGCCGGTCTCGGGATTACGCCGCTACGTCAGATTTGCGGGGACGGCCGCGCGGCCGCTTGCGCGGGACGACGTTGCCTGCGACGAACAGCTCTCCTCCCCAGACACCCCAGGGCTCGCGTCGGTCTTGGGCACCTGCCAGGCACTCCAGCCGGACCGGACACTCCCGGCACAGCGACTTGGCGAGCTCGACGTCGGCCGGCGACTCTGCGAACCAGAGCTCGGGCTCTGCCCGGCACGGGATCACGGCGTCTTCTGAGACGACATGGTCGAGGACGCTCGCCAGCATCACGGTGGTCACCTCCCTTCTGTCTCGATCCGGTCTGGTCAACTCGGTCCGGGGCAATGAAAAAGGCCGCGGATCCCGATTCGGGGTCCGCGGCCTGGAGGTGCCGGCAGTGATGCATCTATGCCGGTGGACTCCAGGATGGGACCCCCAGACGGGCCTTGCCCCGCTCAACGTCGAACGTCATATCGGCGATGGCGGCCTGCCCTGCCTGCGGACGCACTGCACCCGTCGTCGGGACGTAGAACGGCGCAATGGTGCGCACCCCGAGGTCGTCGAAACGCGGCTCGGAGGCGTTCACCGACACGCCAATCCCGCTGCGGACGTGCAGCTCACGAAGCTGGCTGATGATCATCGGTACGCCTCCTCTCCTCGTCTCATAGGCACGCACCATGATGGCGCGGCCAGGCGTCTTGTTGAACAGTAGACCCTCTTCTCGTAAGGAGCAACCTATTTTTTGACTCTTTTTTCGGCTGCCTCCGAGCAGAGCTCCAGTACCTCGGAACCATAGCGGTCCAGTTTGGCGCGTCCGACCCCTGGAACAGCCGCCAATGACGCCACATCCACCGGCACCGATTCGGCGATCGCCACCAGCGTGGCATCGGTGAACACCACGAAGGCCGGCACCTTCTGTTCGTGCGCGCGCTTGAGTCGCCAGGCCCGAAGATCCTCGAACAGCTGGTGATCCATCGAACTCGGGCATGAGGAACACCGGCCCAGTTTGCGCTCGGCAGCGGATGCCAGTGGCGAACGGCACACCCGGCACCGGGCCGGCCCCCGCGCCCTGTCAGCGCGACGGCGGGACGGCCCGCCGGCGGGCCGTACCGAAGATGAGCGCACGCCGTCGAGGAATCTGCTCGGCAGCCGATTAGCCGGCCCGCCGGGAGTCCGGGACAGCGACCAAGACAGGTGGAGTGCCGCTCGAGCCCGGGTGATACCGACATACAGCAGCCGCCGCTCCTCAGCAATCTCAGCCGGAGTCTCGGCATACACCAGCGGCAGCATGCCGTCGTGGCAGCCGACGATGAACACGGCGTCCCACTCCAGTCCCTTGGCCGCATGCAGCGACGCGAGCATCACGCCGTCAGCGACCGGAACGTGCTGTGCAGCGGCGCGCCCTTCGAACTCGGCCACAACCTCGGCGAGCCCGGCCTGGGGCTTGCGCGCCACCACCTCTGCCGCCAGGTCGACGACTGCCTTCAACGACTCCCACCGATCACGTGCGGCGCTACCGCCGGGCGGTGGCAGCTCGGTGAACCCCGCACTGCTCAGCACTGCCGCCGTGGCTGCAGCGGCATCAGGAGCTTCGGCGCCGCCGTCACCGGCTCGTACCGCCGCGCGCAGCAACATGCCGGCCTGCTTGACTTCAGCGCGCTCGAAGAACCGCTCGGCGCCCCGCACGACGTAGTGGATGCCGGCATCGGCAAGCGCCTTCTCGTATGCCTCTGACTGTGCGTTGACGCGGTATAGGACGGCGATTTCGCGCGGCGGCGTACCGGCCGCCACCAGCTGCGTGATCGCCTCCGCCACCCACGCGGCTTCGGCGATCTCGTCCGGATGTTCGGCGAAGACGGGATCCTGGCCGTCGGGCCGCTGGGCCTCGAGGGTTACGGCGCTGGCCGCCGCGGCATCGCGACCGTGCCGCAGCACTGCATTGGCCACGGCGACGACCTGAGGGGTAGATCGATAATCACGGACGAGCCGCACCACGCGTGCATCCGGATACCGGCGGGGAAACTGAACCAGGTACTCGGCACGGGCTCCGGCAAAGGAGTAGATCGTCTGGGCGGGATCGCCCACGACGCACACGTCGTCGCGCTCACCCAGCCAGAGGTCGAGTAGGCGCTGCTGTAACGGAGACACGTCCTGGTACTCGTCAACCACGAAGTGGTGGTACTGGGAACGCACGGCGTCTGCCACCCCCGGATGGCTGCCGAGCAGGCCTACGGCCGCGAGCAGGATGTCCTCCATGTCCATCAGCGAGCGGTCGGTCTTCAGCTCCTCGTACGTTGCGTACACCCGCGCGATCGTTGCCGGATCTGCCCCCGGCAGTTGCCGCCCGGCCTGAGCCGCAGCGGCCGCGTAGACGTCCGGTGACACGTTTGTGACTTTCGCCCACTCGATCTCTGCTGCCAGGTCACGCAGCATGGCCCGATCGGTACTGACCCGGCATCGCCCGGCCGCGGCGTTGACCAACGGCAACTTCGACTCCGCGATACGCGGCAGTTCGGCGCCGGTGACCTGGGGCCAGAAGTACCGCGCTTGGCGCAGCGCGGCCGAGTGGAACGTCCGGGCCTGCACGCCGTCGACACCGAGAGTCTGAAGCCGCCCGCGCATCTCGCCGGCCGCCCGCGTGGTGAATGTGACGGCGAGCACCCTGCGCGGGTCGTACACGCCGGTGAGCACGCCGTGTGCGATCCGGTGTGTGATGGCCCGGGTCTTGCCGGTTCCCGCACCGGCGATCACGCACACCGGCCCGGTAAGCGCAGTCGCGGCCTCGCGCTGCTCCGGATCGAGCGCGGCAAGCACGTCGGGGCCACCCATGGCGTCTTATCTTGGCATCTGACTCCGACGGTCCGCGGCGAGTGGCGGGTGAAATCTGGTACACCTTCCTGCGGCCTGATCGCTATATCACCACGCAGATTGTGATCTTTTCGTAAGGCCACCCGGGAGGCGCAGAATCCGGCGTAATTCCCACTGCCTCGAACTCACTTGTGAGATACCGGCTGCGTTAGAGTCCCGTCGTGACCGACGATTACGTCCGCCGAATCGGCTCCCTGATCCGCGATGCCCGCAAGCATCGGGGTTGGACCCAGTCGCAGCTCGCCCAGATTCTGCATACCAGTCAGAGCGCAATCAACCGGATCGAGCACGGCCACCAGAACCTCAGCCTGGAGATGCTGTCGCGGATCGGCGAGGCCCTCGACTCAGAAATCGTATCGCTTGGCACCACCGGCCCCATGCACCTGCGCGTCACCGGTGGCAGCCGGCTGTCCGGCAGCATCGACGTCAAGTCCAGCAAGAACGCCGCGGTATCGCTGCTGTGCGCGAGCCTGCTCAATCGTGGGCGCACAACACTGCGCCGGGTGGCCCGGATCGAAGAGGTCCACCGGATCATCGAGGTGCTCGAGAGCATCGGCGTGCGTTGCCGGTGGCTCAATGCCGACAACGATCTGGAGATGGTCCGTCCCGAGCAACTCGATCTGGGCGCCATGAACGCCGACGCGGCACGCCGTACCCGCAGCGTGTTGATGTTCCTTGGTCCGCTCCTGCATGACTACGAGCGCTTCCTGCTGCCGTACGCGGGCGGCTGCGACCTCGGCACCCGCACAATCGAGCCACATCTGATCGCACTTCGCCCGTTCGGGTTGGAGATCAAGGCCACCGGCGGCCTCTACCACGCCGAGGTCGACGCCGCCACCGTGCCGAACCGGCCCATCGTGCTTACCGAACGGGGCGACACGGTAACCGAGAACGTCCTGCTCGCGGCGGCCCGCCGGGACGGCGTCACCGTGGTGCGCAACGCCAGCTCCAACTACATGGTCCAGGACCTGTGCTTCTTCCTGGCCAAGTTGGGCGTGCGCATTGAAGGCATCGGTACCACCACACTGACCGTGCACGGAGTTCCGCACATCGACGTCGACGTCGACTACGCACCGTCCGAGGACCCCATCGAGGCCATGAGCCTGCTCACGGCGGCGATTGTCACGTCGTCTCCGCTCACCATCTGCCGGGTTCCGATCGAGTTCCTGGAGATCGAGCTCGCGCTGCTCGAGGAAATGGGCCTCAACTACGAGCGCAGCGACGAGTACCTGGCCGCCAACGGGCACACCAGGCTTGTCGATTTGGCTGTACAGCCAGGGCCCCTGCACTCCCCCATCGACAAAATCCACCCGATGCCGTTCCCCGGCCTGAATATCGACAACCTGCCCTTCTTCGCCGCGATCGCCGCGACGGCCGTCGGTGAGACGCTGATCCACGACTGGGTGTACGAGAACCGCGCGATCTACCTGACAGAGCTAAACCGGCTCGGCGGCCGGGTCAAGCTGGCCGACCCGCATCGGATCTACGTCGAAGGCCCCACCCGCTGGTCGGCGGCTGAAGTGATCTGCCCGCCGGCGCTGCGTCCCGCCGTGGTGATTCTCATCGCCATGCTCGCCGCCCACGGCACATCCGTCCTTCGGAACGTCTATGTGATCAACCGCGGATACGAGGACCTGGCCGCACGGCTCAACCTCATCGGTGCACAGATCGAGACGTTCCGCAACATCTAGCCACCTCCCCGTTCGAGAGTAGGGAGTTCGGAGCCGTACCAGCCTTCGATGAGGCGGCGCGAGATGGCCACGGACGGCGGGACGATCAGCTCCCGCGACTCGATCGCCGCGGCCAAGTCTGCTCGCGAAAACCAGCGCGCGTCGCTGATCTCCACGCCGTCCGGCTGCGGATCCTCGCCGGCGGCCCGGGCGTAGAAGCCGAGCATCAGGTTGGACGGAAACGGCCACGGCTGACTGCCGGCATACGAGCACGACGTAACGATGACCCCCGTCTCTTCGGCGACTTCCCGTTGGACCGCCTGCTCCGGCGTCTCGCCTGGCTCGACGAAACCGGCCAAGGTGGAGTACCGGCCCGCCGGCCAGTTCGGATCACGTCCCAGCAAGCACCGGTCCGTTTCGTCCACGACCAGCACGATGATCACCGGATCGGTCCGCGGGTAGTGCTCCGCACCATCCTGCGGGCACCGCCGCAGATGCCCCGCCTCAGCCGCCACCGTGACCGCCCCGCACCGCGAGCAGTGGCCGTGCGTGGTGTGCCAGTTCGCCAGGGCGATCGCGTGCACGAGCAGGTCGCCGTCACGATCGTCCAGAGTCAGGCTTGCCCGCCGCAGTCCGACGGCCCGTGGGTCCGGATGCGGTCCGGGGACGTGCACCGCGAAGTAGGCCACGCCGTCGCCGTCCACCCCGAGAAGGAATCTCTCGCCATCGGGTGCCTTCGACGGGCTCACCAGCACCAGCCGGCCGTCCGCCACCGGAGCGGTGCCGTCGGCGACCACGAGCACTTGAGTCCGTTCATCGGCCCACGCCTCGGCCAACCAGCGATCGTCAAGTCGGCGGTGGGCCGCTCGGTCGATTACCGAGTGGGCGAAGGCGAGCGGCTGGCGCAGGGCGTACGGAGCAGGGTCCACGAGCCCTGACCCTAACCAGTACGGTCGTCTCCGTGAGTACGCATATCGCCGCCCAGCCCGGCGACATCGCCGAGACCGTCCTGCTGCCCGGGGACCCGCTTCGGGCCGAATGGATCGCCAGCACCTATCTCGACGACGTCTCGTGCTACAACCGGGTCCGCAACATGCTCGGCTTTACGGGGACCTATCGCGGCCGGCGAATCTCGGTCCAGGGCACCGGCATGGGCCAGCCGTCATTGGCCATCTACGGGCACGAACTGCTCGCCGATTACGGGGCGCGCACCCTGGTGCGTGTGGGCTCGTGCGGCGCGCTTGTGCCCCGAGTCAACATTCGTGACGTTGTGATCGCGATGACGGCGTGTACCGACTCGGCGATGAATCGCCTGCGTTTTGAGGGCATCGATTTCGCCCCCGCCGCCGACTACGGGTTGCTGCGTACGGCCGCGGACGGCGCCGCGGCGGCAGGTCTGCCGTACCACGTGGGGGCGGTCATGTCGGCGGACTCGTTCTACAACGACCGTCCAGAACTGACCAAGCGGCTTGCGGAATACGGCGTGCTCGCCATCGAGATGGAAGCCTCGGCTCTCTACACGCTGGCGGCCAAACACGGCGCCCGTGCGCTCACGATATGCACCGTCAGCGACAGCCTGGTCACCGGTGAGGAGACGAGCTCGCAGGAGCGGGAGCGCACCTTCGCCTCCGCG
Source organism: Jiangellaceae bacterium (assembly GCA_036374175.1). Classification (GTDB taxonomy): domain Bacteria; phylum Actinomycetota; class Actinomycetes; order Jiangellales; family Jiangellaceae; genus JASLBX01. Next base: position 93,787 of record DASUUH010000088.1, on the reverse strand, counting down.
GCGCAGCTGGCCCTCGACACGGTGTACGCCGAAGCGGCTGCCGGCTGATCCGGTCGGTAACCTTCCTCGCGTGGCACGGCTCCGGTTCGGGACGTTCAACATCCTGCACGGCCGGTCCATTTCTGCCGGCACGGTTCGAGAGCAAGACCTGGGCGCCGCAGCCGCGACCCTCGACACCGACGTCCTGGCGCTGCAAGAGGTCGATCGGGGCCAGCCGCGCAGCCAGAAGGCAGATCAGGCGGGAATCGTCGCGGCTGTGCTCGATGCGCCGTGGTGGCGGTACGCACCGGCGTTCAACGGCATCGCGAACCAGCCGTTCACCCCCGCGGACCCGATGTCGGACGAGCCGGGCCCGTCGTTCGGAATTGCGCTGATCTCGCGGCTGCCGGTACTGCGGTGGTACGGCCGGCAGTTTCCGCCCGCTCCGATTCCAATTCCACTGACGATTGCCGGCGAGCGCGGCCTGACTCCCGTTCACGACCATCCGCGCGTGGCGCTCGCGGCAGTGATCGTCGGACCTGATGGGCCGTTCACCGCCATCGCGGCCCACCTGTCGTTCGTGCCGGGCTGGAACGTCCGCCAGCTGCGGTCGATCGTGCACTGGGCGGCCGGCATGCCGGGGCCGCGATTCTTGCTCGGTGATCTCAACTTGCCCGGCCGAGTACCCGGTCTGGTGAGCCGGTGGCGGCAGCTGGCCCGGGTCCCGACGTTCCCGTCCTGGCGTCCCAGGGTGCAGTGGGACCACGTACTGGCCGACGGGTTCGGCACGTTCACCGTGCAGCGTGTGGCGGCTCACCGCTTGAGCATCTCCGATCACACAGCGGTGACCGTCGATGTGGACTGGTAACGACCAATTCGCCGTCTAGACCACTTGTCAGCACACCTTGTATCGGCAAGACTGCGACCCTGATTTGCACCGAGCACGTATCGAGCCTTGGGGGCGGGTGGTTGTGGTGACAGGGTGGCAAAATAGTCGGCGGTTCTCGCCGCTGCGGGTGATTGGCCTGCTATTCGTACTGGTACTGGCACTGCCGGTGCTGGGCAACGTCGCGTCGGCCAGCCCGCCGACCACATGCGCGTCGTCGAAGGCCAAGGGAAGCCCGCCGGTCGAGGTGCCGAGCCAGGACCCTTGCCACGTATCCATGCAGTTTCTGTCGGTCAGTGACTGGCACGCCCAGCTTGACCCGCTGAGCGGTGGCATCGGTGGCGCCGCCGCCATCTCGTCGTACTGGCAGCAAGACCGCGCCGACTTCGACGGTCGCACCATCACATTGACCGCGGGCGACGCGTACGGGGCCGCACCGCCGTTGTCCGGATTCTTCGACGAGGTACCAGCCGTGCTGGCCATGCGGTTGATGGGCTTCGACGTCGACACGTTCGGAAACCACAACTTCGACCGCGGCATCGAACACCTCCAGCAGATGATCGATCTCGCTGCCTCGACCGACGAGCCAGGCACACCGTTCCAGTACGTGTCGGCCAACCTCGAAAACCGCGACGACAACCTCAAGGGTGTCGAGGACTACGCGATCTTCGAAGTGGACCGCGTCAAGGTCGCTGTCATCGGTCTTACGAACGAAGAAGCGCCGACACTGGTCTTCCCGGGCAACTTCGGCACGATCGAGGTCACGGACGCGGTCGAAGCTGCGAACCAGGCCCGCGAGGCCGCTGCGCGTGACGGCGCGAAGGTCTTCATCGTCATCACTCACAAGGGCATCACCGGAACCGATGCGGCAGGAAATCCCTCCGGTCCACTAGTCGATTTCGCCAACGCGGTCGAGGGTTTCCACGTGATCTTCGGAGACCACACCGACGCGGAGTTCGAGGCGGTCATCAACGGGCAGCTCGTCGTGGAGAACCGGTCCAGGGGCGCGACGTACGCGCGCACCAAGCTCACCGTCGATCGCCGCGACGGTTCGCTCGTGGACGTCAGCAACCAGTTCGTCACACCCGTGGCCGGCAACGTCACGCCGGACCCGGCGATAGTGGAGATGCTGCAGCCGTTCCGCCAGGACCTCGCCGCTGCGTTCGACGCTGAGATCGGCGTGGCCACGGATACCTTCCCGCGGGGGGGCACCCCGGCTGTCGAGCGGGTTGGTGAGACCCCGCTCGGAAACCTGATCACCGATTCCATGCGGCTGCGATACGGCGCCGACATCGCGTTCACGAACGGTGGTGGGATCCGGACTCCGTTGCCGTCTTCGTACGCACCACAGGACACCAGCCTTCGCCGCCCGGCGGCGGGCTACGCCGCGGGACCGCCATGGGACCTCGTCGTCGGAGACGTCTTCGCCACCCTGCCGTTCGGCAATCAGGTGATCACCCGCACGGTCACCGGCGAGCTCCTCTGGGAGATTCTCGAACACGGTGTGGCTGCGATGCCGAGTGCCAACGGCCGGTTCCCGCAGGTCTCCGGGTTCCGCTTCACCTACGACGTGGCGTTGCCGGCAGGCAGCCGCGTGGTCAGCGTCCAGCTGGACGACGGGACGCCGATCCCGCGGGACGGCACTACCTACGTGCTCGCAACGAACGACTTCGTCAACGCGGGTGGGGACGGCTACACAATGCTGTCCGCGGATCCTGGTGACACTGCGACCCGCGAGATCATGGCCGACGTGCTCCTCGAGCACATCAAGGCCTTGGGGGTCATCACGCCGACGCTCGAAGGCCGGATTGTCCGGCTGAACTGATCGTCTGCCCCTGGTGGGCGGCGTGTCCGGCCGGACAAGTCGCCCACCAGGCCAAGTCCCCGTAGGTGTGGGATCATGCGTCCGTGCCAAAGTCGCTAGACGACCTCGTCGACCTCTTGGACCTCGAGAGGATCGAGGAAAACCTGTTCCGGGGCCGCCAGCCGGACACGTCGCTGCAGCGCATGTTCGGCGGCCAGGTAGCAGGTCAGGCGCTCGTCGCGGCCGTGCGCACGGTTGCCGCAGAGCGAACAGTCCATTCGCTGCACTCGTACTTCTTGCTGCCCGGCGACCCGACGGTGCCGATCGTCTACGACGTCGAACATGTGCGGGACGGCCGGTCATTCGCCACCCGGCGGGTGGCGGCCCGCCAGCATGGCAAGGCGATCTTTTATCTGACCGCGTCGTTCCAGGTCGCCGAGGAAGGCCTTGACCACCAGGACGCCATGCCGGCCGTCCCAGGGCCTGACGAATGCACCGAGCTCGCAGAACTGTTCGCGATGGTGTCGAACGTGCCGCGCTCTGCGTGGGACAAAGAGTGGGCCGCCCTCGACATCCGGTACGCCGGCGACTCGCGGCGGGTCAGCGGTTGGCAATCCGAACATCATCCCGCGCAGGCAAAGCTGTGGATGCGGGCCGCGGGCCGGCTACCGGACGATCCGACTACCCATGCATGCATCCTCACCTACGCCAGCGACTTGAGCCTGCTCGGCGCCGCACTGATCCCGCATGGATTGCACATCGGTACGCCGGGCCTACAGACGGCGTCGCTCGACCACTCGATGTGGTTCCACCGGCCATTCCGCGCGGACGAGTGGCTGCTCTACGACCAGGTGTCGCCGTCGGCGTCGGGCGGGCGAGGACTGGCGATCGGCCGGGTCTTCACCCGCGACGGCCGGCTAGCGGCCACCGTCGCCCAGGAGGGCCTTATCCGCATGAAGACCCGATCTTGAAATGCTCTGCTCAAGCCGGTCAGTGCGAGGAGGGCTGTGAAGAACGGCGGCACGATCTTGAAAATGCATCCGCTTTAGACCATCTTGTCTGATCCTCACCAAGATCGTGCCGCGGATACTTCACAGAAAGCTGCGTAGGGCCGATGAAGATCGGTAGCTTGTGGGGCGCCGTGGTCACGACGCGCTGGGAATGCTGCGGATCAGTTCCTCGAGCTCATCGTGGTCCATCAGGTCCACCGGGCGCAGTGTCAGGTTGTCGCCCACGTAGTGGAACGCCGCTCCGACCTTGTCGAGCGGCACCCCGCGCAGAGTTGCGAAGGCCAGCCGATAGGCCGCGAGCTGCACCGACCGGATGCGCTCCTCCGCCTCGTCGCGGGGCGGCCGGCCGGTCTTCCAGTCGACCACGTCGATGCCTCCGTCCGGCGTGGTGAACACCGCGTCGGCCCGACCCCGGATCAGTACGCCGGCTACCAGCAGTTCGAACGGCGGCTCCACCTCGGCCGGTGCGCGAGCTGCCCACTCCGAGGCCAAGAACGCCTCCTGCATGGTGGTCAGCTCCCGATCGTGGGCTGCGCCGTCGTCGGCCGACCCGGGCAACTCGTCAGTATCGAGGAGACGCGGCGCTCCCCACCGTGACTCAAGCCAGGCGTGGAACAGCGTGCCGCGACGAGCAAGCGGCGCAGGCGGCCGCGGGACCGGTCGGCGGATTGCGCGGGCCAGCTCAGCTGGATCGGCACGCAACTGCACAAGCTGAGAAACCGAAAGGTGGGCAGGCACGGGCACGTCGACGGCGCGGCCCGCCATCAGCCGCTCCCGCTCAGCGATCAGGCGGTCGACCTCGGCATCCCACTCAGCGGCCGCCGCCGCGATCGTGGCCTCGGCCAGCAGGTCGTCGGCGTCCTCACCGGCACGGGCCACCCGGACCAGGTGCGCACCTTCTTCGACAACGGCCCGGCGGACGCCAAGCGGATCGTACGGCCAGCGGTGCTGGGCCGCGACTTCGTCCAGTGGATTTGCTTCACCGTCGACCGGCTCGACGGACCACACGCTGACCGTCCCCGCTCCTTGCTCGCACACGCGGCGAATCTCGGCGAGGAATTCCGAAACCTTCCGGGGACGAACGCCGTCGCCCCACCAGTAGCCGCTGCACACCAGCAACTGGCGCGCGCGAGTGACGGCTACGTAGGCCAGCCGCCGCTCCTCCAGCCGGCCGGCACTTCCGCAGTCCGCCGCGAACTGGCGGACCACGTCACGTGCTTCGCGCTGGTCGGTTGCGGAGTCAAGACGCAACCGCGGCAGTGACGACGCATCGCCACGCAGCGGGTAGGGCAACTCACCGACGTCGCCAAGCCACGCGCGGTCCTCGGCGTGCCCGGCCGGGAAGAGCTGATCGACCAGCCCGGTGACGAAGACGGCGTCCCACTCCAGGCCCTTCGCGCCGTGCACGGTAAGAATCTGAACCCGGTCGCCGGAGACCTCGACCTCACCCGGACGCAGCCCTCGTTCAGCCTCTTCAGCGGCCTCGAGATAGGCCAGGAACGCGGCGAGTGTCGGCGCCTCGCCGGAGGCCGCGAACTCAGATGTCACGTCCAGGAACCGGTCGAGGTTGGTTCGCCCGGTGGCGTCCGCCCGCGCGGCGACCTCGACGTCGAGGCCGAGGGTGCGTTCGACGTCATGCACCAAGTCCGGCAGCGGCTGCCCGACCCGGGCGCGGAGCGCGCGAAGTTCTCTGGACAACCCCGCCAGCCGCCGATGCCCGTCCGGGGAGAACCAGCCGGCTTCCTCGGGCAGTGAGTCCAGGGCGTCGATGATGCTGCGCTCGTCGACGTCGTCCGGATCGGCTTCCGTCGCCGCCCCGCTTGGGGCCGAATCGCTTGTGGCCGCGGCCGCCGCGCCGGCACCCGTGGAATCTGTCGGTGCCGATCCCGCCTCGGCGGGCCTACCCCGATGTGCGAGCCGCCGAGCCCAGCGGGCCAGAGCGTCGATATCCCGGGGGCCGAGCCGCCATCGGGCACCGGTCAACAACCGCATCAGGGCGTCCCCCCGCGCCGGGTCGGCCAGCACCCGGAGCGTCGCCACCACGTCGGCGACCTCCGGCGTTGCGAGCAGGCCACCGACGCCCACGACTTCGACCGGCAACTCCGCCGCCCGCAGTGCGGCGTCGATCCGGGGTATCTGGTTGCGGTTGCGGACGAGCGCGGCGATGGTGCGTCCCTCACCCGACGCATCCCAGAACGCACGGGCCCGCCGGGCGATGTCGGCCGCCTCCTCGTCGGCGGTGCGGTGCATTGCGGCCACCACCTCGCTGGCGCGCGAGTCGGGATGCGGCGAGAGAACGGGCACGTCCAGACCTTCGGCACGTAGCGGCTCGGCGATGGCGTTGGCCACGGCGAGGATCTGCGGGGCGTTTCGAAAGCTCGTCGTCAGAGAGTCGAGCCGGGCCGGCGCGCCGTCGGATCGGGTGAACTCACGACGGAATGAGCTCAGCGTGCCGGCGCTGGCGCCGCGCCACCCGTAGATCGACTGACACGGGTCACCGACCGCCGTCACCGGATGCCCGCCGCCGAACAATGAGCGCAGTAGCACCAGCTGGGCGTGGCTGGTGTCCTGGTACTCATCGAGCAGTACGACGCGGTACCGCTCGCGTTCGTCGGCGCCGACCTCGGGAAAGTCCTCGGCCAGCCGGGCGGCCAGCTCAGCCTGGTCGGCGAAATCGAGCGTCTCGTACTGCCGCTTGAGGGCACGGAACGCCGTGACGAGCGGGACCAGCTGAGCCCGGGCGTCCTGAACGTCCAGCGCCTTGCGAACCTCCGCGTAGTACGGCCCGCGCATCCGCGGCACCGGCGGCAGACCGTCCACGGTCTCACGCAACTCCCGCGCAAAGCTGCACAGCTGCGCGGGATCGACAAGGTGCCCGGCCAACTCGCCGTGTAATGCAAGGACCTTGTTGATCACGGTCGAGGGCGCGTATTCGACCGTGTCCATCGGTCCTGCGTAGGCCTCGACCACCCGGGTGGCGTACTGCCAGCCCACCGCTTCTGTGATCAGTCGTGCGCCAGGTTCGCGGCCGAGCCGGAGCGCGTGCTCACTGACGATCCGCCCAGCAAAGGAGTCGTACGTGGACACGGTCGGCTCGCCGTCGAGCAGCCCGGCGTCGTCCAGGACACCGTGCGCGGCCAGCTGAGCGAGCCGGCGCCGAACCCTGCCGGCCAGCTCGCGAGCCGCCTTGCGGGTGAAGGTCAGCCCGAGCACCTGCTCGGGACGTACCATCCCGTTCGCCACGAGCCAGACGACCCGAGCGGCCATGGTTTCGGTCTTGCCTGATCCGGCACCGGCGACGATCACTCCGGGCTCGAGCGGTGCTCCGATGGCCGTCGACTGCTGGGGAGTCGGCCTGGGCTGGCCCAGCCGGCCGGCGAGCTCTTCGGGAGTCATGGGGTCACCTGTCCGCCTTCGGCATGGGCAGGGCACGAGATCTTGGCCGGGCAGTAGCCGCACCAGCTGCTGGGTTCAGCAAGGAATTCCCAGCCCGCCATGCCGTCGGCGGTTTCGGTCACCAGCTTCGCGGCCCAGGCGGGATCCTCGGCATCTGCGAGCGGTGGCTGCACCTGTTCGCGGGCCTCGCCCCGGTCGTGGGCCTGCAACTGCAGGAGCATGGCCCCGCCCGACTCGCGCGCGCCGCCGGTGTGCTGGTCGAACGCGCCGTTCTCAGCCGCCAGCTGGTAGACCGCGAGCTGGGGGTGCGCCGGCACATCGTCGTCGCGCACCTTGGACTTGCCGGTCTTGTAGTCGACGATGACCGGCCGTCCCCGCTCGTCCCTCTCCAGGCGGTCAACTCGGCCCGCTAGACGGGCCCGGCCAATCTCGACGTCGAACGGCAACTCGGCGGCGATGAACCGGTCGTGCCGGGTGGACAGCCAGCGTCCGAGCCGTTCGATCATGCCCCGGACCCGGGCGTACTCGCGCCGCTCGACCCATCCGCCGCCGACATCGAGCCGCTGCCAACGCCGGTCGAGTTCGGCCAGCAGCTGCGCCTGGGACCACCGCTGACGTGACGCGGCCTCGGCCAGCTCATGCACGAGCGTCCCGATGCCGGCCCTGGTCGTGTCGGCATCCGTGGCTCCGCAGAACTTAAGCAGCCACCGCAACTGGCAGCGGTGGAACTCCTCGAGCCGCGACGGCGAGACACGCACTGGCTCACCCGGTTGGCGGAGCGGTGCGGTGTCGGACAGTTCGAGAAGGCCGTACCACTGCTCCGGCGCCGCCGAGGGCACCCCCGCCGCGACCAACCGGGCTAGCTGGCGGGCCGCCCCACGCCGGCGCATGTCGTCCTGCATCGGGTCACACAGCACGCGGCGAAGCTCGGCCACGATCGATGGCAGATTCATGCCGCGAGGCACCTGCTCCACCGGGCGCTCGTCAGCGGCGCCGGCCGGCGTCGGGTCGAGCTCGTCCAGAAAGCGCGAGGGTTGGGCGTCTTCACTCGACACCGCGGTGACGAGGAGCGTCCTGCGGGCTCGGGTGACCGCGACGTAGAAAAGCCGGCGCTCCTCGGCCAGCCGGGCGCTCTGGCGGGCAACCGGGGAATCGTCACGGCCAGCGACCACGTCGACGAGCGAATCGGTGCCGAGCAGGCTGCCACGCACCCGCACATCAGGCCATACACCTTCTTGGACACCGGCGACCGCGACGACGTCCCATTCCAGGCCCTTCGCGGCATGAGCAGTCATCAGCTGAACGGCGGGGCCCAGTGGCGCACTCACCGAAAGGGCGTCGGATGGGATCTGCTGCCCGCGGACGTGCTCGAGGAAGCCGGCTGGACCCTCGCCAGGGAGCCGGTCGACATAACGGGCCACCGCGTCGAACAGCGCGACAACAGCGTCCAGGTCTCTGTCAGCGGCCGCGCCGGTAGAACCGCCGGAAAGCGCCGTGCGAGTCCACCGCTCTGTGAGATTGGCCTGGGACCACGCCGCCCAGAGCACATCCTCAGCGGTCGCGGCCGGTTTGGCCGCCGCGTCGCGGGCCGCCGCGAGCACCTTGGCCAGCCGGATCGCCGGCGCCACGGCTTGCCGGTCGAGCTCGGCCAGCCGGATCGGGTCCGACAGCACTTCCACCAGCAGGATTCCTGACGCCCGGACGCCGCCGGCCCGCCACTCGTGTGCACGCAACTCTTGCCGCAGTCGGCGCAACGCCAGCGGATCTGCACCGCCCAAGGGCCCGGTGACGAGGGTGAACGCGAGTTCGGCATCGAGCCGGCGCCGCCCGGTGGCGATTTCAAGAACGTCGAGAAGGGCTCGCACCGGCGGCTGGTCGACGAGTGGCACTTCCTCCAACCGGACGCTTACCGGCACACCGGCCGCCGCGAGTCCGCGTCTGAGCACCGGCAACGCGTGGGCCGAACGCACCAGCACCGCCATCTGCGTCCATGGCACGCCGTGGACCAGATGTTCTTCGCGCAACCGGCCGGCGATGTAGGCCGCCTCCTGGCTCGGGCTGTGGAGCAGGTGCACCGACGCTGCACCGGGTGCCGCGGGATCCGCCGCGCTGAGCCGCCGGTGTTTGGGCGGGCCGCCGAGCCTGGCCGCTACGCGGCGTGAAGCAGCCAGCAGGACGGGGCCACATCGTCGTGAGACTCCGAGCGCCAGCACAGCCGCGGGCGAACCGTCGGCGGCGCGGAACCGCTCGGGAAAGTTGCCGATGCCCTCGACTTCTGCGCCGCGGAAGCCGTAGATCGACTGATCCGGGTCGCCCACCACCACAAGGTCCCGGCCGCCGCCGGCGAGCAGATCGAGCAGGTCTTCCTGTGCTGGATCAGAGTCCTGGTATTCGTCGACGACCACGAATGCCCGCGCTGCGCGCTCGCGCGCGAGCAGTTCGCCGTCGGTGCGCAGCAAGTCTGCCGCGGCCCGAACCAGCTCCGCCGGGTCGTACGCCGGAGGCTGACGTAGCGCCGTGACGCCCGCGTACTGCCGCGCGAACCGGGCAACTGCCACCCAGTCATCACGCCCGCGTGCTCTGCCCAACGCGGTGAGTTCGTCAGGGGTGATGCCCCGCTCAGCTGCCCTCAACAGCAGGTCGCGGAGCTCTTCGGCGAATCCTCTGGTCGGAAGGGCGGCGCGAACCCGCTCGGGCCAGTAATCGGCGCCCAGCTCTTCAAGCTCGCCGCGGATGAGGTCGCGGATCAGCAGGTCCTGCTCTGCGCCGGTGAGCAGCCGCGGTTGCGGCTCACCCCGCAGGACGGCCTCGCGGCGGAGCAACCCGAAGGCGTAGGAGTGGAACGTTCGAGCCAGGGGTTCACGCACAGTGCGTTGGAGCCGGGCCGCGATCCGCTCGCGCAACTCGGCGGCGGCGCGGCGGCTGAACGTCAGGACGAGGATCTGCTCAGGATCCATCCCGTCGCGCTCGACCCGGTCGACGACCGACTCAACAAGCGTCGTGGTCTTGCCCGTGCCAGGGCCGGCCAGTACCAGCAGCGGACCGCCCCGATGCTCGACCGCCCGCCGCTGAGCGTCGTCGAGCACCGGTGCGGCCACGTCGTCGCGCGGCGTGCGAACGAGCCGGACCGCCGGCACCGTCATCGTGGTCACCCCCTTGTCGTCACCGGGCACCAATCTCACCACGCCCCCCTGACAACCCGCTGATCATCGGCAGTTTCCGGGTAATGCGTCCCGAAACTGCCGATGATCAGCGGAGTCAGGGACGTGGTGTCCAGGCGGCGCGGCGCATGTCGACCCGCTCGCCGTCAGCCGCCAGCGCGCAGCCCTCGGCGACGAGTTCGCGCAGTGCGGCCACCTCATGCCCAGGTGGGAGACGGCCCGAGGCCGTGACGACGCGCCACCACGGAACGGCGCCGCCGTAATTCGCCGTTACCGAGCCGACGAGTCTGGGCCCGCCCCGCCCCAGCGCCGCGCCGATCACCTCGGCGATGGCGCCATACGACATCACGCGACCAGGCGGGATGGATTCGACGAGTGACAAGACCGCTTCGACATACTCATCGTCCACGACCGCCATCTTGCCGGTGCCAACCAGACACGTTCCGGCGGGTGCTGACCGCCGTCAACGCGGTCGCATGGAACTATCAGCATCGATGACCGAAGCGCGGGCTAACGACAGGGCGGTTCCGGCGGGAGATATCCCCGTCGAAGAACCACCCCTGCCCAGGCGTACCCGCCGACCCATCGATGGCCTCCGCCTGCTGCTCTGGGTCGCCGTCGTCACCACCGTCGTCCTGCTTGCCGTGTTCGCCGAGGGCAGCTTCTCCGGCCTGGCCACCGATCTGTACGGTCTCGGCCAGTGGATCCCCAGCGCAGTTATCGCGCTGCTCAATACCGCGGCCCAGCTCGCCGGCATCGCACTGCCGCCCGTCCTCGTGGTCATCCTCATGCTCAGGGGCCGGCTGCGGACCACGATGGAGCTGCTCATAGCCGGCCTGCTGGCCGCACTCGTGGCGGGCGTCGTCGGTGGAATGCTCCTCCCCGAAACACCTGAAGCTGTCCAGAACGCGTTCGATCCGATCAGGCACACCGGCGGCATCAGCCCCATCCCGCCCTACCCAGCGCTGCTCGTCGCGGTGGTCACCGTCACGTCCCGGCTGGACATGCGCCGGATCAACCAGGTTGCCCTCTTCGCCATCATCGGCAGCTTCGCGGTGGGCCTGTTGGAAGGCCAGGCGAGCGTCGCCGGCACGCTGGTCGCCCTGACCATCGGCCGGATTGTCGGGATCGCAGTGCGCATCGTCAGCGGTCAACCATCCGTCGCACCCGGCGGCCACCAGATCGCCGAGATCCTCCGGGAGCACGGTCACGAAGTCACCAGCGTGCGATCAGACCCGGTGGAAGAACACCGCCGGTACATCGTCGAGACGACGAAAGGCCCGCTGGGTGTTCTCGTCCTGGATCGCGATACCGAGGGTGCCGGTGCGCTGGTCAGAGTCCTGGATCGGCTCCGGACGCGGGAGGAGATCCTGCCCCGCCAGGCCGTGACCATGCGGCGGGCCATCGACCAGCTGGCGTTGCTGTCGCTCGCGGTCAACCGGGCCGGGGCTCGCACGCCACCGCTGCGCAACGTGTTGCGGCTGGGAGCCGATGCCGCCCTCCTCGTCCATGACCACATACCGGGCCAGCCGCTCGCAAAGCTGAGCAGCGCCGAGGTCACCGATGAGATGCTGGCCGATCTGTGGCGGCAACTCGCCCGGCTGCGCAAGAACCAGGTGGCGCACCGGCGGCTGTCCGGACGGACCATCCTGATCGGCGACGACGGCAAGGTGTGGCTGCTCAACCCGTCCGGTGGCGAGGTGGCCGCTCCAGAACTCGCGCTGCGCACCGACCTCGCTCAGGCGTTGGTGGGCGTTGCGCTTGTGGTCGGTGCCGAGCGCGCCGTGGACAGCGCCATCACGGCGCTCGGCGCCGATGCGGTCGCCGGCGCCGTGCCACTGATGCAACCCATCGCGCTGGCCCGATCGACTCGTCAGGGGCTCCGGGAACACCGCAGCCTGCTGGGTGAGCTGCGCGACAGCATCGTCTCCGAGGTCGGCTGGGAGCCGGAGGAAACCGTCCGGTTGGAGCGGATCCGCCCGCTGTCCATCATCACCGGGCTCGGCGCGATCGCGGCCATGTACCTGGTGGCGACCCAACTCGCCGATCCCGGCGAGGTCGTGCAACTGCTGCTCCGAGCCGATTGGCGCTGGATTGGTGCCGCCGTCGCCGCCATGGGCCTGCAGTACGTGGGCGCGACGTTCGCGCTGCTCGGATTCGTCCCCGAGCCGGTCAAGTTCCGGCACGCGATCGGAGCCCAGGTCTCGCTGGGCTTCGTCCGCCTGGTCGCGCCTGCGACAGTGGGCATCACTGCGATCAACGTCCGACTGCTCACGAAAGCCGGCGTTCCCGGCCCGCTGGCCGCCGCCAGTATTGCCGCCAGCCAGGGCGGGGCGGTGGGTATCACGCTGCCGCTCATCGCAGTGCTCGGCGTCGTGTCCGGATCGGGGGCCGCCGCGGGCCTGCGTCCGTCGTCGACCGCACTGCTGGTCGCCGGGGCGGTCGTGGTCGCGGGCGGGCTGCTCATCCTGGTGCCGCCGATCCGCGTGCGGGCCAGGACACTCTGGCGCGAGTTCGCCCAGCGCGGTCTACCCCGGCTGCTGGACGTGCTCAGCAGGCCGCGCAAGCTGGCCGAGGCCATCGGCGGAATCCTGCTGCAAACACTCGCCCTGGTCGCGTGTTTCTACGCGAGCGTTCGTGCGCTGGGGGCCGAACCGAACTTCGCGGCCCTCGCCGTCGTACAGATGGTCGGCAACACTGTCGGCATGGCGGTGCCGACGCCAGGTGGCCTCGGTGCCGTGGAAGCAGCGCTTACCGCGGGCATCAGCACGATCGGAGTGTCTACGGCGGTCGCCGTTCCCGCTGTGCTGCTCTTCCGGCTGGTGTCGTTCTGGGCACCGATCCTGCCTGGCTGGATCTTCTGGACTCAGCTCCAGCGCCGCAACATCCTCTAACTCCGTTCGATCACGTTCGGCAGACGGCGCGACGTACCTACATGCATGCAGCCCTGTAGGTTCGTAGCTCTGCCTAGTGGGCGGCCCACCCCCGGCCCACGCCACGGCGCCGCGACAGACGGCTATCCACAGCCAGCGTCGGACCCTGCTGCTTATCCACAGATCTTCTTCATGCCACCGGAGCACACCTTCGAGCGCATGAGGCTATCGAGCATGAACATCCACTTGAGGTCTATTGCTGCCATGCAAGGCGGCGTGTTCATGCGACGTCAAGCCATCGCTGCCGGATTTGCGGCGGACGAGATCGACTACCGAGTGCGCCGCGGTGAATGGGTGTCGCTTCGGCGCGGCGCCTATGTTGAACGCGAGATCCACGACGCCATGACCGACGAAGAGCGACACCTTGCTTTGATCCATGCAGTGGTGCGCAGTCTGGACAAACCAGCGGTCGTCAGTCATGTGTCTGCCGCACTGCTGCGCGGCTATCCAACGTGGGGCTCGGATCTTTCCGAAGTCCATGTCACTCGCGGCGACCTGCACTCGCCGCGTCGTGAAGCCGGCGTGTACCACCACGTCGGCGAACTGCTGGCCGGCGAAGTTGTCGTGGTGGACGGCGTCAAAGTGACCAGTGTCGAACGGTCCGTCATCGACACCGCGCGATTCACATCCTTCGAAGCCGGCGTCGTCACGGCCGACGCTGCCTTTCGGGCCGATCCCGCCGCCCACGCCCGAGCGCTAGCTCGCCTTGACACGATGCGGGACTGGAAGGGAGCACGGAACGCAGGTGCCGTGCTGGCTTTCGCCGACAGTCGCTCGGAGAGCGTTGGCGAGTCGCGCTGCCGTGTGCTGTTTCACGACGTTGGGCTGCCACCGCCTGACCTGCAGCGCGAGTTCTACGGCCCCGACGGCAGGCTCATCGGACGCTCCGACTTCTACTTCGAAGAGGAACGGACGATCGGCGAGTTCGACGGCAAGGGCAAGTACTTACGGTCTCTTGGGCCGGACGACGATCCCGGCGAGATCGTGTGGAAAGAGAAGAAGCGCGAGGACGCTCTGCGCGCCCTAGGCAACGAAGTCGGGCGTGTCATATGGATTGACCTGGATTACCCCAAAGCAGTCGCGGCCCGCTTCCGACGCGCATTCGCCAGGGCGCGTCAGCGCGGAGGGCATGCCGCCTGACGGTGACGACCTGATCACCGGATCTGCCGAGCCGCGAGGAACTTGAGCCCCCTGCCAGCCGGCAGTGCCACTGGGCCGCCCACCAGTCATAGCGACGTAGCTACAGGCATGCATGCATGTAGCTACGTCGCGCCGTCTGCCGAACGTGATCGAACGGGAGAAAGTTAGTAGGACGGCTGGGACGGGTCGATCTGGTTGACCCACGCGATCACGCCACCGCCCACGTGGACGGCGTCCGCGTAGCCGGCACCCTTCACGACGGCCAGCGCCTCGGCGGATCGCGCGCCGCTCTTGCAGTGCAGGACGACCTGCTTGTCCGACGGCAGCTTTTCCAGCGCCGAACCGGTCAGGAACTCGCCCTTCGGCATCAGCACGGCGCCGGGGATCCGGTTGATCTCGTACTCGTTCGGCTCGCGGACGTCGACCAGGACGAAGTCCCGCTCACCGCGCTCGCGCTCATCGAGCCATTCGGCCAGCTGGCGCACCGAGATGGTGGAATCAACCGCCGCATCGGCGGCCTCTTCGCTGATCGCGCCGCAGAACGCCTCGTAGTCGACCAGCTCGGTGACGGTGGGGTTCTCGCCGCAGATGGCGCAGTTGGGGTCCTTGCGCACCTTGACCGTGCGGTACGACATCTCCAGCGCGTCGTACACCATCAGCCGGCCCAGCAGCGGCTCACCCACGCCGGTCAGGAGCTTGATCGCCTCGGTGACCTGGATCGAGCCGACCGACGCGCACAGGACACCCAGCACGCCGCCCTCGGCGCAGGACGGAACCATCCCGGGTGGCGGCGGCTCGGGGTAAAGGCAGCGGTAGCACGGTCCGCGCTCGGCCCAGAACACGCTCGCCTGACCGTCGAACCGGTAGATCGAGCCCCACACGTACGGCTTTCCCAACAGCACCGCCGCGTCGTTGACGAGGTACCGCGTCGCGAAGTTGTCCGTGCCGTCGACTATCAAGTCGTACTCGCTGAAGATCCGCATCACGTTGTCGTTGTCGAGGCGCTCCTCGTGCACGACGACGTTCACGTACGGGTTGATCTCGGCAACGCTCGCCTTTGCCGACAGCGCCTTCGGTGTCCCGACGTCCGATTGCCCGTGAATGATCTGACGCTGCAGGTTCGACTCGTCGACCACGTCGAAGTCGATCACGCCGAGCGTGCCGACGCCCGCGGCGGCCAGGTACATCAGCGCAGGGGACCCCAAACCGCCGGCGCCGATCACCAGCACGCGGGAGTTCTTCAGCCGTTTCTGCCCGGCCATGCCGACATCAGGGATGATCAGGTGACGCGAGTAGCGGCGGACCTCGTCGACACTCAGCTCGGACGCGGGCTCGACCAGCGGTGGCATGGACACGGTGACAGTCTCCGGTAGGCGTGTGGTTCTACTCCGCCAACGGTGCCACGTCCCAGCCAATTCCCGGGCGCCGCGTCCAGGTAATGAGAACCCGATCTCAGCCCGCGGTCAAGTCCTTGCCAGTGATGAGATAGGTACGAATGAGGTCGGCAACCTCGGCCGGCTGCTCCATCATTGCCACGTGGCCCGTCGATGGCAGGGTCACGACACGGGCCCGCGGCACCGCCCGGCGCCAGCGCTTGGCGGTGGACGAGCCGACGAGCGCGTCCCGCACGCCCAGGATTACCAGCATCGGACACGACACCTCGCGCGCAGCAGCCCACGCCGATCGCCACGGTGGCACCGCGTAATACCGCACGATCGAGCGGAGCGACTCGAGCAGGACAGCGTCGCCGTAACCCTGCTCCATGCGGCGGGCGCGTTCAGCCACAGCTAATTCGAAACCGTCCGGGTCGATCACGTTCGGGTCGCCGAACAGCACGTCCGCAAGGCGGCGTACCTGATCCTCGGGGGCGACGTCATTTATCCGGGCCAACAGCCGCTCACCGACCTTGGGCACGGCCAGCACGGCCATGCCGCGGGCAGCGGACGGCTGGCGGATGTGTGGCATTGCCGGGGAGATGAGGGCTAGGGACGCAACCAAGTCGGGACGCCGGGCCGCGATCAGCACGGCGATCAGCCCGCCCATCGAGTTGGCCACGACGTGGGCGGCACGTCCGATGTCCTCGATGTACTCGACGATCACGTCCACGAACGCGTCGACAGTGTGCAACCGCGCGGGCGGGGATTCGCCGAATCCCGGCAAGTCCGGCGCCCACTGCTCGGCGGTGTCGGCGAGTTCGGGCATCAGGCCCATCCAGTTGAGCGACGATCCGCCCAACCCGTGGATCAAGACCGCGGGCGGCAGCCCAGGACGCTGTCCGTCGGCATGCCGGACGAACAGTGTCGTACCACTCGGGAGAACGACTTGGCGGCCCGGCAACGGCTGCAATCCCGCGGCTGCGGGGTCGTCGGCGGCATGGTCACTCACCCGATTGATCCTAAGACGAAGGGGTAGGCTCGACACCGCACAGCGCAGCCAATGAAAGGTGGATCGGTGTCGGAGAGCGATTTTCGCCCCAACGAGCCCGACGACGCCCTGACGTCGGACGACATCGCCGACGCGCCAGACGATGCCCCCGAGGCTGACGCTGTCGAGCAGCAGCGAACAGTGGTTGACGAGGACGACGGCGTGCCCCCAAGCGTGCCGTTCGACGTTGATCCGGCCGACGCTTACGAGCAGAACCGCGTGGTCGACTACGACGAGGACGAGTATCGCTGAGCCGGACCTCGGCGCAGCGATCCAGTTACTATCGCGAAACCACGGACTGAGGAGCCCGCGTGACCAGCCTGCCGCAAGTGCCCGCGCGCGGGGTCCGCATGCCCCGTAGCGAGCGCCGTGCTCAGCTGCTGCGGGCCGCGCGCGAGGTGTTCGCCGGCAAGGGTTACCACGCGGCCGCCATGGACGACATCGCAGAGCGGGCCGGTGTCAGCAAACCCGTGCTCTACCAGCACTTTCCCGGCAAGCGCGAGCTCTATCTGGCGCTGCTGGACGAAAGCGGTGAGCAGATGCTCGCCCGGATCCACGAGGCGCTGTTGTCGACCGATGACAACAAGCAGCGCGTGACAGCCACCGTGGCGGCGTACTTCGACTTCGTCGGCGATCCCGCCACCGCACACCGCCTGCTGTTCGAGTCGGATCTGCTCAGTGAGCCGGAGGTGCGCGAGCGGCTCGACCGGATCACCGCACTCAGCGCCCAGGAGATCGCCAAGATCATTACTGAGGACACCGGGCTACCGCTCGAGGAGTCGACGCTGCTGGCCGTTGGTCTGGTTGGTAATGCCCAGTTCACTGCACGCTACTGGGCGGAGACGGCGGGCTCGATACCTCGCGACGTGGCGACTGAACTCGTCGCCACCCTGGCCTGGCGTGGTATCCGCGGGTTCCCGAAGCGCGACGACAGCCCCCACTCGTGATCATCGGCACTTTCGCCGGTCAGGCAGCCGGAAACTGCCGGTGATCACAGGTCCGTTCACCATGGGCGGAGCCGCCTCGGCTCGCCACCGGCCAGCGCTCGGATAGCCTGGACGAACCGGACCCATTCCAGGCCGGCCGGTGACGACGACACACAAAACGCGGGCAAGACCGCTTGAACTTCGAAGGGAACGCACACGTGGAGGTCAAGATCGGCGTTCACAACGCCCCCCGGGAGCTCGTTATCGAGAGCACTCAGTCCCCCGAGGAGGTCCAGAAAGCGGTCATGGCCGCGATCACGGGCAAGGACGGCGTGCTCGAGCTGACCGACGAGCGCGGCCGCCGGGTGATAGTCATGGCCAATCACCTCACCTACGTCGAGATCGGCGAGCCGGTCGAGCGACGCGTGGGCTTCGGAACGCTCTAGATACCCCTAAGCGGCCAACCCGAGCGAGGCCATCCGCTTGGTGTGGTTCTCGGTCAACCGGGCGAAGACCTGGCTGAGCTCGGCCAGGTCCATGCCAGGCCGATCGACACCCCCTACGATCAGCGCCGACAGCGAGTCGCGATCTACGGCCACCCGCTGCGCCTGCGACAACGCCTCACCCACGAGCCGGCGACCCCACAACGCCAGGCGCCCCGCGACCTGCGGATCTGCCTCGATCGCCGCACGTACCCGGCCAACGACGAAGTCCGCGTGGCCGGTATCGGCGAGCACATCCAGCACGAGCGCGCGGGTCTCTGCGTCGACGTATTCAGCCACTTCGCGGTAGAAGTCGGCCGCGATGCCGTCGCCGACGTACGCCTTGACCAGGCTCTCGAGCCAGTCCGCCGGCTTGGTGTGCTCATGAAAGGCCTGCAGCGCTTCCCGGAATGGAGTCATCGTCTCTTCGGCGTCGACGCCCAACTCCGCGAGCCGATCGCGTAGTTGCTCGAAGTGCTGGAACTCCGCGACCGCCATTGCCGCCAAGGCGGCCTTGTCGGCCAGGCTCGGCGCCAGACCCGCATCCGCGGCGAGGCGCTCGAACGCGAAGAGTTCTCCAAGGCTGAGCAAGCCCAGAAGATCCGTGACGCCGGCCCGGTAGGCCGGGTCATCGAGGGTGGCGGACGACACTCCGGCTCGGTCGTTCATGCCTGGCACGATATCGCCTGAACCGAGGCGGTACACTAACCTGCGTATCCATCGGCGTCCGCGCGGAGAAAACGGGCGCCCCTCGACACGGCGCATCGATGCGACCGCGGCACCGACAACTCGGCTCGCTGTCCAGATTGCCACGTGCAGCCACCATCGCACTGCGATCGTCCCCTGCGCCCACTTCGAGGTTCGACCCAAATGAAGAGGCGAGACGCCCTGACTACCTTCCGAGACCTCGGAGTCCTTGCTCCGATCGCCGATGCCCTTGAGAACGTGGGCATCGTTCATCCGTTCCCCATCCAGGAGATGGCCCTACCGGTTGCGCTGCTCGGCAACGATCTGATCGGACAGGCCCGTACCGGCACCGGCAAGACGTTCGCTTTCTGCGTGCCGCTGCTGCAACGGATCGTCACGTCGGCCGACCGTGAGTACGACCAGGCCGTCGACCATGGCAAGCCGCAAGCGCTCGTTGTCACCCCCACCCGCGAGTTGGCGATCCAGGTGACGGCCGACCTACAGACGGCGTCGGCCATCCGCCGGGCCCGCATTCTCACCGTTTACGGCGGCCGGGCGTACGAGCCGCAGACCACGAAGCTGGCCAAAGGCGTCGACGTGGTCGTCGGTACGCCGGGCCGCCTGCTCGACCTGGCCGACCAGGGACACCTGGACCTCGGGCAGGTCAAGGTCCTCGTACTCGACGAGGCGGACGAGATGCTCGACCTGGGCTTCCTGCCCGACGTCGAGAAGCTGATCGGCCTGACGCCCGAGCTCCGCCAGACCATGCTCTTCTCGGCCACGATGCCGGCCGCGGTGGTCAGCCTGGCCCGCCGCTACCTGCGCCACCCGCTGAACATCCGCGCGGAATCGCCGGACGAGACCCAGACGGTGCCTGCGACGGCTCAGTTCGTGTACCGGTCACACTCCCTCGACAAGGAGGAGATCATCGGCCGGGTGCTCCAGGCTGAGAACCGCGGGCTGGCCATGATCTTCTGTAAGACCAAGCGGCAGGCCCAGAAGGTGGCCGACGAGTTGGCCGGGCGGGGTTTCGCCGCGGCGGCCGTCCACGGCGATCTCGGTCAGGGCGCCCGCGAGCAGGCGCTCCGCGCGTTCCGATCCGGCAAGGTCGACGTCCTGGTGGCCACCGACGTCGCCGCCCGCGGAATCGACGTCGAGGGTGTGACCCACGTGATCAACGTCGCCTGCCCCGACGACGAGAAGATGTACCTGCACCGCATCGGCCGGACCGGTCGGGCGGGGGCGTCCGGCGTCGCCGTCACTCTCGTGGACTGGGACGACTTGGCCCGCTGGCGAATGATCAATGACGCGCTCGGGTTGCCGTTCCCGGAGCCGGTGGAGACCTACTCGAGCAGCGAGCACCTGTTCCACGATCTCGGCATCCCTCCAGGCACGAAGGGCACCCTGCCCAAGGAGGCGCGGACCCGCGCGGGGTTGGCCGCCGAGGCCGTCGAGGATCTCGGTGAGACGGGAGGCCGCGGTGGGCAGCGATCCCGTTCGCGCGGTTCGAAAGCCCGGACCGGGGCTCGCGGCAACGGCGAGAACAGCCGGCGCCCCGCCAACGGGTCGTCGTCCGGAGACGAAGAACGTCGGCCTCGCCGCCAGCGGCCTCGTCGCCGGACCCGTGCCGGCGAGCCGGTCGACGGCTCGGGTACGTCGGGTACGCAGGCGCTCGAGCGCGGTGACGCGCAGCCCGCCGGCGTCAGACAATCGGCGAGCCCGGACGAGGGCGCACCCGGCAAGACGGCCGGCGAGGGACGCGGCGACAGCGACTCCACCCGGCGCCGACGCCGGACTCGACGCAGGAGCGGTACCCCGGTATCCCGGGAGCAGAGCCAGCAAGCGGCGACACCCACCGACAGCTGACGCCGGTTAGCGGGGCGGGGCTGCCGCAGCCAGGGCGCGGCGAACCCCGTCAGCGCGGCACAAGGCGTCCACGGTGCGCCGTGGCTCAGCTGCGGACCACGACCACCGTTGATCCGACCGGCGCGAACTCATAGAGCGCCTTGGCGTCGTCTTCGGCTTGCCGGATGCACCCGTCCGACAGCGGCGTACCGAGCTCGGAGAGCGTCTGGACTTCCTCGCCCGTGGCCGTCTTGACCGGTATGTCGTGGAAGCCGATGTTGGAGTTCTTACCGCGGTGGAAGCGGACCATGTACTCCATCGTTTCGCTGCCGGTCCAGCTCGTCGTGTGCCGCGATGCCGAGAAGACCTCGTACGTGCCCGGATCGAGCTGGTCGTACCGGCTGCCGGACACCGGGTAGGTGCGCTCCACCTCGTTGTCGGCGTTGACGAGCCACACCTGCTGCGCAGTGATGTCGAACACAATCCGCTTGCCAGATCCGCTGCCGGCCGGCAACGACTCACCTGCCGGTGGCTTGTAGGTCGGGCCCGCATCGACGGTCACCTCGACGGCCGGCGGCACACTGACCCGGTCCGAGCCTCGCGCCAGCGCCGTCGGCGTGCGGTCGGCAGCCTGTTCAGTGATGACATCGTCGCTTAGCGCGGCAAACTCGCTGGTGATGGGCTCGCCGTAAGGGTCAGAACCGGCCGGCAAGGTGAGCTTTTCCAATGCGCCGAGACCGGCGACGGCAAGAAGGGCTGCAGAGGATGATGCGGTGAACCGTCGTGCTCGCGCCTTGCGGCGGGCCCGGCGGCGCCGATCCCGGCGGGACTCGGCGTGGCGACCCGGCATCGAGAACCTCCCACCTGCGCCTCGGCCTCACGCTGCCCGGCAGCATACGCCATTTATCCGCTGGGGCACGACATGGGTGAACCGGGCCGCAGTTGGGTACGGTTTCCGCCAGTGAGCACACCTCCGTTCCTGATCCCGCCGCGCGGCGTACGCGCTCGCCACGTCATGACGTCACGTGGCGAGTTCGCCGTCCTCGAGGCCGGACCGGACGATGCGCCGCTCGTCCTCCTCGTACCCGGGTGGACGGGAAGCAAGGAGGATTACATCGCCGTGCTCCCACCGCTCGCGAATGCCGGGTACCACGCCGTGGCGCTGGACCAGCGGGGCCAGTACCAGACGCCCGGCAGCGGCCGCGAAGCCGATTACGCACTGCCCGCCCTTGCCGCGGATCTGGCCGCAGTGGCCGCACACCATGCCGGGCCAGGTCAGGACGTCCATCTCGTCGGCCACTCGTTCGGCGGACTGGTGGCCCGCACCACGGCACTGCGCCACCCCGAGGCGGCAGCGTCGCTCACGCTGATGTGTTCGGGACCGGCCGCCGTACCCAGCGACCGTCACCACCTGCTGCAGGCCATGGCGGACGCCATCCTGGCGATCGGCCTGCAGGCGACCTGGGAAGCCAAACGTGCCTACGAGCGATCGCAGGGCGCGCCACAGGTGCCGCACGAGATCGAGCGCTTCCTCGAACGACGGTTTCTGGCGAATGATCCCGTATCGTTACGCACGATGACCCAGCACCTGATCTCGGCCCCCGACGAGGTGGATGCGCTCGCCGGCACCGGCCTGCCGATTCTGGTAGCTCTCGGCGCCACCGATGACGGCTGGCCCCGCGACATCCAAGTCGGCATGGCGAATCGGCTCGATGCACAGCTCACGGTCATCGAGCAGGCCGGCCATTCACCCGCCGTCGAACGCCCTCGTGAAACGGTGGCCGTCTTGACGGAGTTCTGGGCCGCCACTTCCCGATTATCCTCACGGACATATTGATGGCAACGTCGAGCCAATCTGTGTTGCAGCTGCAGCTCGCGGCGAGGCCGACCGAGGTGCCGCGAGTCCGGCGGGCCGTTCGCACCTGGTTGCGCTCGATGTGCAACCGGTGCGACTGGCGCACCGCCGAGTTGCTTGTCAGCGAGCTCGTGACGAACGCCCTCGTCCATGCCCTGCCCCCGCTGGAGCTGCGGGTCCGACCGCTGGGAGCGACGGGAGTGCGCATCGAGGTGTCCGACGCAGCCGGTAGTCGCTGGCCGACCAAGAAGTCCAACCGGCCCGATGCCGAAGGCGGGCGTGGGATCGAGATCGTCGCCGCACTCGCGACGCGCTGGGGAACCGAATCGTCGGAGGCCGGCAAGCTGGTCTGGGCCGAAATCGACTGAACGCGCCCGTCAATCCAGGGGCGGTTCGGCCAGCCCGGACCACGGCGCCCGATCGGGAACGTGCGCCCGCCCCTGCGGACATGCCGGGCGGAAGTCGCACCACGCACACTGCGGCGACGGCTGCGGTGGGAACACGTCGTCGCCGGCCCGTCCGGCCGCGAATGCCTCATCTGCCGCGATGCACTCGCTGGCGATGTCGTCAGCGCGGCCAAGATGCCGGGTGATCGATCGCTCGTCGTGGTCCCACGCCACCACATCACCCGTCGGCAGGTGGTGTAGCTCCACGCGGTGGCACGCTCGGCGTAGCGTCCGAGCCGCCGCAGCCGCGTACACGGCGAGGGCGAGCGACGACCGGGCGTCGTCGACCGTCAGCACATGCCGGCCGGTCTTGTAGTCGACGACAACAAGCTCGCCGTCGGGCCGCTCGTCGATTCGGTCGACCCGGCCGGACAGCGCCATCCGGCCGTACACCGTCGACACCGTACGTTCCACTCCGCGCGGCTCCTCCGCAGGGTCCAGCTTCGCTGCGTACCGCTCGACCATCTGCCTGCACCGCACGCGCCACTCCTCGGCCTGCGCGTCGTTGCGGAACCCGTCCGTTCGCCAGGCCCGGTCCAGCAAGGCACCGGCGGTGGCGACCGTCCGACGCTCCAGCGGCAGGCGCCACCAGTCGGCGAGTGCGACGTGCACCGCGGCGCCGAGGGTGTTGTGCGCCCACGGCGGGCCTTTGGGCGGCGGCGGGCGGTCGAGATACGTGAACCGGTACCGGCGCGGACAGTCCAGCCAGGTGGTCAGGCGTGTGGGGGTGGCCCGGAACAGCCGGGACGGCATCCCCGCGAGCGTCCCCTGCGAACTCATCCGGTCCCTTCGATGAACGCCCGAACCGCATCCGCGACCAGTTGGACGGCGATGGCAGCCAGCAGCAGGCCGGCGATCCGGGTCAGCAGCAGAATTCCCGATTCGCGGAGGATACGCAAAATCACCACGCTGTACCGCATAAAGATCCACAGCAACACGTGCACGGCAACTATCGCGGCGGCCACTGCCAGGTAGTCCGCCGCCTCGTCCGAGCGCTGGACGAAAACCATCGTCGCAACGATCGCGCCCGGGCCGGCGAGAAGCGGCGTACCCAGCGGCACCATGGCCACGTTCCCGCTGGCCGGCTGCGCAGGATCATCGAGCTCGCCGGTCAGCAGCTGCAACGCGACGAGCAGCAACAGCAGGCCGCCGGCCGTTTGCAGGGCCGGCAGGCTGATGCCGAGATAGTCGAGGATGACCTGGCCGAACAGCGCGAACGCAACGATCACCCCGAGGGCGACGGCCACCGCGACCCACGCTGCACGCCGCCGCTCGGCTGATCGGAGCGCCCCGGTCAACGCAAGGAAGATCGGCACGGTTCCCGGCGGATCCATGATCACGAACAAGGTGACGAACGCCTCCCCGAACAGCTGGCCGTTCATGCCGCGCCGCTGTCGATCTCGCCGGCCTGGGCCTGGCTGGACGGGTTCAGCTCAGCCGGATCCCGCCCTCCGATGGCCAACAGGCGTTCGTACTCGTCCGGCGCGGTGGTGTACCTGCCCAGTTCGTGACCGATCTTGCCGGCGCCATGGTGGTCGCTCGACCCGGTCACGATCAGCCCGAGGTCGACGGCCAGCCCGCGCAGTTCGGTCCGGTCCGCTTCGCTGTGGTCGTCGTGATCGACTTCGAGACCGGCGAGCCCTTTCCCGGCAAGGTCGGCCATCGTCGCCGGCGTCAGCACCCGCCGCGAACTCCTTCCCCACGGGTGGGCAAGCACGGGGACCCCGCCGGCCCGCCGGACCAGGGCAATCGCGTCCGCTGTCGGCGGCGAGTACTTTGGCACGTAGGCCGGCCCCCCTTCGGCGAGCCAGTTGCCGAACGCCTCGCCGCGATCCCGGACGTAGCCGCGAGCCACGAGCGCGTCTGCTACGTGCGGCCGGCCGAGCGAGGAAGCCCGGCGGGCGACGGCCAGGACGTCCTCCTGGGTGATGCGCAGGCCGATCGCGTTCAGCCGGTCGACGATGGCGCCGAGCCGCCCGGCCCGATGGGAACGGATCCGCTTCAACTCGGCGACCAGGGGTTCGTGGGTGGGATCGGGCAGGTAGGCCAGCAGGTGGACACCGGCGCGGTTTAACGTCGTTGAGATCTCCACGCCGCCGACCACGACGACACCGTGCTGTCGCCCCGCGGCCATTGCGGCGTCCCAGCCGTCGAACGTGTCATGGTCGGTCAGGGCAACCACATCCAGGCCGGCAGCGGCGGCGTTACGCACCAGAACGTCCGGGGTATCCGTCCCGTCCGAAACAGCACTGTGCGTGTGCAGGTCGATGCGCATCTACGGGCTACCCGCGAGCCACGGCGGCGGCGTGCCGTACGGCAACAGATCGGCTTCGTGTCCGAGCGAGCGCAGGTCTGAGAGGGGTAGATCTTCCAGCAGCAGGACGCCCGCGGTCTGCGGCCACAGGATGGTCCACAGCCACTGGCCCAGCCACTGCCCGACGTACGCCGCCCGATCGCTGGGGCTGTCCAGGCACCACAACGGGACGGTCCGCCCGTCGACCTCGACCCGGGCGTGTGGCTCACTCTTGACGACGTCGCCCGGGTCAGGGCCGTCGACACCGGCGTACCGTGCCCCCAGGCCGACACCCATCTCCTCGGCCACGAGCATCAGGTCGCCTGGGCCACCCAGCGGATTCGGGCCGCTGATGACCAGCGCGGTTGCCTGCACACCCGACACGTCGTCGCCGGCGTGCATGATCGCGCCGATGACCCAACCTCTGGGCAACGGCCAAGGCAGCCAGATCGGCACGAGTGAACGCTCGCCGAGCTGGCGGGCAAGTCGCGCGCTGGGCACAACCACCGGCTGCAGCGGATACACCTCACCGTGCACCGCGCACGTCCAGCGGCTGGCCCACACGCCCGGCGGGCGCACTGGACCGCCGCAGCGGGGGCATGTCGGGTCAGCCTTCACGTGCCTGACCGTCCCGCGACTTGACCCCTTCCGTCAACTCGAACTCGCTACCTGATCGTCTGAGCCGGCGTGAGATCCACCCTGGGCAGCCGGACGACGGCTCGCAGGCCCGGGTCATTGTCCTCGAGGCGGACGGTCCCGCCGTGGAGACGAACCAGCTCCCGGACGATTGGCAGCCCCAACCCGGTCCCGCCGGCGTCGCGGCTACGTGCCTCGTCCAACCGGGTGAACCGGTCGAAGACCCGCTCGCGGTCCTGGGCGGAGATGCCGGGCCCGTCGTCGGCCACGACAAGTGCCGCGCCGCTGCCATCGGCGGTGAGTTCGACGGTCACCGACGACGCCGCGTGGCGCACCGCGTTGTCGACAAGGTTCGACACGATCCGTCCCAGCGCGTCGACGTCGCCGGAGATGGGGACCGAGTCCGCGCCAACCCTGCCCACGGGCACCGCGCCGGCTTCGTAGCGAGCCACTACGTCATCGACGACCTGCGCCAGGTCCACCGGCTCGACCCGGCGGCGCGGGGCCTCGTCGGACCGGGCCAGCACGAGCAAGTCGTCCACCAGGCGCGAGAGCCGCTCGACTTCGGCGAGAGCATCCACGCTGATCTCGTCCCACTCGGCGGTCGCCGGATGGGCGCGCGCGACCTCCAGCTGGGTTCGGATCGCGGTCAGCGGGCTGCGCAGCTCGTGCGCCGCGTCCGAGACGAAAGCCCGCTGCCTGGCGCTCGACCGCTCTAGCCGGTCGAGCATGTCGTTGAGGGTTACGGCCAGCCGGTGCACCTCGTCTTCGGCCACCGGTACCGGCAGCCGCCGCCGCTCCCGCGTCGTCGTGATGTCTTCGGCACCCTTACGCAGCGCCGCCACCGGCCGCAGCGCCTGTCCGACAAGCCACCAGCAGGCTACGGCGAAGGCCCCGACGAGTAACGGCACTCCCCCGAACAGCACGGCGCGGACCACCCGCGTCGCGTCCTCGACCTCATTCATTGACCTGGCCACCAGCACGGTCAGCGGCTCGGCTTCGTCGCCTGCCGCCGCACCGACGACGTACAGCTGGCCGGCCATACCCAGCCGTGATCCGTCCAGCCGGCGCGACTCGCCCGCCCGGACCGCGGCCACCTCGTTTGGCAGCAAGATCGGCACCAGCCGGTCGCCACCCGGGGATGCGGCCACGACACGATCGCCGGCGTCGACCACCTGCACCAACGGCGTCCCGGCTTCGACCGGGATCGGGTCCGGCAGCCGGCCGGTGTCGATCAGCAAGGCGACATCCGTGGCCCGCTGCCGAGCCGCCTCGTCGACCGCGGTGATGAGCGAACGCTGGACGGCCGCAGTCAGCAGGATCGCTCCTGCCGTCAGTGCACCCGCCACCAGAATGCTCGCCACCACGGTAAGCCGGGCCCGAAGGCTGAGCTGTCCGAACCAGTCAGCCACCATCGGCAGCCAGCCGATAACCCGCGCCGCGCACTGTCTGCAACGCGTTGCGATCGAACGGAGCGTCGATCTTGCGCCGGAGGTATCCCACGTACACCTCGACCACGTTCGGGTCGCCTTCGTAGTAGGCGTCCCATACGTGGGCCAGGATCTCGGACTTGGACAGCACCTCGTCAGGGTGCCGCATAAACAGCTCCAGCAGCGTGAACTCGCGCGGTGTCAGCGAGATCTCTTCGTCACCGCGCTTGACGACATGCGCCGCGGGGTCCAGCGAGAGATCCCCGGCGGTCAGGACGGACGGGCGAGGCGGTGCGGTCCTGCGGAGC
Organism: Jiangellaceae bacterium; assembly: GCA_036374175.1. GTDB lineage: Bacteria > Actinomycetota > Actinomycetes > Jiangellales > Jiangellaceae > JASLBX01. Next base: position 66,146 of record DASUUH010000088.1, on the reverse strand, counting down.
AGCGCGCGCAGCTTGGCCACCAACACGACATACGAAAACGGCTTGGTGAGGGAGTCGTCCGCGCCGATGTCAAGGCCGTCCGCCTGGTCGTACTCGCCGTCCTTGGCCGAGAGCATCAGCACCGGCACCCAGTTGTTCTCGGACCGGAGCGCGCGGCATACCCGGTAGCCGGACAGCTTGGGCAACATGATGTCGAGGATCACTGCGTCGTAGCCGCCCTCGCGAGCCAGGAACAACCCTTCCTCGCCGTCATGGGCGAGATCTACGGCGAAGCCTTCGGCTCGCAGGCCACGCTGCAGCGCCTGGGCCAGCCGGACTTCGTCCTCCACGACAAGAATGCGCACGCCCCTAGCCTGCCCCGCCTCCCCTGAGGCCGACCTGAGAGGTGTGCGATCGCCGGCTCTCAGGGTGTTCACAGGCGCGAAGGGGCACAGTGAGAGCATCGAAACAGGCAGGCCCCATGCCCTGGAGGCATTATGAAATCCATGCTCCGCTCCCGCCGCGCCCGCTGGGCGGTGCCGGCCGTTGCGATCGCTGGGGTGGCGGCGGCCATTGGTGGCGGCGCGCTGCTCGCCGGCGCGTCGTCCCCCGCACTTGCGGACAAGAGCGCAGCCGAGCTGCTGGCCGAGGTGCACAACGCAGAGAAGCAGCCGTTCTCCGGCACGCTCGTCCAGACCTCCCGGCTCGGCCTGCCGGCACTACCGGGGCTGGAAGGCGACGACCACCACACCACCAGCCTGCTGTCGATGCTGACCGACTCCAACACGGCCCGAATCTGGTACGCAGGCCCCGAACAGTTCAGGTTCGCCCTGATGGGAGCGTTCGACGAGACGAACGTCATCAGGGACGGCTCGGACTTCTGGATCTGGTACAGCTCCACAAACACGGCGGACCACTTGAACCTGCCTCCGGCCTTCACGCTGCCCGAGGCATTCGCCACGCCCAAGATGCCGATCACTCCCGACCAAGCAGCAGAACACATGCTCGGCGAACTCGACGAGACCACCCAGGTCACGGTGGATGGGACGGCCGAGGTCGCCGGCCGCGCCGCCTACGAACTCGTGGTCAGCCCGCGCGATGACCGGTCATTGATCGGCGACGTACGTTTTGCCATCGACGCCGACACCTCGATGCCGCTGCGGTTCGAGATCAACGCGCGTGATGGCGGCGACCCGGCCTTCGAGGTCGGCTTCACCTCGGTGACATTCAGCGAGCCGTCCGCGGAAGTCTTCCGGTTCAACCCGCCGCCTGGCGCCGACGTCACCGAACGCAGCCTGTTCGACCTGATGAGCCGCGACAAGGCACCGATGATGACCGAGCCGCCAGAGGTGTACGGCGAAGGCTGGACGTCCGTCCTCGTCCTCGATGAAGTCACTGTGCCTGAAGACGACGAGAGCGGGCTGGTGGACGCGCTGCTGAGCGCCGGGACGCGAGTGGAAGGCAGCTACGGCGCTGGAACCCTGTTCGAGACCGCGCTGGTCTCCGCCCTGTGGCTGGACGACGGGACGCTGCTGGTCGGTGCGGTGACGCCGGACGTGCTCGAGGAGACCGCCGAAGGGCTCGACCCATGACGACCGTCGTGAGCCGGCCGACCACGACCTTTCCGACGGCGCCGAGCCGGACCGACGCCGTGCTGCGCACCGAGGGGCTCACCAAGCAGTTCCCAGGCGGTCAAGTAGCCGTTGACGGGCTGAACCTGGCCGTGCCGCCCGGAGCCGTGTTCGGCTTCCTCGGTCCGAACGGTTCAGGAAAGACGACAACCATCCGGATGTTGCTTGGCCTGATCACGCCGACCGAGGGCTCGTTCGAGCTCCTCGGCCGGCCGATGCCGGACGCTGCCGCACAGGTGCTGCCGCACGTAGGCGCGCTCATCGAAGGCCCGGCGTTCTACCCGTACCTGTCCGGCCGCGACAACCTGCTGCGCCTCGACGCCGCAGACCGGACGGTGGGCGGACGCGCCGCCCGGCAGCGAGTCGACGAAGCCCTGGACCGGGTGGGCCTGGCCGCCGCCGCGACCAAGCGCTACCGCGCCTACTCCCTCGGCATGCGGCAACGGCTCGGCCTGGCGGCGGCGCTGCTGCGCCCGCGCGAACTCCTCGTGTTGGACGAGCCGACCAACGGGCTGGACCCGCAGGGCACCCGCGAGGTGCGGGCCATCATCCGCGACGTCGGCGCTGGCGGCACGACGGTGTTCCTGTCGTCACACCTGCTCACCGAGGTCGAGCAGGTGTGCAGCCATGTCGGCGTGATGAACCACGGGCGGCTGATTTTCTCCGGCGAGTTAGGAGAGCTCCGCCGGGCCGCCGGAACCCGCGTCCGGGTCGACACATCACGACCGGCCGCCGCTGCGGCAGTGCTGCACCAGCGCGGCACCGGCGAGCCGGACATCCGCGCCAATGGCGTTGTCGCGGACCTGGAAGAAGCAGACTCTGAGCAGCTTGTCGAAGCGCTGGTGATCGCCGGCGTCCCCGTCCGGCAGTTCATCGTTGAGCAGCCGGACCTGGAGGACGTGTTCGTCGAGCTGACCGGGGAGGGCTTCGATGTCGACCAGTAACCCGTTGGTGCTCGACCGGCCAGCGGTCGCCGTGGCCGACCGCCCGAGCCGGGCGACGGTCCGGTTCTTACGTTCTGAGCTGCGGCTGGTGTTCCGCAGGCGGCGCAACCTGGCCATGCTGGCCGTGTTGGCCGCGGCGCCGGTGCTGCTGGGCGTCATCGTCCGCCTCACCTCGCCGGCCGCGGGTGAGGGACCACCGCTGCTGAACCAGGTGACACAAAACGGGTTCTTCCTCGGTCTCGCCTCGCTGGTCTTCGCGTCCCCCCTCTTCCTGCCGATGGTGATGGCCGTCGTGTCGGGTGACTCGGTGGCGGGCGAAGCCAGCAGCGGGACGCTGCGCAACCTCCTCGTCGTCCCCACCGGGCGGACCAGGCTGCTGCTGGTCAAGTACGCCGGGGTCGCGGCCTACGCGCTGGCCTGCATCGCCGTGATCGTGGTCAGCGGCTTGATCACCGGCTGGCTTCTTTTCCCCGCCGGTGACGTCGTGCTGCTGTCCGGCGCGCCCGTGAGCTTGGTCGAAGCTCTCGGCCGCGCCACGCTCGTCACTGTGTACATGGCGGTCATGCTGGCCACTCTCGGCGCGATCGGGTTGTTCTTCTCGACGCTGACCGAGGTGCCGATGGGCGCGATGGCGGCGACCGTCACCGTGGCGGTGGTCAGCCAGATCTTGGACGCCATCCCGCAGATCGAGGTCATCCACGAGTACCTGCACCCGCACTGGTGGCTGGCCTTCATGGACCTGCTTCGCGAACCGATGCTGTTCGACAATGTGCGCACCGGCCTTCTGGTATCGGCGGCCTACATCGCGGTGTTCGGCTCGCTAGCCTGGGCCCGGCTCACCACCAAGGACGTCACGTCGTGAGCGTCGAGGTCGACTACGTGCCGTGCGTCGGGGCGGTGGTCCGTGACGACGACGGGCGGCTGCTGCTGGTGCAGCGGGCCCGCCCGCCGGCGGCTGGCACGTGGTCGCTGCCCGGCGGGCGGGTCGAGCGCGGTGAGGACGACACCGCGGCCGTGGTCCGGGAGGTGCGTGAGGAGACCGGGCTGGACGTCGCCGTCGGTAAGCTCGTCGGGACCGTGGAGCGCAGCCCCGGCGCAGGCGTCGTCTATGTGATCAACGACTACGCCTGCCGGGTGACCGGCGGGACACTGCAGGCGGGCGACGATGCGTCGGCTGCGCGCTGGTGTACGCCGGCCGAGGTGCGTGGGCTGCCGACCTCGCCCGAACTCGTCGAGACGCTCGAGGCCTGGAACGTCCTGCCGGCCTAGCGCACAGCTCCATCACCACTGGCGTTGATCATGGGCGGGTTCAGGACTGCAGTGACAGCTTGGCCAGCAGGTTGCGGGCTTCCTCTGCCTGCTGGTGGCTGCAGAAGATCTCGTAGTGCGCGGCGACGGTCATGCTGCGGGACGTGAAGTCGCGCCGGCCGCCGGTCATGGAGTAGCCGACCAGCGCGAAGATCGTCATGAAGACCGCGCCCCACGCCATGCTGAACAGGATGATCCGGCCCCAGCCCTCTTCGATGAACAGGCCCAGCACCAGCCCGACGAACAGGCCCAGCCAGGCACCACTGGCCAGCCCGCCGAGGGCCGCTTTGCCCCACGACATCCGGCCGGTCACCCGCTCGACCTGACGCAGGTCAGTACCGACGATCGCCAGATTCTCGACCGGGAACTTCTGGTCGGACAGGTAGTCGACGGCGTGCTGGGCCGCTTCGTACGAGTCGTACGTGCCGACGCTGAGGCCATGCGGCAGACCCGGTACTGGAGATGCCATAAGCCGCAGTGTAGCCGCGTGATCACCAGGCCCGCGCGGACTCAGGCTTGCGCGAGGGCAGGCTCCAGCCAGGTGGGCAGGCTCTCACGCGCCTTGACACCGAGGGCGAGGATGAGCGCCGCGTGGGCCTTCGGCTCGTACGGCTGGACGAGCAACTGCATGGCCGCCTCACGCGGGGTGCGATCGGCTTTGAGCTGATTGCACGGCGGGCAGGCGGCGACTGTGTTGAGCCAGCTGCGGGCGGCACCGCCACGCGACACCGGCTCGATGTGGTCGACGGTGCTCGCCCGTGCCCCGCAGTAGGCACACCGGTGTTTGTCGCGGTCCAGGACACCCCGGCGCGACCACGGGACCCGACGCCGGTACGGCACGCGGACGAACCGCAGTAGCCGAACGACCAGCGGCATCGGAATCTCGCGAGAGGCGGACCGGATCACCCGCGCGTCGTCGACATGCTCGGCAACTGCCTTCTCGGTGAGGACCAGCACTACGGCCCGCCGCACCGATACCACCGCAAGCGGCTCGTAGGAGGCATTCAGCACCAGCGTGTGCACGAGCTACCTCCTCTCGCATCGCCTGCCAAGATCGTAGGCTACGTAACCTTGCGAGGACATAATGCCTGGTCACATAACTTTACGCACGTACATATCCGCAGGACGAAACGATGTTGTCCGGAGCTTAATCTGCCTGCCGCTCCGCATCGGCCGTACCGGCCAGTGACCGCCAGACGGCCGTGACCCGGTCCTGAATCAGCGCCGCAGTCTCGGCGATGGTCCGCCCGGCATACTCCGCCGCCCTGATCGGCGCACCAATTCGAATGCGCACAGTGGGCCGCCGCGCCATCGAGGTCATCGCGCCGAGCAGGCTGCGGGTCACCGAGCCGGATCCGATCTGGCGGGCGTCGTGATGCGCCACGGGAATGATCGTCGCGTCCGATTCCAGCGCGAGCTTGCTGACGCCCAGCCGGAACTTACGCGGTGCACCGTCGTCGGTAGCCGCAACGTCCCCTTCGGGGAAGATGCCGACGATCTCTCCGCGAGCGAGCGCTGCCAGCCCTGCCTTGAGCGCGGCCGCTGCCCCGCGACCACCGCCCACCGGGACGAAGCCGGCGTGGCGCACCAGCGGGCCGAGGATGGGGTTGGCGAACACGTGCTCAGTGGCGAAGAACCTGACGTGCCCGTGCGTTGCCGTGCAACCGTCGCGGCCGCACGGCCGGCTCGGCCGCAACCCGGCCCGGTAGAGCGCGGCGAGCACCGGGGCCACGTCCACGATCGTGGTGTGGTTGACGGCGACGATGGCCGGCCCGGTGAACAGCAGATGGTTCGTCCCGGAAACGTCGATCTTGCCCACTGCTCCGGTCAATCCGACGGCAACCGGCCCTACCAGCTCCACGCCGGGCAACCTACCCGGTAACCCGCGAGCGCGTGAAGCGGGTTTCCCGCTGTCGAGCCGCTCACTGTAGTGGATTCGGCCTCAGAGCCGCGGGGCCCGGCGCGGGCGGCGGTGCGCGACCCAAGGCCGCGGGCCGCGTGTCGTGGCGGGTGATCCGGGCGGCGGCACGGCGAGCGAGTCGGACGAGTACGAGCCGGGCTGCTCGGCCAGCTCACCCGTCGGCGTGAGTTTGGTGATCGTCGACTCGGCGGCCCACACCTCGCCCAGCGCGTCGATGGTTGCGGCGTTCAACCGCTCCGGCGCCAGCGCTTCGACGGCGACACGCCACTCGCTCGTCCACGGGACCAGCGTCTCGACATCCGCGACCCACGACACGACGCGCTCGCGGGTGTCCTTGGCCCGGGCCGTCACGATGACCTGATCGGCGTTGAGTATCCCCGGCAGCGGCTGCTCAGGCCCGCCGGAGACGACGTAGCACACGCCGTCTTGCCAGGCGTGCCATACCGGCCGGGCCCGCTCGCTACCTTCGTAGGTCAGCCAGACGAGCGCCGACCGCTTCATGACCTCCCCGACAAGGGCCGGCAGCGCCGCTTCACCCACGGGTTAACTCTGCCATGGTCGGCAAACCAAACCCAGCATTACTCAGACGACAGGTTCTCTGCGTCGACGACATCGTCGTCCCCCGGAAGTTTGAGCTCTACCTCGGCACCGATGTTGTCGAAGGTGAGAACACCCTTGCCGCCGGATGCGCCTGCCTCCTCGAACCGCAGCGGTTGCGGGTCGCCGGTCGCGGACACCCACAGTGTCGATCCGGTATCGCGGAACAGGAATCCGATGGCCGGCTTACCATCCACCTCACGTACACCGGTCGTCTCGATTTCTCCCGTCCCGTTACCGAATACGATTTCGGCGAACTTGCGGCCGTCGGCGAGCACGTCGAACTCGGATGCGGAGTCCTCGGCGAGCAACAACCACTTGCCGCCGATCGTCTTGGCGGCGTCCTTGCCGACCGTTTCGATCAGGAAATCCTCGTCGCCCGCGACATAGATCCGCCCGTCGGCCGCAATGATCTCGACGGGACTTCCGCCGGCCTCGGCGTCACCGATCGTCCCGATTGCGCCCTCGCCGAACAGGTAGGTGATGTCCAGGACGCCACCCTTGACCGTCCCGCTGACGTGGAACGAGCCCTCCTCCTGAAGCTCCTGTACGACCTCGGTCAGCGCTACGGCTGGTTCCATCGCGTCGAGGCCGTTTTCAGCACTGACCCGTTCGGTCGCAATGTCGGCGATCGGTGCTGCGTCCGGCTCACCAGGGAGGAAACCGCACGCCGAGGTCACGGTCACACCTGCCAGTAGAACGGACGCCACGGCCACGCGCCGAAGATCGAATGGCATTGTAGGTGCGACACCTCTACTGGTCAGGGCGGTCGGGACGATCCTAGCGGTCGCCGGGGCGCATCTTACCTTCCGCTCGGGGTTGGCGGTACACGTTGCCCCCACAACTATCTCGCCGGCGACAGCGTAGATCCATGTACCATTGAGCACGCAACTCCGCACGACAGGGGAGCGCTAGAGCGCTGAGAGTGCGGGCCTTGACCCGCAGACCCTCGAACCTGATCCGGGTAATTCCGGCGAAGGGAGTCGACGTGTCTCTCAACAGTGGTGTGCCAGCAAGTCGACCCGGCATGCCGTCTCCCCGGTCGTTCCGCTTCACGACAGAGGAGGAACAACCGTGAGCAATCCCGCCAGCGTCCAGTCCACCCACCCCGCCAGCCCGCCGCGTCGCTGGCGCGTCGTCGACATCGTCGTCGCGTCGGTGCTCGGGGTCGCCTTCGGTGTGCTCTTTGCCGCATGGAACAACTTCGTCTGGCCGACGATCAGTGCGCCGCTGTCGGCCACCCCCGCGACTCCGTTGCTCGCCGGCGTGTGGCTGCTGCCGGCCGTCGTGGGCGCTCTTGTCATCCGTAAGCCAGGCGCCGCCTTCTACACCGAGGTGCTGGCGGCGACCGTGTCGATGTTCTTCGGCTCCGCCTGGGGCCTGTCGGTGTTCATGTCCGGCGTGTGGCAGGGCCTGGGCGCGGAGTTGGTGTTCGCGGCCTTCGCCTACCGGCGCTGGGGTCTCGGCGCGGCCCTGCTGGCCGGTGGCGGTGCGGGCGTCGCGATGGGCGTCTACGAGACGATCGTCTGGTACCCCGAGTTCGACACACCGTGGAAGGCCGCGTACATCGGCTCTGCCATCGTGACCGGCATCGTGGTCGCAGGAGGCCTGGGGTGGCTGCTGGTGCGCTCGCTGGCCCGCACCGGCGTGCTGGCATCCTTCGCGGCCGGCCGCACGCAGGCCGAGATCTGACGGCGTGAGCCACCCGCCGAACCCGGCCGCCGAAGCGCTACCGGCCCGCACCGAGCGGCCTGCGCTCGCCTGGCCGCCCGCGCCCGCCGCGCCGATCGAGGTTCGCGGCTGGGGCTGGCGGTACGCCGGCCGCCGGGCGTGGGCCTGCCGCGGCGTCGACCTGCGGATCGAGCCCGGCGAGCGGGTCCTGCTCGTCGGGCCGTCCGGCGGCGGCAAGTCGACCCTGCTGCACGGCATCGCCGGACTGCTTGATCCTGAGGCGGCGGCCGAGACCGAAGGCGAGATCCTGGTCGGTGGCAAACCCGCCGGGACCGATCGCGGGCTGGTCGGGATGCTTTTCCAGGATCCCGAGTCCGCTCTGATGATGGCCCGAGCCGGTGATGATGTCGCCTTCGGCCTCGAGAACGCCGGCGTTCCTACCAACGAGATCTGGCCGCGAGTGGACGCCGCCCTGGAGTTGGTCGGCTTTCCGTACGGCCGGAACCGCTCGACGACAGCACTGTCCGGTGGCGAGCAGCAGCGCCTGGCACTGGCCGGGACGGTCGTTCGCGGCCCGTCCCTGCTCGTTCTCGACGAACCCACGGCGAACCTCGACCCCACCGGTACCGGGGCTGTCCTGGACGCTGTGGGACGGGTTCTTCACCAGACGCGATCCACGCTGCTGATGGTCGAGCACCACGTTGAGCCGGCGCTTACGCTCGTCGACCGGGTGGTCGTACTGGAGCCCGGCGGTGGGATCGTCGACGACGGGTCGCCGGACGCCGTGTTCGGCCGCCGGGGTGCCGGGTTGGCCGAAGCCGGCGTTTGGGTGCCCCGGCCATGGGGACCGCCGCCCCCGGCCCCCCGGCGTGGCCCTGCCACCGGACCGGGTGTGCTGGACGGCCGTGCATTGAGCGTCCGGTATCTGCCCGGAGCGGTTCCAGCCCTGCGCGACGCTGACATCACCGTGCATCGCGGCGAGGCGATCGCCGTGACGGGCCCCAACGGGAGCGGCAAGTCGACTCTGGCCCTGGTCATGGCGGGACTGCTGGAGCCGATCTCGGGACGTGCGATGTTCCGCGACGATCCGTCTCGCCCCCTGCACCGGTGGCGCGCGCGCGACCTGTGCCGGCGGATCGGTGTCGTGTTCCAGGATCCTGAGCACCAGTTCCTGACTCCCCAGGTCGAGGCGGAATTGATGATCGCGCCCCGCCAGGCCGGCGTGCCGGTGCAGGTGGCCGCTCGCCGCCGCGACGAAGTGTTGCAGCGACTGCGGCTGGACCGGTTGGGCGGGGCGAACCCGTTCACCCTTTCCGGCGGCGAGAAGCGCCGGCTCTCGGTGGCCACCGCGCTGATGACCACGCCGGACGTCGTCGTCCTGGACGAGCCGACCTTCGGGCAGGACGCCCGAACCTGGCTCGAGCTGGTCGATCTCTGCGCTGATCTGCGCGACAGCGGGACGGCCATGCTCGCGGTCACGCATGATGAGCCGTTCGCGGCCGCGCTCGCGGACCGCCGCGTCACCGTGGCAAAGGGACGGTTGTCATGAGTGCCTTCACGATTCTGGCCGTCACGAACCCGGCCGCGCCCATCGCCCGGCGGAATCCGCTGGCAAAGATCGCGGCCGCGCTGCTGCCCGGACTGGCGTTGCTGGCCAGTGTCGATCCAGTGGCGCCCGCCGTCGTGTTGGTGGCGACGCTGTTGTGTGTGCGGCCATGCGGCGTTACCTGGCGGGCGCTGGTCCGCCGGGCCTGGCCGCTCGCGATCGCAGTGGTGACCCTGACGTTGGGCAATGCCGTGTTCACCGGGCGCAAGGGTGGAGTCACTGTGTTGGAGGCCGGCCCCTTGGTGTTGACGAGCGAGAGCCTGGCCGTCGGCGGAGCTGCCGGACTTCGGGTGGCTGCGATCGCGCTACCCGGGGTGCTGGCCATCCTCACCGTCGATCCCGTCGACCTCGCCGACGCACTGGTACAGCGGCTCCGAGTGCCGGCCAGATTCGCGTACGGCGCGCTGGCCGCTCTGCGGCTGGCCCCGCTGCTCGCGGCCGATTGGGAGACTCTGGGCCGAGCCCGCCGGGCTCGGGGGCTGTCGGCCGGGGCTAACCCCGTGCGCGGAATCCGGCTGTTCGCCGGCAAGGTGTTCGCGCTGCTGGTCGGCGCGGTGCGGCGGGCGACCCGGCTGGCCGCGGCCATGGAGGCGCGCGGGTTCGACAGTGGCCGTCCCCGAACGGCAGCGCGGGAACAGCGATTCGACAGCGGCGACGCCCTGCTCGTCCTGGGTGCGGCCGCGGTGACGGTCGCCGCTGTCGGGTTGTCGGTCGTCACGGGTGCCTGGGATCCGCTGCTCTCCTGACCCCACTCCCGCGGAAGGGGGTGGGGCGATCAGTTGTCGAGGCGGCTGAGGTAACCGGCGAGAGTCCGCAGTTCCTCGTCGGTGTAGCGCGACATGACGTACTCGCGGATGCTGCGCAGGTGGGTGCCGGACGCCTCGCGGAGCCGCTTGTACCCCTGATCGGTAAGGACCGCGTAGAAGCCGCGGCCATCCTGCTCGGCGTGCTCGCGCCGGACCAAACCCTCAGCGACAAGCCGGTCGACCAAGCGGGTCAATCCGCTGGGCGAGAGCATGACCCGGTCGGCCAGCTCGCTCATGCGCAACCGGTGGCCGTCGGCCTCCACCAACCGCACGAGGACGTCGTACCAGGCCAGCGGCAGATTGTGGTTGCCCTGAAGGTCGTCCTCGAGCCGGCGGATCAGCCGGGCGTGCACACGCAGGAACATCCGCCACACCTCGAGTTGCTCGGGTGTGATCCGGTTGTCGGCGGTCGGCTCGGTCGGCATTGAGATGCGATCGTAGCCGCACCGCGCCGAACACGTAGCATCGTTGGTATGAAACCCGCCCCCACGACCGATCAGGTGATGGCCGCGCTGGCCACGGTGAACGACCCGGAGATCCGCCGGCCGATCACCGAACTCGACATGGTGAAGTCCGTCGACGTCGATGCATCCGGGCGGGTCCGCGTCGAGGTCTTCCTCACCGTCGCCGGGTGCCCGCTCAGGGACACCATCACGCGCGACGTCACGGCTGCTGTATCCGACATCGACGGAGTGAGCTCGGTCGACGTCGTACTGGACGTCATGTCAGACGCGCAGCGCTCGGAGCTGAAGCAGAAGCTGCGCGGCGGACAGCCGGAGCGAGAGATCCCGTTCGCCAAGCCCGGATCGCTGACTCAGGTGTTCGCCGTCGCGTCCGGCAAGGGCGGGGTCGGCAAGTCGTCGGTCACAGCGAACCTCGCCGCCGCCATGGCCCAGGACGGCGTACGGGTCGGGCTGCTCGACGCCGACATCTACGGCCACTCGGCCCCGCGCATGCTGGGCGTCGAGGGCAGCCACCCGACGATCGTCGAACGCATGATCATGCCGGTACCGGCGCACGGAGTGAAGGTCATCTCGACTGAGATGTTCAAGCCGGACCGCGACGCACCCGTTGCCTGGCGCGGCCCGATGTTGCACCGGGCGCTTCAGCAGTTCCTTTCCGACGTGTATTGGGGAGACCTCGACATCCTGCTGCTCGACCTGCCCCCCGGGACCGGCGACGTGGCGATCTCGCTCGCGCAGCTGCTGCCGACGGCCGATGTGCTTGTTGTGACGACTCCGCAGCTGGCTGCCGCGGAGGTCGCCGAACGGGCCGGCTCGATCGCCTTGCAGACCCACCAGCAGGTCACCGGCGTGATCGAGAACATGTCGTACCTGCCGTGCCCCCACTGCGGGCCGGAACACCGGTTGGAGATCTTCGGCAGCGGTGGTGGCCAGCACGTCGCCGACGGCCTGGCGCGGCGGCTCGGCACGCCGGTGCCGCTGCTCGGTGAGATCCCGCTCGACCCGCGGGTGCGCGAAGGCGGGGACACTGGCGTTCCCCTGGTCGTGTCCGAGCCGGACGCGCCTGTCGCGGCAGCGCTGCGCGATATCGCGCGCAACTTGTCGCGGCGCAAGCGCGGCCTGGCCGGTATGTCGCTTGACCTCACCCCGGTGTCGCGCTGATCGCACGGGATCAGGTGGTGTCAGGGTCGTACGGGAGATCAGGCTTGGCCGCCGGTGCACCTGTTTCGGCAGCGGCCGGTGTCTCGGCGCCGGACTTGTTCGGCGGTGCGGTGCGGTTCGCCTTCGTTGCGCCGTTGGCCTTCGCGGCACCGTTGGCCGCGGTGGGCGGCTCGTCCAGGCCGAGATCATCCAGCTTTAGATCGTCGAAATCCATGCCGTCGAGCACTTTGTCGCGGACGAACGCCTTGGGATTGCGCAACTGGCGCAGCGTGCGCAGGTCTTCCTCGTCGATGCCTAGATCCTGAATACTCACGCCGATGTCGCGACGGGCGTTGGCGACCATCTTGCGCAAATCGCGGACGAAGGACGCGGCCTGCTTGGCCATCTCCGGCAGCCGGTCCGGGCCGAAGACGATGAGCGCGACAACCAAGATGATCGCGATCTCGCCTAATCCCAGGCCGAACACAGCGGCTCCCTCAGGTACGCCAGACAGGTAACTCGTTCCAGGGTACGGCGCAATCAGCCGGTCGCCGAGCCCAGGGTTAAGGTCACCTCTGCCTCGACGCCGTTTCGGACGTAACGCAGAGTGACCTCGTCGCCGGGTTCGCGGGTACGCAGAAGAACGACGAGTTCGTCCGCGGTCGACACCACACGGCCGTCGATAGCCACAATCACGTCGCCGGGACGCAGGCCGGCGCGTTCTGCTGGACCGTTACGGACAACTCCTGGACTGTCTTCGGAATTCGCCGCGATGCGGGCACCCGCCTCGTCATACGACGGATCGAGCCGCACTCCCATCACCGGGTACTGGGCCTCGCCGGTCGCGATGATCTGCTCGGCGGTACGCCTGGCCTGGTCAATCGGAATGGCGAACCCCAGACCGATGCTGCCCGTCGTACCGGAGAAGCCGAGGGTTGCAATCGCCGAGTTGACGCCGATCACCCGCCCCTGAGCGTCCACCAGCGGGCCCCCCGAATTGCCCGGGTTGATCGCGGCGTCCGTCTGCAGCGCGTTGATGAACGCTTGCTCGCCCTGCCCGCCGGCAGTGACCGGTCGGTTGAGTGCCGACACAATGCCGCTGGTCACCGTGCCTTCCAAGCCAAGCGGGCTGCCGATCGCCAGGACCGGATCACCGACCGCGACGCTTGCGGACTCCCCCAGCACGACCGGTGTCAGGCCATCATGATCCACCGACAGCACAGCGAGGTCGTAACTGGCACTGGAGCCGACGACTTCGGCTTCTGCTGTGCTGCCGTCCATGAACGCGAGTTCGATCGAGTCAGCATCACGGACGACGTGGTTGTTGGTGATGATGTAGCCGTCGGTGGAGATGACGAATCCCGAGCCGGTCCCCTCACCGGCCGATACGGACACCACGCTTTCAAGCACTGCGGCGGCCACCCCTGCGACCGATTCCGGTGAATCCTGCTGGAGCCCCGCAGGGTCCGCACCCACGACAGTGACGACGGACGTGCGGCCGTTGTCGGTGCGTTCGTCGACCAACGACGCGGTCAACGCTCCCGCCGAACCGGCCAGCAATGCGATGGTGGCGGCACCACCGACCAGTACTCCAACGCTCGGGCCCGACCGGATGCGGGTCTGCTCTCGGGGAGTAAGCCACGGGTCGTGGGCCTTCGGCCGGTCCGATGGGGCCGTCCGGTCCGGTGCCGCGGGCAGACGCCACTGAACGTGCCCACTGTCGCTTGCCGGGACCTGGCTACGACCGGGCTCGGGCCAGGGGCCTGGCCGCGACCAGCCAGCGTCGGCAGTTCCCTGCTCGCGACTCATCTATCGATTCTCTCAGGCTGACTAGTCAAAGGGGTTCAGCCAGGAGACCAACTTCTTCGCCCCGCGGCTGATCCGGTGGACGACGCTGTTGGCAGAACTTGGCTCGCTGGGCGGGTATTCCGCCAACACGGAGTCGACGGCCTCCAGAGATCCGTCGGCGATCACTGTGATCACCTTGTCCTCGCCGGTGGCCCAGACGAACCTGCTGGGCGGGCCGGGCAGGGTGTAAACGACGCCGTCGCCTCGCTCAGTCCGGCCGAAACCGTCCAGCACCTCGGGATCGAGTTGGCCCGGTTGCTCGAACACCGACACCGTCGCGACACCATCGGAGTAGCTGAGCTGGATTGCGCCGTCGTGGCGGCTGGCCTCGAAGAGCACGAGGTCACCACCGATCTCGGACGGACACCGCCAGCCGCTTGACCGCAGAGCCGCCAGATCAGCATGCGACAGGCGGGCGGCGGACGCTACGAGACCGGCCCGGGAAGCCCACGCATTCGGGGAAACACCCACGAACCGTGACTGGCCCGGGCCCACCTCGATTTCAATGAATGCGCTGGCCGAGATGGTTCGACCGGTCTTGTCGTAGACCTCACGACGCAGCGCAAGCGCGTAGTCGGCATCGAGCCACAGCCGCGCCGCCATCGAACCGTCGGATCGGCGGGCGCCGACGATCTCGGCCGGGCGCCCGGCGACCTGACCCCTGCCGAGCAGTTCGACGTCGTAGGCCTTGGCCAGCAGACCGATAGGCCCGTCTTCGCCGGCCAGCCACGAGCCGGGCTGGGCCGGGAGGGTAACGGCCTGCGTGCCGTGGTCAGGGAACAGCGTCGTGGTGCCACCGGCGTGCTGAACCCGCACGATCGCGCTCGTCGAATATGACCTGTCCAGTACCGACCATGCGCTGACGTACTGCGTGCCGGCGTAGGTTAGGCGGTCTGTCGCGTCCATCGCGCGGTAGAGCAGAGCGACGGCGCGTGGATCGTCATCGTCGCTGCCAGAGCGGTGAGCATATGCCGGTGCCACCAGCGCGCCCACTACGAGCACCCCGGCCACCAGCACCACGACGAATGTCGGCGCGATGTGGCGGGCGGCGGCCGAGCGCGTCGGCATCACGGTTCCTGCGGCAGGCTGCTCGCCGGTACGACGACCGCCGCGGGATCGCCGAATGGCAGCGCGCCGGACGATCGGGCGTGCTCGACGGTGAACTGCTGGGTGGGCGGCACCACGGCGTTCTCGGGATCACCGCCGAGTGAGGCCAGGGCGACCGCGAGTACGCCTACCGATACCGAACCGGCGACGGCGTACCGGACCCCGGCGCGACGGCTCACTGCGCCGGCACCGGTATGCGGGCGCCGCTGACGGGGAATGCCACCGGTCGGCCTTGCGGTCGGACGCCACCTGGCGGGGACCGGTGCAGCACCGGGGAACGATTGCCGCTCCGGAGGAAGCGGCCCGTCGGGCCCGGCAAGGGCCAGCAACGCCTGCACGAAACGCTCGGACGGCGGCACGTCAGGGAGGCTACGAAGGGCGGCCGCGACCTCGCGTTCGGCGGCGACTGCGGCCTGGCAGCTCGAGCATCGAGCGAGATGCGCGAGTGCGACATCGCGGGCGCCGTGGTCGAGTTGCTCGTCGACAAGGTCGGTGATGCGTTCACCGAGATGTTTCATCAGGCCTCCTCCCTCGTCTCGACGGGGTCGACCACCGGATCGGTATCGTCACGACCTGCCAAGCGCGGTGCGCGATGCTCCAACGCCGCGCGTAGCTGCGCCCGCCCGCGGTGGATGCGACTGCGAACCGTGCCTAACTTGACCCCGAGCGTGGCGGCGATCTCCTCGTACGACAGGCCTTCGATGTCGCACAGCACGACAGCGGCCCGGAAGTCGGGCGGTAGGCCGTCCAGCGCGGTTTGCACGTCGGAGTCGAGCAACTGGTCGTCGAGCTGCCGGTCGGGAGTCGGTTCGCGGCCAGACAACCGCTCGGCAGCATCATCGGCAAGTGCGTCGAACCGGATCCGCTGCCGCCGCCGGACCATGTCGAGGAACAGATTCGTGGTGATGCGGTGCAGCCAACCCTCGAAGGTGCCCGGGGTGTACGTAGACAGCGACCGGAATACCCGGATGAAAACGTCTTGGGTCAGGTCCTCGGCATCGTGCTGATTGCCGGTCAACCGGTAGGCCAGCCGGTAAACGCGCGCTGAGTGCTCGCGAACCACGTCATCCCAGCTCGGCGGCGTCCAGTCCGGTGGCGCCGGAAGCGGCCTCGGGTCGGGAACACCGGCGTCGCCGCGGCTCGCCTGCTCGCGATCGGACACCAGAACACCTCCCTCGACCGGCCGGATCGCCACTGCCATCGTGACCGATGACTCCTTTCCTAACCAAACCTCTCCGAGGGCCCGGCTGTTCCTGACGGCTTCGCTTATACCGACGGCACCTGCCTCGCCAACGCGCTGCACGTACGCTGCGGTTCCACAGGCGTCTAAGCTTCGTGACGTCGCTCTCATATCGAGGAGGCCGCCATTTCCGCCAGCATCAGCCCGGAGTCGTGGGCCTACGCCGAGGGCTTCGTCGCCGAGGACAAGGTCATCACACAGGCCCGACAGCGAGCCGCCGAAGTTGGAGCGGTTCCCGTCGGGCAAGGCGCCGGCGTCGTGCTGCGCCTGCTGGCCGCCGCCATCGGGGCCCGCACAGTCGTCGAGATCGGCACCGGCGCCGGTGTCTCCGGGCTCTACCTGCTCGCCGGAATGCGTGGGGACGGCGTACTGACCAGCGTGGACATCGAATCCGAGCATCAGCGACTGGCCCGGGAGGCGTTCGCAGAGGCCGGCATCGCACACAACCGCACGCGTTTGATCACCGGTGCTGCGCTGGACGTCCTGCCACGGCTCACCGACGGTGCGTACGACTTGGTGTTCTGCGACGCCGACAAAGCCGAGTACGGCGAGTATCTACGCCAGGCCATCCGGTTGCTGCGTCCGGGCGGGATCGTCGCGTTCGACAATGCGTTGTGGCACGACCGCGTCGCCGACCCTGCCCAGCGCGACCACGACACGGTCACGATCCGTGAGCTGGGTAGGACGATCCGCGACGACGAAACGCTGCTCCCGGCACTGCTACCGGTCGGTGACGGCCTGCTCGTTGCCATCAAGCGGGAGAACTGACTCGCGTCTACCGCCGTGAAGTAGCTGATCAGCCACCCGCTGGCCTGTTGCACTGCTTGAGCGGCATCATCCGTCCGAAGGCGGTGACGTGACCCTCGACGGCGTTCGGCCAACTGGTCCCGGAATTGACCGCAGAACAAAACGTCGCGCGCCCGCTGCTGCTCGAGCGTGGCTGCACCGCATCGGCGCTGGCGAGGTGGCAGGTGCTCAGCCCGGTGAGCTCTCTGGTGGCGAGGCGCAGCGGGTGGCGGTGGCGCGGCCTGCGCACGGAATGATCTGACCGGCGTCGGCGATGATAGATGCGTGCCGCAGCTCATCCGCCCGACGGTGGAAGTCCACAAGTCCTGGCTCGAAGCTCTGGACGAACCTGGCTACGACCCGACGTGGGCCGAGTTTCTCGATGTCGAACGGCTCCGCGACGAGTCGGTGTTCGCCGCATACGTCGCATCACAGCTTGCTGAGGCGGATGAGGATGCCCCGCGCCCTACCGGCTGGGTTCCTGCCACTTATCTGTGGTTCGTCGACGGCGAGGAGTTCTTGGGCCGGCTGTCGATCCGGCACCGCCTGACTCCGTGGCTCCGTGACTACGGCGGTCACGTTGGCTACGACGTGCGGCCGTCCGCGCGGCGCCGGGGTCATGCGTCGGCGATGCTGCAGCACTCCTTGCCCTGGTGCCGGGATCTCGGCATCGATCCGGTGCTGGTGACGTGTGACATCGACAACGTCGCCTCGCGGCGAGTGATCGAAAAGGCGGGTGGACAGTTCGAGGACCGCCGCGATGGCAAACTCCGGTTCTGGGTCCCGGCGGATACGACCTGAGGCCACCACGGCGGGCAGGGGTATACCGCTCATGACGCGATGCGGTCCGGGCGAGTGTAGACGTTCATGCCGCCGTCCCGGACAAAGCCGAGCAAGCTGAGACCGCATTCTTCGGCCAGATCAACGGCCAGGCTGGACGGCGCGGAAACCGCAGACAGCACTGGAATACCGGCCTGCGCGGCCTTGTGGACAAGTTCGAACGACGCTCGACCACTCACCTGCAGGATATGGCCGGCGAGGGGTAAGCGGGTGTCGCGCAGTGCCGCACCGACGACCTTGTCGACAGCGTTGTGGCGCCCGACGTCCTCCCGTACGTAGAGCGGCTCGCCGGTCGCTGTGAACAGCCCGGCGGCGTGCAGGCCGCCGGTCCGGTCGAAGGCACGCTGGTGAACCCTCAACAGATCCGGAAGCTTCGCGAGAGTATCCAGTTCGACGGTCACCGGATCGTCTGCGACCGCCCAGCGCAGCGCACTGCGGACCTCGACGATCGCGTCCGAGCCGCACACCCCGCAGGCGCTCGTCGTCGCGAAGGCGCGCGGTGTCGGCGGGCTGATCCCGTGGGCGAGCACGACCTCGACGGTGTTCTCCTCGTCACGGCACAGCCGCATTCCCACGATGTCCACGGTCTGCGCGACCACGCCCTCGCTGACCAGCCACCCCGCGACCAGGTCGAAATCGTCGCCCGGCGTACGCATGGTGAGCGTAAGGGCTGCGTCGGCTACCCGCACGACCAGCGGCTCCTCGACCGCCAGGGTGTCGGCGCGAGTCGACGTGCGGGCGTCCCGAATCCGGACGACTCGGCGGCGCGCAGTCACCCGTCCCATCGTCCCAGTGTGCCTGCCCTTCATGACAGCGGCGAATGGACGTACCGTCAGCGGTATGGCGGACGAGCATCCACGGGTAGGCAAACCCAAGCGATCCGCAGCCGGCATCCCCGGTGTTGTGCACGGGCTGGCCGATGTGGTGGAGCAGTCGGGGATCCAGCGCGGCTACCGCGCCCTGCGGCTGGTCAACCAGCATCGGGGCTTCGACTGCCCCGGCTGCGCGTGGCCGGAGGCGAGCAAGCCGCACCTGGCCGAGTTCTGCGAGAACGGCGCCAAGGCCGTGGCCGAAGAGGCGACCGTCCGCCGGGTTGACGCGGCCTTCTTCGCCGCACACCCGATAAGTGAGTTGGTGTCCCGGAGCGACCATTGGCTCGGTCAGCAGGGCCGGCTCACCGAGCCGGTACTGCGCGAGGCCGGCGCAGACCACTACACGCCGATCTCGTGGGACGAGGCGTTCGGAATCGTTGCCAGTGAGCTCGCGGCGATGGACTCGCCCGACCAGGCCGCCTTCTACACCTCCGGACGGACGAGTAACGAGGCCGCCTTCTGCTACCAGCTGTTCGCCCGCAAGCTCGGCACGAACAATCTGCCGGACTGCTCGAACATGTGCCACGAGTCGTCCGGCGCCGCCCTCACCGAGACGATCGGAATCGGCAAGGGCAGCGTGACGCTGACCGACATCACCGACCACGCCGACCTGATCGTGATCGTCGGGCAGAACCCGGGGACGAACCATCCGCGCATGCTGACCGCCTTGGAACAAGCCAAGGATCGGGGTGCGCGCATCGTGGCCATCAACCCGCTGCCGGAAGCCGGTCTGATGGCGTTCAAGAATCCGCAGCGGGTACGGGGCCTCGTGGGCCGCGGCACGCCCCTTGCCGACCGCTTCCTGCAGATCAAGGTCGCCGGTGACCTGGCCTTCTTCCAAGCGGTTAACCGGCTGCTGGTTGAGGCGGACGATTCGACTCCTGGCGGCGTCCTGGACAGGGAATTCCTCGAAGCGCATACGGAAGGCTTCAGGACCGCCGTGGCCGCGTGGCGGAAGGTGGACTGGGTTGAGGTCGTCGCCGCCACCGGGCTGGATCGAGCGCAGATCGAGGGCTTCGTGGCCGAGGTGCTGGATGCGTCCAGGGTGATCGTGTGCTGGGCGATGGGGCTGACCCAGCACAAGCAGGCCGTCCCGACGATCCGCGAGATCGTGAACTTCTTGCTGTTGCGCGGCAACATCGGCCGTCCCGGCGCGGGTGCTTGTCCGGTCCGTGGTCACAGCAACGTGCAGGGCGACCGGACGATGGGTATCTGGGAGCGGCCGACCGTTGCCTTCCTCGACGCCGTCGGCCGGGAGTTCGGCTTCGAGCCGCCGCGCGAGCCGGGGTATGACACCGTCAACGCCATTCGGGCGATGCGCGACGGGCGGATCCGGGTCTTCATGGCCGTCGGCGGCAACTTCGCGGCCGCTACACCGGACAGCGCGGTCACGGCTGAAGCTCTGCAGTCCGTGCCACTGACGGTGCACGTCTCCACCAAGCTGAACCGTTCACAGGTCCTCCCCGGCCGGCGGTCGTTGATCCTGCCCTGTCTGGGGCGCACGGAGCGGGACGAGACCGGCGGCCGCGAACAGTTCGTCACCGTCGAAGACTCGATGAGCGTGGTCCACTCCTCGCGCGGCACGCTGCCGCCCGCGTCGTCAGAACTGCGGAGCGAAGTAGCGATCATCTGCGACCTAGCCCGCCGGGTGCTGGGACCGGACGACCCGACACCGTGGGAGGAGTTCACGTCCGACTACGCGGCAATCCGGGACCGCATCTCCCGGGTGGTGCCTGGATTCGAGGACTTCGAGAAACGTGTGTCCGAGCCGGGCGGATTCGTCCTGCCGCACCCGCCGCGTGACGAGCGGCGTTTTACGACGGCGACCGGCAAGGCCCGGTTCACGGTTAATCCGCTCTCGGTCGTTCAGGTGCCGCCCGGGCGCCTGTTGCTGCAAACCGTGCGCTCACACGATCAGTTCAACACCACGATCTACGGCCTGGACGACAGGTATCGCGGGGTGCTCGGCGGCCGTCGGGTCGTGTACGTCCACCCCGACGACCTCGCTGAGCGCGGAATCGCCGACGGCCAGACCGTCGACCTGGTGAGCGAGTGGTCCGATGGCGAGCGCCGCGCACCCGGCTTCCGGGTGGTCGCGTACCCCACGGCGCGTGGGTGTGCCGCCGCCTACTTCCCGGAGACCAACGTCCTCGTGCCGTTGGACCATACCGCCGAGATCAGCGGCACGCCGGCGTCCAAGTCGGTCGTCATCCGCCTTGATTCCGTTCGATCACGTTCGGCAGGCGGCGCGACGTAGCTACAGGCATGCAGCCATGTAGGTACGTCGCCCCGCCTGCCGAACGTGATCGAACTACGAGGTGAGCCAGCGGAGTAGAGTGCGCACGCCGAACGCCGTGCCGCCCTTGACAAGTTCGTCCGAGTCACCATCGGAGCGACCGGTCCCGGCAATGTCCAGATGCGCCCATGGCACGCTCGCGGCGAAGCGCTCCAGGAACAGCGCGGCGGTGATGGAGCCGCCGCCCATCTTGCGCGTCTCGACGTGTGCGATGTCGGCGATGTCGGACTCCAGGGCGTCGCGGTAGTCGGCCACCAGCGGCATGCGCCAGAGATTCTCGCCGGCGTCGGCTCCGGCCGTCACGAGCGCATCGGCGAGTGCGTCCGACGTCGAGTACAGGGCCGCATGCCGGCGGCCGAGCCCAACCGTTGCCGCTCCGGTGAGCGTGGCGATGTCCACGATGGTGTCCGGCTGCTTGGTTGCGACCGCGTACCCGATCGCATCGGCGAGGACCAGCCGGCCTTCGGCGTCGGTGTTGCGTACTTCCACGGTCGTGCCGTCGTACTGCCGGATCACGTCGCTTGGGCGCTGTGCGCTGCCGCTGGGCAGGTTCTCAGCCGCCGGGACGAGACCGGTGACCCGGAGCGGGCACCCGACTGCGCGCAGCGCTGACAGCACAGCGATGACAACCGCGCCCCCGGACATGTCGGTCTTCATGGGAGCCATCGAATCGCGCGGTTTGAGCGACAGCCCGCCGCTGTCGTAGGTGATGCCCTTGCCGACGAGCACGATGTGCGGCGTATTGGGCCCGGCGTGGGCGGGAGCGTAGGTCAACTCGATCAGCCGTGACGGGCGCTCAGATCCCATGCCGACGGCCACAATTCCGTCGAACCCGCCTTCGGCGAGCTCACCTTCGTCCCAGATTCGTACCTGGAGGTCGCCGCGGTCGGCAGCGACTCGGGCCTGATCGGCCAGCCAGTTCGGATCCTTGATGTTGGAGGGCGTGTGCACCAGGTCGCGGGCGAACCAGGCGGCACCCGCGACAGCGGCCGCGGCGCCCACCGCCGCCGCCCGTTCCGGGCCAGACCTAGCGAGCACCAGCGTGCCCAGCGGCGCCTTGGACTCGCCACGAACCCGCCAGCCGTACGAGGCGAGGACGACGGCTTCGACGAACGCGCGCAGTTCGGCGTCGCCCGCTTCGGCCGTGACCGTGCTAGCCACTCGGGCGGTACCACGCGCAGCTCGGGCTAGGGCGGCACCGGCCTTGCGGAACGCGGCCGGTGAGCCGTCACCGACGCCGACCAGCAGGACGCGGGAGACATCGCCGCTGGCCGGCAACCGCAGTATCTCGCCGGCCTTGCCGGTCTTGCCTTCACGCCGCAGCACCTCAGCCGCATCGACCGTTAACACCCGAGGAAGATCAGCCGCGCCCGGCCCGATCCGAGGTCCATCGTCGGCGTCCGGCCACACCGGGCACGCCACCACCGACGCGGCGACGTCCAGCAGTCCGCCGGGGTCGTGCTCGACCGCTGGCGGTGTCACGGCGATCATCGCAGAGGCGGGCTTGTCAGCCGGCACGGCTCGCTCCAGGAATTGGTGGTGGGGGTTTCCACGGCGCGGCCCCGGCCGGCGCACCGACCGGGGCCCCGCAACATCGGGCCATCGCCTTCAGCCGACGGCGACCTTCAGCGCATCACCGAGCGCGTTGGCCTCTTCGGCAGACAACTCGACGACGAGCCGCCCTCCACCCTCGAGTGGGACACGCATCACGATGCCGCGCCCCTCCTTGGTTACCTCGAGTGGCCCATCGCCAGTCCGCGGCTTCATCGCCGCCATCCGCGCACCCCTTCCTCTCCAAGCGCACACGCGGGCCCCCAAGACGTCGGGCGACGGTCCCGCGTGCGTCACGATGGCCCCTATTATCCCCGATCCCGCCGTAGGGTGGGAGCCACCTCACCGGGTCGGTCCCACATACTGTCGGACCAACCAGGCAGGATATGACGGTCATGAATGCCAGATCCGCGCTCTTCGACCTGTACGGCGACCACCTGCGGTCGCGCGGCGGTGCTGCGCGAGTTGCCTCGCTCGTCGCCCTCATGGCGCCGCTGGCCATCACCGCTCCGGCGGTCCGGACGGCGGTGTCGCGCATGGTCAAGCAAGGCTGGCTGCGCCCGGTCCGGATCGACGGCGCGGCGGGATACTCGCTGACCCCACGCGCAGAGCACCGGCTCGACAACGCCGCCGCCCGCATCTACCGCACGACCGCAAGGGAGGAGTGGGACGGCTACTGGCACCTGATCATCCCGGACCGTCCGGCCGACCGGGCCACCCGCGAGCGGCTGCGCAGCGCGCTGGCTTACCTCGGCTACGCGCCGTTGGGCGATGGCACCTGGCTGGCCGCGCGGCCGTCCCCCGAACTCGACGACTTGCTGCAGAGTGAGCGCATCACCGCAGAGGGGTTCCTGGCCCGGCACCAGGACGACGACGCAGCACTGATCCGGCGGGCCTGGGACCTCGACGCGGTCGGGCGGTCATACCGCCGCTGGCTAACCGAAGCGAAGGATCTGGTCGACACCCTGCCGGCGGCGCCGGCCGACGAAGAGGTCTTCGCGGTGCGCAGCCGGCTGGTGCACGAGTGGCGTAAGTTCCTGTTCACTGACCCCGGCCTGCCGCGGGCGCTCCTGCCCGGCGACTGGCCCGGCGACGAGGCCGCCGCATTCTTCGACGCGGAGGCTGCCAGGCTGCTGCCGGCCAGCGCCCGCTTCGTTGATGCCTGCCTGGTAATTGCTCGTAACGACAGACACCTGAACGGAGTCCGCCCGTGACCGATCAACCGGTCTTGTACGTGATCGACGCCGGCGTCGCCACCATCACACTCAACCGCCCAGACGCGATGAACAGCCTCGATACCGCTACCAAGACCGAGTTGTGCGATGACCTTCGCCGAGCCGCCGACGACCCGTCGGTTCGCGCGGTTCTTCTCACCGGCAGTGGACGGGCGTTCTGTGTGGGTCAGGACCTCAACGAACATGCCGACGCGCTCCGCGCCGGACCGGCGTCACTGGGCACCACCGTCGAGGAGCACTACAACCCGATCGTCACTGCGCTCGCGACGATGAACAAACCCGTCGTGGCGGCGGTCAATGGAATTGCCGCCGGGGCGGGCGCATCGTTCGCGTTCGCATGTGATTTCCGCATCGTCGGCCAGTCGGCCGGTTTCAACCTCGCTTTCACCGCGATCGGGCTGTCCTGCGACAGCGGTTCATCGTGGACGCTCCCCCGGCTTGTTGGTTGGGCGAAGGCACGCGAGCTGCTGATGCTGCCTCGCACGGTGAAGGCTGACGAGGCGTTATCGCTAGGTTTGGCCACCGAGGTCGTCCCCGACAACGACGTGCTGACCCGGGCGCGAGAGCTGGCTCACCAGCTCGCCGACGGGCCGACGGTTGCGTACGCGGCCGTCCGCGACGTGCTGGCCTACTCCGCAACTCACTCGCTGCAGGAATCGCTCGTCCGCGAGGGCGAGATGATGGGCTTGACCGGCGCCACCGAGGACCACCGTGCTGCGGTCACGGCCTTCCTGGCCAAGCAGAAGGCCGAGTTCACCGGCCGATGACCGACGCTCTTCCAGGCCCGGACGGTGACTTGCGCTGCCCCTGGGCCCTCAGCACGGCCGACTACCTTGCCTACCACGACGAGGAGTGGGGGCGGCCCGTCCGCGGTGATGCCGCGCTCTACGAACGGCTGACTCTGGAGGCGTTCCAGTCGGGCCTGTCCTGGCTGACCATCCTGCGCAAGCGCGCAGGCTTTCGCGCGGCGTTCGGCGGGTTCGATCCGGCCGTGGTCGCTCGTTACGACGACGCTGACGCTCAGCGACTCATGTCCGATGAACGCATCGTCCGCAACCGGGCGAAGATCGCGGCCGCCATCACCAACGCTCGCGCCCTGGTCCGGCTGCGCGACACCGAAGGCGAAGGCGCTCTCGATCGGTTGATCTGGTCCTTCGCGCCCAACGGACATCGGGCGGCTCCGCAGACGCTGGCGGACGTCCCTGCGACTACACCCGAGTCCACCGCGCTGGCCAAGGCCCTCAAGCGGCGCGGTTTCGTCTTCGTCGGCCCGACCACCGCCTACGCGACAATGCAGGCAACCGGCGTGGTCAACGACCACCTTGCCGCATGTGTGGCGCGCAATTGAAGAACTGCGCCTGGTTCGGGTCGTCGGCCGGCTAACCCGACGTGTCGTCCGGCTGGCCTTTCCGTGGCTCCGCCGGCGAGTTCACCTGATCGTTCTGGACCGCCGGCATCGATCCGGTGTCGACACCCACCCGGTTCGACCTGTTGTTGCCGTAGCCGACTGCAGACTGCACGGTCTGCGCGTGCACGATCCGTTCCAGCCGGCTGATGTGCTGGTCACGCTTGATCAGCTCCTCGGCCAACCGATCGAGCACGGTGTCCACCTGTTCCATCCGGTAGCCGCGAAACGCCACCGCGAAGTGCACGTCGTCGATGTCGACCGGCTCGACTCTGCCGTCGGGAAGGTACGGACGCTCCATGTCCGGGAACGGCTCTTCGAGTCCGTCACCGTGACCGACGGCTGCGGCCGCTACCGCGAAGACCACGACCGCCGCCACGACCACGAACACGATGTACATGGACACGGCTTGCCTCCCTATCCCGTCCAGATGGGGTCGGCGTCCCACCTTAGGCGACGATGGTGCCACGCTGTGCGTGCTGTACGTCTGCCAGGAGGACGCCGTGTCGCATCAGGGACCACCAGGTGACGGGACTCTACGCCTCGGCACCCGTTCCTTCCCGCCGGGCACGTACGCCGTGATGGCCATCGTCAATCGCACACCTGATTCGTTTTATGACCGGGGCGCGACGTTCGCCCTGGACGCGGCGCTCGCCCGGGTGGACAAGGCGGTCAGCGACGGAGCCGACATCGTCGACGTCGGCGGGGTCAAGGCCGGTCACGGCCCGCCGGTCAGTGAAACCGAGGAGATCGCGCGGACGGCCGACCTGGTCGCGGCCGTCCGCGATCGCCATCCCGGCATAGTGATCAGCGTCGACACCTACCGGCACCGGGTCGCCGACGCCGTCTGCACGGCGGGCGCCCACCTGATCAACGAGACGTGGGCGGGGGCCGACTCCGACCTGGTGACGGTCGCGGCACAGTATGGCGTCGGCCTGGTCTGCAGCCACACCGGAGGGCTCCCGCCGCGGACCGACCCGCACCGCGTGCGGTATGACGACGTGATGGCCGCCGTCATCGCGGGCACGACGGCGCTCGCCGACAAAGCGCTCGCAGCCGGCGTACGAGCGGACGGCCTGCTGGTCGATCCGACCCATGACTTCGGCAAGAACACCTACCACTCGCTCGAAATCACCCGCCGGCTGGACGAACTCGTCGGCACCGGATGGCCGGTGCTCGTCGCGCTCTCCCGCAAGGACTTCGTCGGAGAGACGCTCGACCTGCCGGTCGACGACCGGCTGGCCGGCACGTTGGCGGCCACGGTGGTGTCGGCGTGGCACGGCGCACGCGTGTTTCGCGCGCATGACGTTGCGGCTACCCGGCAGGCGCTGGACATGGTGGCAACCATCCACGGCACCCGCCCACCGGCGGTGGCCCGGCGCGGCCTCGCGTGAGCCCCTTCCTTGTGTTGATCATGGGCGTTTAGTCGTAGACCGGGCCCGTCTACCACGAAACGCCCATGATCAACGCGAGGGGATCAGGCGGCCGGAAGGTGCAGGTCGAAGCGGCAGCCCCCGTGGATGTTCGTCACCTCGACCGAGCCGCCGTGCGCGGCCATGACCTCGCGGACGATGGCAAGCCCAAGCCCGCTACCCGGCTGACCGTTGCCGCCGCGTCCCGGATCACCGCGCCAGCCCACCTCGAACACCTGGGACAGATCCGTTGCGGGGATGCCGCCGCAGCCGTCCGTCACACTGATCAGGACGGTGCTGTCGGCGGAGGTTCCGGCCACGGTCACCTCGCCGCCGGCCGGCGTATGTCGGACCCCGTTGCTCAACAGGTTGGCCAGTGCCCTGGTGAGCTCGCCGCCGTCGCCGCGTACGGCAAGCCGGGCATCCAATTCACATTGCAGCCGCACCCCCGCGGCCGCTGCCTCTGGCTGCATCTCGGCCACCACGTCGTCGGCCAGTTCTCGCATGCTGACCAACGAGTCACGACGGTGCCTGGGAACCGATCTGAGCCGGGAGAGTTCGAACAGATCGTCGGCCATCCGCGTCATGCGATCAGTGTTCGCCTTCAACTGAGCCAGCGCCTGGGGCACGTCCGCGACGACTCCGTCTTCGAGCCCTTCGGCTAGCGCGCGAATCCCGGCTAGAGGGGTCCGCAGATCATGGCTGAGTGCCGCCACCAGGTCCCCACGGCTGGCCTCAAGTGCCTGCTCACGGGCTCTGGAGGCGGCGAGTTTGCGATGTACCTCGTCAAGTTGAGCCGTGAGCGTGGCCAATTCGGCCGATGCCGGTTGGTCGGCCGCTCCATGTGCGGTGTACTCCTCGGTCAGCCGGTTCAGCCGGTGACCAAGATTCCGCGAGCCCGCTGCGATGCGGCGGCCGAGCACCACCGCGAGTACGACGGCCAGGACCGCCGCAGTCGTCAATACGACGGCGATGACCTCGGCATCGTGGTCGGACAGGAACATGGCCCGGACGTTGACCTGCACCGCAACGATGACCGCCACCATCGGCACCAGGGCACAGATCACGACTGCGAGGGTCACCGAGCGGCGGCGCGTGGCGTGCAACGCGAACCAGCCGGCGACGCCGACGCCGAGGCAACTCGCCGCCGTCGCGGTCAGCATGAAGGCCAGTTCGCTCACCGGCGCACCTCCCTCCCGTGCCTAGTTGTCCGGCCGGACAGGTTCTTCACCAGCGCCGACGTCGTTGTCCGGCCGGACAACCGGAGCTGCTGCTGTCAATTCAGCCGCCGTCGCGAACCGGTAACCCGTCCCTCGCACCGTGATCACTAGCCGCGGATCCGACGGGTCCTGTTCGATCTTCTCCCGCAACCGGCGCACGTGGACGATCACCGTCGAGTTGTCGCCGAAGTCCCAGCCCCACACCCGGCGCAGCAAATCGCGTTTGGTGAAGGTCTGGCCGGGGTGGCGCATGAGGAACACCAGCAGTTCGTACTCACGGGTGGTCAGAGCGACCGGCTCGCCGCTGACACTCACTGTATGGGCACCGGTGTCGACCGTCACTGGCCCGGCCTCGAGGGTACGCGGCACGACGGGAGCACCGGCGAGCCGTTCTTCGCGGCGCAGCAGGCCGGCGATCCGCAACATCAGTTCACGCGGGCTGAACGGCTTGACGAGGTAATCGTCCGCACCGACCTCCAGCCCCACCACTCGGTCTTCCTCCTCGCCGCGCGCGCTCAACACCACAACGAGCGTGTGATCCCCGTCCGTCCGCATGCGCCGCAGCACGTCCAAACCCGACCGCCCCGGCAGCATGACGTCCAGCACGACGACATCCGGTCGCCACTCCCGCCAGGCCCGCTCAGCGGCGAACCCGTCCGCGGCGACGCGCGGTTCGAAGCCCGCATCGCGCACGTAGGCAGCGACGACGGACGAAACTGCGGAGTCGTCCTCCACAACGAGGATTCGCGCGGTACTCATGCCGGAGTCCTCCGGAAAGCTCGAGCGGTCTCGCCGGATGTGCTCATCGGATCACATCTTCGAACTGCAACTGCCAATCGAACCAGCCGTTTTCGACAACAAAGCTGAGCACTTCCTTGTCGAAGCCAGTCGCGATCGCCGCCCCGAACAGGATGAAGAACACCCCGAGACCACGGCGGAACCAACCGTGCGGGTTCACACCCCATCCGAGCGCCGTGACTGCGCGGCGCCCGCCGACGACGATCACTGCCATCATCGCGGCCAGCCCGGCGAGATAGGCAAGCAGGTACGCTGCCCCTTCGGCCGGCGTCGCGGGCAGGATCACCGCCACGATCAGCGCGTACGTCGGGCTGCACGCGCTGAACGCAGGCCCCAGGCTGGCGCCGAGCACGACGTCTCCGACCCGGCTCTGCCGGCCGATGCCGAACCGCGCGCCCCGGTCGCCCACGTCAGCAAGCCGAAGCCGCGCACTGACCCGGTCCCACAGCTGCGGGAGCAGCGAGACCACGCCGAAGCCGACCAGGATCGCTCCAGCGACGTACTGCCAAACCAGCTGCGGGACGTCCACCAGCAACGTCGTGGCCCGGAACAGCATCGTGAACACGAAGATCGAGCCACACAGCCCGGCGATGACCAGCACCGCGCTATGCATCCGGCTTCCGGGCGCGACCGAGCGACCGACCAGGATGGGCAACAACCCGACGACGCACGGTGCCAGCACCGACAGTGCACCGGCAAGCAGCGCCACTCCGGCGAACGGCACCGCTAGCCCAGCTGGTCGAGGAGGTTGTCGACGGACCGGTCCTGCTGGTATCCGATCCAGGACGAGATCATTTCGCCGTCTTCGTCGACCTTGACGAACGTGGTCTGGATGGTCACGTCGTACTTCTGCTTGAGCTCGGTCTCGGTGTCGTAATCGGCCTTCAGGATCTGCACTCCATTGGGAATCGGGCCGGCTTCGATCGACTGCTCGAACGCCCGGCACTCGGGGCACCACGAGGCGTGAAAGAAGATGACGTTGGTTTCGTACCCCGGCTCCGCGAGCGCGTCTTCACTGAATTCGCGGTAGATGCCGGCAGCCAGGGCCTCGGTGTCCTCCTTGTCCCCCGCGTCAGCTTCATCGGTCTCGTCGGCGGTGCCGACGTCGCCGGTCTCGGCCTCGTCGGTCATCGTCGGCGACGGAGCGTCCATCTGCTCGGTAGGCACCGCGTCGTCGCCGGCATCGGCGGTCCCTGCGGGCTCTTCCTCACCGCCACACGAGGTGACGACGAGCACCACGGCTGCAAGCAGACCCGCCGCAGCGGCCAGGCGGCGGACAGGTACGGCATCGGTGGGGGCACGCATGATCCCACCGTAGGCTGTCCAGCCGAGGAACCTGGGCCACGAACGATTACGGCTCGCTGACACCGTCCGCGGCACTCGCCGGCGGCCGGCTCGCCATCCGCTCGGCGCGAGCCTGTTCAGAACGTCTGACGACTTCGATCACCTCGTCGACCTCATCGGTCAGCGTGATCAAGTCGACATCGGCGACCGCAATCTTCTTGTCGCCCGCAAGCCGCTCGCGGACCCACCCGATCAGGCCACCCCAGAACTCGCTGCCCATCAACACGATCGGGAACTGCGTCACCTTGCCGGTCTGTACCAGCGTCAACGACTCGAACAGTTCGTCAAGGGTGCCGAACCCGCCGGGCATCACCACGAATCCCTGGGCGTACTTGACGAACATCGTCTTGCGGGCGAAGAAATAACGAAAGTCGATGCCGAGGTCGACGTACTCGTTGAAACCCTGCTCGAACGGCAGGTCGATGCCGAGGCCCACCGAGACCCCGCCGGCCTCGCAGGCACCCTTGTTGGCGGCTTCCATGATGCCGGGTCCACCGCCGGTGATGACGGCGTAGCCGTTCGCGGCCAGCCGCTCACCCAGTAAGACGGCCATTTCGTAGTACGGGTCGTCGCGCGGCGTACGCGCCGAACCGAACACACTGACGGCGCGGCCGAGTTGCGCGAGCGCACCGAACCCCTCGACGAACTCGGACAGGATCCTCATGACCCGCCACGGGTCGGTGTGCACCCAATCCGTCGGGCCGCGCTCGTCGAGCAGCCGCTGATCCGCGGTGGTGCCTTCGGCCAAGGCCCGCCGAAGCGTGAGCGGGCCGATGTGCTTCTCCCTCACAGTTACCAGGCTAGGCCCCGCTGGCGCCCGCGCTGAGCCAAGTGACCATCCGTTCTTCGCAAGCCAGAATCTCGCTAATGGCGACCTGCTCGTCGTCGTGGTGCGCCAGTTGCGGATCGCCGGGCCCGTAGTTCACCGCGGGGATGCCCAGCACCGAAAACCGCGCGACGTCCGTCCACCCCTCCTTGGCTCGAGGCGACCCGCCGACGGCCGCCACGAACGACGCAACGGCAGGATGCGTCAGGCCGGGACGCGCACCAGCCACCGCGTCAGTCACGACGACGTCGAAGTCGCCGAGCACCTCGCGCACGTGTTCTTGAGCGTCCTGCTCGGTGCGGCTGGGTGCGAACCGGTAGTTGGCGGTCACGACGCACTCGTCCGGGATGATGTTGCCCGCGATGCCGCCGCGGATGCCGACCGCGTTGAGTCCCTCGCGGTAGGTCAGGCCGTCCACTTCGATCTCCGCCGGCTCGTAGCTGCGCAGCCGGTCCAGCACTCGGCCGGCGTCGTGGATGGCGTTCGAACCCATCCACCACCGTGCACTGTGGGCGGCCCGGCCGCGCACCGTCACCTCGATTCGCATCGTGCCGTTGCAGCCACCCTCAACGACCGCGGACGTCGGTTCCATCAAGATGGCGAACGTGCCGGCCAGCCAGTCCGGATGCGTCGTGGCGACTCGGCCTAGCCCGTTCTTGTGCGACTCGACTTCCTCGTTGTCGTAGAACACGTACGTGACGTCGCGGACCGGATTGCGGACGT
Source organism: Jiangellaceae bacterium (assembly GCA_036374175.1). Taxonomy (GTDB): domain Bacteria; phylum Actinomycetota; class Actinomycetes; order Jiangellales; family Jiangellaceae; genus JASLBX01. The sequence goes on along the minus strand of DASUUH010000088.1, from coordinate 34,576 downwards.
GGGCAGCGAGCCGTAGGGCGACCGCAACGCCGCCTTTCATATCTACCGTTCCCCGCCCCCACAGATGATCACCGTCCCATCGGGTGGGCAGATTGCGGGCGACGGGGACGGTGTCAATGTGACCCGCGATGACGACGCGCTCAGGACGGCCGAGCTGCGTGCGCGCGACAATCGTGTCGCCATCGCGCTCCACGCGCAGATGACTCAATGCACTCAGCGCATACTCGATCGCATCGGCGATCCGAGCCTCGTTGCCGCTGACGGACTCGATGTCGCACAGTGCGGCGGTCAGTTCGGGGCCGGACAAGTCCAGGTTGATGGTCGCGGTCGTCACGCCTGACGACCCTATCGCCCCGTTAGGCACCGAACCCTTGACGGGACGCCAAACTAGAGGCAAGCTCATTCCCGACGGGCAGGGCAACCCTTCGTTGTCGCGCCTCGGCGCTGACTTGATTCTTGCCGTGAACCAACCACGGATTTGGGTGCCCTGCCTGTCGCCATGTCCGGGAACCGCGTCTCCTAGGCTGGTCCTCATGTCCACCACCGCATCGGGCCTTGGCCTGGCCACCATCGCCGACGACGGTACCGTCCTCGACGTGTGGTACCCGTCCCCCACGCTCGACGGGCCGGAGGACAACTCCGACGACACGGACCTTCGAGCACTGGCGCGCACCGACGGCGACCGGGGCGTTCGCACATCGGTCGTGCAGACCGTCAGCAAGCTCGCCGACCCCCCGTCCGATACCGCCGACGTCTACCTCCGGCTGCACCTGCTGTCGCACCGCCTCGTCCGCCCCCACGAGGTCGACCTGACAGGCATCTTCGGATTGCTGAACACCGTCGTTTGGACCAGCTACGGGCCGTGCCCGGTGGACGATTTCGAGCAGACCCGGCTGCGGTTGCGCCGCCACGGGCCGGTTGCTGTGTACGGCGTCGACAAGTTCCCGCGGATGACCGATTACGTCGTCCCCCCCGGGGTCCGGATCGCGGACGCCGACCGGGTTCGGCTCGGTGCCCATCTAGCGCCCGGCACCACCGTGATGCACGAAGGTTTCGTCAACTTCAACGCCGGCACCCTCGGTGCGTCGATGGTCGAAGGCCGCATTTCGGCCGGCGTTGTTATCGGTGACGGAACTGATATCGGCGGTGGCTCGTCGATCATGGGCACGTTGTCAGGAGGCGGCAAGGAAGTCATCTCGGTCGGTAAGGGCTGCTTGATCGGTGCCAACGCGGGCATCGGCATCTCGCTCGGTGACGGCTGTGTGGTCGAGGCCGGCTGCTACGTCACCGCAGGCACGAAGGTCAGCCTTCCGGACAACCGGATCGTCAAGGCCCGAGAGCTGTCTGGACAAGACGGTCTGCTGTTCCGCCGAAACAGTGTCACCGGCGCGGTCGAGGCGCTGTCGAGATCCGGCGACTGGGGTGGCCTCAACGTGGCTTTGCACAGCAACTGAGCATGCCGGTCGATCACGTTCAGCAGGCGCACGGGTGCCGTACCAGGCGCATGCGCCTGGTGGGGCACCGGCCCGCCTGGTGGTGTGCTCACCACGAACGCTCCCGAAACTCCGGTCGGGCGCGGGACGTTCTCACCTCACGATGAGCCGAGCCGGACGTTTGGTCGCCACCTTGACGGTCCTCGCCCTGATCGGGGCGGGGGCCGCCGCCTTGCTGGTGTGGTGGACCAGCGGGCAGTTGAATCCGCTCGCCAGCGAGGAATGCGCAATCGAGGTGGGCGAGCACCGGGTCACCTTGCATCCAGAGCAGGCGATGCATGCAGCGACGATCGCGGCCGTCGCCGAACAGCGCGGGCTACCGGCACGGGCTATCACGATCGCGCTCGCCACGGCCTATCAGGAATCCGACCTGTACAACGTCAACTACGGCGACCGGGACTCGTTGGGGCTGTTCCAGCAGCGCCCGTCACAAGGGTGGGGTACGCCGGAGCAAGTCCAGGATCCGGTCTATGCCGCCGGCGCGTTCTACGACGAGCTTGTCAAGATCGACAATTATCGTGAGCTCGAGATCACCGACGCCGCACAGCGCGTGCAGCGCAGCGCGTTCCCCGAGGCGTACGCCCAACACGAATCCAACGCGCGCGCACTCGCGTCCGCACTGTCCGGCAACTCGGCGGCCGGGCTCACCTGTACCTTCCGTCCCGCATCCCATGAGGTTGAGCAGCCCGGCGACGACGGGTTGACCCCTCGCGCCCGCAGCGTGCTGGAAGAAATCCAGGCGGCGCACGGACCGCTGACTGTTGGCGGCTTCGATCCGGACGGCATTGACCAGGGTCATATCGCCGGCTCCGCGCACTACGCCGGTCGGGCGATCGACATCTTCTTCCGCCCCCACGACGAGCCGGCGAGCAAGCGGTCCGGGTGGGTGGTGGCGCACTGGCTGGTGATCAACGCCGACCGGCTCGGCATCGCCACCGTGATCTACGACGACCAGATCTGGACGGCGCGCCGGTCTGCCGAGGGCTGGCGAGCGTACACCCACCCGTCCGGCAACACCACCGACCCGACCCTGCGTCATCTCGATCATGTCCACGTCGACGTGGCGCAAGGCGGATAGTCCACGGCTACTATCCGGTTCCTCCGGTTCCTCCGCTGAGCCGATCCACGGCGGCTTCGACCCGCTCGTCGGCCACCGTCAACGCAACACGCACGTGGCGGGCTCCGGCCCGGCCGTAGAAATCGCCCGGCGCGACGAGGATGCCGAGCTCGGCCAGTCGGCTCACCGTGTCCCAACACGGTTCGTCACGCGTCGCCCACAGGTAGAGACCGGCCTCTGAGTAGTCGATTCGGAAATCCGCCGCTTCCAACGCCGATCGCAGTCTCGACCGGCGCCTGGCGTAGCGGGCCCGCTGCTCGTCCACGTGAACATCGTCGCCGAGCGCGGCGGCCATGGCCGCTTGCACCGGCGCCGGCACCATCATGCCGGCATGTTTGCGGATCTCGAGCAACCGCTCGACCAGTCCGACGTCACCCACGACGAATCCGGCCCGGTAACCGGCCATATTCGATCGCTTGGACAGCGAGTGCACCGCGAGGATGCCGTCCAGCGTCCCTCCGTTGACCGCCGGATCGAGCAGCGAGACCGGCTCGGCATCCCAACCGAACTCCAGGTAACACTCGTCCGACGCCACGATCGCACCGCGCTCGCGGGCCCAAGCCACGACCTTCGCCAGGTGCTCGGCCGGCAAGACCCGGCCATGCGGGTTGGCCGGCGAGTTGACCCATACCAGGCCTACGCGCGCGGGCCCCACCGCGGTCAACGAGTCGGCGGCCATGGCGGGTGCGCCGGCGATCCGGGCGCCGATTTCGTAGGTGGGATAAGCCAGCGTCGGATAGACCACGGCAGCACGCTCGCCCAAGCCCAACAGCACCGGCAGCCAGCTGACCAGCTCTTTGGAACCTATGGTGGGCAGCACTCCACGTGGATCGATCCCGCTGATCCCGAGCCGTCGCGCCAGCCAGTCCACGACCGCCTCGCGAAGCTCGGGCGTCCCGTAGGTTGCGGGATACCCGGGCGCGTCCGCCGCATCGGCCAGCGCCTGCCTGACGATGACCGGAGTAGGGTCGACCGGTGTTCCGATCGACAGGTCCACCAACCCGCCTGGGCGGGCCGAAGCCTGCTCGCGGTACTGAGCCAGCGAGTCCCACGGGAACACCGGGAGCGGGCGCACGTCTAGTGGACGTCGTGCTCCTGCGGCGGCAACGCGGCTACCAGCGAATGATCCTTGTCGATCTTGCCCAGCTTGGACGCTCCCCCTGGCGACCCAAGATCGTCAAAGAACTCGGCGTTAGCCCGGTTGTAGTCCTTCCACTGCTCCGGAACGTCGTCCTCGTAAAAGATCGCTTCGACCGGGCACACCGGCTCGCAGGCGCCACAGTCAACACATTCGTCGGGGTGGATATAGAGCATCCGCTCCCCTTCGTAAATGCAGTCGACCGGGCACTCCTCTACGCACGCCAGGTCCTTGAGGTCGACGCACGGCTCGGCGATGGTGTAGGTCACGAGGGTTCCTCCTTGTGGCACCGGTCAGGGGTCGGTCGGCACCTGCACTTAGTATCCCGTTGCCGGTACGTTTTCATGCAACCGAGGTCCACAGTATGACGCTACAACCGAGCGCCGTCGGGCGCCGAGTGGTCGTACGGTACCGGCTCGGCACTCCGGTCGACGGTGCTCACGCCACCGATGTGCTCGGCGAGCTGGTCGCCTGGTCGGAGGGGCGGTTGCACATCCGGACCAAGACCGGCGACGTCGTCGAGGTGGCCGAATCGAGCGTGCTTGCCGCCAAAGTCGTCCCACCTCGCACGGTGACCCGCAGGCAGGTGCGCGACCTCGAAGCCGCTGCCGCGGCAGGGTGGCGGGCGAACGAAATCGAACGCGTGGGCGGGTGGCTGCTCCGCGCTGCCGACGGCTTCACTGGACGAGCCAATTCCTGCCTGCCGCTCTGGGAGCCTGGCCAACCCCTGGACTCAGCGATCGACTTGGTCGAGAAGTGGTACCGCGAGCGCGGGCTCACTCCTGCCTTCCAGGTGCCGGTACCGCTGGGAGGGGTGCTGGAGGCCACGCTCGACCGCCTCGGCTGGCCGCCGCCGAGCGAAGATGTCCTCATGCTGACTGCTGAGGTGGCGCCCATGGCAGAGCGCCGCCGCGATGACCTGCCGTCCGTCGAACTGCGTCCTGAACCAGACGAGCGCTGGATCGCGGCTTACCGATACCGCGGTGCGGCCTTGCCGCCCAACGCCACGCGGGTACTGCTGGACGCGGACGTGTTGGCGTTCGCCGCTATCGTCGCGCAGGATCGTGCGCTGGCGATCGGCCGGGGAGCGGTTTCCGATTCACCGAACGGGCACCGCTGGCTCGGCGTCACGGCTGTCGAGGTAGACCAGTCGATGCGGCGACGCGGGTTCGCCTCCCAGGTGATGGCAGAACTTGCCAGGTGGGGCCGGAGCATGGGCGCGACCAGCGCCTACGTCCAGGTTGCTGAGGGCAACGGCGCAGCCATTGCAGCGTACGGCCGGCTGGGGTTCACCGAACACCACCGGTACCACTACCGCCGGTTGCGGGCCGGCACTGCTCAGTCGTCGTCCTCGGGTTCCTCACCACACACCACGACCGGATTGGGCCGGTAGGTCCATGGATACGCCTCGTCCTTGACGAGGTTGCCGTCGGGATCCCATGCCTTCCGGTACGACGTGATCGAAAAGCCCTTCGATCCCACCCGGTTCGCGATGCAATTGTCCTTGGTGTTGTAGACGGTGGGCGGGTCGGTGAAGTTCGACCGCTCCGATACCGGGGTCTCGACCTTGAAGTACTCGGTGCTCCAGATACGAACCGTCAGGACACCCTGCGAACCCGACGTGCTGGGGGTGAACCTGGTTTCGACCAGGACGCCGTACGGTGTGTCGTTTCGGAACGCCATGTCGAAGTTACCCCACGAGACGGTGGCTTCCTGGGCGACCGGGTAGCGGTCGAAGTAGATGCTGTGCGGCTGGTGGTAGATGTCCTCCAGGCCGGCCTTGAACGCTGCGTGGTACGTAGTCGTGGCCACCTGCGATACACCACCGCCGTAGTCCTCGACGAGTACTCCGCCACTTATCGTGCCGCCTTTGGCGAAGCCGTTTGCCGCGGTGCGCTCGCCGACGATGCCGTTCAGGCTGAACTCGTCCCCCGGCTTGAGCAGCGTGTCGTCGATCCGGGAGGCGGCCAGGCCGATGTTGACGTTGCGGTAGGTCGCATGCGGGAAGCGAGTGGTGAACTCACTCACGACTTCCTTGACACCGAGCGCCTCGGCATCCTCAGTCGTAAACTCCGGTTCGGCCTCGCTGTACTCCACGGTCGCGGCGCGGTCATCGCCGGTCTCGGTCAGTACGGGCAGAATCGCCTCGGCCAGCGCGTCGGAGCTGATGCCGACGCCGACCTCATGCGGAATGATCGTCGGGGCGCCATTCTCGATCCGGATCGTCGCCTCACGGCCGGGCTGGCCCACCTCGTCGAGTACATCCGAAGCGGCGTCGGCGAGCGTGTCCGGGTCCAGCGCCGGCTGGAGGGTTCCCGAATCGTCCGGCGTCATCGTGAGCGCAGCACTGATCATCTCCGGTTCGATGTCGATGGTGTGCTCGTCGGCAGTGATGCGCACGGGTCCGGACATCGCCGGCTCGGCGAACTCGGCGACCGCCCGCTCGACGTCTGCGTCAGTGACGGTCGGTTCCACTTCGGCCACGGTCGCAGTGAGCGGGCCGATCGGAACGTCGGGTGGCTCCTCGTCGCCGAAGAAAGCCTGCTGGATCTGGTCGGCGGTGGCCGTGACATCTACCGACCGCCCCACCTCAGCGGGGCTTGTAACGACTTCTCCGTCATCGAATGCGAGCCCGCCGTTCACCGGCTCGACGTCGGTCTCGTCCGCGATCGTTTCAAGCGCGGATTCCAGAGCCGCCCGATCGACCGACGGCACGGGGGCGACCTCGCCACCTCCGAAGATCGCACTGAGCAGCGAGACGGGGTTGGCACTACCGCCAGGGATGGCATCGACAGTTGCCACGTAATCGACGCCGAGCCCGGCTTGCGAAGGAACCAATGGAAAGGTCGATTCGGCATGCTCGACCGCAAGCTCGATCGGCTGGTCGACGACCGAGGGCAGTTCAGCGGCCAGCTTCGCCTCGGCTTCGGCCGGTGAGAGCCCGCCCACCTCGACGCCGAGCACGGTGGCGTTGCGGGCCAGGCTGCCCCCGGCGATGGCGTAGGCCGCGCCATAGAGCACCAACAGCCCGCCGAGCACGATGCCCGCAATCAGGACTGGACGGCGCCGCCAGAACGACACCGGGTCCGCTGCCCGACGCCGTGGCAGGTACTCGGGCGCGGGTTCACGTGTAAGCCGCTCGTGCGGCTTCTGACCTACTGCCGGTTCGCGAACCACCGGCATGGCCGCCGTGACATCGTCGCTCGATACCTGGTGCGCCGTATTGGCGGCCGTGGCGTTCTCCCGAGCAGCCGCTTCCCTCGCCGCAACCTCCCGGGCGGCAGCCTCGCGTTCGGCAGCCTCCCGGGCGGCAGCCTCGCGTGCAGCAGTCTCCCGGGCCGCAGCCTCGCGTGCAGCAGCCTCCCGGGCCGCAGTCTCGCGTGCGGCAGCCTCCTGAGCAGCGGCTTCCCTCGCCGCAACCTCGCGCGCCGCAGCCTCCCGGTCCGCAGCCTCCCGGTCCGCAGCCTCGCGCGCAGCCGCAGCCTCCCGCGCTTCGGTTTCCCAGATGGACTCGCGCGCATCGTCCTGACCGGCTCGGGGTTCATGACGAACCGATCCGCCATCAACAGCTGGCTCATCGTGGCTTGCTGCATTGGAACCCGCCGCACGGCCGGAAACTCCCGTCACGGCCGCCGAATCCCCGTTGCCCGCATCCTTTGCGGCACTACGTCCGTCACCCTGGGACGCACCAGCCTCCACGGCCGCAGCGGAAAACTCGGCCGTGTCGTCGAAGATAGAGCGACGGGGCTTCGGCCCCTCCGCGCCGGGATAGCCCTTCGGAGTGGAGTTGTCGGTCACGCACAGCAACTTTCAGTCGGGTCGGCACTTGCGCCCTAGCATGGCCACAGCAGGGCCGACAGGCGGGCCGCAGGGAATGTTACCTGACTCGGTCATTCGCACCAGTCTTCTGCGGGCGCCGCACCACGGGTAGCCCGACGAAGATGCCGACGAGCAGCACCCCGCCGTAGAGGAACACCAGGCCCCGCAGATCCGCAGCCACGACCAGGTCACCGGCGCTGCGCGCCTGAGAGAGCACGAACACCGGCGCCAGCCAGCCCACCGCAACGATGGCCTTGTCTGCCCGGCTGGGAACCGATGCGTGCGCGATCACCATCACCGCCGCCAGTCCGGCCAGGGCGATCACCACACCAAACGGAATGTCCATGCCACCCATCCGTGCGGTAGCAGGGTGCACGAAGGTGCCGGCGACGGCCGCAGTGAAGGCCGCGACGCACAGCCCGGCCGTAACGCCGAGCCGGGTCACCGCACTCAGACACCCAGCCCGGCGAACAGGTCGGATTCCAGGCCCGACCCGGGATCGATGGGTCCCGGCGAGCCCTTGACGAGCACGTAGTACTCCACGCCCCAGACCTGCGGACCGAGTTGATCCGGTAGCTGGAAGAACGGCCCGTCAAGAGCGATCTGGGTGACGTAGGCCCGCATTGCTGCCATCTTCTGCTCAACCCAAGCCATGCCGTCGATCCTGGCCGTTAGGAACTCATCGGGAACGGCGAACGGCATGTCGTCGGCACTGTCGACGCCGAAGAAATCCGAGCCGATCTCACGCATCGCGACGATGCCGGCTTCGATCGCGCTACGGGGCATGGCGGACCAGTAGATCTTCGGGACGTCCCAGGCCGCTCCGAGATCCGGCCGGTACGACGGTGCGGCCGCCAGCGCCGACCCGTACGTCGCGACTCGATGGGCCTGGATGTGGTCCGGATGACCGTAACCACCCATCTCGTCGTACGTCACGAGGACCTGGGGACGAACCTCACGGATCACGGCAATGAGCTCGTCCGAGGCCTCTCGCAGGTCGGCCGCCCAGAAGGTGTCGTGACGAACCTCGGCAGGCGGGACGGCCTGCCCGCCGTCTCCCCAAGCCATACCCGTGTCGCGGAACCGTCCGGCGCCCCCGAGGAACCGGTAGTCGCTAACGCCGAGTTCGGCCATGGCCTGCTTGCGTTCGATGATCCGCTGCTGGCCCAACGCGTCTTCGCGGTCCGATGCAAGGTGGGCGAGGGCAGGGACCAGGACTTCGCCCTCCTCACCCAAGGTGCACGTCACCAACGCGACGTGAGCGCCCTCGGCCGCGTACTTGGCCATGGTGGCCCCGGTACTTATCGTCTCGTCGTCTGGATGGGCGTGCACCAGCAGCAACCGCCGCCTCGCCTCTGGTGTGCTCATACGGCTCACGATAACGAGGGTCCCCGACAACTCCACCAGGCTCGTGGGTGCCGTACCAGGCGCACGCGCGTGGTACGGCACCCACAGCCATGCTGAACGTGATCGAACCTCAGTGGCGGACGACTACGTCCTCGCGGGTTTCGGCGTAGTGGCAGGCTGACTGGTGGTCGATTCCCGGTCGCACCACAAGTGCCGGCTCCTCCTCGGCGCACAGGTCTGTCGCCTTCCAGCACCGCGTCCGGAACCGGCAGCCGCTCGGCGGGTTGGCTGGACTTGGCGGGTCGCCCGTCAGGATGATCTGCTGACGTTGGCCTCGGACCGATGGATCGGGAACGGGTACCGCCGACAACAGAGCCTGAGTGTACGGATGTGTGGGGTGCTCGTAGATCTGATCCTCCGTGCCCAGCTCGGCGATCTTGCCGAGATACATCACACCCACCCGATCGGCGATGTGCCGGACGACCGACAGGTCGTGGGCGATGAAGATATACGAGAGGCCGAACTCGTTCTGCAGGCTCTTCAGCAGGTTGATCACTTGCGCCTGCACCGAAACGTCAAGGGCGGACACCGGCTCGTCACAGATGATGATCTCAGGCTTCAAAGCCAGCCCCCGGGCGATGCCGATCCGCTGCCGTTGGCCACCGGAGAACTGGTGTGGGTAGCGGTTGATGTGCTCCGGGTTGAGCCCGACGACGTCGAGCAGTTCCTGCACGCGCTTGCGGCGTTCACCGCGAGGTGCGACCTCGGGGTGAATGTCGAACGGTTCACCGATGATGTCGCCAACCGTCATGCGCGGGTTGAGCGACGCGTATGGATCCTGGAAAACGATCTGTATGTTGCGGCGCATTGCGCGCAGGCCCTTGCCCCGCAGTTCGAAGATGTTCTGGTTTTTGAACGTCGCCTTGCCGCTAGTCGGTTCCTCAAGTCGCATGAGTAACTTGGCGAGCGTGGATTTTCCGCATCCGGACTCACCGACGATGCCGAGCGTTTCACCTTTGCGCAGTTTGAAGCTCACGCCGTCGACAGCCTTCACTTCGCCGATCCGTCGCTTGAACAAGATTCCCTGAGTCAGCGGAAAGTGCTTTACAAGATCCTCGACCTCAAGGACGACCTCTGCGTCCGCAAAACGATCAAAGGCTGCCATCGAGGACCTCCTCGGCGAAGTGGCAAGCAGAGAACCGGCCGGGAGCGGCCTCCCGGAGCGCCGGCCGCTGGTCGACGCAGATCTGCTGAGCATACGGGCACCGCGGGCTGAACTCGCAACCGTGTGGGATGCGCATCAGGTTGGGCGGCAGTCCCTTGATCGCCGACAGTTCCTGTCCCTTGAGGTCGACCCGCGGGATCGACTCGAGCAGGCCCTTGGTGTAGGGGTGGGACGGCTTGGCATAGATGTCGTGGACTTCGGCCTTTTCCATGATGCGCCCGGCGTACATCACCGAGATCTTGTCTGCCACGTCGGCGACCACGCCCAGGTCGTGTGTGATCAGTATCAAGCCCATCCGGCTCTCCCGCTGCAGTTCTGCGAGCAGCTCCATGATCTGGGCCTGGACGGTGACGTCGAGCGCCGTCGTCGGCTCGTCCGCGATCAACACATCAGGATCGAGTGCGATCGCCATGGCGATCATGATGCGCTGCCGCATACCGCCGGAGAACTGATGCGGGTAGTCGCCGACGCGCTCGCGGGCAGCCGGAATGCGCACCCGCTCCATCAGTTCGATCGCCCGCTTGCGCCCCTCCTGCCGGGAAGTTCCTTCATGGACCCGGAACATTTCCGAGATCTGCCAGCCCACCGAGAAGACCGGGTTGAGCGACGACAATGCGTCCTGAAAGATCATCGCGATGCTGCGCCCACGGTACTGGCGTCGTTCTTCTTCAGGCATCGCCAAGAGGTCCTGGCCACGGAACCGCACTGAGCCCCCGGTGACGAATCCTGGCGGAGTGTCCAGGATGCCCATGACGGCCTGTGCTGTCACGCTCTTGCCGGATCCGGACTCGCCCAGGATGGCGAGGGTCTCACCCTCGTGGACGGTGAACGACACACCATTGACCGCCTTGGCCACGCCCTCACGGGTGCGGAACTCCACGTGAAGGTTCTCGACCGCCAGCAATGGCGCATCACCGGCCAACGGCGCCTCGGGCGAAGGGGTGGGGGAAGTCGTTGCCACGTTGGTCCTCTCTAACAACCGCGGCCATGCCTCGGGCGGTCATAGACGACATCGCGCTGCATCATAACGGTCTTGCTGAAGCGCAGTAGAAAAGCAACCCGTTCGCAAACGTTCTGGTAGCGGGTTGATAACGGTTGATCCGGCGGTACCGGTTCCGTTTGGGGGCATCAACGCCAATGACTACCCTGGTCCAGTCTCAAGACACTTGATGACGCCTTACGCAGCCTCATGAGGAGGACCCCAATGCGTGTTAGCACGCCATTCAAACTGGCTGCCAGCGTCGCCGCAGTGGCGCTGTTGGCTACCGCCTGCGGCGGTGACGACGACGACGGCGGCGACGCCGCGGATCAAGGCGAGGAGCCCGTCGTCGCCGAAGGTGGAACGCTTCGGATCTACTCGTCCGAGCCAGCCTTTCTAATCCCGACCGCCGGTGACGACCAGCCTTCAATCTTGGTGATTCGCCAACTGTTCAGCGGGCTGGTCGACTACAACGAGGAAGGGCAGCCCGTACTCGACCTGGCCGAGTCCATCGAGAGCGAGGACAACAAGACCTGGACGATCACGGTGAAGGACGGTTACACCTTCCACAACGGTGAGCCGGTCGACGCCGACGCGTTCATGCGGGCGTGGAACTACGCCGCCGACGGCGACAACGCTCAGAACAACGCCTACTTCATGTCGCGCATCGTCGGTATCGACGAGGCGCAGGAGAGCGGCACCGACGAGCTGTCGGGTGTCACCAAGATCGATGACATGACGTTCGAGGTCGAGCTCAAGGAGCCGTTCGTCGGCTTCGAAGCCATGGTCGGATACTCCGGCTTCTTCCCAGTGGCCGAGGAGTGCCTGGCCGACTTCGACGCCTGCAACGAGACGCCGATCGGCAACGGCCCGTACCAGATCGAAGGCGAGTGGCAGCACAACGTCGGCATCACGCTGACCCGGTTCGAGGACTACCCGGACGATGGTAAGTCCAACCCGGACGTGCTGGACTACCAGATCTTCTCCGACGTTGACGCAGCCTACGCCGCGTTCCAGGCCGGCGAGATCGACGTGATGTACACCGTTCCGCCGGCGCGGATCGCAGAGGTCACGCAGCTCGAGAATCACCTACAGCTGGCGGGCGACGGGTTCACGTACGTCGGCCTCCCGCTGTACCTGCCGGAGTTCGAGGATGAGCGAGTTCGGCAGGCGCTTTCGTTGGCGATCGACCGCCAGCCGATCATCGACGCTGTCTTTGACGGCACGCGGACGCCGTCCACGGGGCTTGTAAGTCCTAACTTCGACGGCTACCGCGAGGGCGTCTGCGAGTTCTGCAACTTCGACCCAGAGCGTGCACAGCAGCTGCTCGAAGAGGCCGGCGGCTGGCAGGGGGACACCCTGAAGCTCGAAGCCAACGCCGGCGCTGGGCATGAGGACTGGCTGCAGGCGGTCGGTGACCAGCTGCGCGAGAACCTGGGCATCGAGTACGAGCTTGCTGTCAACCTGGACTTCCCGGAGTACCTGGCTCGTTCGGACGCCGGTGAGTTCGAGGGCGCCTTCCGCCTCGGTTGGGGCCCGGACTATCCGGTGATGGAGACCTACCTCGCCCCGCTGTACGGGACCGGCGGTAGCTCCAACAACGCCCGGTACGACAACCCGGACTTCGACGCGAAGATCCGCGAGGCGGACTCGGCCGAATCTCTCGAGGAGGCCATCCCGCTGTACCAGGAGGCCGAGGACATGGTTCTCGCCGACATGCCGGTGATCCCGATGTGGTGGGCAGACGAGATCGCTGTCTGGTCGGAGAACGTCGAAACGTTCGTGTGGAACCCCATCAACGAGCCGGAGTACGGTCAGATGGTGGTGGCCTCGGAGTAAGTCTGACTCCATCAGCCATGTGCTGAGCGAGTCGTAGTTTCCGCATTCGGGGTGGCGGCGTCGGGATTTCGAGCCCGGGCCGCCACCCCGAACGCCGAGAGGAGGAACGCCCGTGGGGCGTTACGTCATCAGACGACTGCTCCAGTTCATCCCCACCGTGCTGGGCGCGATGTTCCTGCTGCACTATCTGACGTCAGTAGGCATCCAGTTCTCCGCCAATCCCGTCCGCGCACTGTTCGGTGACCGGACTCCGCCAGAGACGTTGCTGCAGAATCTCAGCGAACGGCTCGGGCTCGGTGATCCGTGCCTCGAGCGCAAGGGCGACCCATGCCTCGGGCTCTTCGTCGACCGGCTGGAGAATATCTTCCTTAACTGGGATTTCGGCGTGAACTTCCGGCTTCGACCGGTCACGGAGTTGATCGCCGACGCCCTGCCCTACACCTTGCGTCTGGCACTTATCGCGCTGCTGTTCGAGGCTGTGGTCGGAATCGTCGCCGGTGTGCTGGCCGGCCTCCGAAACGGCAGCTTCTGGGACTACCTCGTCAAGATCTCGACGGTGACCGTGATCGCGGTTCCCATCTTCGTGCTCGGCTTTGTGGTCCGCGAGTTCGTCGGTGTCCGGTTCGGAAATGTGCTCCGCGGTAGTGGTTGGATACCCGACGTCATATCGCAAGGTGTGTTCGGGTCGGTATACAAGAACGACTATCCGTGGGCCAGCCTCATCATTCCAGGGCTTGTCCTCGGCAGCGTCTCGCTCGCCGCCGCTGCCCGCTTGACGCGGACCAGCATCCTGGAGAACACCAGGTCGGACTACGTTCGGACGGCCAAAGCAAAGGGCCTGGCTACGCGCCGGGTCATCGGCGTCCACACGCTCCGCAACTCGCTGATTCCAGTCGTCACGTTCCTCGGCGTTGATCTCGGAACGCTGATCGGCGGCGCGCTCATCACCGAGACGATCTTCAACGTGCCCGGCATCGGCAGACTGGTAGTGGCATCCGCACGTACCGGAGAGGCTTCGGTCGTGATCGGCGGCGCCACGTTCCTCGTTCTGATCTATTTGATCACCAGTCTGCTCGTGGACATCCTCTACGCTGTACTCGACCCCAGGATCCGTTATGAGTGACGTCACCACCGCTTCGGTTGAATCCCAGCCAGCCGCGCCGCCGGAATACGAACGCAGCGGAAGCCTGTGGGCCGACGCTTGGCGGCAGCTTCGCCGAAATCCCATCTTCTTGATCTCGCTGGGCTGGGTTCTGATCGTCACATCCATGGCGGCGTTCCCGCGGCTGTGGACCAGCCAGGATCCCCGGGCTTGCAACGTATCCCGGGCTAGGCTCGGTCCAAGCAGCGAGCACTGGTTCGGCACCAGCATCGTCGGATGCGACTACTACGCCCACGCCATCTACGGCGCGCGACAGTCGCTGATCATCGCAGTCGTCGCAACGGCCGGCGTGGTCGTGCTCGGTGGCCTCCTCGGCATGCTGGCCGCCTTCTACGGCCGGTGGACCGACACGATCATTTCCCGCGTCGTCGACATCTTCCTCGGCGTGCCTTTCCTCCTCGGCGCCGTCGTGTTCCTCACCGTGCTCAAGATCCGCAACGTGTGGACGGTCGCACTAGTCTTGATCTTGCTGACCTGGACGTACATCGCACGCATCATGCGCGGTGGTGTGCTGTCGGCCAAGACGCTGGACTACGTCCAGGCGGCGCGGGCGTTGGGCGGCTCGAACGCGCGCCTCATGTTCAAGCACATTCTGCCGAATGCCGTCGCTCCAGTGGTGGTGTACGCGACGATCCTGCTCGGTAGCTTTGTCGCCACAGAAGCGACGTTGACATTCCTTGGTGTCGGTCTGCAGGCACCGGCCATCACGTGGGGCGTAATGATCACCCAGCACGAGGTGTACTTCCTGCAACTCCCCGGCCTGCTGCTGTTCCCCGCCGGCTTGTTGTTCCTTACGGTGCTGGCGTTCATCCTGATGGGCGATGCGCTGCGCGACGCCCTGGATCCGCGCCTCCGCTAGCAAAAATACCGCCGATTGATCACGTTCAGCAGGTTTGTCGGTGCTCCACCATGCGCACGCACCTGGTACGGCACCCATAGGCCTGCTGAACGTGATCAACCGGTTTAGATGGTCGCTAGCTCCTTCCTGTCAGTCGGCTTCGACGAACGCGAAGAACGCCCGGTGCTGGTCACCGTCGTCGCGGGTCAGGACGAGCTCCTGGCAGGTGCCGACCCACTCCTCGTCCGTCTGCCACGGGTAGGTGTAGACGCCCTGCTTGTTGACCGACAGATGGGCGTTACCCGGTGTCTCTGCCGCGACGGGCACCGACCGTGGCGTCAGCGAGTTCTCCAACTGACTCACCGGGTGCAGCGACTCGCAGTCGACCTCCCGCGAGTACGGCGACCCGGAGGCCAGGATGCCGGTCCCCCGGTTGCCGCCGATGCTGAACCGCAGCGGGACGATGTCGCCGGCGATCGCCGTATTCAGCTCCCCGTACGTGGCGTGCACCGGCGACTGGAAGCCGTTCAGGCAGTCCGGGTGGGTGTCGAAGGCCTCATCATTGTCGTTGCGGTTGTTGGACGCGCCCTGCTCGGCGCTGTAGCCGAGGCCGCGGCGGGCGAAGGACGCCCAGATCGTGCACTGGTTCTCGCCACCGGTCAAGGCCACGTCGGCGGCGAGGATCGCGTCCCGGCCGTCCACGAAGCCCGGGAAGCAGCCCTGCAGCTTGAGGCCGTCGATCACGAGTTGGTAGGCGAGGTTGTTGCCACCGGCCTGCCAGCCCTCGTAGATGTTCTCGCTGAACCCGTGCTTGTCGATCAGGTCCCATGTCATGTCCCACAGGATCGACGCCCAGCCATGACCGATGTGGTGCGGAACGGCCAGGGAGCCGCCGAACCAGGCACCGGTCTTGATGCTGTCGTACGTGAACGGCTGGATGTCCATGTTGCGCGAGTACGGACGCGGACGGATGCCCGCGCCCTGCCGCGGCGGATCGTCCTGCCACAGCGCGTACGTGCCCATGCCGCGCGGCCCTTGCGGGTCGTCGAGCGCGGGATCGATAAGGCCCGCGATCGCGACGTAGTCCGACCAGCCCTCACCCATCTGCTCGACGCCGGACAGGCAGTTCATGCCGGGACCGCCGGTCAACCGCAGCGACAGTCCGTGGCCGTACTCGTGGAGGATGATTCCCGCCTCTAGGTCACCGTCGCGCAGCGGTTCAGGACCGACGTTCCACAGATACATCTGCATCCGTGGCGTGCCGCCGTCATTCGCAGGCGTGGAGAAGTTGGCGTTGTTGATGCCGCCACCGTCCTGGGCTTCGCATCTCACGTAGTCGCCGCCGACCCCACCACGACCGTAGTTGTTGGCCTGGAAGTTGCCGGACGGCTCGTCGAAGCCGTACTTGTAGAACAGGTCGTGGGCGGTGTTGCACCAGTAGAAGAGGTTGGTCGTCGCCGCCTCCGAGTACTCGTGCGGGTGGTCGGCCAAGTCGAGCGGGAAGTCGAAGGTCAGGCCGGGCCCGCCGTCCGGCTCGATCGGGATCCCCGGATCAAAGATCTCGATTCTTCCGGTCGCGGGCAGCCCGGCCTTGATCGTGTTACCGTCCGCCTGCGAGATCATGATCGATGGAATCGTGATTGTCGGGTCGTTGCCGCCCATTGTGAAGGGGTTGCCAGCGACGTTGTTGGCCACCACCACGGCACTGGCTCCTCCTGCTTGGGCGTTGGCTACCTTGACGGTGAAATTGCACTCGCCACGGTCAAGCAGAGCGATCGATCCGGCCGGGACGCTGAACGGCTGGCAGCCATTGTTCGGGAAGTCGTCCCCGTCCCCGTCGTTCACCAGCACGATCTGGCCAGAGAAGTTGGCCGGCGTCGGAGCCGGGCCGAAGGCCGCCCTGGCGTGGCTGTACTCGCCAGCGGCCGGTGATGGCGGGTCGACCACGAAGCGGGCGAGTCCGCCCTCAGTTGAGTTGCTGTTGTTGTAGTCGTTGTAGGCGTGGACGTTGTTGCCACGCGTGATGGTGAACTCTGGCCCAGCGACGCCGTCGGTGTCGTGCCAGCCGAACGGCGATGCGGTGGCGTCGGCCGGGTTGGTCTCCAGCGTGCGGCCGCCGTCGTTGGGGCTTTCCTTCGGCGGCGCGTAGACCCGGTAACTCGATCCATCGTTCACCGGATCGGTGGTGCGCGGTGTGATCGACGTCGTTTGGGCTGCAACGGTACCGCTCAGCGCCGACGGTGCACGGCCGAGTTGGGCGGCGAGTTGGCTGACCGAGTGATCCGACGTCCAGTCCTCGACCGAAAGCAGTTCACCGGTGGTGGCGTCGATGGTCGCCTCGAACAGGTGGGCGTCTGACGCGTCATCGATGACGAGCCGCCATGCCAGGCGCAGCCCATCGTCCGTCGGCAGCCACCCCAACTTCGCTGGGATCGGCTCATCAGAGATTCCGCCGCCGGACAGGATCGTCTCTCCGCCGGCGGTGCGGGCGCTGCGGATGACCCGCACGTTCTGCGGCTCCTCGAGGTCCAGGGCCTCAGCCGCGGCCTCAACCGCGTCGACGGCGTCGAGGTCAGCGGCGTCGGCTGCGATTTCTCGCAGATCACTGACGAGGCTGTTGCCGACATAAAGGACGCTGCCGTCGCGCATGACGTTGACGGTGGCGTGACCGCCGAACACCTCCAGTCCCTGGTACTGCTGGAGGAGGTTCACGTGTGTCACACCGGTGTGCTGGCTGGTGTAGCTCGACAGGACGGCGACGTCGCTCACGTCCGCCGCGCTCACACCAAGATCGTCAGCGTGCTGCCGAACATGGTCGATCGCGAGGCCTTCCGGGTCAGCAGTGCTGGCCGATTCCAAATTGGAACCGACATTGCCGCCACTGGCCGCAGGTGCTGCGAACGCGGCGCTCGAGATCACGAGGGCTGCAGCGGCGGCGATGATGATAGGGCGTCTAGACGCCATAACCGACCTTCCTCTCCGTTGATGTTGGTTGGTATCAAATGGCCGGCCCGACCGTCATGCGCCGTTACTGAGAGCGTCTGCCCCTGGAGCAGCGGCCAGGCACACGTGTGCGAGCAGAAGATCAGGGCGGTGACCGCGACTGCCGCGGGCGAACGCCGATACGTCCGGCATGCCGGACGGCACCCCCCCGGGTCGGCGCGCCGGCAAGGCCACGCCGGGAGTGCCGCATCGAGCCCGGCGCACCATTCGCCACGTCGCTCCCCACCACGGTCTGGAACGTGACATTTTGACGACATAGAACGCCTGATCTCGTAAGACGTCAACCCGCAAATCACCAGGAATTCACTGCAACCGCCCAGCCGGTCCGGCGGCTACCATGTGGCACGCTGGCGTACTACCGCAGTTTGGGGTCTAGAGCATCCCGTACGGCGTCGCCGAGCATGATGAACGCCAGCACGGTCACAGACAGGAAGGTGGCCGGGAACAACAGCATGTGCGGTGACTGCCGGATGTACGTGGTCGCGTGGCTGATATCGACCCCCCACGACACGACCGGCGGCTGCAGCCCGATGCCCAAGTACGACAATGTGGCCTCGGTGGCGATGAGTACCCCCAGGATGATCGTGGCGTAAACGATCACCGACGCCATCGCGTTAGGCAATACGTGCCGGCGTAGCAGGCGTGCACCGCTGGCGCCAAGGCCACGGGCGGCTTGTACGTACTCTGCGTGGCGAACCTGCAGGACCGTCGAGCGCATGATCCGGGCCAGGGCCGTCCAGCCAAGCACCGCCAGCGCCAGGGACACCTTGCCGATCGTCACCCACTGCGGCGTCCCGGCACCGGACGGAAACGACGACAGCACCAGAATCCCACCGAGCAGGAACGGGATGCCGTAGAAGATCTCCAGGAACCTCGACAGCACCGCGTCCACCCACCCGCCGTAGAACCCTGCGAACATGCCGATCAGAGCGCCGATGAGCACGATTCCGAGCGTGGACAGCACTCCGACCAGGATTGATGCCCGCGCACCGTAGATCGTCCGGGCGTACACGTCGCAGCCCTGCACGTCGTATCCGAACCAGGCGCTCGCACTCGGGCCCTGCCGGCTGAAGGTGAGATCGCAGTAGGTCGGGCTGGCACTGGTGAACAACCCTGGAAAGGCCGCCATCGCGACCAGGACGGCGATCACCACTGCTGAGGCGATGAACACCGGACTGCGCCGGAGATCATGCCACGCGTCCACGAGCAGCGAGCGCGGCTTACTCGCCCGGTGCCGCGGGCCACGCGGCTGGCGTCCCACGGGTGTCTGTGCCGGCCCGGTCAGGTGCGGGTCCGGCACACCCGGCGGCTGCACGACCCGAGTCTCAGTCATACCGGATCCTCGGATCGAGCACCGCGTACAGCAGATCGACGAGCAGGTTCACCAGCAAGAAGATGAGCACCAGGACGGTGACTGCGCCGGTGACCATGGCGCCTTCGTAACGCCGGACGCTGTCGAAGATCAAACCACCGACACCGTCGATGTTGAAGATTCCCTCGACCACGATGGAACCGCCGAGGAGGGCCCCGAGGTCGGCGCCGATGAACGTCACGACCGGGATCAGCGCTGCGCGCACCGTGTGCACACCCACGACCCGGCGCTGGCTCAAACCCTTGGCCGTGGCGGTACGCACGTAATCGGCCCGCAGGTTCTCGGCCAGGTTGGCCCGCATCAGCCGGGCCACGTACGCCAGCGACGTGCTGGCGAGCACGAACGCCGGCATGACCAACTCATACAGCCGCGCAGCGGGCGACACGGTGACCGGAAACAACCCAAGGTTGATGCCCAGCAGGAACTGCAGCGCGTAGCCGATGACGAAGATCGGAATGGAGATCACGACGAGAGTGCTGACGAGAACGAGGGTGTCGGTGAACGAGCCGCGCCGCAGCGCCGCCACCACGCCGGCCGCAATGCCGATGATCACTTCGATGGCGATCGCCAGCAGGGCCAGCTTGACCGTCGTCGGGAACACCCGCACCAGGGCATCGGCCACGCTCTGCCCGCTGAAGGTTGCCCCGAAATCTCCCTGCACCAGCCGGCCCAGATAGGCGAGGTACTGCAGCGGCAGCGGCTCGTCCAAGCTGAACTTGTTGGTCATTGCGGCGACGTAATCAGGCGGACACGGCCGGTCGCCGCACTTGCCCGCGAACGGGTCGCCGGGAAGTGCCCACACCAGCGCAAAGATGAGGAACGTCGTGCCGATGACCACCGGGATCATCTGCAGCAGTCGCCGCGCGACGTAGCGCCCCATTGCCTGGTGCGGCGGTGCTCAGCGTCCGGTGATGCTGAGCAGGTCCACCGTTCCGAACGGCGTGATGTTCACCGAGTCGGGTTCAACCCTTGTCGAGTAACCGGCGATTGTCTTGCCGTACCACAGCGGGATGACCGGCATGTCCTCCGCAAGCACCCGCTCGGCCTCCTGGTAGAGCGCCAGGGCATCGTCGTCTTGTGCTTGCGCGGCCTGCCGAACCAGGTCGTCGAACTCGGAGTTGCTGTAGTCGCCGTCGTTCGCCGAAGCGCCGGTCGCGTACAGCGGGGTAAGGAAGTTCTCGATCGACGGGTAATCCATCTGCCAGCCGGTCCGGAACATCGTCATGTCACCGGTCTCGCGGGCGTTGATCTGTTGCCGGAACTCCGCGAACAGCGGCACCGGCTGCGGCTGGCACTCGATCCCCAGCGCGTTGCTGATGCTGTTGCAGGTCGCGTTGACCCACTCGTCGTGGCCGCCGTCGGTGTTGTAGCCGAAGATGATCGGGCCGTCGAAGCCGGAGTCGGACAGGTACGTCCGGGCCAGTTCCGCATCGTACGTGCAGAACTCACCGCACTGGTCCGGCGCATAACCCTCGACCACCGGCGACACCCATCCCGTCGCCGCGGTGAACTGGCCCTGGAAGATGTTGTCGATGATCAGGTCCCGGTTGATCGCCAGCGAGATCGCCTTGCGCAGGTTCGCATCGTCCACGTCGGCATTGACGTCCGGGGAGGCAAAGGTGATCGTTTGGATCACACCGGCCTCCCGCTCGACATACCGATCACCGAGGTCGGCCCGGTACGCCTCACCGGCCAGCGCGCTCGGCGGCAGCTGGGTCATCACGTCGACGTTGTCCGCAAGCAGGTCGGCGTATTGGGCGTCCTGCTGCTGGTACACCCGGAAGGTGATCTGCTCCGCTCCCGGCTTGACGTCACCCTGGTAACCCTCGTACGCCTCGAGCTGGATGCTCTGGTTCTGGTTCCAGCTGACCAGCCGGAACGGACCGGAGCCGATCGGCTGCTGGCCGAACGCCGCCGGGTCGGCAAAGAAGACCTCGGGCAACGGGAAGAACGCCGTATAGCCCAGCCGCAGCGGGAAGCCGGCCTCCGGAGCCTTCAGCGTGATGGTGAAGGTGCGGTCGTCGATCACCTCTAGCCCGGACAGCGTCTCCGAGCCAGAGCCGGGCACGTAGTTGCCTTCGTCGTCGAATTCGCCCCGCGACTCCTCATACCCCTCGATCGGCTCGAAGAAGTACTCGTTGAGCCCGTACTCGGTGTTCTCGCCGTGAACCCCCCAGCTCCACGCGTCAACGAAGCTCTGCGCCGTGATCGGGGTGCCGTCGTGGAACGTCCAGCCGCCCTTGAGGGTGACCCGCCAGACCTGGTTGTCGTCGGACTCAATGGACTGGGCGATCTCGTTGACCGCCTCACCGGTCTCCGGGTCGTACCGGATGAGCCCGGCGAAGACCGCGTCCAACGGGTTGCCGCCGCAAACCTCATTTGTAGCCATGGGGATGAGCGGGTTCTCCGGTTCGCAGCCGCCGATGACGATGCTGCCCGACGGGGCCGCCGCCGTCCCTTCGTTGTCGTCCGTCGTGCCCCCACAGGCGGCCAACACGAGTGCGAATCCGGCGGCACCGGCTATGGCTGCGGTGCGAAATCCGACTCGCATGGACGTCCTCCTCGGGTCAAGGGCTCCTCGCCCTTCTTCGTGCATGGCGGCGTAGCGTAGGTAGGCAACCACACCGGCGCTCGGTCCAGCCTGCGCCTTTCCCGGATAGTTGTAGGCGTCCACTTAGTACGGGCGCAAATCTGTAGCGAGATGCCGGAACATTCCGCAACCAGACTGTGACCTTGAGGGCGCACGCCCGCGCTGGTCCTCACCCGGCGGACGCCCGTCCAGCCACCGGGTCGGCCGTCCGAGCGCCGTACTATTGAACGTCATCCCCTCCGCGTAGAAACGAGCACCCCCCGTATGCCTGTCCGCAGCGAGCTGCGCAATATCGCCATCGTCGCTCATGTCGATCACGGCAAGACCACACTGGTCGACGCCCTGCTCCGGCAGTCGGGGGCGTTCGGCGCGCACCAGGAGATCACCGATCGAGTGCTGGATTCGGAGGACCTCGAGCGGGAGAAGGGCATCACGATCCTCGCTAAGAACACCGCTGTGCAGTGGGGTGAGACGACGATCAACATCATCGACACACCCGGTCATGCGGACTTCGGCGGCGAGGTTGAGCGTGGCTTGGCCATGGTCGACGGTGTGGTCCTGCTGGTCGACGCTTCCGAGGGGCCGCTCCCCCAGACTCGCTTCGTCCTGCGCAAGGCACTAGCCGCCCGGCTTCCCATCGTGCTCGTGGTCAACAAGACCGACCGGCCGGACGCCCGGATCGCCGAGGTCGTCGACGAGACGTACGAGTTGTTCATGGATCTGCTCGATGATGACACCGCCGGTGCGGACCAATTGAACTTTCCGATCGTGTACGCGTCTGCCCGTGCCGGCAGGGCGGGGCTCGACCGGCCCGCCGATGGCGCCATGCCCGACTCGCCCGACTTCCAGCCGCTGGTCGACACCATCCTGGCCACAATCCCGCCACCCGCGTACGAGCCCGGTGCGCCGCTGCAGGCACAGGTGACCAACCTGGACGCCTCGCCGTTCCTGGGCCGGCTGGCGCTGTGCCGCGTCCACGCTGGTGAGATCCGCAAGGGACAGCAAGTGGCCTGGTGCCGCCGCGACGGTTCGGTGCAGCCGGTGAAGATCACCGAGTTGCTGATGACGTCCGCACTGGACCGGGTCCCCGCCGAGGCCGCCGGCCCCGGCGACATCATCGCGATCGCCGGCATCCCCGAGATCACCATCGGCGAGACGCTGGCGGACCTCGACGACCCACGCCCGCTGCCGCTGATCATGGTGGACGAGCCGGCGCTCTCGATGACCATCGGCGCCAACACCTCGCCGCTGACCGGGCGGTCCGGCGGCACGAAGCTGACCGCGCGACTGGTCAAGGAACGGCTGGACGCCGAGTTGGTCGGCAACGTCTCGCTCCGGGTGCTGCCGACCGAGCGGCCCGACGCCTGGGAGGTCCAGGGACGCGGGGAGCTGGCCCTGGCCGTGCTCGTCGAGACGATGCGCCGCGAAGGCTTCGAGCTGACCGTAGGCAAGCCTCAGGTTGTGACGCGGGAGATGCACGGACGCGTTCATGAGCCGGTCGAGCGGCTGACCATCGACGCGCCGGAGGAGTACCTCGGTGCGATCACGCAGTTGCTCGCCTCACGCAAGGGCCGGATGGAACACATGACTAACCACGGCACGGGATGGGTGCGTATGGAGTTCGTCGTGCCGGCCCGCGGCCTTATCGGGTTCCGCACCGACTTCCTTACCGAGACTCGCGGCACCGGGATGGCGCATCAGGTCTTCGACCGGTACGAACCGTGGTTCGGCGAGCTGCGCACGCGGCCGACGGGTTCGCTGGTGGCGGACCGCTCGGGGACGGCGTCGTCCTATGCCATGTTCAACTTGCAGGAGCGCGGGACGTTGTTCGTCGAACCGGGCACCGAGGTGTACGAAGGCATGATCGTCGGCGCCAACTCGCGGCCCGAGGACATGGACGTCAACATCACCAAGGAAAAGAAGCTGACGAATGTCCGCTCGTCGACCGCCGAGGAGCTGGAGCGGCTCATCCCGCCCCGCAGGCTGTCGCTCGAGCAAGCACTCGAGTACTGCAGCGACGACGAATGCGTCGAGGTGACTCCGCAGACCATTCGGCTGCGCAAAGTAGTGCTCGATGCGACCGAGCGGGCCCGCGCAGCCGCCCGCCGCAAGCACGCCCGCGACTAGGCCCGACGGTCAGACGGCAGTTGTGGGACGCCCGCCTAGCTGTCGGTCCGCCTCACAATCCACAGCCCGGAGTTCATGTCGCTGAGGTAGACCAGCCCAGTGACCTCGTCGACTGCCACACCCCATACCTGCGGGGCGTTGTTGAGCACCCCGCGTTGGGACGGACTGACCGGATTCTTCGTCGGCGGCGGTACGAAGTAGGCGACCTCGTGAGGTGCGGTGGGATCGGTCGTGTCGATCACCCGTACGCCATCGCTGTACCAGGACGCGTAAACGTCAGTGCCCACGAGTAGCGGGTTGTGGATCACGTAATCGCCGGCGCCAGGGTCGGCGGTGCCCATCGAGTTCGGCGTCTTGTACGAGCCGATCTGGACCGGGTTGGCCAGGTCGCTGTAGTCGTAGATGCGCAGGTACCCGTATCCCTTCTCAGTGCCGGGGCCGGAGGTTTTGCAGAAGTCCTCGTCTGCGGCAAACAGCAGGCCGCGTGCCTCGTCGTAGTTCGACGAGTGAGCGTCGCCGTCGGCATCGGCTGGATAGCTGGTGCGGCCGCGGTAAACAGGGTTCGCCGGGTCGGACAGATCGATGGCGATGAAGCCGCTGTCCCAGTAGGCCAGAAAAGCCAGCCGGCCGTCTGCGGAGGGTTCGGCACCGTGCCCATAGATGGGGTCGGGATCGCAGCCCAAGCCCGGCGCAGGCGGTCCACCCAGGTCGTGGATGACGCCCCAGTTGGAGACCTCGAAGGGGACTGCCGGCTCGGTGATGTCGATCAGCCTGAAGTCGCCACGGCCGAGCTCGTCGCGGCGACCGCTCGGAGAGGCCGCGTCAGGGTATTCACTCGCGGGAACCGACGCGTACACGAACGTGCGGCCCAGGTCGGCTCGGTGGGCGACCTCGAGCTCATGGATGCCCCGGGTGCAGCACCCTGTGTTGAGCCGGCCGATCTCCGCTGGATTCGCCGGGTCGGTGACGTCCCACACCTCGAGCCCGCGGAACAGTTCCCTGTCGAATCGGGAACCGCAGGTCTGAATGCCGGACACGGCGATGTCGCGACCCGCAAGCGAGCCGTACTGCGCAGTGAATACGACGACATCTTCGGCCGAGGTATCGGACGGATTCTGAAGCTTGGCGACGACACTGGGTTGCGCCGGGTCGCCGACGTCGAGCACGGCGACGCCGGCATTCTCATCGTCCGGGCAGAACCTGTTCTTGCTGCCGGCTGACCAGTCCTGGAAACCCCAGCTGCCGACGTATGCGTACCCGTCGTGTACCCAGACGTCGGCGTTGAAGCCTCGGTTGCCGAGGTCGTTGTGGCCCACGACCTCCATGTTCAGGGCGTCGTAGGGGGTCTTGGTAGCGTCGGCAGCCGGTGCTGTCATCGACGCGAATACGAGGACCGCGGTTGCCAGCACCGCGAGCCGAGGCCGTGCGATCATGACTCGCCTCCTTCTCCACCCGGCGACGAAGCCGAGGCGGACGCCGGCCATGTACTCGGGCGCGCAGTTCGGCCGGGCAGCAATCAGCCTAGTGACGCGAGGCTGGCCCGCCAATGCCTTTGGCGTCCGAGATTTTGGGGTGCAAATTCGCGACGTAGCGGAGCGCCTTGGTGCATTCTGTGCGGAACCCCACAACGCGATTTCTGGACCCGGCCGTCTGGGCGTGCCAGGATTCCGCGTGTCGAATGGCTGACGGGTGCCCGTTGCTCGGCCACCCCCCAGCGGAAGAACACGAACTCGAGGAGTTTCCTGAGGTGCCGAACGACCGCAGCCTGTTGACCGACGCCGAAGTCGTAGGTTTCGGCGCTCTAGACCGGCACAACCAGTAGCGCGCGATGGCCACCGGAGTCCGATCGCCCGCCCGGGCGCGCATCTCTGCCCGTACCCTTCGCCAAGACCGCTGGTGGTTGCCACCTGCTGTCACGTTCATCGGCCTGACCGCATGGGTCACCTACTCCACGGTGCGGGTGTTCCTACAGGAGAACTACTGGGTCGGTGAACACCACTACCTGACCCCGTACTACTCGCCTTGCGTATCAGACGGCTGTATTCCGGCCGCGTCGCACTTCGGCCAGTACCTGCCGGATCATCCGCTGATCCCGTACGCCGCGTTCAGCCTGCCGCTGCTGCTCATCTTCCGGCTGACCTGCTACTACTACCGCAAGGCGTATTACCGGGCCTTCTGGCTGTCGCCGCCGGCCTGCGCGGTCGCCGAGCCCCACGGCAAGTACACCGGTGAGACCCGGTTCCCGCTGATCTTCCAGAACATTCACCGGTACACGTTCTACGCCGCCTTCGTCATCACGGCGATCAACACCTACGACGCGGTCCTGGCCTTCGGCGGTGAGGATTACAGCTTTGGTATCGGGCTCGGCAACCTGATCCTCGTCGCCAACGTGATCATGTTGTGGTTCTATACGGTGTCCTGCCACTCGTGTCGGCACGTCACCGGCGGGCGGTTGCGCAGCTTCTCCAAACACCCGATCCGCTACCGGTGGTGGACGTTCGTGTCCCGGATCAACACCCGGCACGCGCAGTTCGCCTGGATAACCCTGGGCACGCTGTTCATCACCGACGCGTACATCATGGCTGTAGCGGCCGGCTGGATCACCGACCTGCGGTTCATCAACTAGGGAGAGCGCCGTGCTTCGAACGAAGCGGAGCGACGCAGCTCGACCGGACAACCGGGAGTGACATTCATGACCGACCCCAGCACCATCGAGCGGCACTCGTACGACGTGCTCGTCGTGGGAGCCGGCGGCGCCGGACTACGGGCCGCCATCGCCGCTCACGACGCGGGGGCGCACGTGGCCATCGTCTGCAAGTCGCTGCTTGGCAAGGCGCACACCGTGATGGCCGAGGGCGGCGCGGCGGCCGCGATGGGCAACGTGTACCCCGAAGACAACTGGCAGGTGCACTTTCGCGACACCATGCGCGGCGGCAAGATGCTCAACCACTGGCGCATGGCCCAGTTGCACGCCCAGGAGTCGCCGGACCGCATCCACGAACTCGAGGAGTGGGGTGCGCTGTTCGACCGGACGCCGGACGGGCTGATCAGCCAGCGTGACTTCGGCGGACACCGGTACGCCCGGCTGGCCCACGTCGGCGACCGCACCGGCCTAGAGCTCATCAGAACGCTGCAGCAACGCGCCGTTGCCCTGGGCATCGACGTCTACATGGAATGCACGATCACCAAACTCCTACAGGATTCGAGCGGCATCGCAGGCGCATTCGGCTACTGGCGCGAGTCGGGCCGGTTCATCGTCTTCGACGCGCCCAATGTCGTGCTCGCCACCGGAGGCATCGGCAAGTCGTACAAGGTGACGTCCAACTCGTGGGAGTACACCGGCGACGGGCACGCGTTGGCGCTGGAAGCGGGGGCGTCCCTGGTGAACATGGAGTTCGTGCAGTTCCACCCGACCGGTATGGTGTGGCCGCCGTCGGTGCGCGGGATCCTCGTCACCGAGTCGGTCCGAGGCGACGGCGGGGTTCTGCGCAACAGCGAGGGCCGGCGGTTCATGTTCGACTACATCCCCGAGTTCTTCAAGGCCGAGACGGCCGACAACGAAGAAGAAGCCGACCGCTGGTACACCGACAAGAAGAACAACCGGCGCCCGCCCGAGCTGCTGCCCCGCGACGAAGTGGCGCGGGCCATCAACGCCGAGGTCAAGGCCGGACGCGGGTCGCCACACGGTGGCGTGTTCCTCGACATCGCGTCGCGGCGTTCGCCGGAGTTCATCAAGCGCCGGCTGCCCTCGATGTACCACCAGTTCAAGGAACTCGCGGACGTCGACATCACCGCTGAGCCGATGGAGGTGGGACCGACCTGCCACTACGTCATGGGCGGCGTGGCCGTCGACCCGGACAGCGGCGAGTCGTCCGTCCCGGGCCTGTTCGCTGCCGGCGAGGTCGCCGGTGGCATGCATGGCGCCAACCGGCTGGGCGGCAACTCGCTGTCCGACCTGCTGGTGTTCGGCCGGCGGGCAGGGCTCAACGCGGCTTATCGGTCCGGACGGCTCCGCGAGCGGCCGCAGGCCTCGGACGAGCAGATCCGTGAAGCGGCCGACGCTGCGGTGGCTCCATTCGCGGGCGCGGGAGACGAGAATCCGTACACCGTGCAGTCCGATCTGCAGGACGTGATGCACAGTCTGGTCGGGATCATCCGGACCTCCGCCGAGATGGAGAACGCCCTCAAGGAGATCGCCGAGCTGAAGACCCGGGCCGCTCGGGTCACGGTCGAGGGACACCGGCAGTACAACCCGGGTTGGCATCTCGCGCTGGACCTGAAGAACATGCTGCTGGTCTCCGAGTGCATCGCTCGCGCGGCCCTCGAGCGCACCGAAAGCCGTGGCGGGCACACCCGCGACGACTACCCGGCCACCGACGACGAGTGGGGCACCGTCAACCTGCACTGCGTGCTGGACGGGGAGACCGTCGCCGTCGACCGGCAACCGCTGCCGCAGATGCCCGACGAACTCCGCGAGCTGTTCCAGTGACGTTCGATCACGTTCGGCAGGCGGCGCGACGTACCTACATGCCTGCGTGCCTGTGCCTTCGTAGCTGTCCCTGGTGGGCGGCCCAGCTAGACGATTGTGAGGAGCTGACATAGATGAGCTACGACCTGACCATGCGCGTCTGGCGGGGCGACGCGTCAGGCGGTGATCTGGCCGAGTACGTCGTTCCGGTCGAGGAGGGCGAGGTCGTACTCGACGCGCTGCACCGGCTGCAGGCGACCCAGGCGGGCGACCTGGCCATCCGGTGGAACTGCAAGGCCGGCAAGTGCGGATCATGCAGCGCCGAGATCAACGGCAAGCCGCGGCTGATGTGCATGACCCGCCTGTCGGAGTACGAGCCGACCGAGACGATCACGGTCACGCCGATACGCACCTTTCCTGTGGTGCGCGACCTTGTCACGGATGTCTCGTACAACTACCGCAAGGCCGAAGAACTGCCGGCGTTCGCCCCCGAGCCGCGGCAGAAGGACGGCACGTACCGGATGATGCAGCAGGACGTCGAGCGGGGCCAGGAGTTCCGCAAGTGCATCGAGTGTTTTCTCTGCCAGAACGTCTGCCACGTCATCCGTGACCACGAGGAGAACAAGAAGGCCTTCGCCGGGCCTCGCTTCTTCCTGCGGTACGCCGAGCTCGACATGCACCCGCTCGACACGAATGACCGGCGGCGACTGGCCCAGGAGGCAGGCGGGCTCGGCATGTGCAACATCACCAAGTGCTGCACCGAGGTCTGCCCGGAGGGCATCAAGATCACTGACAACGCGATCATCCCGATGAAGGAGCGCGTCGTCGACCGCAAATTCGATCCGGTGGTATGGCTCGGCTCGAAGATCTTCCGCCGCGACTCGCGCCCAGAAGCCGACGTGGCCTCTCCCAGCACTGCCGAGTAGTGGTTTGATCATGGGCGTTTCGTGGTATGCAGGCGCTGAGGACCACGAAAACGCCCATGATCAACGCTGGGCTAGGAGGAGCGCCTCAATGGCATTGCTAGGGGACGACGGCGTGCGGGCAGCACTCAGCGAACTCCGAGGCTGGAGTGGGGACGCCAATCACATCGAGCGTTCGGTCGAGGCGGCGGACTTCCTCACCGGCACTCGGATCGTCGAAGACGTCGCGCAGTTGGCCGAGTCGATGAACCACCACCCGGACATCGACATCCGGTGGCGCACGGTGACGTTCAGGCTGTCGACCCACTCCGAGGGCGGCGTCACGGACAAGGACATCGAGTTGGCCCGCAGCATCGATGACGTGGCAGATCGGCACGCCGCCGCGTAATCTCCATCGCCTTCACGGGCTGCCGTTGGTGAAGGTCGAGCGGAAGACCAGCGCCATGTGGTCGGCGTACTGATCGGGCGACCAGTTGCGCTCGACCAGCAAGCCTTCGAGTACGTCCCATGACATCAGCGCCCACAGCATGTCGGCCGCCGACTCAACCGTCCATGGGGCTGCCAGGTTGCCCTCCTCATCGAGCCAGGCCATCAGACGGCCACAGCCCTTCCGCCACCGCCGCATGATCGCCGCTCGCATCGCCGCGGCGTCGGGGTCGGTCCGGCGCACCTGGTCCACTGCCCGAGCTATCGGCATGATCCGTGGGTGTGCCCGCGCCAGGTGCCGAGCCCATTCTTCAAGGGCGGTAAGCGAGTCGGGCGAATCCCAGACTCGCTGGAGCGAAACGCCGAGCTCCTCGGCGCGACCGAGGTGGCGCAACAGTTCGGTCAGGAGGTCAGCACGTCCGGCGAAGTGCAGGTAGACCGCCCGGCGGGACACCCCAGCGCGTTCGGCGACGGCGGCCATGGTGAGCGATTCGAAACCAGCCTCCTCGACTATCGCTCGCGCGGCCGACAGAAGCGCCTCTGCCGTGCGCCTGCTTCGGGCGTTCTGCGGATGGACGATCGCGCGCGCCAACGTATGCCCCCGTCCCGGAATAACTTCACGGTGCGTGTACTTGCATTGAAGTATACGGCCTGTGAAGTTTCATCGTGGGAGGAATCATGACCGCAGCAGACTCGACGATCTTTACCGATGCCGAGCTCGCTTACCTGCAGTCCGAACGCCGGCTGGCACGAGTAGCCACCGTCGGGCTCGATGGCATGCCACACGTGACGCCCGTCGGCTGGTCGTACAACCCCGACGCCGGTGTCATCGAAGTGAGCGGACACACCTTTGCCGAAACGAAGAAGTACCGCGACGTTGCGGCCACCGGCCGAGCGGCACTCGTCATCGATGACGTCTTGCCGCCGTGGCGGCCGAGAGGCATCGAGATCCGGGGCCGGGCCGAGGCGGTGACCGAACCCACGCCGATGATCCGTATCTACCCGACTCGCATCGTCGCGTGGGGACTTGACGGCGACCGCGGCCGCAATGCCCGCGACGTCACGACGTAGCAGCTGACCCGCCCGCCTCCGCAGCGACCTCGCGTAGACGGTCGAGGTAGCCGGTCCACCACGTCTCATTGCGGTCCGGCAGGTTCGCGACTTCGGGACGATAGCCGGCGGCCCCGTCGGTGAGCTCCCTGACGATATCGGCGTGGCCGGCGTGGCGAGCCGTCTCGGCGATCATGCGCACGAGGATCTCGTGCAGGGTTACCCCCTGCCGCTCGGGAGGCCACCACGGCACCCGGCCCGGCGCGTCCAGCTCGAGGGTGTCGATCGTCTGGTCGGCATGCGCCCAGGATCGCCGGTAGAAATCCACAATCCAGTCTCGCGACTGATCGGCTGTCGCCCACATGTCGGCGTTGTCCTCGGCGTCCGGCGCGAGCCATGGCAACGGTTCATCCGCAGGGCGGTCGAACACGACCCCGAAGTACTCGAACTCCATGCTGGCCACGTGCTTGACGAGGCCGAGCAGATTAGTGCCTGTCGGCGTCATCGGCCAGCGGAGCTCACGCTCGCCGAGGCCGTCGAGCTTCCACAGCATGGCGTCGCGCTGCATCTGTAGATACGTCTTCAAGACTTCCTTGGGCGTCATCACGACGCTCACGGTATCGACCGGGTCTGTCAGAGCTGGACGCGATGCTCGGCGGTGAGATGGCGCGTCAACTCGCAATCGCTGCGGCTTGGTCGGGCTGGATGTGAGCAAACATGCTGCGGCCGTTCCAGGTCGGGAAGGCTCTAACGAGCCAGGCCGGACCGTGGAGCTGAATCCGGGAATCGCGGGTGGCGTCGGCCCAGGAGAGCTGCCCCGCGTGCCATTTGACGAACGCCTCCGCGGTGGCTGTGACGAAGAGGTCTTCGTCCAGACCGGGATACGTCTTGCAGATCTCGGCTTCGCCGTGTTCGAGCAGCAGCCAATAGCGCTCATGCGGACGAAAGCCGGTGAAATCCAGCCGAACGACGACGCGCCTTTCGGGCAGGCGATCCAGGCGGAGCGCTTTGCACATCGACCACAGCGCCACGAACGGATCGAAGTTCTCCGGTGCGATTTCAAGCCAACGAGCTCCCCACTCGCCGAGGGTCCTACAGACCTTGAACAGATCATCGCCCGACGTCGTGAGCAGGTACCGGTGACCGCGGCCCTGAGCCTTGGGTGTTACTTCGACGATGCCGAGGCGTTCGAGCTGCCTGAGCCGCTGCGCGAGCACAGTACGGGAGAGTCCGGGCGCACCCTCGAGGATCTCGCCGAAGGTGTTGCAGCCCAGATGCAAGTTGCGGATGATCAACGGCGTCCACCGCTCGGCGAAGATCTCCGCGCCACGGGCGATGGGGCAGTACTGGCCGTACGTCCTCATGAGCGCAGTGTCCCGCGCCTCCCGGCCCGTGTGAAGTCCAGATTTCTTACTTCGAAGTCCAGAAAGCTGACTTCTCCGCGATGCCCGCCGATGTTGCGATGAGCCCAATGGACCGAGGAGGGACGATGAGAGAGCGAACCACAGTTCAGATCGCCGGGTTCCGGGGCGACGTCATCACCCCGACGCATCGGGACTACGACGGCGCACGCGCCGTATGGAACGGCACCGTCGACCGACGACCTCGAGTGATCGCCCGCTGCGGCGGCGCCGCCGACGTGGCCGCAGCGGTGCGCTTTGCCCGCGACCACGACCTCGAGATCGCCGTACGGGGCGGGGGCCACAACGTGGCCGGCACGGCGGTGTGCGACCACGGCATCGTGATCGACCTCTCGGCGATGCGCGCTGTCTGGGTTGATCCTGTCGAGCGCACGGCTCTCGTCCAGGGCGGTGCGCTGTGGGGCGATGTCGATCACGAGACACAGGCGTACGGCCTGGCCACCACTGGCGGCATCGTGAGCCACACCGGCGTCGGCGGCCTCAGCCTCGGCGGCGGCATTGGCTGGCTCATGCGCAAGTACGGACTCACCGTCGACAACCTCGTGGAGGCCGAAGTGGCCACGGCCGAGGGTGAGATCATCAGGGCGTCGACCAACGAACATCCCGACCTGTTCTGGGCGCTACGAGGCGGAGGCGGAAACTTCGGCGTTGTCAGCTCCTTCCGGTTCGCGCTACACCCGGTCGGCCCCGCCGTCATGGCTGGCCCGGTGTTCTGGGCGGCCGAGGACACCACTGACGTCCTGGGCTTCTATCGTGAGTTCGTCGCCGACGCGCCTGACGAGCTCGGGAATGTCATCCGGCTCGGCACGATCCCGCCGCTGCCGGTGGTCGACGAGGACCTGCACTTCCGGCCGGCCATCGCGGTGGGCAGCTGCTACGCCGGATCCGTCGAGGACGGTGAGTGCGCCGTCCGTGCGCTACGCCGGTTCGGGACGCCACTCGTCGACCTCGTCGGACCAACGCGGTACGTCGACCACCAGAGCGGCCTCGACGACACCGTCCCGCACGGCTGGCGCTACTACTGGAAGGCCACGAACCTCGCCAGCCTGTCCGACGAGCTCATCGAAGTCGTCGCCGAACACGCCTACGCCGCCAGCTCGCCGAGGTCATACGCGGCGATGTTCCACATGGGTGGCGCAGTAGCCCGAGTTCCTCGGGCGGCTACGGCCTACCCGGCGCGGGATGTGCAGCACAACATCATCATCGACGCAGCCTGGCTCCCAGACCAGCACGAAACCGTCGGCGCTGCGGAGGCCGCGTGGGCGCGAGCATTTCTCGACGCCTTACAGCCCCACCGTGCCGGCGTCTACGTCAACTTCCTCGACTCCGACGACGACACCAACCGCGTCGGCGAGGCCTACGGCGACGACACCCACCGGCGGCTCACCGAAGTGAAAGCCAAGTACGACCCCGACAACGTGTTCCACCACAACAAGAACATCCACCCTGGGACGGCCGCCACTCACGGGTGACAATCGAGCATGCCCAGACCGTCGACGCCGGACGAGTACTTCGCCGGGAGCGAGGTGGGAGTCGCAACCTACCGCTGGGTCGCTCACGTCCTCCACAAGGCCGGGATCGACTTCACGGTCAGCACGTCGAAAAGCCAGGTCGCCTTCCGTCGGCGGCGCGGATTCGCCTACCTCTGGCTGCCCGGCCAGTACCTACGCCGGCCCGACGCCGAAGTCGTGCTCTCGATCGCGTTGGCCACCGAGGTGCCGTCGAGCCGCTTCAAGGAAGTCGCGCACCCCGCAGCGGGAGTATGGATGCACCACCTGGAGATCCACGCCGTGAGCGATCTCGACGACGAGGTCGCCGCCTGGCTCCGCCACGCCGCTGTGGCGGCGGGAGCCGTCAGACGTTGAACCGGAACGTCGGCGCCGGTGCCGTGCTGATCTTGGTCATCGTTGATGGTCCCCTGAAAGTGTCTTCTGAACTGCACAAACACACTCCCCTGGGGGTTGACGGTCGTTGGCAGCTGTCGATCTCGGCTGGACTTCTTGCGGACTCTTTGCGGACTGACGCAGGACTTCAACGGTGAGAGCCTTGTCTCCCCTATGCAAGGGACGTACGCGGTTGCCACACACCCGCCCGCTCATGGCTCCCGTTACTTTCTTTAGGCCCTCAGATTGAGGGTGCAGGCCAGCGATTCCGGCATGACTCATGGCTCCTGTTGTTGATGATCGTAGAGGTGCTGTCACCCGGGGTCGCAGGACGTATGTGACCGCTGATAGGGACA
>DASUUH010000087.1:0-13338 GCA_036374175.1 Jiangellaceae bacterium | reverse complement strand
GAACGCCTCCGGGTCGGTCTGCGCGCACAGCGCCTTTTCTTGCCAGCTCAGTTCCTCGGCGTCGCCTCCGAGCAGGACGTCCCACTCGTTCATGGCTCGCCTCCCTCGACCCGTTGTCCCCCATGATGCGCTGCGTGGCCGTACGGACAGCGCAACGAACGACACGTATGAAATTACACGCCTGAGATACGTGCTCGTCAAGCGGAACCGTGCTATTAGGCGAAACTTGAGCCGTTCCGCGATCGTTGCGGCGGCAGTTACTGAAGTTGTCCTGTCCGCGTGAAGGTGGCGGCGTTCAGGTCCAGTTGGCGAGCCTAGGGGCGGGGTTCAGCCTTGGTTGGCGTGTCGTGCCAGTTCCTCGCGCAGGGGTGCGTTGCATGTAGGCCATCGCCTCCTGAGCAGCGGGCGCTGCGAAGCGGCTCGCCAACTCATCGGGTGCGACGTCCTCGACCCGCTCGGACTGCCCATACCTCCACCCCGGAGCGCATGCGCAGATGCCGGGTCTGGACAACATCATCGTGGTCATGCATCAGGTTCGTGCCGATCCACCGACGCTGCGCGTGTTTCCGCGGCTCTGAGGGCGGGTAAGCGTGGCTGCGTGCAAGATCGCCAATATCGTGAGGAGAATGCGATGACCGAGCCATCGCACGAGTACACACGAGGGCTCTACGGCTGGATCACGCACACGGACATGGCGAGCGACGACCCAACCGCTACGCGTGAATGGTGCGAGTCGGTCTTGGGGTGGACGTTCCAAGACCCGTTTCCAACGCCCACCGGTGACTACCACCTCTTCTCGTACTCCGAGTCCGGAGGCGGCGGCATCAGAGGCGTAGCCGCAGGTGAGGCTGCCGGATCGACTCCGACAGTCCATGTCGAGGACACCGACGTGGCTTACGAGACCGCTCTCGCTGCCGGGGCTGAGTCTGTCGATCCACCCACGAACGTAATGGAGGGAGTCCGCATCGCCATGGTCAGGGCTCCAGGAGGCGTGTTGATCGGGTTCTCCGGGCCATCCCGCTGATCCCCGAATCCGGGCACCCGGCCCTGACGCCGACACTTCCAGCAGGTGACGCAGTCACATTCGGGACCGCCGTTGCACCCGGCGGGTGCACTTTCGGGCTCGTCGGCCCAGCTGAGCTAGACATTGAAGCAGGCGATGTCCTTGCCGAGGGGGGCTGCTTGGAACCACACTGATCCTCTCGGCCTCCGCGCGCGATCGCCCAGCACCGCCAATCTGGGCCAGCCGAACCCCTCGGCGACCTACAAGCTGCCCAGTGGCCGGCCCATCACACGAAGCATCAGCCGGGTCTGATCCCCCACTGCCGACTCCGGTGGCCGACAGGTCACGGGCTGTTGTCAACGCTCCAATCGGAGCGCACGATCGGTATGTCATGTTCGAGCGCCTCACCAACCGCGCGCGGCGGGTCGTCGTCCTAGCTCAAGAAGAAGCCCGCGTGCTCAACCACAACTACATCGGCACCGAGCACATCCTGCTCGGGCTGATCCACGACGGCGAAGGCGCGGCCGCGAAGGCGCTGCACAGCATGGGAATCTCGCTGGAGGCCGTGCGCCACCAGGTCGAGGAAATTATCGGTCGAGGTCAGCAGGCACCGAGCGGGCACATCCCGTTCACCCCGCGAGCCAAGAAGGTACTCGAGCTCTCGTCACGCGAGGCGAAGAAGCTCGGCCACGAGCACATCGGCACCGGGCATCTCCTCCTGGGTCTGATCCGAGAGCGCAAGGGCGTGGCCGCCCAAGCCCTGGTTCAGTTTGGCGCCGACCTGTCCACGGTCCGGCAGCAGGTGATCCAGCAACTATCGACCTACGGCGACTACGAGGACGTCAGTGCAGCTGAGCAGGAACTCGTTGACGAAGAGCTGGAACTTCCCGGTGGGGAACTCACGGAACACGCCGCGCTCGTGACCACCGACCAAATCGAGGAAATCCGCGATCTCCTCAGCGACATCGTCGCGCGATTAGAACGGATCGAGCAGCACCTAGCCGACGGTGGCGACACTTCGTAGCGCCCACGACCAGGCGCGGAACTCGAATCCGCCAAGTAGACCTGAACAGGTCGCCCAGGCGTGTTCGGCATCACTTGGCGAACTGCAGGTCAGCACGCTGTGCCCTCGCCACCTTCGCGGGACAGCTAATCGGTCGGCGTGAAGGTGTCGAGCACCGAAGCCCAAAGGTCGAGGTCGGGCTCGATCGCCGTATAGGTCGCGATGTAGATGACGTCGTCGGCAAACACATAGTCCTGGATGCCCATGGCCACGGCGCCACTCGGTAACGGCAGGTCGTACCTGACTTCAACGCTCGGAAGGTTGCCGATCGTGACCTCCTCGGCCTGGGTGAACTTGCCGCCAAAACTGGACACGAGGTCCTCTGCCAGCTCAAGGATCACTTTGGGCTCGTCCAGGGGGCCGCGCGGCTGCACGATGATGTTGAAGTTGGCCGCGAAGTCGGCGGCGAGATCGGCGATCCGAACCGCGACCATGTCTAGCGCGTCGTCGCGGATGATCTCTTCGACCAGGGCGCTGAGGTCCTCGTCCTCGACGACATCGCCCAACTCGCCAGCCAGCTCTTCCATGAATTCTTCGTCGTCCAACGCTCGGCCCGCGTCCAGCCAGCCCGGTGGAATGCCGATCTGGTAGCCGGCACCGCTTGCCGGCTCCCAGTCCGCAGGCAGTTCCGCCGACGGCGTGAGCTCGGCCGTCGGCGTGGTCTCAGGCAGGTCAGCCGTCGGCGCGGCTTCAGTGGTTTCGGCCGCTGGTGCGGTCCCACCGCCCCCGCAGGCGCTCAGGATCACGCCGCCGGCAGCCAGCGCCAGGAGAACAAGCATGGTGCGCATGCGGTGGCGGAATAGAAATCTATTCGGGTCGGCGCTGTGCGTGATCCGGAAGGCGCGGGTCATGCCGGGAATGGTCTCACGTGGCAACCGGATCGTCGATGCACTCCAGATCAGCCACTAAGACACTCGATCAATCGGTTGACGAGGTCAACGGGGTGCGACAGCGCCACAAGGTGTCCACCGGGAACCTCGTCAGTGTCTAATCCCAACCGCTCTTTGGCGAGGCGGCGCTGGAACGCCACGGGAAAGAACCTGTCGTCCGTGGCGGCGACCACACGAGTGGGCACCGATGGCCAGCCGTCGATGTCGCAGGACTGGCCGAACGCAACGTCCGCCTCCGGCCGCTCGTAGGCCGCGCCCTCGGCCGCAACCTCCGCCGGGACGTCGTGCAGGAAGTAGGTAGCCACGTCGAACTCCGCGCTATATCCACCTTCTTTGGCCGCAACGAGCACAGCCTGTTGCCAGCCGGTGTTGTCCCACCACTGCCCAGGCGCCTCGCCTGGAATCGGAATCATTGCGTTGACCAGCACCAACAGATCCACAGACGCTTGCGAGCAGGCCATCACGGCGGTGAAGCCACCCATCGACTGGGCTACCACGACAACGTCCCGGTCACCGTTAATCGCCTTGACTACCTCGGCTGTGTACTCAGGCAGACCGGCACGCTCGTCGGCGCCGGGCAACTCCACCCCAACCGCCTCGTGGCCATGGGCCTGCAGTTTCGGCACCACACGATGCCAGTACCAAGCCGCGCCGCCGGCGCCGGGTACCAGAACGAACCTCGTCATGTTGAGCAGCCCCTTCTCTCATCGATACAGACCGTCGAGCCGTGGCATACTCACCGGTCCCGCCGACATATCGCCTACGACATGGAGGCGCCAGTGTTGTCATAGGTGGTCGGCTCAGCGGACAACGAAGGGCCCGGGACGGCGTGTCCCGGGCCCTTGGTTCACCTCCCAGTACCGACTACGGGTCGATCACAAGGGTGCATTCGTACGTGCCTGGCTCCAGATCGGTGATGTTGACCGTGGCCGGGTCGGCGAACGGTCCGCTGTCACCAATCGGGGTGCCCTGGTCGTCGACACACTCGATGGTGGAGTTCGTGGCTCCCGGTACCTGCGCGGTCAAAGTGCCGGTGAAGTCGGTCAACGGGATGTTCTCCACGTCGACCATGGTCGGCATGCCTTCTCCGGCGCAGTCGGCATTCTCGGCGCTCGAGGTCACCTGCTGGTCGGCGGCTCCGGTGTAGCCCGCGGGCACCGTGGTCTCGCTGAGCCGGAACTCGGTGTCGACTGGCAGCCCGTCGAAGCAGGCGATGCCATCGGCTCCGGTGGTCACCTCACCCGGCGGATCGATCGCGTT
Source organism: Jiangellaceae bacterium (assembly GCA_036374175.1). Lineage (GTDB taxonomy): Bacteria > Actinomycetota > Actinomycetes > Jiangellales > Jiangellaceae > JASLBX01. The sequence goes on along the minus strand of DASUUH010000087.1, from coordinate 9,122 downwards.
GCCGTTGTCGAACAGCGTGAAGCCTGCGCCGGAGAGGGGCTGATCCCCGTTGCCCGGGACCTTGGTGAACTTGTTCACCTGGATTGCGCCGCAGATCACACTTATCGAAGCGTCGTCGTCCACTTCGTCGGCGTTGTCGGCGTCGGCGAACACGGTGTTATCGAGCGTCTCCCCACAACGCTCCGAGCCAAGGGCGATGGGCTCGGTGATCTGGACTCGGACGCTGAACGAGCTACTCGGCGCCAGATCACCGACATCGCAATGCAGCGAATTACCTCCGGTGACCGAACATGCCCCAACGATGTCCTCGCTGACCACCTCCCAGTCGAGCACGGTGTTGGGCAACTCGTCATCGATCGTCACGTTGGTCGCCGTCGCCGGGCGAGGCTGGTGACTGTGATGTCGAACGCCGCGCGGTCACCAACAGTGATGACCTCGTCGACAGCGGTCTTGGTGATCTCGAGCTCCGCGCCCGCTTCAGCGTTACAGAACGAGATGTGGCTCAACCCGTAGAACCTGTTGTTGCTCGGGTTGATCGGAGCGTGCAGGAACGTATCGGCACTCGCTCCGGGGGCGAACCCTGCGGCGATGTAGTCGTACAGGTTCGCGTCCGGCCCGCCCTTGACCACAACCGTGGCTGCGACGAAGTCCCCCCTAAACGAGAAATCAAAGGCTTGGCCTCCCGGAGTGTTGCTCACGGTAACGGTCACCGAACCGGTCAGTCCGTTGAAGGACAGCGGGAACGTGCCCGACGTGACCGGCTCAAGCTTGAACTCAAACAGGAAGTCATCTGGGTCCGTGACGTCGCTACAGGTCGGGTTGCCGTGCACACCTTCCGGCTGCACGTTCTCCCGAAACTGGATCAACGCAAGGGGGTCGCGCGAAGTCGCCGCTCGGCAGGATCGAGCCACCGGGTAACGTCGATGCGTGCAGAGAATCACCGCCCTCGCCGGAGGTATCGGCGGCGCTCGATTTCTCCGCGGCCTGCGCCAGGCCGCGCCCGGTGCCGAGATCACCGTTATCGGCAACACGGCCGACGACATCGTCCTGCATGGCTTGTACATCAGCCCCGACCTGGACACCGTGATGTACACGCTGGGCGGTGGCATCCACGAACGCCAGGGGTGGGGACGCGACGCCGACACGTTCACCATTGCCGGCGAACTCGCTGCCTATGGTGCTCAACCGGACTGGTTCACGCTGGGCGACCGCGACATCGCAACACACATCCTCCGAACCGAAATGCTCGGCGCCGGTTATCCCCTGTCCGCCGTCACCGAAGCGCTGTGCGACCGCTGGCGGCCCGGCGTCCGGCTGATCCCGATGACAGACGACCGGGTCCAGACCCACGTCGTCATCGACGAGGGAGAGGGTACGCGGGCTGTGCACTTCCAGGAGTGGTGGGTACGGCTGCACGCCAAGGTGCCGGCCGAACGCATCGTCATGGTCGGCGTGGAGGACGCTTCGCCAGCGCCCGGAGTCCTCGATGCCATTGCGAACGCGGACGTCGTGCTGCTGCCGCCGTCCAACCCCGTCGTAAGCATCGGACCGATCCTCGCCGTGCCCGGCGTCCGCGACGCGCTCCGGGCCGCGTCCGCGCCGGTGGTCGGACTCTCCCCGATCATTGGTGGTGCACCGGTGCGTGGCATGGCCGATGCCTGCCTGACTGCCATCGGTGTCGAGACCTCGGCGTCGGCCGTAGCGGAGCTGTACGCCGACTTTCTCGGCGGCTGGCTGGTGGATGAGTCCGACGCCGACTCCCTTGCCAGCGTCGTTGCTGCCGGCCCGCAGTGCATCGCCGTCCCGCTGCTGATGCGGGACGTTGAAGCCGCGGCCGCGATGGCGCGCCATGCGCTGAGGCTGGCCGCTGAGCTGACGCCGTGACCACGAGCGAAGGGCGAACCGCGCCACCTGAGTTCGCGGTGTGGGGGGTCACTGGCCTGCCGGAGATCAAGCCGGGCGACGACCTCGGTGCGCTCCTGGCCCAGGCTGCACCGAACCTGCGGGACGGCGACATCGTCGTCGTCACGAGCAAGATCGTGAGTAAGGCTGAAGGCCGCGTCATGCGGGGCGTCGACCGTGACGATGCCATCGACGCTGAGACTTTGCGCGTCGTCTCGGAGTGGACAACATCGCGTGGCCGCACGCGCATTGCCCAGACCCGGCACGGATTCGTGCTCGCCGCTGCAGGTGTCGATGCGTCCAACGTGGAGCCAGGCACGGTGGTGCTGCTGCCGGAAAACCCGGATGGGTCTGCGCGGAATCTTCGGGCAGCGCTCCGCGACCGGCTGGGCGTGCGCGTCGGAGTCGTGATCAGCGATACGGCTGGACGTCCGTGGCGGGACGGGCTGGTCGACTTCGCGGTTGGAGCGGCCGGCGTGACACCGCGGGAGGATCTGCGTGGGCACACCGACGGCTACGGAAATGAATTGGGTGTCACGGTCGTTGCGGTGGCGGACGAGCTGGCAGCCGCTACAGAGTTGGTGCGGACGAAGCTCTCCGGCGTACCGGCGGCAGTGGTGCGGGGACTCGGCCACCTTGTCACCGCTGACGACGGCCCTGGGGCGGCTATACTCGTCCGTCCCGCTGACGAAGAGCGGTTCCGCCTCGGTACCCCCGAAGCCATGCGCGCGGCGGTACTCGAGCGCCGACACGTGACGGAGTTCTCCGGGGAACCCGTCGACCGGGCGGCGATCCGCCGAGCTGTCGCCGCTGCACTGTCCGCGCCGGCACCGCATGGGACCGCACCTTGGCGATTCGTGCTGGTGGAGGCCGCGGGGACGCGGCAACGGCTGTTGGACGCCATGCTCACCGCATGGGTCGATGACTTGCGCACCGACGGGTTGAGCGAGCGCGAGATTGCGGCCCAGATAGCAGTGGGACAGCTGTTGCGCCGTGCGCCGTACCTGATCATCGCCTGCTTGGAGCCCGGCGACGTGCGCGCGTATCCAGCGGGACGGCGGGACGTGGCCGAGCGCCGCTCTTTTGACCTGGCCATGGGCGCCGGAATCGAGAATCTGCTGATTTCACTGACCGCCGAAGGCCTTGGATCGTTCTGGTCGCACGCGCCGCTGTTCTGCGTTGATGTGGTTGCGCAAGAACTGGACGTACCCGACGGCTGGCTGCCCGTCGCTGCCGTCGCGGTGGGCCATGCCGCATCGTCACCGCCCGATCACCCGGAACGTGACCTCGACAGTTACCTGCTGACCCGCTGAGGCCCCTCGTACCGTCGCGTGAAGATGATCTAGATGGCGCGGTAGTCGCGGAGAGCTTGCCGTGGGCCGTGCCGCGGCGGGCGGGGGCCGTACCGAGCGAGCAACAGGCAGACCCGATGGCGATGGCCACGGTACGGCTCCAGCAACTCGAGCATGCGGGCGTCGTCGGCCGTCCGCTCGCCGGCGAGGGCGTAGGCGACGACGCCAGGCAGGTTGTAATCGCCGACCGACACGGCATCTGGGTCGCCGTGGGATCGCTGGACCACCTCGGCGGCTGTCCAGCGCCCGATCCCGGGAACCGACCGAAGGCCGGCCATCGCCTCGGCGGCCGGCTTAGCGGCCAGTCGCTCTAGCGAGCCAGCCAGCGCAGCGGCCCGTACGACGGTGCGGGATCGCTCCGGCCCGACACCGAGTTGATGCCACTCCCACGAGGGCAGGTGTCGCAGCACTTCAGGTTCGGGAAGCACCCGCATGCCGTGCGGGGCCGGCCCGGGCGCCTGCTCACCGTGCCGGCGCATCAGGGCCTGCCACGACCGCCGCGCCTCCAGACCGGCGACTTTCTGCTCAAGAATCACCGGTACGAGTGCCTCCATGACGAGTCCGATACGGCCGATCCGGAACCCCGTGCCGCGCTTCGCCGCCTGTTCAACGATCGGGTGGAGCGGGCGAAACTCGTGCGGGCGGTCGTGGTCACCCAGCCAGGCCGGCACCTGATCCAGCAGCCATTGCGCCCCACGGCCCCACGCAGTGGCAGCCACCGTCCCGTCAGGTGCCGGCGCCGCATGTAGCGTGGCCGGCCCGTCAGGAGTGCGGCACGTCCGCCAAACCGAGCCGGCGGCAACCCGCTGGGCGGGGTCGTACCGGCCGCGGCCGTGAACGCTCAACGTGGCGACGATGTCGACCGGCGAACCCGGCCGCCACCGGCGCGTCAGCTCCACGCCTCACTCCTCACAAGTACTCGGTCCGCCCAGCGGCCTTCAGCTCGTCCACCAGCTGCTTGACATCCTGAGCCCGGTCGCGGGCGCAGACCAGCAAGGCACCGGGAGTGTCGATGACGACCACGTCCTGCACCCCAAGCAGCGCGACCAGCCGGCCATCGTCCACAGCCACCACACTGCCACTGGTGTCCGACAACACCGGCTCGGGCGCTCCTCCGGCAGCCGGAACGACGACGTTGCCGCGCTCATCGGCGTCCAGCAACTCACCAAGGTTCCGGAAGTCACCGACGTCCGCCCAGCCGAAGTCGGCCGGGACGGTGGCTACGCGCCCGCGCGCGGCGGCGTCCTCCATGACGGCGTAGTCGACCGCGATCTTCGGCAGGGTGGGCCACACGTCCGACAGCACGTCAGCACGGTAAGGGCCGTCCCATGCCGCCGCGATCCGGACCACGCCGTCGTGCAGCGCCGGCTGCTGGCGCGCCAGCTCGGCCAAGAAGGCGTCCACCCGCCAGATGAACATGCTGGCGTTCCACAGATACTCGCCGGAATCGATGAACTTCACCGCCACGTCGCGGGTCGGCTTCTCCTTGAACTGGCGCACGTCGCGGATCGGTCCGCCGTCGATCTCACCCCCGCAGTGGAGGTAACCGAATCCCGTTTCGGGCCGGGTCGGCGTCATGCCGACGGTCATCAGCCAGCCCTGCTCGGCGCCGGCGACTGCTGTACGGATCGTTTCGGTGAACCGTTCCCTGTCACGGATCAGGTGATCGGCTGCGAACGAACCCATGACAGCATCGGGATCCCGTTGAGCAATGACCGCTGCGGCTAGACCGATCGCCGCACAGGAGTCGCGCGGCGATGGTTCGGCGAGAATGTTGCCCGTCGGCAAACCGGGTAGCTGGTCCGCCACGTCACCAACATGTGGCTCTCCGGTTACGACCAGCGTGCGTTCGGCCGGGACCAGCGGCGCCAGCCGGCTGACGGTTGCCTGCAGCAGCGACTCGCCTCCGCTGGCCAGCCGGAGCAGGAACTTCGGGTGGCCGGCGCGCGACAGCGGCCACAGCCGGGTGCCGCTGCCGCCGGCGGGAATGACGGCATGGAACATCGGCACATCATCTCTCACTAGGCTCGGCGATTATGGCCCACCCGTACGACGTGCTGCGCGCCGAACTTTCCCGCGACGGCTCACGCCCCTTCGCTACCTTCTACGACGACGCCACCGGCGAGCGCGTCGAACTGTCGGTCGCCACGTTCGACAACTGGGTGGCCAAGACCGCCGGGCTGCTGCGGGACGGGCTTGGGGCGCAGCCCGGCGATCGCGTTGCGCTGCTGCTGCCGCCGCACTGGCAGGCGCTGGTCTGGGCCTGCGCGTGCTGGGCGGTAGGTACGACCGTCGTAGCGGGCGCGGACGCAGCGAAATCGGCAGACGTCGCGATCGTCGGGCCCGACACACTCGAGGCGGCTGCCGAAGTGCCGGAGGTGGTGGCTGTGTCACTACTGCCGCTGGGCGGCCGGTTCACCGAAGCGCTGCCCGCGGGTGTGCTGGACTACGCCGTCGAGGTGCCCGCCTATCCGGACCGTCTGACACCGTACCTTCCCCCGTCAGATGGTGACCCCGCTCTCGAGGTCGATGGCGTCCGGACCAGCTTCGGCGCATTGACCGACACAGCCTTGCAGCACGCGACGGCACTCGGAGCCGGCTCTGGTGCGCGGCTGCTGGTGCCCGCCGACGACTTGGTGCCCGCCCTCAACAAGGCGCTCCTGGTACCGCTGGCGATCGGCGGTTCGGCAGTGCTGGTCCGTCACGAGGACCCGAAATCACGCGAGGCCAGGATGGCGGCCGAACGCGCCGGCGTCCTCGCGACTTGACTGGCAGCACGACCCAACAGCCGGTACATGGCAGAATTCGCGATCGTCCTTACGAGCTCGCACGAAAGCCGGGCTAGGTATGTGATGGTGGTACGCAGCAGCGGAAAGGGTACGTGGGTGGCCAGCGCAGACACGTTCGATGTCCTCGTCGCAACCGACTGCCGTTTCCCAGCGGGTAGCACGGCCAGCGTCGTCGACGAGATCCGAGCGCAGGCGCGGGCGGGTTACCGTACAGGGCTCCTGCATCTGCCATCGCCCATGGTCGGACGACGCCGCTCGTTCGCGCCTGCGATCCGCCAGATCCTCGACGACGGAACGGCTGCCCTTGTAACCGGGCTCGACAACGTAACGGCGAAACTACTGCTGGTTCGGCACCCCTCGGTATTCGATGAGCCGCCGGTCGATATGCCGACGATCTCGGCCGAGCTCGCGCTGGTGGTTGCGAACGCGGTTCCCGACGGCCCAGGCAGGTACGAGCAGGCATACGACGTGGACCGAGTGGCCGAGCACGTGGAACGCACCGTCGGCGTGGCAGCGACGTGGGCACCTATCAGTCCGATAGTCCGGGACGCACTCGCCCTGCTCGCCGCGGGGCGGCCGATGCTGCCGACGGATTGGGAACCCGTCATCGACGTCAGCGAGTGGCGTGTCGACCGCACTGAATTCGCCTCGGATCGGCCGATTCTGGGCCGGCATACCGCCGACGACTGGACAAAGTGGCCTAACCGCCGCCGGCAACTGCTGGCCGCCTACCCGGACGACTCGCGGTACGAGATCAGGATTCTCGGAGGAATCTCCACCCCTGCCGCAGTCGTCGGTTACCTACCACCGAACTGGACCGGCCTGCGCTTCGGTGCCATGCCGCCGCAGCGATTCCTTGCCGGGCTGGACTTCTTCGTCTACTTCCACCACCACAAGTTCACCGATCCCTTCGGGCGGGCCGTGCTGGAGGCCCTCGCGGCGGGCGCAGTAGCGATCGTGCCACCGGCTCTGGAGCCCATCTTCGGCGACGCTTGCCGGTACGGCCAGCCGTCGGACGTCCAGCAGTACGTCGACGAGCTGTATGCCAGCTGGGACGACTACGCGGCACAATCCCGGGTGGGCGCCGAGCTCGTTGCCAAGCGGTTCGGCGTCGAGACTCACCTCGAGCGTCTCGCTGGGCTGATCGGCGAGCCGGCCGAACCGGTGCGCGAGGCGACACCCGCGTTGCCACGCGGCACTCTCGTTGTCGACTTGACCCGCGGCGAGACAATCGATTCGGTCGTGTCCAGCACGGTGCGTGCCACGGTGGGCGCCGGAGGACCACGCATCGTCGCATTGCCCGCCGCGCGGGCGGCCGAGCTGACGGCTAGAGTCGCCGTCGAGACCTTTCCCAGAGTGCTCGACGAGATGCCCGCCGCCGATCGTCGCCACTACCTGCACGACAGACTTGCCAAGATCATCCGCTCGCACGCGCCCGCCAGGGTGATTCTCGTCGATGACGGCCACGGCGCCGCCCGCGAGTTGTTCTCCGGTCTTGATCGAGTGACTACGAACCTGTGGCTCGTCTACTCGGGCGGCAGCACCGGCCGACTGGACGACGACATAGCGATCGAAATCGCATCGATCTTGCCCCCTGGCTGGGCGATCGGCCCACTTCCTAGACCTTCGGCACCCGAGCCCGGTACGCCTTCTGCCCAAGCCGGGACCGACCTAGCCGCGCGAACGCTGCGGCGCCTTCGCCAGCGGGCCAGCCGTCTCAATGCGGCCATCCGCCGCAAGCTGCTCGGCTGGCTCCGTACCGACGCACAGCGAGCAGGCCTGATGCTCGTCGAGCTCCAAGACGCCGACCACATGCTTCTCGTGCGTGCCGGCGCCGGCCAACGCGACGGCGAGCGGCTGCCCGTCGCGCTCGTGGTGGTCGATGACGCGTACAGCGATCCACCGGAGGGAGTGCGTCCAATCGTCGAGCGCCAACTGGTGGCCGGCACGTTCCGGACTGCACTGCTCGTACCGCCCGAATGGGAACCGGCGGCCGCCTCCGCAGGTCTGACTGTCGAAACGTACATCCCCGAGCAGCAGTGGACGATGCTGTACGGCTCTGGATGGCCGGCGTACTTCCGGCGGCGTGTGCACGAGGCATGCCAGGCGGTGGCGGCTGCGACCGTCGTCTTCGCCGACCGGCTCGCTTCCGGCGACGAGGCCACCGCCGCTGTGCTCGACGTCCTCGAAGCCGCGCGCACCCGCCCGCCGGCCGCACCCTGAGCCGCTCGATCTATCGGATAATCACCCGCCGCCGGCCGACGAGAATGACCGCGAGGATTGCATATACCGTTGCCCAGATGGCGAACTGCACAGCATGACCGGCGCCGACTGAGACGGTGCCGTAGATCACGAACACACCTATCGTGGCGAGCTCAGTACCGAACCCGGCGAGTGAAGTCACGGTTGACCGGGCTGGTCCGCTGATCGCGTGCTGTAGCCGGGCATCGGCGGTGATCTCGACCATCTGGAACACACAGAACGCCGCTCCGATCAGCGCGAAACCCGCGGCATGTCCGGTGAGAGCGCCGGCCGACAGGGCAACCGAAGCCAGCGCGAGGAGCACCCCCAGGGCCCGGCGCGGCAACCGGGCGGCCACTCCACCGAGGAGTCCGCCGACGGCCACCCCTACATACACGACGAGGATCAGCGTCGGCAGCATGGCCGTTGCCACACCGGTGTCTGCGGCGAGCAACGGCACGTACTCGTCGAGCGCACCCCAGATCGCGGACACGGCTATCAAGAACAGCACTGCGACCAGCACCGGCCGGCGCTGGCGCACTTCGTTAGCTCCGCAGCTGAGCGTCTCGGCGAAGGTCCGGAAGCCCTCGTGCTCGACTCCCCCACTTCGATCCCGAGATTCTGGGAGGGTGGCGGCCACCGCTGCGGCCAGGACACAGGCCGCCACGCTCGCCACGCCGACCGCCTGGTAACCACCGGAGCCGAACACCGGGACGGCCGCAAGCATGGCCAGCGCGGTCGCGACGAGGGCGGCCGTGCGTGACCGGCCCCGAACGGTGGCATAGCGCGACGCGGCACCGTGCCGGTCGAGCTCTTCGTAGACGAGCGCCTCGACCGC
>DASUUH010000086.1:0-42373 GCA_036374175.1 Jiangellaceae bacterium | reverse complement strand
CCGAGATCATCCTGGGCGCCTTGACCGAGTACTCGGGATTGCGGTTCGCCTTTTTCATGCTCGCCGAATACGCCGGCATCCTCGTGCTCTGCGGGTTGACCACCGTGTTGTTTCTCGGTGGCTGGCATGGTCCGGGTCCGGATGCGTTGGGGCCGGTGTGGACGCTGCTCAAGGTGTTCCTGCTGGCCGGCGTGGTCATCTGGGTGCGAGTGGCCTTCCCGCGACTGCGAGCCGATCAACTGCAAAAGCTCGCCTGGCAGGGGCTCGTTCCTCTCGCCTTGCTGCAACTGGCCATCACCGGTGTCGTCGCGCTGCAGCGCTAAAGTAGCCCCGCTGTCGCTGCACTGAAGGGGCGTGATGAGTCAGGAGCCCGAAGCCGGCGTAATCGACGTCGACACCGAGGAGTGGTCACTACCCGAGGACGACGGGGGCGCCGAGGCCGCCGATGGTGAACTCGCGCAGATGGAGGCCGGTGGCAAGGCCATCCGCCCGCAGCCCGACCCGCAGGCTCCCAGCTCGCTAGACCCCACCCCGCAAGATCCCACCTCGCTAGACCCCAGCACACTGCAACCTGCCCCACTCGACTCGCCGACCCCCGAACCCGCCTCGGCCGGTGTCGCTTCGGCAGTGGCGGATCGCGCTCAGCGCCGTCATGCCCGGCCACGCGACCTGCGGCGGCTGGCCACGATGGCGCTCGGTGCGGCACTGGTTGTGGCCGTAGGTTTCGCGGTGTACTTCTGGCTCCAACTCGATTCGGCGCGCAGTGTGGTTGGGCCGACCGCGGCTTCCGGAGATCTCGGTGCTCAGCTGGCGCAAGTGACTACGCGGCTGGCCGAGACTGAACAAGCGCTGCGCGATGCCCAGGTGCGCGTCGTAGACGCCGAAGCAGAGGCCCGCAAGCTTCAGGAGCAGCTGGATACAACGGTTGCTGATTCCGCCGACGCCGACGACGAACTCGCGGCTGCCGCCGAGCAACTGCGCACGGTATCCGAGTCGCTCGCCAAGGCACAGGGCCAGAGCGAGGCGCTGGCGTCTGCCGTCATGGGTTCGGTTGATCCTGTCGACGCCTGCGCCCGCGCTGTTGCCCAGCTGGCCGAAAACGTGGAACAGATCGGCCGCGGCCAACTCGCCCGCCAGGCCCGCGACGCGGCGACCACCTGCGCGGCCGCCGAGGATGCGCTGGCTCCCGCGGTCAGCCGAGCCCGCGGGGTGCTAGCCGACTAAGCCGGGGCCCCGGCGTTGGCCCGCCGGTCTGCTGAGCCGGTAACCTCGTAGGTTCGTATCACCGCAAGGAGGTCGCTTGTTATGGGCGATCGACAGGACCCCTCGCCTGTCGGTGATCCGGGCCATCTCCCCGACGGGCGCCCGAAATCGTCGCCGGACGACACGAGCCTGCTGGGGCTCCACGCTATCTGGTCCGAGATCGACGAGCCGCTCCCGCCGAAGACTCGGCGGCGCAGGTCGCGGCGTGCTCACCGGCGCGCTCGGGCGACCTGGGACGTGCCGGCACCGCTTGTCATCGGCATCAGCGCGGCGGTGGGAATCACTCTCGCGATCATCATCTTTCTGGCCACGAGCTGACTCCGCCGCGGCGCGCAAAGCGTTGTGATCCGCCCTGATCAGATAATGGCGGGCGTGGAGGCTCGTCTCCGCGCGGTATTCGGGCCAAGATGGGACTCATGCCGACTCGGATCGGTCTCGGACGTGGCCTCGCGCAAGGGCTGGCGACGACGTTCCGCCGGATGACCCGGCGGGCGGTCACTGCCCAGTACCCCGACGTGCTGCCCGACCTGCCGCCACGAAGCCGCGGCGTCATCGCGCTGACCGAAGAGAACTGCACGGTATGCATGTTGTGCGCACGCGAGTGTCCGGACTGGTGCATCTACATCGACTCGCACAAGGAAGAAATGCCGCCGGCCCGCGAGGGTGGGCGCCCGCGCAGCCGCAATGTTCTGGACCGGTTCGCGATCGACTTCTCGCTGTGCATGTACTGCGGTATCTGCATTGAGGTGTGCCCATTCGACGCACTGCACTGGTCGCCGGAGTTCGAGTACGCCGAGCTCGACATCCGCGACATGGTGCACGAGAAGGAGCGGCTGAACCAGTGGATGGCCACCGTCCCGCCGCCACCCGCACTCGACGGGAGAGCTGCCGAACCCAAAGAGGTCGAACTTGCCCGCAAGGCCGCCGCCGAAGGTGAGGCGAGCGGGTGAGCCTGGTCGAATTGGCCTTTGTGCTGCTTGGTGCGCTCGCCCTCGGGGCGGGCGCGCTGGCCGTCACGACCGCCCGAGTAGTGCATGCGGCGCTCTGGCTGGCGGTGAGCCTGGCAGCGGTGGCCGGCTGCTTCTTGCTGCTGACTGCTGAGTTGCTGGTGTGGATTCAGGTACTGATCTACGTTGGCGCGGTCGTCGTGTTGGTACTGTTCGCGCTCATGTTGACCCGGGCGCCCGCCGGGCCTGCGCCCGGCGCGCCGCGGGGGCGGCTCATCGTCGCCGGCGTGGTCGCCGCTGCCACTGCGGCCGTTCTGCTCGGCACGTTGCTCGGCACCCTGGGCGGTGAGCGCATCGACCTGGACGCAGCTTCCATCGGCACAGCCGCCGAGATGGGAGGGGCGCTGTTCACCGGCTGGGTGCTGCCGTTCGAGGCGTTGTCCGTGCTGCTGCTCGCTGCGCTGATCGGGGCCATCGCGCTGACGAGACGGCTGCCGACCCCCCAACATTCGGACTTGTCCGGCCGGACAGCTCGACCACCTGGGGCAGCGCCGGCCGAGAACCGGACAGGTCACCAAGATGCGGCAACCGACGGAGGCGGCCGATGAGCTTGGCCTACCCGCTCGCCGTGTCCGCTTTGCTGTTCTCGATCGGGGTGTTCGGCGTTCTGGCCCGGCGCAACGCCGTACTCGTACTGGTCTCGGTCGAACTGATGCTGAACGCCGCGAACATCAACCTGGTCGCGTTCGACGCGTGGTGGGCCGACGCGCTGCACGGCGGTCAGGTGCTGACCCTGTTCGTCATCACCATCGCGGCCGCGGAGATCGGTATTGGGCTAGCGATCATCCTGCTCGTCTTCCGGGCCCGTGGCAGCTCGGACCTCGACGACCTCGGCGTCCTCGACGAGCGCACCGACCTCCCCGAGCCCGCCTCCGACGTCAAGGAGCCCGACGTCACGGACGCCGACGCCGAGGACGCCGACGCCGACGAAGTCAACAACAAAGTACCTGCGGTCGCCGAGCCTCGCGGAGCCACGGCATGAGCGCGCCGCACGAAACCGCTCTCTCCGCGAACTCTGGCCCGGTCCGCAAGGGGGCCCAGGAATGAGCTTCGTCGGTGCCGGAACTGCGCTGATCGTCGCCCTGCCGTTCGCCGCGTCCGCCGCGGGTCTGATCTACGGAAAGCAACGGCTGATCGCTCAGCGCATCGCCGTCGGCGGGACCGGTCTCGCGCTGGTGCTCGCGATAGTCGTCGGTATCACAGTCTGGGGCGGCGACATCGAGATCACCACCTGGGGGACCATTCCGACCGGATGGGTTCCTATCGTGATCGCCACCAGGGCGGATCCGCTCAGCCTCACGCTTGCTGTCATGGTGGCCGCCGTCGCGTTCGCCGTCCAGGTCTACTCGACGTCGTACATGAGCCGTGACCCCAGGTACGGGTCGTACGCCGCGCTTGTTTCACTCTTCACTGCAGCCATGCTGCTCGTCGTCCTGTCCGACGATCTGATCGTCCTGCTCGTCGGCTGGGAGATCATGGGCATCTGCTCGGCACTTCTCATCGGGCACCACTGGGAGCTGCCCGAGGCGCGGGCGGCCGCTGTCAAGGCGTTCGTCGTGACCCACCTCGGCGACATGGGTTTGTTGATCGGGTTCTTGGTGCTGGCAGATCTTGCCGGTTCGTTCCAGGTATCGGTCATCGCGACGAACGTGGAACCGTCCACGACGCTGACGGTGGCTCTGGTACTCGTACTGTGCGGCGTTGCCGGCAAGTCGGCTCAGGTGCCCCTGCATGTGTGGTTGCCGGATGCGATGGCCGGCCCGACGCCGATCTCGGCGCTCATACACGCCGCGACGATGGTTGCCGCCGGGGTCTTCCTGGTGGGCCGCCTGTACGACGCCTACCTGCTGGCACCGGTGGCGATGGCCGTGCTTGCTGTCATGGCCGCGGTGACGATGGTGTTCGCCGCGCTGTCCGCTCTTGCCCAGGACGACCTCAAACGGGTTCTGGCGTGGTCGACCACCAGCCAACTCGCCTACATGCTCGGCGGGCTGGCGGTCGGGGGCTACTCTGCCGGTCTGTTCCACCTGATCAGCCACGCCGCGTTCAAAGCGTTGCTCTTCCTGGCGGCCGGTGCCATCGCCCACGCCATCGGTACGACGTTGCTGTCCCGGATGGGCGGCCTGCGAACGGAGCTGCGGCGTACCTACTGGATCATGACGATCGGGCTGGCCGCACTGGTCGGCGTCCCGCCCCTGGCCGGGTTCTTCTCGAAGGAATCAGTTCTGTCGGCGGCCGAGGACGCCGCTGTGCACGGCGGACCGCTGCCCGGCTGGGCCGCCTGGCTCGTGTTGATCGCGGGCCTTCTGACCGTGTTGCTCACCGCCGCCTACGCGACCCGAGCCTGGCTGCTGGCGTTCCACGGGCGGCCGTCCGAAGCCGGGGCGCACGAACCACCGCCGGCCATGCGGCTGCCGCTGTACGGATTGTCGGCGGCCACCATCGGCCTCGGCGTGCTCGGGTTCTGGCTGCCAGGCGCGCTCGACCGAGGGGTACGGCCGGACGGTGTGCAGTTGCACTGGATTACGGCGATCCTGTCCCTGCTGCTCCTGGTCGGCGGTGTGTACGCCGCGTATACAACCTGGCTGCGCGAGGCCCAACGTGACCCCGCAACGTCGCTCGGCCGGGCGGCGCCAGTGTTCGCCGACGGCATGCACGTCGATGCCATCTACGAGGCCACCGTCGTGCGCCCGGTGTACACGTTGGCCCGGCTCGTCGTTGCGGGCGACCGCTACGTGATCCATCCGTATGTGACAGGGACCGGCCGGGTCGTCCGTGCGCTCGGCGCAGTGCCCCAGGCGGCTCAGCGGGGCAAGGTGCAGCAGTACGTCACCGCGGTGCTGGTGGCCGTCGTGGTGCTGGCTCTCGTCGGAGTGGCGGTGCGCTGATTCGATGACCACCCTGTTGCACCTTGCGATCGCGCTGCCGCTGGCCGGCTGCATCACTCTGGCCCTACTGCCGGCACCGACAGGGCGGCGGCTGGCGCCCACCGTGGGATTGGTCACCTCGGCGCTTACCTTGCTGGTCGTCCTTGCCGTGGTCGTCGTATTCGACCGGGGCGACGCCGGGCGCGTCCAGTTGCTGGCCGACGTTGAGTGGGCTCCGACGCTGGGGCTCAGCTGGCGGCTCGGCGTGGACGGGTTGTCTTTGCCGTTCGTCGTGTTGACCGCGTTGCTGGTGTTCAGCTGCCTGCTCTACACCGTGCGAATCAAACCGCCCGGCGGTCGCTTGCGCGCCTTCGTCGCCCTGGTGCTGCTGCTCGAAGTCGGAATGATCGGCACCTTCCTCGCCCTCGACCTCGTCCTGTTCTTCCTGTTCTTCGAGGTCGTGCTCATCCCGATGTGGTTCGTCATCGCGTGGTGGGGTGAACCGAAGGACCAGCCCGGCCGAGTCGCGGCGGCCAACACGTTCATCCTGTACACCCTGCTCGGCTCGGCGATCATGCTGGTCGGTTTCCTGTACGTGGGTTCCCAGGCCGGCACCTTCGACATGCTGGAACTGGCGCGCCGCGGCGGTGACGGGCTGTCCGCCAACGTCCAGTTGCTCGCCGCGATCGCGATCGTCGGCGGGCTCGCGGTCAAGGTGCCGTTGTGGCCGCTGCACACGTGGCTGCCGGACGCGCACGCGAAGGCACCGACCGTCGGTTCGGTGTTACTGGCCGGCGTGCTGCTGAAGATGGGCTCGTACGGGCTGGTCCGGATCGCTGTGCCGGTGGTACCCGACGGTGTCCGGCAGATCGCGCCGGTACTCGGTGGGCTGGCCGCGGTCGGCATCGTGTACGGCGCGCTCGCCTGTTTCGCTCAGCGTGATCTCAAACGGCTCGTCGCCTACTCGAGCGTGGGTCACATGGGCTTCGTCGTGCTTGGAGTGGCGACGATGACGCCGGCCGGCCTGAACGGCTCGGTCTTCGCCGGCCTGGCTCATGGACTCATCACCGGCCTGCTGTTCTTCCTCGCTGGAGCCGTGAAGGACCGGCACGGCACCAGTGAGTTCGACGAGCTCGGCGGTGGGATGTACGCGCGGCTGCCCAGGTTGGGCGCGCTCGTGACGTTCGCGGCGATCGCGTCGCTCGGCCTGCCGGGCCTCGCCGGATTCTGGGGTGAACTACTGGCCATCGTGGGGGCGTTCCGTCCGTCCGCCGTGCTGGATCGCCCGTACTTCCTCGTCCTGCTCACCGTCGCCGTCATCGGCGCGGTGCTCACCGCGTTGTACCTGCTGGTGACGGTACGGCGGGTGTGCCAGGGAGAAGACTCGATCGGGCCTCGGCTACCCGTGCTGGGTGATGTCACCAGGCACGAGATCGCCTCGTGGGGGCCGCTGATCGCGCTGACCGTGTTGCTCGGCTTGTGGCCTGGACTCGTGCTCACCCTGGTCGATCCCGTGATGCAGGGAGTGGGCCTGTGAACTGGCTGGCGCAGACCGTCGACTGGCTGACCGTTGCCCCGGCGCTTGCGGTCGCCGGCACTGCACTCGCGGTGTTGCTCGCCGATCTGTGGCTGCCCGCGAAGCGGGCTCCGGGAGTGCTGACTGGCGTGAGCGTCGCCGGGGTGCTTATCGCGCTGGTGTTCGTCGGCCTGCTGTGGGGTGACGCTCGAGCCACCTTCTGTACGGGCGGTGGCGACGCCGGCTTCGCATCCTGTTCGTACGTCGTCAACCAGCTCACCTTGGCGTTCCAGGGCATCGTGCTGGTGGGCACACTTGTCGTCCTGCTGCTGGCGAATGCCGACACGCGGGCCGTTGAGACGCGGCTGCCGGCCGGCGAGACCGGGTTCCTGGTACTCGCATCGGCCACCGGTGCGCTCGTGCTGGCCGCGGGCCGCGACCTAGCGACGATCATCGTGGCGTTGGAGGTCGTGTCGCTGCCCGCGTTCGCGCTGGTGGGCCTGCGCCGCCGGGACCGGCGGGACGCCGAGGCCGCGCTCACGTTCTTCATCGTCTCAGTCGTCTCCGTCGCGGTCATGATCTACGGCGTCTCGCTGGTCTACGGTGCGACCGGCGCGTTGCATCTGGACCGCATCGCGGTGGCTCTCGATGATCCGGCTGGCCGGACGTCGCTGGCTGGAGCCGGTGTATTGCTGACCCTGGTCGGCCTGGCCTTCAAGGTCGGTGCGGTGCCGTTCCATTTCTGGGTACCGGACACCTACTCAGGAGCCCCGGTCGTGGTGGCCACATACCTGGCCGTGGTGTCCAAAGCGGCCGGCCTGGTGGGTCTGGTACTCGTCGTCAGCCACGGCTTCCCGGGCTACGCGCACGTGTGGGGTCCCGCAGTGGGCGTGTTGGCAGTGCTCACCATGACCCTCGGAAACGTGGCCGCGCTGCGGCAGCGCACCGCGATTCGGCTGCTGGCCTGGTCGTCGGTCGCGCACGCCGGTTACCTGCTGGTGCCGCTTGGGGTGGCCTCGGCCGGGACCACTGGCGGCCAGCTGGGTGAGGCGATGTCGGCCACCGTCGCCTACCTCGCCATCTACGCGGCGCTCAACCTGGCCGCGTTCGGGGTGGTTGCCGTGGTGTCGCGGCACCGTCCCGGAGCGACGCTCGAGGAGTACCGGGGGCTGGTCCACACCGAGCCGGCCAGCGCCGTCGTGCTGGGTTTCTCGCTGCTCGCGCTCGCCGGGTTGCCTCCCGGCGTCGCCGGGTTGTGGGCCAAGGTTGTCATCATCGACTCGGCCGTCTCAGGTGGTGCGGGCTGGCTGGCCCTCGCAGTGGCGGTCAATACCGTGATCGGGCTGGTCTACTACCTGCGGTGGACCGTCTTGATGTTCTCGGCCGCGCCAGATCGAAAGGCTGTACCGACCTACGATGTGCCGGCGACGTCCGGTATTGCCATCGGCCTGGCCTTGGCCGCCGGTGTGGTGTTCTCGGTGCTGCCGCAGCTGGCCTTCGGTCTGGCGGAGGCCAATTTCGGAATCCTCGGCTGACCCGCCGTCGATCGCCGGCATCGACCTGCGTCGCATTGGTCGAGGGAACGCGTGATCCGTCCTTGGACGTTGATTGCTACGTGCACCACAACGGCCTGAAGACCGCGGCGCTGCTCGGCCTGATGTCCGCGATCATCTTGTTCGTCGGTGGGTTATTCGGGACGACAGGGCTGTGGATCGCGCTGGTCATTGCGCTAGCGGCCAACGGCTACGCGTACTTCAACAGTGACACGATTGCGTTGCGCTCGATGCGGGCCTACCCGGTCAGTGAGGCGCAGCAGCCGATGATGTACCGCATCGTCCGCGAGCTGTCCACGGCAGCTCGCCGGCCCATGCCGCGGCTGTACGTCAGCCCTACCCCGTCGCCCAACGCGTTCGCCACCGGGCGGAATCCGGCCAATGCCGCCGTGTGCTGCACGGAGGGCATCCTGACGATCCTCGACGAACGCGAGTTGCGGGCGGTGCTGGGGCACGAACTCGCACATGTCTACAACCGCGACATCCTCACCTCGTCTGTGGCCGGTGCGATGGCCAGCGTCGTCATGTTCGTAGCCAACCTCGCGTTCTTCGTCCGCGGCGGCGAGGATGACGAGGCCGGTCCGGTAGCGGCGCTGCTGCTCATGCTGCTCGGCCCACTGGCCGCGTCGGTGATTCAGCTGGCGATCAGCCGGTCGCGCGAGTTCCAGGCTGACACCGACGGAGCGCGGCTCACCGGCGACCCGCTCGCGCTGGCGAGCGCGCTGCGCAAGCTTGAGCTCGGAACTCGGCAGTTGCCGCTCCCTCCCGCCCGTGAGTTGATGACGTCGAGCCACCTGATGATCGTCAATCCGTTCCGCTCCCACGGGCTGGCCCGCCTGTTCTCCTCGCACCCGCCGGCGGCCGAGCGGATCGCGAGGTTAGAACAGCTCGGCGGCCACCGCCGGTGATCCGACTTGTCTGGTCACATCGCGCCGCTGACGCTAGTCAGCGAGCTGTCCGGCCGGACAGGTGGCCGAGTGCGAGCAGGATCCGCTAGCGGTAGTTGACGAACTGCAGGGCGAAGTCGAAATCCTGCTGCTTGAGCATGGCGATGACGGCTTGCAGATCGTCCTTCTTCTTCGCTGAGACCCGCACCTCGTCGCCTTGTACTTGCGCTTTGACGCCTTTGGGACCCTCGTCACGGATCGCCTTGGTGATCTTCTTCGCCTGTTCCTGGTTCAGGCCGTTCTGCAGGGTGGCGCCGATCTTGTAGAGCTTGCCGGACTGCCGCGGCTCCCCTGTGTCGAGAGCCTTGAGCGACACGCCGCGCTTGACGAGCTTGTCCTTGAAGACGTCCAGCACGGCCAGGACGCGGTCCTCCGCCGACGCCTCGAGTTCCACCCCCAACTCGCCCGCCCAGCGGATGGCAGCGTCGGTGTTGCGGAAGTCGAACCGCTGGCTGATCTCCTTTGCCGCCTGGTTGAGCGCGTTGTCGACCTCCTGCCGGTCGACCTTGCTGACCACATCAAACGAGGATTCGCTAGCCACGTGCCGCAAGCTACCGGATCTGGTTTCCATCCGACCACCGACGTCGGCTATTCTTCACAACGCACCCGCGCAGGGTGCTCCGGCAGGTTGCCCGAGCGGCCAAAGGGAGCGGACTGTAAATCCGTCGGCTACGCCTACGTTGGTTCGAATCCAACACCTGCCACCCTTCGAGAAGGGCCTCTGAACTGGGCGTTTGCCGTCGGGGGCCCTTTGCTGTGGGTCCAGTCGTCACCGGTGGGAGCTATGGATGAGCTCCTCAGAGCCTTGGATCACATTCGAGGCGGATCTTAGAGGCGGCGCCTCGCCGAGGCCAGCACATGCGACGGTAAGACCCAGCGTGCTGGGGTGCACCCACCTCTGACTGGCGGCAGCCGGTGGCACCGGTGGAAACTGGGGGACGTGAACCACCGTGTGGCCCCGTTCGACCAGATGGTGCGCCGGGCTGCCGTCGGCGCCACAGCAGAATGGAAGTGGCGACCGCTGCGAGGTGAACGGCCCTGTGCCTGAACACGATGAACTCATTAGCGGCCGTGAGTCCGCTCACGGGCTGGCGTGGGCCGACGCCTTCCGGCTCCTGTCTCGGGCCGAGCAGTCGGCGTCGTTGAGGGGCGAAGATCTCGAGGTGCTGGCTGCGGCGGCGTACTTGGTGGGGAACGCGGACGAATGCAGGCGGGCGCTTCAACGCGCGCACCGCGCCTACGTTGAGGTAGGTAATCCCCACCGGGCTGCGCGTTGCCTGTTCTGGGTGGCGTTCACTTTGCTGCTGGAAGGGGACCTGGCACCAGCGGATGGCTGGCTCGCTAGGGCTCGCCGACTGATCGGGTCGCAGGAACAGGACTGCGCCGAGTTCGGCTTCTTCCTGCTTCCGGAGAGTGTGCTGGCCGGCTCCTCGGGCGACTACTCGGGCTCCGAGGCTGCCGCCGCCCGTGCGGCTGAAATCGGCGCCCGCGTCGGCGATGCCGACCTGCTGGCGCTCGCGCTGCACTTCCAAGGTCGCGCGCTGGTGAGGCAGGGTCGGGTGCGCGAGGGCATGGCTCTGCTGGACGAGGCCATGGTGGCGGTGGTGGCTGACGAGGTTTGGCCACCGGTGTCTGGCAACCTTTACTGCTCGATGATCGATGCCTGCCACGAGATCGCGGACCTGCGACGAGCGCACGAGTGGACCGCCATGCTTGAACAAATGTGGGCGAGGCAGCCGCAGATACAGACGTTTACGGGGCAGTGTCTGGTTCACCGGGCCGAGATCATGCAATTGCATGGGGCGTGGCCGGAGGCGATAGAGGAGACGAAGAAGGCTGTTGAGCGGCTCGCCCGGGCAGCGGACCAGTACGCCACGGGCGCAGCCCTGTACAGGCAAGCCGAGCTCTACCGGGTACTCGGGGACTTCTCCGCGGCGGAGGACGGCTACCGCGGGGCAAGCCGATGGGGACACGACACCCAACCAGGGCTTGCCCTGCTGCGGCTGGCGGAGGGCGATGCTCCGGCGGCCGAGGGCTCGATTCGGCGGGTGGTCGAGGAGACCACCGACCGGCTCCGGCGGGCGCAGGTTCTGCCGGCGCATGCCGAGATCATGCTGGCCGTGGGCGACGTCGCCACGGCGCATGAGGCGGCAGATGAACTCGCCGAGCTCGCCGACGACTACGACACACCAGCGTTGCACGCCATGGCGGGCCGAGCCGTGGGTGCCGTCCTGCTCACTGAGGGCAACGCCCGCATCGCACTCGGGGCGTTGCGCCGGGCCTGGGATCTGTGGCGGGAGCTCGATGCGCCGTACGAGGCCGCCCGGGTCCGGGTTCTGATCGCGCTCAGCTGTCGTTCGCTCGGCGACGAGGACTCCGCGGCCCTGGAACTGGATTCGGCCTTGAGGGTCTTCAAGAGTTTAGGCGCCGCACCGGACGCGACGCAGGTCGAGCGCCTCGCGCGCACGCCGGCGGTCCCGGAGGCACACGGTCTGACGCCGCGTGAGCTTCAGGTGCTGCGGCTGCTGGCGACGGGCAAGACGAACCGCTCGATTGCCGAGGACCTTGTCCTGGCGGAGAAGACGGTCGACCGGCATGTGTCGAACACCTTCGCCAAGCTGGGCGTCTCCTCGCGCGCGGCCGCCACCGCGTACCAGCACCGGCTTATCTGACTCCACCCTGCATAGAACACCCCATTTCCACACTTGGCCGAACTGGGGAGTTCCCCCGAAGCGCGCGGCCGCACCCAGTCCTTAGCGTCGAGGTCTCACATTCGATCGTCCGGACCTGCGGGAGCAGCCGCAAGAACATCGGGAAGGGAGACAGGGCGATGGGCCAAGATACCGACAGTTCGCCCGTGGTCGGCGAGCGAAACCGAACTCACCGGGAATTCTGGCAGCATGACGGCGCGCTGCAGTACCAGCAGTACGAAGAGACGAACGAGGCAGTCATAGCCCCGTTTGGGGAGGCGATGCTCGAAGCTGCCCGGTTGCAGCCGGGCGAACGGGTTCTGGATGTGGGCTGCGGCCACGGCGCATCGACCGTCGAGGCGGCCGAGCGGGTCGCACCCCCGGGCCGGGTTGTCGGGGTCGACATCTCCGCGACCATGCTGCGGGCCGCACAGGCGCGGCTCACCGCGGCAGGGTTGAACAACGTCGAGCTGCTGGAGGCGGACGCGCAGGTGCAGCCTTTCGAGCCGGAGTCCTTCGATGCGGTGATCAGCCGGTTCGGCGTCATGTTCTTCGACGACCCGCAGGCCGCGTTCGCCAACCTGGCTCGCGCACTCAGGCCCGGCGGGCGGCTGCACTTCACATGCCCGCAGGATCCGCTGAAGAGCGAATGGGTAGTCGTGGCCTTTGGCGCGGCCATCAAGGCCATCGGCCGGACCCCGGAACTGGGCCCGCCCGGAGCCGCAGGCCCGTTCGCGTTCGCCGACGGAGACCGCCTGATCCGCCTGCTAGCCGCAAGCGGCTTCCGGGATCCGCGGCTCGAGTCGACGGTCCGGCCTGTTCGACTCGGACATGACGTGGACGCCGCCGTCGACTACATCCTCTCCCTGCCCGAGAGCAAGCAGCTGTTCGCCGGCGCCCCGCAGGAAACGGTTGGGGCAGCCGCGACAGCGCTCCGGGAGGGGTTCGCCCCGTATGCCGGCTCGCACGGCGTGGTGCTTGACGCGGCGGCATGGCTGGTCTCGGCCCACCGCTGACCTGCTCGCCCGGCTACTGCTCCCTCCCACGGTCGATTCGGGACGTCGACCCGCGGTGTGGAAGGGGGACTGCCGCTTAGCCGGGCCACCGCGCATGAGCACTGTTCCGCAGGACCTGCGGCGGCGACGAGGCCACCCCAACGCCATCGGTCCGGGAGCCTGCACGTCGACGGCGCCGAAGAATTGACCCGGCACTTCGCAGGCCCGCTCCTCGCTCCAAATCACCGCGTCACGCGTACGAACACCACGGAGGAGACAGAGTGCTGTCAGCGGCTCCTCGCCATTGGCTCGCCTAGAGGAACTTCCGTAGCGTACGGGTCGCCACTGCCAGGTGCCGGCTGGTGAACCGTGGCCGACGCGAGGCCGTGCCCTTGTTAGAGGTCGCTCGTTGCACTGATTGGAGTGGGCTCGATGGGCATCAAGCCTTACTGGCGTCACCTACGGGCGCTGGTCATTACCGGTGTCGCCGGGCTCGTGCTCGCGACGGGAGGCGCTCTGCCGGCCGACGCCGGGCCACCGTCCCCGGATCGCCTGGAGGTGCGGGTGCAGGCAGGCGCTGGTCTCGCCCCCGATGGGCAGTCGATCAACGTGTCGGTTCTGGCGCGGTGTCCGGAGAAGTGGACCGTGCAGCAGGCGCTGGTCACCGTCGCCCAGCCTCAGGCGTCGGGCTCGGCGTCGTTCCCGCTGACCTGCACCGGCAACTTCGGGCTTGCCTTCCGGGTCACCGTGCCCGCCGCGAGTGGCGAGTTCGAGCTTGGCCCGGCCGAGGTCACCGCGGTAGTCACGATCAAGCGCGGCCGCACTGAGCAGGTGCAGGACACCCGGAACGTGGACGTCGACCCGATTATCCTGGTCGACTTCGGCGACCGGATGGCCCGGTTGCGCGATGGTGGGCAGGCGGTTGATGTCGATGTGACCGTAGCCTGTCCGCGGCAGACCACAGGACTGGCTTCTAAGGTATTCATCTTTCAGGGCCAGGTCCGTGGTGTCGGTGGCTTCGTGCCGGTCTGTGACGGCCAGCCTCACCTGTTCACCGTCGCCGTGGAAGCTTCCGAAGGGCTCTTCCAGGCGGGCAACGCGCTGGTCGGCCCGTCCGTGGAGATCGAGTTTCAAGGCGAGCGCTTCCTCTTCTTCTCCAACGAACCGATCCAACTCGTGAACTAACCACCACTTGAGCGTGACTCCCGCGCTGTTGCGAGGAGATGCCATGAGAAAGATGCTCGCGCCCCTCGGCGTCGTCGCTCTGCTGGGCAGCATGGTGGCAGGTCATCAGTCGGCCGCCGTTGCATCGCCCGCGGATCCTGGTACGTCGAGAGGTGACGGCCCCCGGTTGGACGTCGAGCTCGTGGCAGACGGACTCGTTGCTCCGCTGAGCCTCACTTTCGCACCCGACGGCAGCGGTCGTCGTTTCGTCGTCGACCAGACCGGGCTGGTGCTCATCTTGACGCCCGAGGGAGACGTGCTTTCCACGCCCTTGCTGGACATCACCGACCGAGTGGTTCTTCAGAGTGCGTTCGACGAGCGGGGCCTGCTCGAGGTGGCGTTTCATCCCGAGTTCGCCAGCAACGGGAAGTTGTATGTGCAGTACAGCGCCCAGCGAGAGGGGGAGAACATCTGCGTCGACGAGGGCGGCCTCGTGCCCGAGGAGCCCGAGGGTTGCCCGCTGCAGTATACGCGCCGGGTGTCCGAGTTCGTCGTGTCATCGGCGGACCCTAACCGGGTCAACCTGGACTCTGAGCGAGTGATCTTCAAGACTCAATGGCCCAGCCGGAAGCACAACGGTGGCGGGCTCGCCTTCGGCCCGGACGGAATGCTCTACATCGGCCTCGGCGACGGCGGGTTCGTCCACGGCCCGGAGGGCGGGGGCTCGGTGTTCGACGTCCCACCCGCCCTACTCTTCGGAGACCTCCTCGCGCAAGATCTCACCTCCCTGCACGGAAAGATCCTGCGTATCGACGTCGATAGCGGCGACCCCTACGGAATCCCACCGGACAACCCGTTCGTGGGGGACGACGGCATCCCGGACGAAATCTTCGCCTGGGGGTTTCGCAACCCGTTCCGCATCTCGTTCGACTCCGAAGGCGATGGGGCGATGTACGTCAGCGCCACCGCCGAGACCTTCTTCGAGGCGACCTACCGAGTGACCGGACCTGGGAACTACGGGTGGGCACTCAAGGAAGGAACCCACTGCTTCGACCGGTCCACCCCGTTCGCGCCACCGGAGACGTGTGCGAGCGTCGGATCACTCGGCGAGCCGATCCACGATCCGGTCATCGAGTATCTGAACTTCGCGGTCCAGGATCCGCGGTCACAGGTTCCCGGCGAAGGTTTCGGCCGAGCGTCCCTCGGCGGCCACATCTACCGTGGTGAGGACATCAAGTGGCTGCGTGGCCGGCTCGTGCAGGGAGACTTCGCCGTCGGCTCGCTGGACGGCCAGATCCTGGTGGCAAACCCGACGCCGAGTGGGCACTTGTGGAAGCTGCGCCCGGCCTTCCGGTTTGATCCCTCGGACCCGGTGCGTGCGGGATTCATGAAGAGCATCGGTCAGGACGCCGATGGCGAGCTCTATGCCATAACCGGAAACTTCACGCCGACCGGTCTGGAAGGCCGGATCTGGAAGATCATCGACGCGTCCGACTGAGGCAATCGACCGACACGATAAACGGAGGCACGATGCGACGAATCATCACGATGGTGGCCACATGTGGTTTGGTGAGCCTCGGGGCCATTGCACCGCTACCGGCTGCGTCCCAGGCGGACGGCCCGCAGATGCTCCATCCACGGCTCGATGTGCGGACGGTGGTCGACGGCCTGATCACTCCGACGAGCATGGCCTTCCTGGGCTCAGACGACATCCTGGTCGGCGAGAAGCAGACCGGCCGGGTGATGCGGGTGACAGGGGACACAGTCCAAGGGCCGGTGCTGGACTTGGCGGTGAACAACGCCTCCGAACGTGGGCTCCTCGGAGTCGCGTTACATCCGGACTTCCCGGCGAATCCGGGCGTTTACCTCTACTGGACCGAGAGCACGACCGGTGCCGACAGCGGAAACCTGGACGACACGCCACTGCTGGGTAACAGGGTGGACCGGTTCGTCTGGGACGGCTCGTCCCTAGCGTTCGACCAGAATGTAATCCGGCTGCGAGCCCTGCAACCCCCGAACCCTCCGCATGAGACCCGTGCGTTCGGCAACCACGACGGTGGGGTTATCGCCTTTGGCCCGGACGAGAAGCTGTACGTCTTCATCGGCGACGTCGGCCGGAGAGGGCAGACTCAGAACCTCCCGCTGGGACCATTTGGCGACGGCAGCCCAGACGACCAGTTCGGCGGACCGGAGCCCGACGATGCCCATCTCACCGGAGTCATGCTGCGGTTGAACGACGACGGTACCGCGCCGGTGGACAACCCGTTCTTCGACGTGGGGGCGAGCGTGGGCGGTGAAGTCGGCGCCAACATCCAGAAGATCTTCTCGTATGGGCACCGCAACAGTTTCGGGTTCGACTTCGATCCGAAGTCCGGTGACCTCTGGCTGGAGGAGAACGGCGACGACAGTTTCACCGAGCTGAACAGGGTCGAGCCGGGAATGAACGGTGGATGGATCCAGATCGCGGGGCCGGTGTCCCGGATCGCACAGTTCCGGGATATCGAGACCACGTTCGGGGCGATGAGCCTGCAGCAGGACCGCTGGCCGCCGACGAACATCGCGGAATCGCCGGAACAGGCGCTGGACCGGCTGTTCATGCTGCCCGGAGCCCACTACAGCGATCCTGAGTTCAGCTGGAAGTTCGAAGTTGCCCCGGCGGCGTTGGGGTTCGTCGACGGGCCGGGTCTCGGGCGGCAGTTCGACGGCGACATGTTCCTCGGAGGTGCTCGGGACTTCCTGGAAGGTGGGCACTTGTTCCACTTCAACCTGACCGGTAACAGGCAGAAGATCGCTGTCGACGATCCCCGTCTGGACGATCGGGTCGCCGACAACCTCGACAAGTTCGACATCACAGAGAGCGAGAGCCTGCTTATCGGGCGGGAGTTCGGCGTCCTGACCGACCTCGAAACCGGCCCGAACGGCAACATGTTCGCGGTGTCGCTGTCGCACGGAGCGGTCTACGAGATCTTCCGGCGATAGAGAGGCTCGCGTCATATTTCCATGATCATGTGGACCGTCCTGGGCGCCGCGCGGCGGCGTGTCTCACCCACCCGAGTCCACATGATCATGTTAGTTGGTCAGCAGAGCGTCCCGACGGATTCGAGATACAGTCGGCCTCCACGCCCTCGTCGCCGCGACTTCGCTGGAAGGCGCGCCGGCGAGGGCGTGGCGGACTCGGCTGTCGCCTCGCGGACGGATAGGGCGCAAGGGTGGCGAACGTCGCTCGGTCCCGACTTCACCCGTGGTGGCGGCTTGCCCCTGGCGGGGTGAAGCGGGGTGAAACGGCGAGCGAGGGCCTCCGCAGGCAACCCATGCGCCGATGGGCCGGTTGCCCCTCGGCGCCCGGTGTAGTCCTGACCGGCGCACCGACCACGGGCTCGCTTGCCCTGTGTGGCCTGGTGGGTGGATGAGTCGCCGCTCGAACCTCGGATCTCGTCTTCCGCGAAGCGCCGCTCTGGGATCGCCGGCGTGTTCTGAACGCTGCGC
This sequence comes from Jiangellaceae bacterium, assembly GCA_036374175.1. Classification (GTDB taxonomy): domain Bacteria; phylum Actinomycetota; class Actinomycetes; order Jiangellales; family Jiangellaceae; genus JASLBX01. Next base: position 24,885 of record DASUUH010000086.1, on the reverse strand, counting down.
GGCCGCCGCTCAAAGCCCTTCTGGAGCAGCCAGACAAACCCGAAGATCACTACGGCCGACGCGATCACCCACCAGATCGCCATGCCGCCCATCCACCACCCAGACCCGCTGCAATGCGCCCGCGTGGTCGTGTACGTGACTACTTGATCAATGACATCGGCACGACAGTCAGGTGTCATCCGGTCTTCACCTCCCTCACGCGAAGACGAAGAGAGCGGTACCTGCTCACCGTTGGCCCGCCGGAGCCACGCCGTGTAGGGCCCAACGTCTCCACTCTTCGACGCGGGATCACGAAGTCTGCGTCGGAGTCGGCAGGCGGCGCCTGCGATTGGCAGCAGGGATCCTGACGGCGAAGGTCCATCTCCCTCGCGTCGCAGAGGTTCCCACTTGCACCTGCGAGGTCGGCGGGCTAGCCATGCTGTATCCCCCTCGCGGCCGACACCGTCCTATGTGCGTGTGGACTCGACGGAATGGGCAGGCAATGGCGAGATCTCGTGCTGTTGGCGCAGCTCCCAAGCGACCTCGCCGGCGAGGCGGAGGCATGAGTGGCATCACGACGACTCGCTTCCGGCCCGATCGGCCGACGGCCGTGCTTCTCGCGTCCCTGTTCCTCGTCATGGTCGGCTACGGGAGCACACTGACCGTTCTTCCGGACCACATCCAGCGCGTCGGAGGGCTCGGCGCCGCTGCCGGCTCCGTCGCCTTCCACGTCGGGCTGATCGTGGGGGTCTACGCGCTGGCTGGCCTCCTCGCCAGCCCCACCCTTGGGCGCCTCGGCGATCGGTGGGGGCGGCGGCCCATGCTGCTTGCCGGGCTCGGCGGCCTCGCCGCCACGCAGGTCCTGTTTGGTCTCAGCACCTCCCTCTGGATGCTGTACCCGCTGCGCTTACTCGGCGGTTTCGCCGACGCCAGCCTGCTGGTGACCGCCAGCGCCTACATCGCCGATACCACCTCAGACCGCGACCGTGCCCGCGGAATGGCCTGGTTCGGCACCGCGATCAGCCTCGGACTCGTCGCCGGGCCCGCCCTCACCGGGCTGCTCACCGGCTCGAACATCGAGATCGGCGGTGGGATCGTGCATCTCGACGCCCACTCGATCCCATTCCTGTTCAGCGGCCTGCTTGCCGCTTCGGTCCTCGCTCTGGCCGGCCGGCACCTGCCCAACTCCACACCCGTCAGACCGAAGGCGCATTTCCGCAGCACGCGGCACCAGGGCGGGCTGAGGCCTGTATTGACCATGACGGGTCCGCTGCTGCTACTCGTGTTCGCCGCGCAGTACGGACTAGCGATCTTCGAGGGGATCTTCGTGCTCTACGCCCGGGACCGACTCTCGCTCACCCTCGCCCAGATCGCCCTGGCCTTCATGGTGTGCAGCGCCGTGCTGGCTGTCCAACTCCCGGCCGTGGCCTGGCTGAGCACCCGGGTCTCCGCCGTGACCCAGGTGGCAGTCGGCTTCGCGAGCATGGGAGCCAGCCTTGCCGGCTTGCTCGCAGCGGGACCGTTTCCGCTCGTCCTCGCCATGGCCGCAGCCCACGGCGCCGGCGGCGCGGTGGTCATGCCCAACCTCACCGCCCTCGTGTCCAGCCGGACCCGGTCCGGCGCCGGTTTCGCCCTTGGCCTCAAGAACTCCGCGAGTGGCCTCGGCCAGTTCTTCGGGCCGCTCATCGGTGGCTCCCTCATCGGAGTGCGAACCGAGCTCCCCTTCCTCCTCGCCGGAACATTACTGATGGGCATCGCGGTAACAGTGCCCCGAGCACTGGTTTCGGGCCAGAGCAATTCGCCCTCGCTGCGCCGTCCCGATCGAGTCAGCACCAGAGAAGTTGTCCCGCGGCTCCCCTCCTCCGGCCGGGTGGCCCCCCCAGGCGCACTTGCCACCGATCAGAGCCGCGCGTAACGAGGCCGTGCTCGTCCCTGCTGGATCGGCACACCTTGACAGCAACATCAACGACCCGCGGCTAAACGGAAAGGGGTATGCCCGAGGTAGTCCTCGAGCAAATCGGCGCGGCCGCCTGCGCTCATCGTGCGTGGTCGGCCGCACGACGATCGTATGCGTCAGCGGATGTGGCTGTTCACGGTTGCCGCCGACGTGCTCGCCAACCACCGGGCGCTCCCCTGCGTCGCCGTACCGCGATGGCAGAACGGCCCTGCCGCCACCTTCTGCTGGTGAGGCGTCTGCGGGCTCGGACTGAGAATCCGTCGGCTACGTCTACGTCGGCTTGAACCGACGCCTGCCGCCCCGCTCCGTCGATCTTCTCTGTCGGCTCACACAGCGAGCATTCGCTCATGCGGGCGTCGACATCGGCCGAACGGTGCCTTACAGCGCGAATGCTTTGCCCGAGTTCGGGTATCTAACCAGGTCAACAACCGACGAAACTGCGTGGTGCCGTCGTTGCTGATCCAGCGTGCCGGCATACCGCCGTCGGCCAACTGGGCAGGTCCCGCCCACGCTACGGGAGGCGAGATATATGGCTGGCGACACCGAACGCCCGAGTCGAAGCGCTGGGCGCGAGCAGGGAATGCGTGAGCGTGACGCAGCGGTTCGCCGCCGTGAGGGCGACCTGCCCGACTCGCCCACCGATCTGGGCAAGCGGTCCTGGTGGGGCGTACTCAAGCGAAGCATTTCGGGTTTCCGCAAGGACAACCTGACCGACTGGGCTGCGGCGCTGACGTACTACGGCATACTTTCGATCTTTCCAGCGCTCGTCGCCCTCGTGGCCGTGTTAGGTCTGCTGGGCCGGGACACCATCCAGCCGCTGCTGACGAACGTAGGCGCTTTCGCACCGGGGCCGACCCGGGACATCATCACGACGGCGCTGGAGAATCTTGAAAGCAACCAGAGCGCAGCCGGACTCACGTTCATCGTCAGCTTGGCGATCGCCTTGTGGTCCGCGTCGGGCTACGTCGCGGCCTTCATGCGGGCTTCTAATGCGGTTTACGAGATGCCTGAAGGCCGGCCGATCTGGAAGACTATTCCCACCCGGCTCGCGATCACCGTGGTTCTCGTCATACTGCTTGCCGCAAGCGCGTTGGTTGTGGTCTTCACCGGAGACCTCGCCTCATGGGCGGGCCAGCTGATCGGTCTTGGCGACACGGCCGTGGCTGTCTGGGACATCGCCAAGTGGCCCGTCCTCGTTCTTATCGTCGCCCTGATCCTGGCGATCCTCTATTGGGGAGCCCCCAACGTCAAACAACCTCGGTTCCGGTGGCTGACGCCGGGCAGTATCCTCGCCGTCCTCTTGTGGATCGTGGCGTCCGCGGCATTTGGCTTCTACATCGCGAACTTCGGCAACTACAACCGCACGTACGGGGCGATGGCTGGTGTGATCATCTTCCTGATCTGGTTGTGGGTCTCCAACATCGCAGTCATGTTGGGACTTGAGGTTGACGCGGAGCTTCTTCGCGGGCGAGCCATCGAGGGCGGCCACCCGCCGGACGTCGAGCCATTCGTCGAGCCGCGTGATACGAGGAAGTTCGATGACGCCGATCGCAGTCCGCGTGATCTCTGACCGGTAGGGCCTGGCGTGAAGGTGGGCCCTTGATCGCAGATCAAGGGCCCACTTGGGGTGTTTGGCGTACTTAGTACTCCCCTGTTCAGAGCGGAGTCTTGGTGATCGTCAGGTCGAAGGCGAAGGCGTCGTGCATCTGGAGCACGACCGGCTGGCCGTCGACCGTTACCGTGACATCCGCCGACACCGGAGTGTTTGTCCCAGTGACGTGGATGAGGTATCCGGCGTCCGAGAAGGTCTCGTCGATCTCCACGGACGGGCCGGACAACTCCCACGTGCCGGCGAGCTGAGCGCTGGAGCGGGTGGCGACCGGACCGCCGCGGGTGTACCGCGACAGCGCGAAGTCGAACTCGACGTCTCCGTCGAGCAGATCCGCCGCGTCGAATTCGACGGATCCGCCGAGTTCAGGGCCGCCAGGCGGCTCCACCATGACGGTGCCTTGACCACCGTAGAGGCTGTTGCCGTAGATCTCGGCGAACACGTGGCGGCCGTTCAGATCGCCGGTGCCAGAGAGAGCGACTCCACGTTCGTACGTGACTTCGGCCTCGGGCGCCTCAGTCTCGTTGGCGGCAGCGGTGTCGACCGATCGAGCTTCGATCCGGGCCGGCGCCTCGGCGTCGGTTCCGAACGCCTGCGGCGCAATCATCGAAGCGGCCGCGGCGAGGCCAATGGCCCCGGTAATGATGCCGACCCGGCGAATTCGCTGGACCTTGTTGTTGGTGCTTCCGAACATTTGGGTTTCTCCAGTCCCCCTGTGGCGTAGGCCTGGTGCCCGCGCCGGTCGAGAATGAGGACCCGCGTGGGCTCACCCAGGTTGCTGCGGGAAAGTGTGATCTGCGTCGCAGCGCTGCTAACCTGCGCCGCGGCGTTTCCTTTGCATCCGCGATCTATGCAGCGCTCGCCATGCTGCTGGAGGACGTACAGCACCGGACGGTCCTGCCGCTGTTGCGCAGGAACTCCGGTTCATCGTCGATGACCGGCGGACTCGCCGCGCAGGTGCAGCGCATCGAGGGCGAAGCGGGAGTCCGTGAGCAGCTGTGAAGCGCCGCGGCTAACGATTTCGCGCAATGCCGGAGGTTTGTGTACGCTCATCTGGCGCAGAGCGCACGCCCCAATAGCTCAGTCGGCAGAGCGTCTCCATGGTAAGGAGAAGGTCTACGGTTCGATTCCGTATTGGGGCTCGACACCGGAGCGGCCAGGTGGCCAGCCCCGGGCCCCGGCGGGGTAGCTCAGGTGGTTAGAGCACACGGCTCATAATCGTGGTGTCGCGGGTTCGAGTCCCGCCCCCGCTACTCATCTTGTTCTTGCGTGCCAAGGGTGCTCACCCCGCGGACGCCAGTGCCGATCCGCTGACCGCAAAGCGCGAAGAACTGCGGCACGATCTTGAAGTGAATGCCCTTATGTCGCATAAATCGGGCGAATTTTCAAGATCGTGCCGCAGTTCTTCACACCAGACTCGCCAATGCGTCGGGCCACCGTCCGACGGAGCCAGGGAGAGATTTGGGAGCAAGGGGTGGCCGTCGGCTATCCTCATGTGGTTTGGATCCCGAAAAACACGTCGTTGAGAGGCACCCGTGGCTGCCAAGAGCGCAGATATCCGCCCAAAGATCACCATGGCCTGCACGGTGTGCAAGGAGCGCAACTACATCACCAAGAAGAACCGGCGCAACGACCCCGACCGGCTCGACTTGAAGAAGTTCTGCCCGCGCTGCCGTAGGCACACCGTCCACCGCGAGACCCGCTGAGTGACGCTTCCCTAAACGGAGCCGCGACCGGCAGCCATCTCGATCTCGCCGGAAGGTACGGTCGAGAGTCATGACCCTCGATGCGTCGGCCGCAGGACGTGTGTACAAGCCGCAGCCGTATGAGGTCAGCCGAGAGAAGATCCGCGAGTTCGCGGAGGCCATCGCCGACACCAATCCGGCTTATCACGACCCGGAGGCCGCCCGAGCGCTCGGTTATTCCGATGTCGTCGCTCCGCCGACGTTCGCGATGATTCCCGTGCTTCGAGGTTTCGACATCCTGATGGACGACCTCGGCATCGAATACTCCCGGGTGATCCATGTCGACCAGCGGTTCGTCCACAACCGGCCGGTCTCGGCGGGTGACCGGCTGTTGACCACGACCACGCTCGAGACCGTTCGTTCTCGTGCTGGCAACGATTTTCTGGGTATCAAGTGTGACGTGGCGACCGACGACGGTGAGGCGGTGTGCACAGCGACCGCGACGTTGCTGGTGCGGGCCGAGGAGGCCGTCGATGCCTGACGTGCAGGCAGGCACCGAACTGCCTCAGAGGACATTTCGCGTGACCCGGGCCGACCTGATTCGTTATGCCGGCGCCTCGGGTGATTTCAACCCGATCCACTGGAGCGACCGCATCGCAAAGGACGTCGGCCTGCCCACGGTGATCGGACACGGCATGCTGACCATGGCGCTGGCCGCCCGGCTGCTGACCGACTGGGTCGGCGATCCCGGTGCGGTGGTGGAGTACGGAGTGCGATTTTCGCGCCCGGTGGTCGTTCCCGACGACGCCGACGGCGTAGCGGTCACGGTGTCCGGCGTCGTCACGAACATCCGCGAGGACGGCCTCGTCGACGTTGAGCTCACGGTCAAGGCCGACGACCAGAAAGTATTGACGCAATCGCGCGGTGTCGTCCGTTACCGCCCGAGCGCATGAACCTGTCCGAGCTGACCACGTTGCGGCTGGGTGGTCCGGCCGCCCGCCTGGTCGAAGGCCACGACGAGGCAGCGCTGATCGACGCGGTACGTGAATGCGACGAGCAGGGTGAGCCGGTACTGGTGCTCGGCGGCGGTTCCAACATCGTCGTCGCGGACGACGGGTTCGCGGGGACGGTCGTTCGGGTGTGCACGCGCGGCGTGACAGTGGACGCGGACGGATGCGATCCGGACGACCTCGCGTCCTGCGGAGGCCTGCTCGTTACGGTCGCCGCCGGAGAGACGTGGGACGAGTTGGTCGCCCGTGCCGTCGGCTCAGGATGGATAGGCGTTGAGGCGCTGTCCGGAATCCCCGGTTCGGTTGGCGCGACACCAATGCAGAATGTCGGCGCGTACGGGCAGGAGGTCGCGGAGACGATCTGGTCGGTCCGTACGTACGACCGCGCGACCCGATCGATCCGCACGTTCGCTAACGCCGAATGTGGCTTCGCGTACCGCACGAGCCGGTTCAAGGGCTCGGACCGGTACGTGATCCTCAGCGTGACGTACCAACTCCGGCTCGGCACGCTCGGCGTGCCGGTGCAATACGCCGAACTGGCGCGGGTGCTGGGCGTGGAGATCGGCGACCGGGCCAAGTTGGGGGATGTGCGGGCTGCCGTCCTTGAGCTGCGCCGGTCCAAAGGCATGGTGCTCGACGCCGCCGATCACGACACCTGGAGTGCCGGTTCGTTCTTCACCAATCCTGTCCTGGACTTAGAGCAGGCCGCCGCGCTGCCGGCCGCCGCGCCCCGCTGGCCGGCGGGTGAGGGCCGGATCAAGACGAGCGCCGCGTGGCTCATCGAACATTCCGGTTTCGGCCGTGGGTACCCCGGGCCAGGCGGTCGGGTGTCCTTATCCCACAAACACGCGTTGGCGCTGACCAACCGGGGCGGCGCCACGACCACCGACCTGCTGGCGTTGGCCCGGCAGGTGCGTGACGGCGTCCGCGCGGAGTTCGGCGTCGACCTGGCCAACGAGCCGGTCCTGGTGGGTTGCTCCCTCTGACAGCGGTTTCGCATTTGATCAACCGCGCGAGCGCATATGCGGCTCCGACAGGGGTACGGCCCGTGACGTGCTGGTCTCCGTTGCGTCACGAGTCGCCGGCGTGACCTGGTCGGCGGCGTCCAACGCCGCCGGCGTCGCTGCCGGAGCGATGACCCTTGGTATCGCCGGTGCGGCGGGTGCTGTCGGTGTCGCCAAGGGAATGGCCGAGGTGCTGCCGCGGGCGGCTCGGATGGTTCCTGATGTGGCGGCGCAGACTGTGCATCCGGCCGTGCTGGCCAGACAAGCCACTTCCACTGGACGGGCGCTGCTCGACTTGCATCCCCGGCGCCAGCGGCGCCGGGTGTGGGCCAACCACGAGCGGGCGCACATCGAGGTTCGTGGCCTCGAAAACGGCGACCGGAGCCGCCGCCGCCGGCTTGGCCGGGCCGCCAGCGCAGCCCTCGGCCGGATGAAGGGCGTGCGGTGGGCGCAGGTCAACGCGGTCACCGGGCAGGTACTGGTGGCGTTCGACGAGCGCCGGGTCGGCGTGGGCACGCTGCTTGACGTGGTGCGGTCGGTGGAACAGGCCCACGACACCCGGGACGACGACTTCTCCTGGCGGCGTGCCGTGCATCCAAGTGATCCCGCGCCGGTCACAGCGGCCGCCACCGAACTGGCTGCGGACGTGGTAGCCACTGCGGCAGCCGGCGTGCAGACGATCTTCCGGTTCTCACCGGTTCCCCGCCAGGTGCGGGCCGCCCTGGCGGTCATTGACCTCGAACGCGGCCTTCGTAAGGGAGTCAAGCGGCGGATCGGACCCCTTGAGACTGACCTGGTGTTGTCGCTTACCGACGCCGCCATCCACGGGCTGACACAGGGGGTTGCCGCACCGGCGGTCGACGCCGTCTACCGCAGCATGCTGCTGATGGAGGTGTGGTCACGCCGGCGGGTGTGGAGGCGGCGCGAGCCCAGCCTCGCCGGCGATCCGTCGTCCGTTCCCGCCGAGCCGCCGGTACGACCACAGCGGCCGGCGCCGCGGCCGCAAGGTCCGATCGAGGCGTGGTACGCGCGGCTCGGCCCGGCTGGGCCCGCAGCGGCGGGTGCCGTGCTGGCGCTCACTCGGCAGCCTGGTCGGGCGGCCGACGCGATCCTGGCGGCGGTGCCACGGGCCGCCAAGTATGGCCGGCAGGGGTTCGCCACCGTGATCGGCATCGAGATGGCCAGGCGTGGCATCGTCCCGTTGGACGCCGCGGTGTTCCGGCGACTCGACCGGGTTTCTGCGGTCGTCCTGGACTCCGCGGCGCTCACCACACCGGACGGGGAGCTGCACTCACTCGCGGACGCGATCGTGGACGCTGCTACCACGGGCGCGGGGAAGGTGTGGCTGACGGAGCATCCGAGCGCTGAGCCGCTCGTTCCCCGGGTGACACACGTCCTGCCTGCGGAAGCCAACCTCGCCGACCACGTCCGGCACCTGCAGGCGGAGGGGCACGGCGTGCTGGTGGTGTCCGGAGCGGATGCCGATGCGCTCGGTGCTGCCGACATCGGAGTATCCGTGCCCGGCGGCGAGGCGGCCGCGTGCTGGTCCAGCGATCTCGTGTGCGGGACGAACCTCGAGGACGTGTGGCGCATCATGCGCGCCTTGGCGGTGGCCCGTTCGGTCAGCCAGGGTTCGGTACGGCTGGCCCAGGCGGGTTCCGCGCTCGCACTGCTGATCGCCACGGTGGGCGACCGCCGCCATCGCCTCGTCCGCGATCTGTCGCCAGTACACATTGCCGCCTTCATCGCCATGGTCCGGGGCGCAACGGCTGGCCTACGCGCCATGCGCACCGGCGCGCCGCGCCACGTGGTGCATATTCCCTGGCACGAATTGCCCGCGGAGCACGTGTTCGACCGGCTCATGCGGATGCGTGTGCCCGACGGTGATCGGTCCTCGGTCAGCTGGCCGACCGAGATGGCTCCGGGTTTTGGCTGGATGGGCCGGTACGCCCGCGATGCGAGCGACGTATCGCGAGCCGTTCGAGAAGAGCTTCGCGATCCGCTCACGCCGGTCCTCGGGGTCGGTGCCATGGCTTCGGCGATCGTGGGGTCGGCGGTGGACGGTGCGCTGGTCGGAGCCGTACTGGCCGGCAATGCCGTGATCAGCGGAGTCCAGCGGGTCAGGGCCGAGCGGGCCTTACGCGGCCTCGTCCAGACACAGGAGACGTGGGGACGCCGGTTGCGCTTGGAGCAGCTCGACCAGCTTGACGGCGCGGACGTCGAACGGGTTCGGGCGCGGGAGCTGGTACCCGGCGACGTCATAGAGCTACGGGCCGCTGACGTCGTGCCGGCCGACGCCCGGTTGCTGCGGTGCGACGATCTCGAAGTCGACGAGGCATCGCTGACGGGGGAGTCGGTTCCGGTCACCAAGGATCCTCATCCGGTCGACGCGGCCGCTGTGGCCGAGCGAAGCAACATGGTGTTCGAAGGCACCACCGTGCTGGCCGGTTCAGCTCATGCGGTCGTGGTCGCCACCGGCCCGGCGACTGAGGCTTCACGGGCGGCCCGAGCCGTAGCCGGGGCGCCGCCTCGAGCCGGCGTCCAGGCCAGGCTGCAGGACGTGGCCCGGATCGCGCTGCCGGTGACGGCCATCGGCGGGGCGGCCGTCACCGTTCTTGCCCTCGTGCGTGGCGTGCCGCTGCGATCGGCTGTTGCCGCAGGGGTCTCGGTGGCTGTCGCCGCTGTGCCGGAAGGTCTACCGCTGGTTGCCACGGTCGCTCAGGCCGGTGCAGCCCGCCGGCTGTCGCGGCACGGCGTGCTGGTGCGAGCGTCCCGTGCGCTTGAAGCACTGGGGCGGGTGGACGTCGTGTGTATCGACAAGACGGGGACCTTGACCGAAGGCCGGCTTCGACTCGCTCGCGTCGCCGACGCGGAATCCGACCTGGACCAGGAGGACCCGGCCGCGCAACACATCCTCGCACTCGCCGGTCGAGCCTGCCCCCAGGTCGACGCCGACGACATAGCGTCGGTGCGGCACGCTACCGATCGGGCCGTGCTCGAGGCGGCTGCCGCGGTGGGTGACATCCACCGCAGCGGCTGGCAGTTCCGCTCCGAGGTGCCGTTCGAAACCGGTCGCGGTTACGCGGCAGCGCTCGGCGACACGGAGGACGGTCCGGCGCTGGCCGTGAAAGGTGCACCGGAAGCCGTGCTGCCGAGATGTCACAACGCACCGGACAATGGGGTGGTCGACCGGCTCGCTGCCGATGGGCTGCGCGTGCTCGCCGTTGCTGAGCGCCGCGACGGTTTGCCGGAGCAACCAGGCGATCTCGAGTCGCTGGTCGGTGAGCTGACCTTAGTGGGATTCGTCGGGATCGCAGATACTCCACGCTCGGACGCTGCGGACGCCGTCGAGGCGATCAAGGCGGCGGGCGCGGACGTGGTGATGCTCACTGGGGATCACCCGGTCACCGCCCGGGCTGTCGCGCACCGGACCGGTATCGCCGACGGTGCCGCTCTTACCGGCGCCGACCTGCGGGGCATGAGCGAGTCCGAGCGAGTCCGCCGGGTCGCCGGTTGCACGGTCTTCGCGCGGGTAACTCCTGAGGACAAGGCGCAGATCGTCAAGGCCCTGCAGGCCGGCGGCCATGTGGTGGCCATGATCGGGGACGGCATCAACGACGCCGCCGCGATTCGACGGTCGGACGTCGGTATCGGAATCAACACCGCACGATCCACGTCGGCGCGGTCGGCGGCGGACCTGGTGTTGACCGAGCCCGACCTGTCTCACGTCACTCACGCGCTGCTCGAGGGCCGGGCCCTGTGGCAGCGTGTTCGCGACGCCGTGTCGATTCTCGTCGGCGGCAATGCCGGCGAGGTCATGTTCATGGTGATCGGTACGGCGCTGGCCGGCCGGGCGCCGATGACCACTCGCCAGATGCTGCTGGTGAACATGCTGACGGACATGTTCCCGGCGCTCGCGGTCGCATTGGCGCCGAGCAAGAACGGCGATGAACCGAGCGGGCCGGTCGGCTCCCTGCTAAGCAAGCCGCTCGCGCGGGCCATTGCGGTGCGCGGCGCTGGAACGACGCTGGGCGCGACGCTGGCGTGGGGCGCGGGCCGGATGACCGGACGCCGGCGGCGGGCGAGCACCATGGGGTTGGCTGCGCTCGTCACGACACAGCTCGGCCAGACCCTGTTGACTGGGCGCCACAGCCCTCTGGTCGTCGCCACGTCGCTCGGTTCGTTCGTCGCCCTCTTGATCGCCGTCCAGACGCCGGGGCTGAGCCACTTCCTGGGCTGCTGCCCGCTGGGGCCGGCCGGCTGGGGGATCGTACTGGCCGCCGCCGCGGCGGGGACGTTGACCGCTGCCGTGGCCACGGCGCGCGCGGCTGGTCAGGAAGCTGACCCGGCCAACCAGTTCTCGACGCCGGCGAGCAGCTGAGCCCGCACGTCCGACGGTGCCAGCGAACCCTCGATCGACCTGCGGGCGAGGCCGGCAAGTTCCTCGTCGGTGAAGCCGTGAACCGTCCTGGCGATCTCGTACTGGTCAAGCAGGCGGGAGCCGAACAGCAGCGGATCGTCTGCGCCGAGCGCCACCCTCGCCCCGGCCTCCACCAGGGTACGGAGCGGGACCTCGTCCACCTTGCGGTAGACGCCGAGTGCGACGTTCGAAGCAGGGCATATCTCCAAGGTCACGCCTTCGGCCACTACGCGGTCGAGCAAGCTGGGATCCTCGGCAGTCCGGACCCCATGGCCAAGGCGCCCGGCGTGGAGCAGATCCAGGCACTCGCGGACGCTGTCCGGGCCGCGCAACTCGCCGCCGTGCGGGTTCGACAGCAGGCCGGCCTTGTTCGCGATCCGGAATGCCGGCGCGAACTCCCCGATCACCCCACGCCGCTCGTCGTTCGACAGGCCGAAGCCCACCACGCCCCGGCCGGCGTACTGCGCGGCAAGCCGGGCGAGGGTCCGGGCGTCCAGTGGATGGCGGGTGCGGTTGGCCGCGATCACGATGGCGACGCCTACGCCGGTTGCGCGCATGGCGGCCGCCGCTGCGTCCAGCACCAGGTCGGTGAAGGCGGTGAGGCCGCGGAACCGGCCGCCGTAACCCGACGGGTCCACCTGGATCTCCAACCATCCTGAGCCCTCGGCGGCCTCGTCTTCGGCAGCCTCGAGGAGTAGGCGGCGGACATCGGCTTCGGTACGCAACACCGAGCGAGCGATGTCGTACAACCGCTGGAAACGGAACCAGCCCTTCTCATCGGTGGCTGACAGCTGGGGTGGCCACTCGTCGCGGAGAGCCTCCGGTAGTCGGACGCCGTGCTCGCCCGCCAGTTCAACCAGGGTGGAGTGCCGCATCGAGCCGGTGAAGTGCAGGTGCAGGTGGGCCTTGGGCAGCCGCCTCAGGTCGCGAGCCACTGTCCGACCTTACTCCGGTTGATCACGTTCAGCAGGCGTATGGGTGCCGTACCAGGAGCGTGCGGGTGGTACGGCACCGATAGGCCTAGTGATGTAGAAGGGACGTCAGCCCAAGAGGCGCTGGATGCGGGACACGCCCTCGACGAGGTCGTCGTCCCCCAGCGCATAGGACAGCCGCAGGTATCCGCTCGGGCCGAATGCCTCGCCGGGCACCACGGCCACCTCGACCTCCTCCAAGATGATCTCGGCGAGCTCGGCACTTGTCTGGGGAGTTCGGCCGGCGATCGAACGTCCGAGCACGCCCTTGACCGACGGGTAAACGTAGAACGCGCCTTCCGGCTCGGGGCAGACGACGCCGTCGATCTCGTTGAGCATCGAGACGATCGTGCGGCGCCGGCGATCGAATGCTTCACGCATGGTCGCCACGGCGGACAGGTCACCCGACACCGCCGCGAGCGCGGCCCGCTGCGAGACGTTCGCGACATTCGAGGTGGCGTGCGACTGGAGGTTGGCCGCCGCGCGAACGACGTCCTGGGGGCCGATCAGCCAGCCGACCCGCCAGCCGGTCATGGCGTACGTCTTGGCCACGCCGTTGAGGACGACACAGGTGTCCGCCAACTCCGGCACCTCGACCGGCATCGAGGCGAACGTCGCGCCGCCATAGGTGAGGTGCTCGTAGATCTCGTCCGTCACGACCCACAGGCCGTTCACGTGTGCCCAGCGGCCGATCTCCCGGACGGCCTGCGGTGGATAGACCGCGCCGGTCGGATTCGACGGCGAGCAGAACAGCAGCACCTTGGTGCGGTCGGTCCGCGCCGCCTCGAGCTGATCTACGGTCACCCGATAGCCGGACGACTCGTCGGCGAGCACCTCGACGGGAACCCCGCCGGCCAATTTGATCGCTTCAGGGTAGGTGGTCCAGTACGGGGTCGGGAGCAACACCTCGTCGCCGGGGTCGAGCAGTGTCGCGAAGGCCTCGTACACGGCCTGCTTTCCGCCGTTGGTCACCAGCACCTGGGTGGCGTCGATCTGGTACCCGGAGTCGCGAGCCGTCTTTTCCGCGATAGCCATCCGCAATTCCGGTAGCCCACCGGCCGGCGAGTAGCGGTGATTGCGCGGATCACGGCAGGCTTCGACCGCCGCATCGACGATGTAGCCGGGCGTCGGGAAGTCCGGCTCACCGGCGCCGAAGCCGATCACCGGCCGGCCGGCGGCCTTCAGGGCCTTGGCCTTGGCGTCGACGGCGAGGGTGGCCGACTCGGCGATCGAACCGATGCGGGCCGAGATGCGCGGTCGCGACAGGGTGCCCGCGGCTGCGGGCGGCGATGCAGGGCTGGTCATGTGCCCATCCTGGCATCATGACCGGGGTGGTTCGCGACCGAGTTACCGGCAGTTCGACCTGGGCCCTCCGACCACGTACACTCTTACCTCTGGTGGTCGTATGACCTCTGCCGAAGCGTGCGTACAGCATCGTTTGGCCGGATGATTGCGGGCATCGAAGGGCAGTAGCTCAACTGGCAGAGCACCGGTCTCCAAAACCGGCGGTTGGGGGTTCGAGTCCCTCCTGCCCTGCTCTGTGTTCGGCGCGAGCCGGCAGAGCCCGAAAAGACAGGACGAGACCCGACAGCGAGGACGACAATGACCGATACGCGAGAGATCGCGAAGCCCGGGCCGGGCGGGGCTCCGAAGAGCCGTAACCCGTTCGCCCGCGTGGCGTTGTTCGTCCGCCAGGTCGTGGCGGAGCTGCGCAAGGTCGTCTATCCGACTCAGCGCTCACTGCTCACGTACACCGTGGTGGTGCTGTTCTTCGTGGCCGTGATGATCGTGTTCGTCACTCTCCTGGACCAGGGGTTCGGGTGGGCGATGTTCGAGATCTTCGGCTAGTACGTTCGCGTCTTAAGTTCCCCAACCGAGGAAGAAGTCATCACCGTGTCCGAGCAGCAGTCGCACAACGACCTCGTCGACACCGTTCCGGAGTCGGACGGCGAGACCAGCGTCGTTGACGAGGCTGGAACCGCCCCCGAGGTTGCAGCTCCTGCGCCCGCCGCTGAGCAAGCCGGCGAGGCTGCGCCCGCCGCTGAGGAAGGCGGCGAGACTGAGCCCGCCGCCGACCCGCTGGAGGAGTTCCGGCGAGCCCTGCGCGCCAAGCCCGGCGACTGGTACGTCGTCCAGACCTATTCGGGTATGGAGAACCGCGTCCGGGCAAATCTGGAGAACCGCATCAGCAGCCTCAACATGGAGGAATACATCTTCGAGGTGGTCGTCCCCACCGAGGAGGTTGCTGAGATCAAGGCTGGCCAGCGCAAGCTGGTCAAGCGCAACCGGTTCCCGGGCTACGTCCTGGTGCGCATGGAGATGACCGACGAGTCGTGGGCTGCCGTGCGGCACACTCCGGCAGTCACGGGCTTCGTCGGCCACACCCACCAGCCGTTGCCCCTGACGCTTGACGAGGTCGAGCGGTGGATCGCTCCCGAGGTGAGTGAACCCGCACCGGCCGCCGAAAAGAAGGAGAAGAAGCCGGTCGAGGTCGTGGACTTCGAGGTCGGTGACTCCGTCATGGTGGTCGACGGACCGTTCGCCACCTTGCACGCGACGATCAACGAGATCAACGCGGACGCCCAGAAGATCAAGGGTCTGGTCGAGATCTTCGGCCGCGAAACTCCGGTCGAGCTGTCGTTCAGTCAGATCCAAAAGCTGTAACGCCCGCACAGCGCGTTACCCTGGCGCGGGCCGCCCGGCCCGGGCCGTGAGCACGAACAGAAGAAGGACCCGAGGAGCATGCCACCGAAGAAGAAGGTCGCAGGCCTGATCAAGTTGCAGATCCAGGCTGGCGCCGCCACGCCCGCACCGCCGGTCGGACCGGCGCTGGGCCAGCACGGCGTCAACATCATGGAGTTCTGCAAGGCCTACAACGCGGCCACCGAGTCGCAGCGCGGCAACGTCGTGCCGGTCGAGATCACGGTGTACGAGGACCGCTCGTTCACCTTCGTGACGAAGACCCCTCCGGCGGCCAAGCTGATCCTGAAGGCCGCCGGAATCGAGAAGGGCTCCGGCGAGCCGCACCGGGTCAAGGTCGCCTCTATCACCCGTGATCAAGTTCGGGCTATTGCGGAGCAGAAGATGCCCGATCTCAATGCCAACGACCTCGACGCCGCAGAGAAGATCATCGCCGGCACCGCCCGGCAGATGGGCATCACCGTCGAGGGCTGAGCCCCGACGCCACCCGTGGGAGGGCCGCGCGCTGGCCCGCCAACTACCACAAGGAGAGAATCATGAAGCGCAGCAAGGCATACCGCGCCGCGGCCGAGAAGATCGACCGTAGCCGCCTCTACTCCCTCGGCGAGGCTGTCAAACTCGCCAAGGAGACCGCCAACACCAAGTACGACGCGACCGTCGAGGTCGCCATGCGGCTGGGCGTCGACCCCCGTAAGGCCGACCAGATGGTGCGTGGCACGGTGAACCTGCCGCACGGCACCGGCAAGACCGCTCGGGTCCTGGTCTTCGCCGTTGGGCCGAAAGCGGCTGAAGCCGAAGCCGCAGGTGCCGACATCGTCGGCAGCGACGAGCTGATCGAAGAGGTCCAGAACGGCCGCCTCGACTTCGACGCAGTCGTCGCGACTCCGGACCTGATGGGCAAGGTCGGCCGGCTTGGCCGGGTGCTCGGCCCGCGTGGCCTGATGCCGAATCCGAAGACCGGCACGGTCACCATGGACGTCGAGAAGGCCGTCAGCGACATCAAGGGCGGCAAGATCGAGTTTCGGGTTGACAGACACGCGAACCTGCACCTCATCGTCGGCAAGGCCTCGTTCAGCGAACAGGCTCTCGCAGAGAACTTCACGGCCGCGGTCGATGAGATCATCCGGCTCAAGCCGTCGGCGGCCAAGGGTCGCTACATCAAGAAGGCGACGATCGCCACCACCATGGGTCCCGGCATTCCGCTGGATCCGGCCAAGTTGAAGCTGGAGCCCGCAAACGCCTGAGCACCAGTCCAGCGGCGCCCGATCCACTCGGCGTGGGTCGGGCGCTGCTGGCTTGGCGTATCCACCGGATCTTGAGCGGCTGCGATCCGGGAACCGAGCCCCGTCGGGGTCGGGGCAAATCGACCGCGGCGGGCCGGTAACGCGCAGCGTCGCAGTGACGTTGCGCCGTGCCGCAGCGGCTCCGGTTCGTGGGTTCTGGCGATGGCTGCGGCTCGACTTCGCCGGGCTGGTCGGTGCGTTCTGGTTCTTCACGCTGTCGCTGACCCCGTCGTTGCTGCCCCGTACGTGGATCTACCAGGCGGTCTTGTCGGGCATCACCGTGACCATCGGGTATCTACTCGGCTGCCTGGTCGGTGGCGTGGTTCGGATCGTCAAACGCTTGGCGGCTCCTAACCGATCAGCCTCGCAGCGCGTCGTTCAGGCGGCTTGGATCACGCTGCTTTCAGCCGGAACGGTCGCCGGCGCGGCCTACCTGATCGCCTCCTCGGCGTGGCAGTCCGACCTCAGCGCACTGATGGAACGCGACGGCCCGGGGCCGAACCACTACTTCCTTGTGGTCGGGATCGCGGCCGGGGTGTTCCTGTTCTTCCTGGCCATCGGCCGGACGATTCGCGCGTTCGACCGCTGGCTGCACCGGCTGTTCGGCCGGCGCGTCCCGGTGCCGGTCGCCGCCGCTGCGTCGGTGCTCTCGGTCGGGGCGATCGCGTTCTGGGCGTGGACGGGTTTGCTTTACCCGACCTTGTTGGGTGCCGCCAACGACATGTTCGAGGCGCTCAACGACACCACGTCTGATACGTCCGTGGAACCGGCGAGCGAACTGCGATCAGGTGGGCCCGATTCACTTGTGAGCTGGGAATCGCTCGGGCGCAAAGGCCGTGAGTTCATCGGAAGTGGGCCGTCGGCGGCGGACATCACAGAATTCGCCGGCCGTCCGGCCGTGGAGCCGGTACGCGCTTACGTCGGCATTGACGCCGCCGAGGATCTCGACGAGCGGGCGGAGCTTGCCGTCCGGGAGTTGGAGCGCACCCAGGGCTTCGAGCGGGCTGTTCTCGTCGTGGCCACGACGACCGGGACGGGCTGGATCGACCCAGCGGCGGCTGATTCCCTCGAGTATCTGCATTTGGGCGACACCGCGATCGTCGGAATCCAGTACTCGTACCTGCCGAGTTGGCTGTCGTTCCTCGTCGACGAGAGTGAGGCGAGGGCGGCTGCCAGTGCGCTGCTGGACGCCGTACGCACGCGGTGGCTACAGCTTCCTGACGACTCCCGGCCACGCCTGGTGGTCTATGGCGAGAGTCTCGGGGCGATGGGCAGCGCCGGGGCTTTCGTCGATGTGCAGGACATCAGGGCTAGAGTCGACGGCGCGTTGTGGGTCGGCGCACCGGATAGCTCGCAACTGCGCCGCGAGCTCACTGCGGGCCGTGACTCGGGCTCTTTCGTGGTACAGCCCGTGATCGACGCGGGCCGGCACGTGCGGTTTTGGGACGCTCATGGCGACGCACCTGGTGCCGGCGCCGAATGGAGCCGGCCCCGAGTTCTCTACCTGCAGCATGCGTCGGATCCGGTCGCCTGGTTGTCGCCGAGCGTGCTTTGGTCGAAGCCGGCGTGGATGGCCGAGCCGCTGGCCCAGGACGTCCTGCCGACCCTGTCGTGGTTCCCGTTTGTGACGTTCTGGCAGATCACGGGGGACATGGCGGTCTCCGCCCAGGTTCCGGACGGGTACGGTCATCGCTACGCGGCTGAGCATGTCGACGCCTGGTTGGCAGTCGCGCCGCCGGACGGCTGGCCGGTCGATCGCACCGAAGACCTACGGGCCATGCTTCGTGAATACTGCCCGGTAGCCACCGCCGTGATCTCCATTGTCGGCACCTGCTAGGGTCGCCGTCCTGCTGTTGATGTGGGGGAAGGGTTGGTTGAAGTGCGCATTACCAAGGTGGCCATCGGACTTATTGCCGCTGGGTTGCTGGTGTCCGGTT
This sequence comes from Jiangellaceae bacterium, assembly GCA_036374175.1. Taxonomy (GTDB): domain Bacteria; phylum Actinomycetota; class Actinomycetes; order Jiangellales; family Jiangellaceae; genus JASLBX01. Next base: position 6,330 of record DASUUH010000086.1, on the reverse strand, counting down.
GCGGCAAAGGTGCATCGGCCATCGCCATCACCGAAGGCAAGGGGGGCGGCGCCGACCTGTTCGCTGCCATGGAGGAAGCTCAGCGGGAGGCCGGCAGCTACCGCTTTGAGATGACCATGGACGTCGACGGCGCCGACGTCACCGGTAGCGGTGAAGCCAGCGTAGGTTCGAGCCCGGCCGATCAGGCCGTGGCGATGACCATGTCCATGCCTGACGGCATGGGTAGTTATGACATTCGCGTGCTGGGCACGAAGATCTACATGTCGACCGGCATTTTCGGGCTCCCTGGCGACGACCGGTGGTTGGTAATGGATCCAGCCGGTGACGATCTGTTCTCGCAGATGCTCGGCGAAACGAGCAACCTGCTGGCCGGCACCGATCTACAGTCGCAGTTCAGCGAGTACAACGACATGATCGAGGTCGAGGAAGTGGGCTCGGGCACGGTCGACGGCGTTGAGGTCACCGAATACGCCGTCACCGCGGATCTCGAGGCCAGCCTCCAGATGCTGGGAGTGTCCGAGCAGATGCCTGACGACGTCCCGTTCGAAGAGTTCACGTTCTCGCTCTTCGTCGACGACGACGCCCTGGCTCGGCTGGTCAGCTTCGATCTCGACGGCCAGGGGTCGATGGAGATGCGGTTCTTCGACTACGGCGAGGACGTCGTTGTCGAGGAACCTCCGGCAGATCAGTTGACCGATTTCTTCTCCTTCTTCCAGGAGTTGACCGGCCAGGAGCTCAGTGAAGAGGAGCTTGCCGAACTCGCGGAAATGATGGGCGGCAACTGACCGAACTCACCCGAGGTAATGATCGGCCCGACGGACCTCGATTTGGCGTGGCCAGGCGGCGGCACGTATTCTCGTCGATGCCAGAGACCGCCGGTCTCCGATTCACCCGAGTCGGACGAAGGCTCCGCGCAAGCGGGCGGCCCGCGCAGGTGAGAGACGATCGTCCATGGGCTTGCCATGGCTGACGCCCCGTGCCTGCGCCGGGGCGTTTCGTTTGTCTGAGGACACTTCGGTTGCCGGTGGCACTACCCACGAAGGAGTCCCATGGCGAGGCCAGACAAGGCAGCCGCGGTCGCCGAGCTCGCGGATGAGTTCCGCGGCTCGTCCGCTGTGGTGCTGACCGAGTACCGCGGCCTTACCGTCAAGCAGCTGACGGAGCTCCGTCGGTCGCTCGGTGGGAACGCGTCCTACGCCGTGGTGAAGAACACGCTGACCAGGCTCGCTGCCAAGGAAGCCGGCGTCGACGGCCTCGAGGATCAGCTCGTCGGTCCGTCCGCCATCGCCTTCGTCAAGGGCGATCCGGTGGAGGCGGCCAAAGGTCTGCGTGACTTCGCCCGGACGAACCCCGTCCTCGTCATCAAGGGCGGTGTGCTTGACGGCAAGCCGCTGACTGCTGACGAGATCAAGAGGCTCGCCGACCTCGAGTCGCGCGAGGTTCTGCTGGCCAAGCTCGCCGGTGCGATGAAGGCGTCGATGGCCAACGCGGCATCGTTGTTCGCCGCACCGCTGACGCAGACCGCCCGACTGGTCGAGGCACTGCGTCAGAAGCAAGCCGACCAGACCGAGGGCTGACCACCGGGGGAGTACCCGCAGCCCGTACGAAACCCGGCAATCAGCCGACTGTAAGAAAGGACCGCCAACATGGCGAAGCTCAGCACCGACGATCTCCTTGACGCGTTCAAGGAGATGTCCCTGATCGAGCTCTCCGAGTTCGTCAAGAAGTTCGAGGAGACCTTCGACGTCAAGGCCGCCGCTCCGGTCGTGGCCGCCGCCGGCGCCCCTGCTGGCGCTGCCGCTGGCGGTGGCGAGGAGGCAGCCGCCGAGCAGGACGAGTTCGACGTCATCCTCGAGGCCGCTGGTGAGAAGAAGATCCAGGTCATCAAGGAGGTCCGCGCGCTGACCTCCCTCGGCCTGAAGGAGGCCAAGGACCTGGTCGACGGCACCCCGAAGCCGGTCCTGGAGAAGGTCACCAAGGAGGCCGCCGACAAGGCCAGGGAGCAGCTCGAGGCCGCTGGCGCCACCGTCACTGTCAAGTGACCTAGGCGCCTAGCTGTACTGCACGAGGCCGGCCGACCACACCCGTGGTCGGCCGGCTTTTCGGTTCTCGGAACCCCTGCTCTGGCCGTGGGCCACGACCAGAGCTGCGATCCCCCGACGCCATCGACCAGGTCGGCCCAGGGCTCGCGCACCACTCATCTCGCGCATTTGGCCGCCTAAAGGGCCTGCCCATAAGGGGACAACTGCGAACATCTCGGCGTGTCACCCCTTGACGAACAGTGGGTATCAAGGGGATGCTGCAGAGAACGCGCCACGGGCGCGACCCGAGTAGGCAGCGCACGAGATGGAGGCAAGAACCACGGGCCATGGTCGGAGCATGACGGAGCGTCTCCGGGGATGACGAACCGCCACTCGACAGCAGTGAGCCTGATAGGCTAGACTGCCATTTTGCGCTGCCCTCTACTCATCGTTGCCTGGCCCGCCTTCGACGTGGGTGACATTGGGGTGAGGTCTGCGCTACACCTCCGACCGTAAGACCTCGGAAGGACGCCTCTTGGCCGCCACGCGCACCGCCTCGCAGACTACCAACCCTTCGCGCCGTATCTCGTTCGCCAAGATCCGAGAGCCTCTCGACGTACCGAACCTGCTAGCCCTCCAGCTCGACAGCTTCGACTGGCTGCTGGGCAACGAGCGCTGGCAGGCCCGTGTTGACGCCGCCCAGGCCGAAGGCCGCAATGACATGCCAACCAAGTCCGGTCTGCAGGAGATCCTCGACGAGATCAGCCCCATCGAGGACTTCGCCGGCACCATGTCGTTGTCATTCTCGAACCCCCGATTCGAGGAGCCCAAGAACACGGTTGAAGAGTGCAAGATGCGTGACTTCACGTACTCTGCGCCGCTGTTCGTCACCGCCGAGTTCATCAACAACGAGACCGGCGAGATCAAGTCCCAGACCGTGTTCATGGGTGATTTCCCGCTCATGACCAACAAGGGCACGTTCGTCATCAACGGCACCGAGCGGGTTGTCGTATCGCAGCTCGTGCGGTCCCCCGGCGTGTACTTCGAGCGTTCGCTGGACAAGACCTCGGACAAGGACATTTTCACGTCCAAGGTCATCCCGTCCCGGGGTGCTTGGCTCGAGTTCGAGATCGACAAGCGCGACACCGTCGGCGTCCGTCTGGACCGCAAGCGCAAGCAGAACGTCACAGTTCTTCTCAAGGCCCTGGGCTGGACCAACGAGCAGATCCTCGACGAGTTCGGCGACTTCGAGTCGATGCGCGCCACCCTGGAGAAGGACCACACCACCAACCAGGACGAAGCGCTGCTCGACATCTACCGCAAGATGCGGCCGGGTGAGCCGCCCACGCGCGAAGCCGCACAGCAGCTGCTGGAGAACGCCTACTTCAACCCGAAGCGGTACGACTTGGCCAAGGTCGGCCGCTACAAGGTCAACAAGAAGCTCGGCCTCGATCTCGATCTCGACCAGAACACGCTCACCGTCGAGGACATCGTGGCGACGCTGCGTTATCTGGTTCGCCTGCACACCGGGGAGATCGAGTACGTCCACAATGGTCACAACGTGCGGATCGAGACCGACGAGATCGACCACTTCGGCAACCGGCGCATCCGTACCGTCGGCGAGCTCATCCAGAACCAGGTCCGCACCGGCTTGTCCCGAATGGAGCGGGTTGTTCGCGAACGGATGACTACGCAGGATGTCGAGGCCATCACGCCGCAGACGTTGATCAACATCCGGCCCGTTGTCGCCGCGATCAAGGAGTTCTTCGGCACCTCGCAGCTGTCGCAGTTCATGGATCAGACCAACCCGATCGCGGGGCTGACGCACAAGCGCCGGCTCAACGCGCTCGGCCCTGGTGGTCTCTCCCGTGAGCGCGCCGGCTTCGAGGTCCGCGACGTGCACCCGTCCCACTACGGCCGGATGTGCCCGATCGAGACTCCGGAAGGTCCGAACATCGGCCTGATCGGCTCGCTCGCCACGTACGGCCGCATCAACGCGTTCGGTTTCATTGAGACGCCGTACCGCAAGGTCAAGAACGGCAAGGTCACCGACCAGGTCGACTACCTGACCGCCGACGAAGAGGATCTGTACGTCATCGCACAGGCCAACACACCGCTGGCGGACGACGGCAGTTTCGCCGAGGAGCGGGTGCTGGTCCGCAAGCGGGGCGGCGAGTTCGAGTCGGTGCCGGCCGGGACCGTCGACTATATGGACGTCTCGCCACGGCAGATGGTGTCGGTGGCCACGGCTATGATCCCGTTCCTCGAGCACGACGACGCCAACCGGGCGCTGATGGGCTCGAACATGCAGCGGCAGGCTGTTCCGTTGCTGCGCTCGGAGGCGCCGCTGGTCGGCACGGGTATGGAGTACCACGCCGCCGTCGATGCCGGTGACGTCATCACCGCTGACAAGGCCGGTGTGGTCACCGAGGTCACGGCCGACTACGTCACCGTCATGGCCGACGACGGCACGTACCAGACCTACCAGCTGGCCAAGTTCCGCCGGTCGAACGCCGGTACGTGCATGAACCAGCGGCCGCTTGTCGACGACGGCGAGCGGGTCGAGCAGAGCCAGGTCATCGCCGACGGCCCGTCCACTGACAAGGGCGAGATGGCGCTCGGTAAGAACCTGCTCGCGGCGTTCATGTCGTGGGAAGGCCACAACTACGAGGACGCCATCCTGCTCTCGCAGCGGCTTATTCAGGACGACGTGCTGACCTCGATCCACATCGATGAGCACGAGGTCGACGCCCGCGACACCAAGCTGGGCCCCGAGGAGATCACCCGCGACATCCCGAACGTCTCCGACGACGTGCTCGCCGACCTCGACGAGCGCGGCATCATCCGGATCGGCGCCGAGGTGCGTGACGGCGACATCCTGGTCGGCAAGGTCACGCCGAAGGGTGAGACCGAGCTCACTCCGGAGGAGCGGCTGCTGCGCGCCATCTTCGGTGAGAAGGCTCGCGAGGTCCGCGACACGTCGCTGAAGGTGCCGCACGGCGAGGCCGGCAAGGTCATCGGCGTCCGGGTCTTCGACCGTGAGGAGGGCGACGAGCTGCCGCCGGGCGTCAACCAGCTGGTCCGGGTTTACGTCGCGCAGATGCGTAAGATCACCGACGGCGACAAGCTGGCCGGCAGGCACGGCAACAAGGGCGTGATCGCCAAGATCCTGCCGGTTGAGGACATGCCGTTCCTCGCCGACGGAACGCCGGTCGACATCGTCCTGAACCCGCTCGGTGTGCCGAGCCGGATGAACCTCGGGCAGGTGCTCGAGACTCACCTCGGCTGGGTGGCCAAGGCCGGCTGGGAGATCGAAGGCGACGACGCAGAGTGGAAGCAGCGGCTTCGCGAGATCGGCGCGGCCGAGGCTGAGCCGGGCACGAACGTGTCCACCCCGGTGTTCGACGGGGCCCGCGAGGACGAGATCGCTGGCCTGCTGGCCTCGACGCTGCCGAACCGCGACGGCGTCCGCCTGATCGACGAGAACGGCAAGGCCCAGCTGTTCGACGGCCGGTCGGGCGAGCCGTTCCCGCACCCGGTGGCGGTCGGATATCTCTACATGCTCAAGCTCAACCACATGGTCGACGACAAGATTCACGCTCGCTCGACCGGTCCATACTCGATGATCACGCAGCAGCCGCTTGGCGGTAAGGCCCAGTTCGGTGGCCAGCGATTCGGCGAGATGGAGGTGTGGGCACTGCAGGCTTACGGCGCCGCCTATGCGCTGCAGGAGCTGCTGACCATCAAGTCCGACGACGTCTCCGGGCGCGTGAAGGTGTACGAGGCGATCGTCAAGGGCGACAACATTCCCGAGCCGGGCATCCCGGAGTCGTTCAAAGTGCTCATCAAGGAGATGCAGTCGCTGTGCCTCAACGTGGAGGTACTGTCCAGCGACGGTATGCAGATCGAGATGCGCGAGACCGATGAGGACGTCTTCCGGGCGGCCGAAGAGCTCGGCATCGACCTGTCCCGCCAGGAACCAAGCAGCGTCGAGGAAGTGTGAGGGCGCGCCGGGGCTGGCGCGGTGAGCGTCGGCCCCGGCCCCATCAGATTCCTTGACCTGACGAGATAGAGCGAGAGAAGGAACAACGTGCTCGACGTCAACTTCTTCGACGAGCTGCGCATCGGCCTCGCGACTGCGGACGACATTCGCCAGTGGTCGCACGGAGAGGTCAAGAAGCCGGAGACCATCAACTACCGCACCCTCAAGCCGGAGAAGGACGGGCTCTTCTGCGAGAAGATCTTCGGTCCGACCCGCGACTGGGAGTGCTACTGCGGCAAGTACAAGCGGGTCCGCTTCAAGGGCATC
>DASUUH010000085.1:0-11271 GCA_036374175.1 Jiangellaceae bacterium | reverse complement strand
CTCGACACCGTTGGCTGGTGGAAGGACGGCGCTGAGCCGGGCGCAGCCGAGGGATTCGTCGTGATCACCGGTCACGCGACGCAGGACGGCAGGGCTGCCGCCAACGCGTGGTGGGACGCCGAACCCGGCGACCGCGTGGTGATCGAGACGGAAAGCGGAACGGCCACGTACCGCGTGATCTCGCGGCAGACCTATTCCTACGAGGAGGTTCCGCTTGCCCGGTGGTTCCCCGCCGATGGACCGAACGGTCCAGCGGGGCTGGCTCTGATCACATGCGCCGACTACCGCGATGGCGAGTGGCGATCAAACCTCGTCGTCGAAGCCGTCCCGGAGTAAGGCACAAACGCCTTGCCCCCGGGGCTCCATGTAACCGAGTTGAGGAAGGAGGCCCGCCATGTATGACCAGGCTGCCATCACAGCAGTGCCGGCCGGTGCAGCATCCGCTGCTCTGGTTGCGACCAGTCAGGTTGCGATCGGTGTGGGTGTGCTGTTGATCGCCCTGATCATGCTCGCCGTGCTTGCGGCGGTGCGAGCGCATCGCCTCGACACGCACTGAGTAACCGACACACAGGAATGAAGTAGTTCGGGGGCCGTGCCCTGCTTGCCACCCCGGTCGGGTACGGCCCCCGACCTATCAGAAAGGTCACCCATGTTCGTCGTCGCCGTCGCCATCGTGGCGTTGTCGCTGCTCTACCTGTTCATCATTGTCGCTAAGAGCCGGCGCCCGATGCCGGTCCCCGAGACCGGTTCTGACGACCTGCAGTACGTCATCGTGGTGCCGTGTTTGGACGAAGAGATCGTGATCGGGAACACGCTCCGGTCACTGTCCGAGCTCCCGCCCGACCGGGTGCGCATCATCGCGGTCGACGACGACTCCGACGACGCCACCGCCGAGATCGCCCAGAGCTTCGCCCCCCGCGTGGAGCTGTTACAGCGGCGGCGGCCGAACGCTCGCGTGGGCAAGGGAGATTCGCTCAATCTCGCCTACCAGCATGTCCTTGCCACATCGGACCACCCGGCCGACAAGACGGTGATCGGTGTGCTGGACGCCGACGGCCGAATCTACCCAGCGGCAGTCGACGTCCTCGACCGGCATTTCTCCGAATCCGATGTCGGTGGCCTTCAGTTGGCCGTCTCGATCAACAACCGCAAGGACGGACTGCTGCTGCGGATGCAGGACTTCGAGTTCATGGGGTTCGCGCCGATTTTGCTGACTGCACGTGAGCATCTCGGGTCCGTCGCGCTCGGCGGCAACGGCCAGTTCGCCCGGCTGTCCGAGCTGATGAAGTTGGGCCCGGCGCCATGGAACAACTGCCTGACCGAGGACTTGGACCTGGGCGTGCGGCTGGCGCTGGATGGTTCCAGGATCAGGTTCACGCCCGAGGCCCAGGTCCATCAGCAGGGCCTTGCCGAAGCGGGCAAGCTGCTACGACAGCGCACCCGGTGGGTTCAGGGTCACTTCGAATGCTGGTCTCTGATACCGCAGGTGTACCGGTCGAAGATCCCTAACCGGGCATTCCTCGACTTCCTCTACGTGCTGCTTTCCCCGGGCATCATGTTCATTTCGTCCGTGGTCTTCGCGGCTGCCCCCGTCTTGCTCGGCTGGACGATCGCCAGCGGCGTCTTCTCGGTGGACGAAGCCCGACTGTGGATTTTCCTCGGGGCGATCTACCTTCTGATGTTCGGCCCACCGATCTTCTACGGCATGGCCTACGCGCGGCACCGCGAAGATGTGTCCAAAGCGCGCGGGTTCGCGCTCGCACACCTCGTCCCGCTGTACACCTACGTGTGGTACCTCGCGGTCTGGCGCGCGCTGTTCCGGATGGTCCTGCGCCGCAAGTCGTGGGCCAAGACCGAGCGGCACGTTGAGACGACCCCGGCGATGGCGGCAGTACCAGAGGAAGGGGTGTCCTGATGAAGCGCGTCATGCTCATATTCGGGACCCGCCCCGAAGCGATCAAGCTGGCACCGGTGGCGCACGCGCTGGCCGCCAGGGCGGACTTCGACCCCATCGTGGTCACGACGGCTCAGCATCGGGAGATGCTCGATCAGGTCCTCGACCTGTTCGGAATCACGCCGGACTACGACCTGGCGATCGGGCGGCCACGCCAGGACCTTGCTTCGCTGACGGCCCGGACGCTCGAATCACTGGCTCCCGTGGTGGAGAAAGAATCGCCGGACGCAGTCGTGGTCCAGGGCGACACCACAACGACGGTCGTGGGAGCACTCGCCGGTTTTCTTACCGGCGTGCCGGTGGTCCACCTGGAGGCCGGCTTGCGGACGTCCGATCCGCGGAATCCTTTTCCCGAGGAGATGAATCGCCGCCTCACCACGCAGCTCACCGATCTGCATCTGGCGGCCACACCCAGGGCACGTGAGAACCTGCTCGCCGAAGGCGTCGCCGACGATCGGATCGTGACCACCGGCAACACCGTCATCGACGCCTTGCTGTGGGCCGTCAACCAGGAACGACCGGTGCGTGATCCGCTGTTAAACGCCGCTACTGAGCATCCTGGTCCTGTCGTCCTGTGGACGGCGCATCGCCGCGAGTCCTGGGGCGAGCCGATGGCTCGAGTGGCCCGGGCGGTCGTGAACGTCTGCGCCGCCCGCCCGGACCTGCTTGTTGTCCTGCCCGCGCACAAGAATCCGGCGGTCCGCGATGTGCTCCTGCCCGAAGTGGCCAACCTGCCGAATATCCACGTGGGTGAACCGTCGGACTACTGGAGTTTCTGTCAACTCATGCGCCGGGCCGACATCGTGCTCACCGACAGCGGCGGTGTGCAGGAAGAGGCACCGAGCCTGGGCCGGCCAGTGCTGGTCACTCGCAGCACCACCGAGCGGACGGAGGCGATCGACGCCGGTGTCGCACTGCTCGTGGGGACCGAGCCGCTGCGGATCATGCATGCGCTCGACACCCTGCTCGCCAATCGCGAGGCGTACGAGGAGATGGCCCGCCGGGTGAACCCATACGGCGACGGCCAAGCTGTAGAAAGGGTGGTAGCCGCCCTCGGCCGCCTGCTCGGTGATGTCACGCCGGTGCCGGAGTTCAATCCCGAGATAGGCGGCTCGAAGGTCGACGAGGCGGTCTTGGCTACGCCGCGCTAAGTCAGCCGCGGCCGGGGAACGGGATGACCGGGCAGACGAACTGCGCAACGACGCCGATGTCGACTGCTGCTCCGGCCGCGATAGCGGCCTCGACCTCGGCTGCCGAGTCGAGCACTCCGTCGCCGTCCAGGTCACCGGCTGCCACTGCGGCCGCGTAGCCGTTCGGGAACGACAGTCCGTGCACCTGCCACCGGCCGCCGTTGTACCCCGGCAGTCCGGGTGCGGCCTCGGCCACGTTGAGTTGCGCGCCGCCGAAGTCGTAGATGACGTCCCAGGCGTGGGCCGGCGCACCGGTTGCCGACAGGTCGGTCGGCGTGGCAACGGTCCGATAGGTCGCGCCTTCGACGTAGAACGCCGGGCCTTCCACACCTGCCGACGCGGGCGTGGCCAGGCCGATACCCGCGGCAACCGCCAGACCGCCCGCGGCGGCGAGGACCCGGCGAAGATGAAGCTTGGACATGGTGCCTCCCTTGGTTCGTGACCGGCGCCCGGTGCGTCCGGCCACATCCCAGCGAACACCGGGTAGGTAGTGATCGACCCTTACAGAACGATGACCAGTACAGTCCGGTACGGAGGTGAACCAATGCGCGCAGTAGTCGTCCAACGCAATGGTGGACCCGAGGTGCTCCTGCCAACTGAGGCCGACCCTCCCGAGCCGGGCGCCAGCCAGGTCCTCATCGACGTTGCCGCCGCGGGCGTCAACTACATCGATACCTACCAACGAGAGGGCCGCTATCCCGTCCCGACGCCATTCGTGCTCGGCCTTGAGGGAGCGGGGACGGTCAGGGAAGTCGGTGCCGGCGTCGACGGCATCAACGTCGGCGATCGCGTGGCCTGGAAGCAGGGGCTCGGCTCCTACGCGGAGCAGGTGGTGATACCCGCCGAAGAGGCAATCCCCGTGCCCGACGGCGTCGACTTGGAGCTTGCGGCCGCCGCCGTGCTGCAAGGTCTGACCGCTCAATACCTTGCGACCTCGACTTACACCGTGCAGCCGGGCGACTGGGTCGTCGTCCATGCGGCGGCAGGCGGCGTCGGGGCGTTGCTCACCCAAGTCGTCAAGCTCCGCGGGGGCAACGTGCTGGCCACTGTGTCGACGCCGGAGAAGGCTGAAGTAGCGCGCGCGGCCGGTGCCGACGAGATCGCCTCGTACGAGGATTTCGCGGACCGCGCTCGTGAGCTGACCGGTGGCGTCGGGGTCGCGTGTGTGTACGACGGCGTGGGCCGCACAACCTTCGACTCCAGCCTCGACGCTCTCCGAATAAGAGGAATGATGGCGCTCTTCGGTGCCGCGAGTGGTCCCGTCCCACCGGTGGATCCTCAGGTACTCAATTCGAAGGGTTCGCTGTTCCTCACCCGCCCGACCCTCGCCCACTACACGCGCGACCGAGCCGAACTCATGGGTCGGACCACAGAACTCATGGACTGGATCGCCGCGGGCAGGTTGGAGGTCCGCATCGGCCACCGGTATGCCCTGGACCAGGCCCGCCAGGCCCATGAGGACCTGCAGGGCCGCCGGACCATCGGCAAGGCGCTTATCCTCCCACGCGACTGACCGGGCTGTGGACTGCGCAGTACGATGCGGGGGCGGACCTTAAGGTTCGCCTTGGGGACGAAGATCGGTGGGGGTGAGCGCTGTGGCAGTTCCGTCCAGGCCACGCGCGACCACCGGCCCGACGTCCAGCGACGAGGTATATGCCGCCCTTGCGACGGCTGACCCGAACGAGCTCAGCACGGAGCAGTTGGAACGGCTCGCTGAGGCCGCGTTCTGGTTGGGCCGGCCACGCGAAACGATTTCCGCGCGGCAGAAGGCCTACGCGAAGCACCGCGATGCCGGGGACGTCAAGAAGGCCACCAGGACGGCCTGGTTGCTGTTCCACAACTACTTCGACCTTGACGAGACGGCTGCCGCCAGCGGCTGGCTTCAGCGAGCGCACCGGCATGCAAAGACGATCTCCGACCAGGTCGAGTCCGGATATGTCGCCCTGGCCGACTGTACGTGGGCGCACTACCAGGGCGAGCTCGAGAGTGCCCTAACGTACGCCGTCCAGGCGACTGAGACCGGACGCCACTTCACGGACCGTGATCTCGAAGCGCTTGGCCTGACCGGTCAAGGTTTGGTGCTCGTCACACGTGGTGACATCGCCGCTGGACTAGATCGCATGGACGAAGCAATGGTCGCGGTGCTCAGTGACGAGCTCAGTGCCTTCGCCACCGGCTGGGTCTATTGCGTCCTCCTCTACACCTGCCATGAACTCGGCGACGTCCGCCGGGCGGCCGAGTGGACCGACCTTGCCGTCCAGTGGTGCGAGCAACACGGCCAGGAGAGTTGGTACCCGGGGCTTTGCCGACTCCACCAATGCGAAGTGAAGTCGTGGCTTGGTGAATGGATCGCCGCGGAGGCACAGGCGGTCCGCGCCACAGAAGAGCTCGCGCCGTTCGGTGACTACCTGGTGGCCGATGGGCAGTACGTAACGGGTGAGATCAGACGGCGCAAGGGTGACTACAAGGCCGCCGACGAGGCGTTCCGGCGTGCGCACCAGCTCGGCCGCGATCCCCAACCGGGGCTGGCGCTGTTGTTCCTCGCACAGGGGGACGCCGAGCGGGCAGCCGCCGCTTTGCGGGTAGCCGTCAACGCAGGTAGCGGCATGCCGCTGCGGCAGGCACAGCTGCTGGCCGCCCATGTGCGAGCCGAACTGGAGCGTGGTGAGCTGGACAACGCCGCCACGTCGGCGGACCGGCTCGGGCAACTCGCCGAACAGACCGGCTCGCGGCTGCTCCAGGCCATGGCGGGTGTGGCGAACGGTGCGGTGCTGCTCGGCCGCGGAGATGCGCAGCGGGCGCTGAGTGTGTTGAAGGAAGCTTGCATGATCAGCCGTGAGCTGTCCTGTCCCTACGAGACGGCGGAGACGAGAGTGCTCGTTGGGCTCGCCGCGAGGCAGCTGGGTGACGAGGCGACCGCCACGCTCGAGTTGGAAGCCGCGCGGGCAACATTTGCCGCACTGGGCGCCGCACCGGACGTCGCTCACGTCGACGCGCTACTTGCGAAGGACCCCCAACCTCCAGGCGGCCTGACCGCCCGCGAGGCCGAGGTCCTGCGGCTCGTGTCCGTCGGGAAGTCGAACCGCGAGATCGCCGCCGAGCTGTTCATCAGCGAACATACGGTGGCGCGCCACCTCAGCAACATCTTCCGGAAGATCGGCGTTACTTCCCGATCGGCCGCCACATCGTTCGCCCACGAGCACGACCTCGTGTAATGGGTGCCTGTAGGAGGGACGGCACGCCGCGTGGTCCTAACTAACCATTGGGCCGCCGAAGCGGAATGGTTGGTCCTGGCGACGCGACGTGGCCTCCGCCGGCCGTAGCTTCTCAGGCATGAGATCGCAGCCGACCCGTCGCCGCGATAACCGCTGCCGCAGCCTCGCCGTCGCGGGCGCGCTCAGCGCGGGCGCCTGCAGTCTCGTCGCATGGTCGGCATGGATGACCGAGACCCGCCTCGGCGCACCGCTGTACTGGGCCTGGATGCTGACCGGCCTTCAAGTTGTCGCATTGTGGGCGGCCGGTCGGAAGCAGTGGTGGGCATGGCTGCTGGGCGCCGGCGTCCAGCCGGTGTGGATCGTGTACGCGTTGCTCACCGGCCAGGTCGGCTTTGTCCCTGGGTGCCTGGTGTCGGCTGCGGTCCAGGTGTACAACTTCCTGCGACCCGGCGTCCTCAGTTCTCACCGTGCCGCGGTGAACCAGCCGGCTTAGTCCTCGCGATGCCAGCCCTTAAGCCGCGGACCTATCGTCGAAGGTGTAAACACCGGAGGAGGCAACCATGCTGAAGCCTGTGGCCGTCGAGACGCTCGCCGGCCGGCTCGACGGCGAACTCCTGACGCCAGAGCATGCACGGTACGACGATGCTCGCCGGATCTGGAACGGCGCAATCGACCGGCGACCGCCGATCATCCTCCGCTGCGCGGGAGTCGCGGACGTCATTGCCGCAGTTCGTTTCGCGCGCGAGCACGATCTGCCGATTGCCGTGCGTGGTGGTGGGCATGCCATCGCGGGGCACGCGCTCTGCGACGACGGGATCGTGATCGACCTGTCGGCAATGCGTGGCACCCGGGTCGACCCGGCTGCGCGCACGATCCGGGTCCAGGGCGGCTGCCTCAACGAGGACGTCGACCGCGAGAGCCAGGCCTTTGGCCTCGCCACCACAGGAGGAATCGTGAGCCACACCGGCATCGGCGGGCTCACCCTCGGCGGCGGGATCGGACACCTCATGCGCAAGTACGGCCTCGCCGTCGACAACCTCATCTCGTGTGACGTCGTCACCGCGGAGGGCGAACGGCTGATGGCCACCGCGACGGAGAATCCCGACCTGTTCTGGGCGCTTCGCGGCGGCGGCGGCAACTTCGGCATCGTCACATCGTTCGAGTTCCGACTCCACCCGCTCGGGCCCGATGTGCTGGCCGGCATGCTCGCGTGGCCGCTTAGCGTGGCTCCGGAGATCCTCGGCTTCCTCCGCGAGTTCGCCGCTGAGGCGCCGGATGAGATCGGCCTGATCGCTAACGCCCGGCTCGCCCCACCGCTTCCGGTAATACCCCCCGAACTGCACGGCGCTCCGATCGTCGCGCTGGTAGCAACGTACGCCGGTCATCCCGATGCCGGCGCGCACGCGCTGAGCGCGCTGCGGGCGCTGCCGCGACCGGCAATGAACACACTGGTGCCCAAGCCATACGTGACGCACCAGAAGATGTTCGATCCGACCGTCCCCCATGGCTGGCACTACTACTGGCGATCGCACAAGCTCGGCCCCCTGACCGACGAGGTGATGGACCTCGTGGTCGACCACGTCGAGCGGATCACTTCACCCCGTACCACCGTGCCGATCTTTACGGTCGGCGGTGCGGTCGCCCGGATACCCAGCGAGGCGACGGCCTACAGCAACCGAGATGCCGCGCATGACATTAACATTGCCGGAGCGTGGCTTCCGGAAGATCCAGAGCCGGATAAACACATCGCCTGGGTACGCGAGTTCCACGCCGCCCTCGAGCCGTACAGCAAGGGTGTCTACGTGAACTTCACTACCGATGATCCGGCTGAGCGGGTGCGTTCTGGCGCGTACGGCGCGGCACACTGGAGTCGGCTGGTTCAGATCAAATCCGAGTACGACCCCGACAACGTCTTCCGGTACAACGCCAACATCCCGCCGGCCTGACCGGGCAGATCAGGTACTCTGTGATGGCACAGGCGATGACCCGGCCATCACCGGCGAGCCTCCGGAAGAACGGGCTTCGGCCTCAGTAGAACCGGACGGGTCCGGCCCGTCACAGCCGGCCAATGAGCGGGTCGGGCGTTCGTCCCGGCCAAGCGGGGTGGTACCGCGGGTGCGTTCGCGCTCGTCCTCGCATACCAGCAGGCACAGCGAGGAGAACGACCACCGATGGCTTACCCCAAGCACGACCCCCAGGTCCAAGATGTACCGGCCAGCCCGGACCTGCCGGCGGTCGAACGTAAGGTGCTTGACCACTGGGCGAGCGACAAGACTTTCGAGGCGAGCATCGAGCAGCGCCGCGCCGGTGAGCAGGGCTCCAACGAATACGTGTTCTACGACGGGCCGCCGTTCGCCAACGGGTTGCCGCACTACGGCCACCTGTTCACCGGCTATGTCAAGGACGTCATCCCGCGTTACCAGACCATGCGCGGGCGCCGCGTGGAGCGCCGGTTCGGCTGGGACTGCCACGGCCTGCCGGCCGAGGTGGAGGCCGAAAAACAACTCGGCATCACCACCAAGGCCGAGATCATCGATCTCGGCGTGGAGAAGTTCAACGACGCTTGCCGCACCTCGGTGCTGGCGTACACCCGCGACTGGGAGAAGTACGTCACCCGC
Organism: Jiangellaceae bacterium; assembly: GCA_036374175.1. Taxonomy (GTDB): domain Bacteria; phylum Actinomycetota; class Actinomycetes; order Jiangellales; family Jiangellaceae; genus JASLBX01. The sequence goes on along the minus strand of DASUUH010000085.1, from coordinate 2,294 downwards.
CAGGCCCGCTGGGTCGATTTCGCCAACGACTACAAGACGCTCGACCTGGACTACATGGAGAGCGTCATGTGGGCCTTCAAGACCCTCTATGACAAGGGTTTGATCTACGAGGGATTCCGCGTCCTGGCGTACTGCTGGCGGTGCGAGACGCCGCTGTCCAACACCGAGACCCGGATGGACGAGGACACCTACCGCGACCGCACCGATCCTGCGTCGACGGTGTGGTTCCAGCTCGAGACCGGCGAGCGGATGCTGGCCTGGACGACGATGCCGTGGACGTTGGTGCCCAACGTGGCGCTCGTCGTCCACCCGGACGTCGACTACGCGGTCGTCGAGAAGGACGGCCACCGCTGGATCCTCGCCGAGGGGCGCCTCTCGGCCTACGAGACCGAGTTCGGCGACGCCACGCGGATCGGGACGCTCAAGGGCCACGAGCTCGTCGGGCGCCGTTACGAGCCGCTGTTCGAGTTCCTGAAAGAGCAGCTGGCCGACGTCCCGAATGCGTTCACCGTGCTCGCCGGAGACTTCGTCACGACCGAGGACGGCACCGGCATCGTCCAGGTCGCGCCATCGCATGGTGAGGACGACTACAACGTCTGCACCGCCGCCGGCATCCCGACCATCCTGACCGTCGACGACCGGACCCGGTTCACCTCGCTCGTCCCGCGGTTCGAGGGCCTGCAGGTCTTCGAGGCCAACAAGCCGCTGCTGCGGGAGCTGCGCAAGCGCGCACACCTGGTACGGCAGGACGCGTACGTGCACGCCTACCCGCACTGCTGGCGGTGCGAGACGCCACTTGTCTACAAGGCGGTGTCGAGCTGGTTCGTCGCGGTGACGAAGTTCAAAGACCGGATGGTCGAGCTGAACAAAGAGATCAACTGGATCCCCGGCCACGTCAAGGACGGCTCGTTCGGCAAGTGGCTGGAAGGCGCCCGCGACTGGTCGATCAGCCGGAACCGGTTCTGGGGTTCGCCGATCCCGGTCTGGGTGTCCGACGACCCGGCCTATCCACGGGTGGACGTCTACGGCTCGCTCGCCGAGTTGGAGCGCGACTTCGGAGTCGAGGTCACCGACCTGCACCGGCCGAACGTGGACGAGCTGACCCGGCCGAACCCGGACGACCCGACGGGACGTTCGACGATGCGGCGCGTCCCCGAGGTGCTGGACTGCTGGTTCGAGTCCGGGTCGATGCCGTTCGCTCAGGTGCACTACCCGTTCGAGAACCGCGAATGGTTCGAGCACCACTACCCGGGTGATTTCATCGTCGAGTACATCGGGCAGACCCGAGGCTGGTTCTACACGCTGCACGTGCTCGCCACCGCGCTGTTCGACCGGCCGGCGTTCCGCAACTGCGTCGCCCACGGCATCCTGCTCGGTGAGGACGGCCGGAAGATGTCCAAGAGCCTGCGCAACTATCCGGACGTCTACCGGGTGTTCGACTCGTACGGCTCGGACGCGATGCGCTGGTTCCTGATGTCGGCATCGGTGCTGCGCGGTGGCGACATGGCGGTGACCGAAGAGGGCATCCGCGACACCGTCCGGCATGTGCTGCTGCCGCTGTGGAACGTCTGGTATTTCTTCTCGCTCTACGCCAACGCCGAGGGATACGAAGCAAAGCGGCGTACTGACAGCACCCACCTTCTCGACAGGTACGTGCTGGCGAAGACGCGCGAGCTGGTCGAATCGGCGACGTCACGGATGGACGCGTACGACGTGTCCGGCGCCTGCGCCGACGTGCGGTCGTACCTGGACGTATTGACGAACTGGTACGTCCGGCGCTCTCGCGACCGGTTCTGGTCGGGTGATCCGGACGCGTTCGACACGCTATACACCGTGCTCGAGACGCTGAGCCGGGTGCTGGCCCCACTGGCCCCGCTGACCGCGGAGGAGATCTGGCGCGGACTGACCGGTGGGCGATCGGTGCATCTGACCGACTGGCCGACCGTCGACGACCTGCCTGCGGACACAGAACTGGTGGTGGCCATGGACGCGGCCCGGGACGTCTGCTCGGCGGCGCTCTCCCTGCGCAAGGCCCGCGGCCTGCGGGTTAGGCAGCCGCTGCCGTCGCTGACCGCGGCGTTGCCGGAAGCCGAGCGGCTGCGCCCCTTCGCCGACCTGGTGGCCGACGAAGTCAACGTCAAGGAGGTCGTCGTCACCGACGACGTGTCGGCCTTCTCGCAGCAGGTGCTGACCGTGGTACCGCGAACGCTTGGGCCACGCATCGGGGGCGCGGTCCAGCAGGTGATCAGGGCGGTGAAGGCCCGCGAGTGGGAGCTGGTGGACGGTGCCCCAGT
>DASUUH010000084.1:0-11681 GCA_036374175.1 Jiangellaceae bacterium | reverse complement strand
GTGCGCACGCTACCGGAATATGCTTGAGGAGCTGGGTGAAGGCGAGTGGCTAAGGCGTCTGTTCCGCGAGTGACTCGCTAACGAGTCGGCGAAGTTCAGCAGGTGTGAACCGGACTGGGTTGTTCGCCAGCCGTTCCGCATTGACTGTCGCGATGAGCTGGTCGGCAATGTGTCCTGGAGGCGCGGTCTCAGGCGCGGTGAGTTGGAGCGTGCGCGCGAGTTCTCGAAAGCGGGTGCTTGCCTGCGTGGCGGTCGACGCGTCAAGGGCCGACACGATAGCGTGCATGGCACGGTCGTGGCCCGCGGGCGTGACGTGGGGTTGTAACTGACTAGATTGTGGATTTTCGTGTGCCGCAATAAATGCCGGCAGAGTGAGTGCCACTGCGTGGCCGTGACTTAGGCCGTATTGCTTGGTGAGACCATAGGACAATGCGTGGGCCGCGGTTGTGCGGGAGATGTCGATCGCCCGGCCCGCGTAGTGGCTGCCGATGCACATGGCCCGGGCGGAAATCGGATCCGGATCGTTGACGAACCCCTCGATGGCTGGCATGAGAACCCGAAGAGCAGTTCGGGCGAAGTGCCGGCTGCGATCAGTCGCGCTGACGGCCCACAGGCTCTCGATGGCTTGACACACGGCGTCGATGCCGGAGGTGGCGCGTTGATATGGCGACCCAGTCACCGCCAGAGTGGGATCAAGGGCGATAACGTCGGGGCGCATCGCGCCGCCGCCTATCGAGTACTTCTCGTTGCCGATGTACACGACCGCGAAGTGGGTCGCCTCAGCGCCGGAGCCACTGGTGGTCGGGACGAGAACGAGGTGTTCATTGCGGGCGACTGTCTTGACGCTGGTCCTTATGCCGTCCAGCAGGTCCTCGTCCGCAACGGGACGGAAACCACAGAGCAGCTTGGCCATGTCCAGCGCGCTCCCACCGCCGACTCCGATGACCGCATCGGGTTCGAACTCCCGCATGATGCGAAGGCCAGTGCGCAGGTCGGCCGAGTCGGTGTTGGGCACGAAATCGCTCCACCGGCGCACGGTTGCGATCGACTCGAGTTCGGGCAGCATTCCCACTGCGCCGGACGCCTCGAATGATGTCCGTCCGCAGACCAGCAACACTCGGGTGGCTCCGAGGGCGCGCAGGTGCCCTGGCACGCGGAGTACGGAACGATCACCATAGGCCACAACCGGTGCTGCGGCGTTGACCCGATGATCGCGCCGCAACTCGGCCGCGGTGTTGGCCGGCATGGATTACCTCCCCCGAAGCGCCGCCATGAACGCTTGCTTGCTCTGAGCGGGCGTCCGCGTCGGCCGGCCGATCCCGGCCCGATTTCCTGGGCGGACCTTCAGCTCGAGCAGTGCCGGGCCGCCGCGTGAGCGCAGTTGCGCCACTGCGTCGGCAACGGCTGCCAGATCGCTGGTGGATTGTGCGTACCTGTATCCCATCGCTCTTGCCACGGCTGCCACGTCGACCACGTTCACCGACGTCGGTTGCCCTCCGACGCTGTCATGCACACCGTTGTTGAACACGACGTGGAAGTAGCTGGGCGGAGCGTGGTCGGCGATGACCGCTAGGCTGCCCAGGTGCATCAGCAGCGCTCCGTCGCCGTCGAAGCACCAGACCTCACGCTCGGTCTCCTGCATCGCGATACCAAGCGCGATCGAACTCGCGTGACCCATCCCGCCCACGGTGAGAAAGTCTCGCTCGCCGGACTGGCCCGACCGCTCGCGGTACTCGAACAGTTCGCGGCTGAGCATGCCGGTAGTGGACACGATGATCGCCTCTCGGCCGACCGCTTCCGCCATTGCAATAAGCGCATCTTCCCGGCTGGCTAAGCCCTCCTGACCGGCAACCGCGGGCATAGACACGTCGGCCTTGGCGAAGGTGTCCTTCTCCACCAGCACGACGTAAGGGGTGTTCCTGTCGACCGCGACCTTAACGGCTTCGGCCATCGTTGAGTCGGCCGCGGTTGGCTCGCGTGGCAGCACGGACCAGGGCAGTTCCAGCGCGTCGAGCAGGGCTGTCATCACCCGGCCCTGCTTTACATGCTGCGGCTCATCCTTGACCTCTGGCTGGCCCCGCCAGCCAACAATGACCACCATGGGTGTGCCGTACACATCGGGATCGGCGAGGGAGAGCAGAGGGTTGATCGTATTTCCCATGCCGGAGTTCTGCAGGTAGATGACCGCTGGCGAGCCGGTGCGCAGGTAGTGGCCCATGGCAATGGCCACGGCTCCGCCTTCGTTGGCCGCGATCACATGATTCTGGCGCGGGAGTGTGGCCATGACATGCGCACCAAGCTGCTTGAGCAGGCTGTCCGGCACTCCTGTGTACATGGTCACGCCCAGCTCGCGCAGGTTGTAGACGAAATGTGCTGGGTCGATCATCAGATGGCGTTCTCCGGGATGATGGCCAAGGCGTCCTTGATCGGTGCGAGCATCGGCTCGGCCTCGTAGGCCCGGCCGTGCTCCAGGATGGTCTCTGCGACCTTGCGCATTTGGGGATACGCGGCGCGCAGCATGTGGTTGGCGTAGATCACGACGCTCACTCCGTGGTCGGCCAACTCTGCCTCGGTCACGGTGTTGTAGCTAGTCGGAACGGCCACGATCGGCACCTGGCGGTCGAACTTGGCGGCGCGGTCGCAGAACTCGAAGACCTCGTCCGGTGCCTTCTGCCGACTGTGAATCATGATGCCGTCTGCGCCGCCGTCGATGTACGCCTCGGCGCGCTGAACGGCGTCGTCCACGCCCTTGTCCAGGATGAGGCTCTCGATCCGCGCGATGATCATGAAATCGTCGGTGATCTGGGCCTTCTTGCCGACCTGGAGCCGGTAGCAAAAGTCGTCGATCGAAGACTGGGTCTGTTGGACATCGTTGCCGAACAGCGAGTTGCGCTTCAGGCCTTCCTTGTCCTCGATAATGACGGCCGAGACGCCCAGCCGCTCAAGAGAGCGGACCGTGAACGTGAAGTGCTCCGGCTTGCCACCGGTGTCGCCGTCGAAGACCAGCGGCTTGGTTGTGACTTCGAACAACTCGTTGACGCTCTTAAGCCGGTCCGAGATGTCGACCGCCTCGATGTCGGGCTTGCCGCGGGCCGTCGAATCGGTCAGCGAGCTCGACCACATGCCATCGAACTCGACCTTGCGGCCGTCCACCTCAACGCTGGTGTTCTCCACGATGAGCCCGGTCAATCCGCTGTGGGCCTCCAACAGCCGGACGACCGGCTTATGCTCGATCAGCCCGCGGAGGCGGGACAGCCGCACGCTTGGGGTGGTGCCAACCTCCCGTAACGAGGCATTGAGCTGGGTTGACGAGATGCCCTTTGTGTACTCCACCTCGACGAGGTGACCACCCCATTCGGCCAGCGCGTCGATGACCCGCTGCCGGGTCTGCCTCTGCACCCCTGTACGCCAGTCGTCACCGTGGACGACGTAGTCAGGCTTGAGTTGCCGCAGGTTCGGCACGTAATCGAGCGTCTCTTGCGGCACGACCGCTACCACACCCTTGAGGTTTTCGACCACTGCGCATCGCTGCTCGTAGGTCATATGTGGGAGCCGCTTGTAGCTCGCGATGGCTGCATCGGTAAGCAGCCCGATCGTGACGTCGCCCAGCTCGGCCGCGTGTTTGAGGATATTGATGTGGCCGGGGTGGATGAGGTCGGCACTCATCCCGACGTACACGGTGGGTCTCAAACTCAATCTCCCTTAGGGCAATCGCAGCGCCGATCAGGCGCCCCACGTCACTGGCCTCGGTCGGCGCAGGGACCGCCAGCGCGGGCCAGCATACGTCTTGCGGGTGAGAGTAGTCCAAGCCGGGCATTGCCGTTCAACGGCATTACCCGTGCAGCGGGGCCGGGAGGTGGAAGTCCGCGGTAGGCCTACGCGACCCGCTGGAGGAAACTCAAGAATCTCGTTCGTGCCCACACCCTCATCGGCCGGCAACATGACCCGCGCCCGCTGCACAAGCGGGCCCGCAACGACGGCGACCGCGTCCGCTGGATCAACTCGGCACGGTCCTCTGCGGGCATCCGCACAGCAACAATGAACGCGTGCCCCGCCCTACCGCGAGGTCAAGCTACTTCATTAACTCGACACTAGCGCGCCTTGATCTCGCGCAGCTTCGCTGCGGCGCCTTCGGCGCGGGAGCGGCGGGCTTCTGCCGCATCCAGACTGCTGACGCTCTCAGCGGCCAGCGGTTGGCTGACCTGTCCGGGATGGAAGACCGACAGGCCGGTGAGGTCCAGAATCACGTGTGTCGTCTGCGACGCAAAGATCGAGACGAAATCGTCGAATGTCGCGTCGAAGCCAATGCCGCACACCGCGAAGTTGGCCACCGTCTGGCCGGGAACGAAGTTGACCGTTGAGGTCGGCGGCCGCGTGCCCATCGGAAACAGAGTTACGAAGCCGGCCGCCGTCGGTTGAGTCACCGTGACGTTGCCGTAGATCGCTAGCCCGAAGAACACGAAGTCCGCAAGATTGACGCGCATGGTCTGGCCGGCCCTGAGCCGCCCTTGCGCATCCAGGCTGCTCGGGTTGATGATTCGGGATCGGCCACCCGCAGTTCTGGTGTCGACGGCCCGTGCAGGAGTTATCGGCACGAACATGTTCGCCGTGAAGTCCGTGTACACGAGGGACGGGAACCCGGCTAGATTCGTGTAATACAGGTCATCTTCGATGTTGTGTAAGTCACCCGGCTGGGCACCGGAGAAGTCGTTGGTGAAGAGTTGCCTCCCGAGCCGGACGGGAGCACCATTTCCAGAATTCACGACCTCGTACGTCGCATCAGTGTTGCTGCTCCTCAGCGTGGTCTTGGTTTCCTGAGCGTTGTTATCCGAACCCTGAACTACCGGCTGTCCTGGATCTCCGCTGGCCGGTGTCGCAATGGCCGCGTTCAGGGCACCCAGTCCCGCAACGCCCGCCACGACGCCACCGCCGCGCCTCAGAAGCGCTCGACGATCTACGGTTGGCTTGCCCGTCTCGTTCTTCTCACCGTTCATTAGCAGTACTCCTTCCGCGGAGGGATGATGATCGCAGCCTGCCACTCGGCAGGCGCTAGTTTGACCGACGCGATTTCGCGATGGTCGGGTCGAATTCGTGCGGCAAACAGGGCTGCCGAGTTTGACGGAGCATGCACGACATTAGGGAGGGCGTTACCCCTTGGCGAATGGTGGAAAGTTCACCGTAGAGTTCGTCGCCCGGGCACTCGGTTGCCACGCCATCGCGATGGCCCGATATCGCAGGAAGCGTGGCAAGGCCCGGGTAAGCAACAGTTGAATGTGGATCGACGTCGTGAAGGGCGAACTTCCATGCGATGAGATTCTCGTACGCACCCAATACTTCCGGCTCCGGCGACTTGGAGCTATACGTTCCGAGTACTGCCGCTCCGAAGGCGAACGAGTTGTAACCGAGTGTGTGCGCGCCGACGACAGCCCTGGTCATGCCGCCGTACCGGCCTTCCCAGATACGGCCAAACTTGTCGATCAAGAAGTTGTAGCCGATGTCCCGCCAGCCGCGACCCGTTACGTGGTAGACGTAGATGCTGCGGATGATCGCAGGGACACCGGCCTCGTCGTACGAGTTGCTGCCGGCGGTGTGGTGTACGAACATCCCACTGACCTCACCGTAGGACGGTTCCGTCTGCTCGCGAAGCGACTCGTCGGCACCCCAGTCGGCCCTGGTCCGAATCGTGAATCTGCCGTAGGCCGCAGCAAGGGAATCCGTCGGGTCGGTGCCAGGACTGACCAGGTCTACGCGCAGGCCTGAAGGACGCACGCCATCCGACGTGTATAACTTGACCTCGACCGCGTCGGACAGTTCAACGAGGACGGGATCCGTGCCACGGCGAGCACGGTTTGCTTCTGCGCCGGCGGGATCCGGTCCGTGCCCGTCGTCCTCCAACTCGAACCAGTTCGACCAACCTCGCCGGGTCCTGGTGCGAATAAGCATGGTCGCCGAAGGTGATTCCGCGCCGGCTGGCCAGGTCAGTGCAGCCAACGAAAATGGCTCGACTTCCAGGGTGCCGGTCGAAAAGACCCTTCCACCCCAGACTCCAGACTTGCTGGCGTCAAGGCGCTGGCCCGCCGCATTGCCACCACGACCAACCAGGCGCAGTTTGGCGCGGCTTAGTCCGATCGCCTGATACCGCGGGCCAGTCCGCGGTGGCCCAGCGGGGGCAACGGAAGCCGAGCTCGCCACAATCCCGGCAGCCACGGGCGTCCACATGGCCCACCGGAGCATGGTCCGGCGGGTGATTGTGTGCCGGGTCCGCGCGTCACTCACGGCGGTACCTCCGCTGGTATGGGCGGCTGGTGGAACACAGGATGAGAGGGCACGGGGCCCGGTGCATGAGCTACTCCAAACGAATCAGGCGCGATCTTAGCTGCGGTAAATTCGCGGTCAACCCCGGGGTAACGAAGTGGCGTTATGTCCGATTAGTGCGGGTGCGGTACGCATGGTCGCGCCGTGGTCGTGCTCGGCCTGGGCGAGCGGCCGCCTACCACGACGAGACAAAGGTCACAAGCGAGCAGAGATCACATCCACAGCCGAACCCATGGTCGCCCTGGTCTTGATCATCGCCACCGCCTCGCTTGGGGTGTTGAAGCCTGGTCGGGCACGCCGTGGGGTGACGAACTGCGTTAGCCGGCGGCTGTCCCCTGGAGCTTGAGGAATGGCTCCAGCGAGTCGGGTTCCCGCAGCGCGTCCCGGCTGACCGCCTTGTCGGGCGGCGTGCCGGCGAGGATCTTTTTCACTGGCACCTCGCACTTCTTACCGTTGAGCGTCCGCGGGATGACATCCACCACGTAGAACCGGTCCGGTACGTGCCGCGGCGACAGCTGAGTGCGCAGCTCACGCCGTAGCGTCGGCTCGACGTCTTCCAGCCTGTTGCCCTCGGTCAGGACCAGGAAGCACAGCAGTTCGCCCTCGGCCTGCCGGGCCCCTGAGGTGTCGATGACGAGCGAGTCGACGACCTCGGGCAGCGCCTCCGCCACGCGGTAGAACTCGGACGTGCCCATCCGCACCCCGCCCCGATTGAGCGTTGAATCGCTGCGGCCGTAGATCACAGCCGAGCCGCGAGGCGTGATTCTGATCCAGTCACCGTGCCGCCACACGCCGGGGAAGTGCTCGAAGTACGCCGCGCGCAGGCGCGAACCGTTCGGGTCGTTCCAGAAGTACACCGGCATCGACGGCATCGGCTCAGTGATGACCAGCTCGCCGACCTCGTCCACGACCGGCCGGCCGTCCTCGTCGTAAGCGGCAACGGCCGCGCCGAGCATTCGGCATGACAGCTCGCCAAGCCAGACCGGCACGTCCGGTGCGGCGCCCACGAACGCGGTGCACAGATCGGTACCACCGGAGACGCTGGCGATCTGGATCCGCGAGGCGACCGACTCGGCGATCCACCGGAATCCCTCGGGAGTGAGTGGCGCGCCCGTGGAGCCGATCGTCCGAAGACGTGCGAGATCCAGGTCTTGTCCGGGCGTGAGTCCCTCTTTCAAGCACGCCTGGATGTAGGGAGCGGAAGTGCCGAAGTAGGTGATCCGCTGCTCCTCGGCGAACCGCCACAGTGTGCCGAGGTCAGGATGACCGGGGCTGCCGTCGTACAGCACGATCGTAGAGCCCACTAGCAGGCCGGAGATGAGGAAGTTCCACATCATCCAACCGGTCGTGGTGAACCAGAAGAACCGCTCGCCCGGCCCTAGGTCGCAATGCAGCCCGAGCGCCTTGAGGTGCTCCAGAATGATGCCGCCATGGCTCTGGACAATGCCCTTCGGCAACCCGGTGGTGCCGGACGAGTACAACACCCACAACGGATGATCGAACGGCACCGGTTCGTACGCGAGCTCCGCTCCCGCGTGGGCTGCGACGAGGCCCGTCCACGACACGGTGTCGTCGAGATCCGCGTCCGGATCGAGGTAAGGCACGAGCACGGTCGCTCGCAGCCCGGGCATCCGACCACGTAACTGCTCTACGGTCGCGCGTATGTCGAACGCCTTGCCGTTGTAGTAGTAGCCGTCCACCGCTATGAAGACCGTGGGCTCGATCTGCGCGAACCTGTCGGCCACAGCCTGCACGCCGAAGTCCGGCGAGCAGGACGACCACACCGCGCCGAGGCTAGCCGTGGCCAGGAAAGCCACCAGTGCGTGCGGCGAGTTGGGTACGAGTGCGACCACCCGATCGCCCCGGCGAACGCCGAGTTCGGTGAGCCCCGCTCGCACCGCCGCCACCTGCGCCCGCAACGCTGCATAAGTCAGCTCCGCGGAGTGGCCGTCCTCCCTGCGGAAGACAACGGCCACGTCGTTGTCGTCCCTGCCATCACCGGGGCGAAGGGCATGTTCGGCGTAGTTGAGCGTTGCGTCCGGAAACCACAACGCGCCCGGCATGGCGCGCTCGGGCAACACGGCGGAGGGACGGTCGTGGAACGCGACGTCGAAGAACGCGGCCACGGATTCCCAGAATGCCTCCAACTCCTCGACCGACCATCGCCAGAGAGACTCGTAGTCCGGCAGGTCGAGCCCGCGCTCTCTGCTCAGCCAGCGCCGGAACGCTGCAATGCGGCTTGCGTTGACTCTGGCTGGATCGGGCTTCCACAGCACCTCGGGTACATCGTCGTGCGGCATGTCACTAACCGTAGTAAGGCACCCCGCATGATGGCTGTGTGGTGTGTCGACTGTTGTCGTGATTGCACTCACGTCGATAGCGTGGCTGCACGTGACCAGCTCGCAGAGCCATCGCACGGCTGGCACTTGACTGGGGGCCGAGATGAACTTGGCCGCTGACATTCCGCGTCGGCTGATGACCCCCGCGATTGCACTGCTCGTTTCCGTTGGTGTCATCGCGATTCCTGCCGATACTGTGCAGGCCGCTGCGCCGCCGAGCGGCTTCAGCGAGCAGGTCGTCTTGAGCGGTCTGGTTCATCCCACCGACGTCCAGTTCGCCGCCAACGGCCAGGTGTTCGTAGCGGAGAAGAGCGGCATCATCAAGGTCTTCGACTCGCTGGCGGACTCTTCACCGAGCGTGTTCGCCGATCTTCGGACTCGCGTGCACAACTACTGGGATCGCGGGCTGTTAGGCCTTGCGCTCCACCCCGACTACCCCACTGACCCACGGGTTTACGTGCTTTACACATATGACGGGTTGATCGGCGGGCCGTCCCCGAAGTGGGGCAGCGTGAACGGCACCAGCGACCCCTGCCCGACACCACCCGGCCCCACGAGCGACGGTTGTCAGGTCAGCGGCCGGTTGTCGGTGTTGACCAAGTCCGCGGCTACGGTCGCAGAGCAGGTTCTCATCGAGGATTGGTGCCAGCAGTTTCCCAGTCATTCGGTTGGCTCTCTCGCCTTTGGGCCAGACGGCATGCTTTACGCCACGGGTGGCGACGGGGCGAGTTTCAACTACGCCGATTACGGCCAGGACAGTTACACAGCGTCGGACGTCACACCCGACAACCCATGTGGTGATCCGCCGTCGCCGGTGGGCACCGCGCTGACGCCGCCGTCGGCCGAGGGCGGCGCATTGCGTTCCCAGGACCTCCGGACCGGTGCCGATACCGTTACCTTGGATGGCTCGCTGATTCGGATAGATCCCGACACCGGCTTCGCTTCGCCCGACAACCCGTTGGCCGGCAGTAGCGATCCCAACGCTCGCCGGGTAGTGGCCTACGGCATGCGCAATCCGTTCCGGTTCGCCGTGCGGCCCGGAACAAGCGAGATCTGGATCGGCGACGTCGGATGGAACAGCTGGGAGGAGATCAACCGGGTGACCGTCGGGCCGGCCGCCGGCGTGTCCAACTTCGGCTGGCCGTGCTATGAGGGATCGGGCCGCCAGTCTGGCTACGAGAATGCCGGTCTGACGCTTTGCCAGGGCCTCTATGCCGCCGGCACCGGTGCCGTAAAGGCGCCCCATTTCGCGTACCGCCACAGCGCCAAGGTCGTCGCCGGCGAGATCTGTGGAACAGGAAGCTCCTCCATCGCCGGCCTGGCCTTCTACCCGGGTGGCAATTACCCGGCCGGCTATGACGGTGCCCTGTTCTTCGCCGACTACAGCCGCAAATGCGTATGGGCAATGCGGCCAGGCGCCGGCGGACTGCCCAATCCGGCGGACATTGTGACATTCGTCTCGGGGTACGGGGTTACCGCGCTGCGGTCAGGTCCGGGCGGTGACATATTCGCCGTCGACTACGACAACGGCAGGATCATTCGTTACGTCTACAGCGCGTCCAACAACCCACCTACTGCGCTGATCAAAGCCGAGCCGTCCAGCGGACTTGCACCCCTGATGGTTTCGCTCGACGGAACCGGTTCCAACGACGCTGACGGCGATCCTCTGACCTATGCCTGGGATCTTGATGGGGACGGCCAGTACGACGATTCGACCAACCCCATCGTGGAGCACACGTTCACCGCCAACGGCAAGGTCAACGTCGGGCTGCGAGTGACCGACGGCAAGGGCGGTGCTGATACGGCGACAGCCGAGATCAGTGTGGGCAACACCGCGCCGACCGCGACGATCACCGGGCCGAGCCCCGGCACCACGTGGAAGGTCGGTGACACCATCGCCTTCTCGGGGACGGCCGTGGATTCTCAGGACGGGACACTGCCCGGATCGGCGTTGACCTGGACGCTCGTCATGCATCACTGCCCCAGCAACTGTCACGCTCATGAGATCACCGCCGCGACCGGGAAGGGTGGCACATTCACGGCCCCTGATCACGAGTTTCCGTCGTACCTGGAGTTGCGGCTCACCGCTGAGGATTCAGGAGGCTTAACCGGCACGGCAAGCGTTCGCCTGGACCCGAAGACCGTCGATCTCACCATTGCCTCACAACCCAGCGGGCTGCGCCTGACCTATCTCGCCGAGACATCGATTGCGCCTTTCACCCGCAGGGCGATCGTGGGGTCCAGCGGTTCTATCTCGGCTGATCTCATCCAGGCTCTCGGAGACCGGGTTTACCGCTTCGTGGCCTGGTCTGACGGTGGCGCCCGCACTCACAACGTCACCACACCCGGCTCGGCCACTACCTACACGGCCATCTATCGGGCCATACGCGATTCCCGGTGGCCACTTCCGGTGCGGAGACTCCGCCCAATCCACTCGGCCGGCTTCCAGGAATCCAGCCTCGAAGGTTTCAGTGGCGTCGATGGCTCCATGTCAATGCGCTGGCCGAGCGGATGGGCCAATCCAACGTCGCTCGGGATTCCCCTCGGCTTAGTGCGGGACGTCGACCGGGTCCAGCTCGACTGGATGGGTGGCTTCTTTGGGAACGTCAGATAGTTCAAGATCTAGGCCCAGTGCTGCCGATTGGGTGTCCCAGGCAGGCAATCTCGTAGCGACGCAGCGGGTCATGCAGCTGCGCAACCGACCGGGCTCTCCGTGCGTCGGATCTCAAAACGAGTCGTCCCGAGCTCGCTCGTGGGGTAGATGCGAATCCGGCTTGGGCAACGTATGGTCGAGGCTCCGCCGGACGGCGGGGGTGATCGAGAAGTAGGACTGGAGCGTGGGGCCGGTTCCTGGGTGAGAGAGAGGAGATGCGCGCGTGAGCGTGACACAGGAGACAGCAACGTCGATGTCGACTGGTCGTCGATTTAGGGCCTACACGTCAAAACACCTCGAGGAACTTACGACCCGCGCCGGGTTGAGCGCCGATGAACGGCTGGCGGTGCGAGCGGTATCCACCGTCCTGCCCT
>DASUUH010000083.1:0-3666 GCA_036374175.1 Jiangellaceae bacterium | reverse complement strand
GTCGAGTACGGCCTGGCGCACCCGGCCGTCCGCGCCGTGGCGTTCCAGCCGGTCACCCACTCGGGGCGGCACGTCGAGTTCGACCCGCTCACTCGGCTGACCAACTCCGATGTCATTCATCTTCTTGCCCAGCAGCGCCCGGACTGGTTCGTGCCGTCCGACTTCTTCCCGGTGCCGTGCTGCTTCCCCACCTGCCGGTCGGTGACCTACCTGCTGACCGAGGGCGTTCCAGGCGAGCCCGAGTTCGGCATCGTGCCGATTCCTCGCCTGCTCAACGTCGAGGAGTACCTCGACTATGTGTCCAACCGCGTCGTGCCGGACTTCGCGATCCGCGAGGCGCTCGAAAAGCTCTGGAGCGCGTCCGCGTTCATGGGCACCGACACGACATCCACCCGTCTCGGCGAGGCCACCGCGCCGCTCACCGCGGCAGCGGAGGCCTTGGCGTGCGCGGATGCGTGCGGCGTGAACCTTCCCGACGCGTTGGCGAACCTGACCGACCGAGCGTTCATGATCGTCGTCCAGGACTTCCAAGACCCGTATACGCTCAACGTCAAGCAGCTGATGAAATGCTGCGTTGAGGAGATCACCCCGGACGGCCGGCTGATCCCCTTCTGCGCTTACAACTCGGTGGGCTACCGCGAGCAGGTCCGGGAGCAACTGTCCGGGATTCCGGTGGCCGACGTCGTCCCCAACGCCCTGCCATTGCGCCCGATCCTTGTTGACTCGCCCTACGGGTCGAAGGTCGCCCGCAACGGGGAGAATACGTCGGCCGGCACCAGGAGTGCCCTTGATCAGACCAACGTGCGGCGGCGAGTCCGATGAACACATCCGCGTCCGACCCACTGCCTGCCTGCTGCGCCGACGTCTACGGCTCGGACCTGGTCGCCCTCCTGCTCGGTGACTCCTACCACCCGGGCGGGCTGACCCTCACCCGCCGACTCGCCGGGCTCCTCGGCCTCCGCCGCGACGAGCATGTCCTGGACCTGGCCTGCGGGCGTGGTTCCACCGCCTTGCTGCTCGCCGGGGAGTTCGGGGCGCGGGTGAGTGGCCTGGATCTGTCGGCCGCCAATGTCGCACTCGCCCAGGGACGGTTGACCACGGCGGAGATGGCGCGCCGGATCTCGTTTGCGCTAGCCGACGCCGAACAGTTGCCGCATCCCGATGGGACCTTCGACGCCGTCGTCATCGAATGCGCCCTGTGCACATTCGCCGACAAGGCGCGGGCGGTCACGGAGATCGTGCGGGTGCTCCGGCCGGGCGGTCGCCTCGGCCTTACTGACGTCGTCGCCGAGCCGGACCAGCTGCCCCCTGAGCTGACCACGGTCGCTGCTCGCATCGCCTGCGTAGCCTGTGCCCTGCCGATCATTGGCTACTGTGATGTGCTCGAAACGGCAGGCCTGCAGATACGGCGCATTGAACGCCACGACCTCGCCCTCCTCCGGATGCTCGATCAGATCGACGCTCGGTTCGCTCTTGCCCGGCTGACAGCCCGTGCTCAAGCCAAGCGATTGGGCCTGGACCTCGACGGGGCGGGCCCGGTCATGACCGCAGCCCGGGTAGCGGCGTCAACCGGCACCATCGGCTACGGTCTCCTCGTCGCCGAAAAGCCGGCATGAGACCTACTCGCCGATCGGCGTCGAACTCATCATCGAGGTTGCCCGTACTGGTCCAGCTCGACCACCGAACCGGTGGCGAACGGGTGGCCCACGGTGTACCCGAACCGGGCGTAGACCTGTGGTGGTACCGAGATGTCGGCCAGGTACAGCTGGCCGACCTGTGGAGATCCGACCAGGCCGCGTTTCGGCAAGGCGAGCGTCAATGTCGCGTCCGCCTGGACGCACGGCGTGGCCGCCGCACCGCTGGTGACATCCAGGCCGCTGGGTGTGTCCAGGCTGAGCACCGGCGTTGAACCGGTGTTGGCCCAGTCGATGAGGGACGCGGCACGCCCGTACGGATTCCCGCGCAGGCTGTAGCCGAGGAGCGCGTCGACGACGACATCGCTGTGATCAGGCGGCTTGGCACTGATCGGAACGTCCATCCGGCGGAGAATGTCGACCTGCCGCTTAACTGCAGGAAGCTTCGGGTCCTCGCTTGCCAGCACCACACGAACCTGGACGCCCCTGTTCACCAGATGACGCGCGGCCACCAGCCCACCGCCGCCGTTGCCGCCCGGACCGGCCAGCACGGCCACCTCCGCGGGCAAGTAGCGGTGCCGGGCGAGATCGGCCAGGTTGCGCCCGGCGTTCTCCATCATCTGGATCAGGGCAATGTGCAGCTCGTCGACCATCACCCGGTCCACCTCACGCATCTGATCGGCCGTGAGCGCCGGCAACATCCGCCCGGTGTCGTGAATCACGCCGCCACCCGGTCGGGCTCGACGGTCACGGTCTGCACGATGACCTCCGAGTGCAGCGTCCGGTGCACCGGGCACTTGTTCGCGATCTCCAGCAGTTTAGCCCGCTGAGCCGCGTCCAGGTCGCCGTCGAAACGCACCTCGCGGACGATGTGGTCCACCCGCCCCGACGTGGTCTCGCACGATTCGCAGTCCGCTGCGTGGATCTTGCTGTGCGTCAATGTGACGGTGGTCGAGCGCAATGGCCAGTTCTTGCGCTGGGCGTACATGCGCACCGTCATCGACGTGCACGCGCCGAGAGAGGAAAGCAGCAGGTCATACGGCGTTGGCCCGAGATCGTCACCACCGACTCCAGCTGGTTCGTCAGCGAGAAGCGTGTGACCGCCCACCTGTATCCGCTGCGTGTACGCCCCGTCGCCGGCATCGGTCACGACCACCGCCGGTGGCCCGCCGCTTCGCGTATCCGGTTGTCGGCCCGATGGCACCGGCAGGTACCGGTAGGCCCAGGCTGCGATCACTGTCGCAGCGTAGGCGGCGTCGCTTCGGCTGCTGAGCAGATGGTCTGCGTCGTCCAGGCTGACGAACGACTTTGGGTGCCGGGCGGCCTGAAAGATGGCCCGGGCGTTGTCAATCCCGACGATCTCGTCACCTGGAGCGTGCAGCACAAGCAGGGCCCGGCGCAGGTTCGCGATGCGTGTTGCCTGCGGCTGGGCGGCGATGTCCGACAGGAACTCCCGGCGCACCGTGAACCGGCGACCGGCCAGGCTCACCGTCGCTTCGCCGGCCGTTTCGATCTCCGCGCGATCGGCGGCGAACAGTCCTGCCACGTGAGCAGGGTCCGACGGTGCCCCGATCGTGGCCACGGCCCGCACTTCGGGAATCTGGTGAGTAGCCGCGAGCACGGCCGCCCCGCCGAGGGAGTGCCCGATCAGCAAGGACGGTGCTGCGACGGTCGCCCGTAAATGATCGGCGGCGCGAACCAGGTCAGTGAACGTTCGAGCTGAACGTCGAGTTGGCGAACTCCCCGTCCGACCCGCCAAGCCCGGTGAAGTCGAAGCGCAGTACGGCGATGCCGCGTTCAGTCAACGCCCGCGAGATCCGCGACGCGGCGGCATTGTCCTTTCCGCAGGTGAAGCAGTGCGCGAACAGCGCCACTGCTCGGGGCGAGCCGCTCGGAAGGTCGAGCCGCCCGTCCAGCGCCTCACCGCCGATGCCGGTGAACGTCAGCTTCTGAGATGTCGGCATGAGAACTCCCTGATTGCTGGTGACCCTTCGCCATGCACAACCGCGACGATCCCTGGCCGGCGCGAAGA
>DASUUH010000082.1:0-4206 GCA_036374175.1 Jiangellaceae bacterium | reverse complement strand
TCGACGAGGTGCGCATGGACGTCGTACCCGTCGTGTTCGGGTCCGGCAAGCGCTACTTCGGGTCGGTCCACGCGCAGCACCTGTTGGAGGATCCTGACGTGGTGATTCAGGGCAACCGGGTGCTTCACCTGCGCTATCGGGTGCGCCGTTGGCCAATCTGAGCGGGTACGCGAAGAAGTCCACTGCTCGTGCTGCTCGATTCCGCGACACCGTAGGTCGCGCCGGGCGCCAACTCAGCCGAGGACGAACAGCGAGACGACGGCGATGCCGTAGAAGCCGAGGATCGCCAAGCCCTCGAAGCCGATGTGGCGGCGCTCGCGAGTGACGAGTCCGGCGGCAAGCAGGGCCGTCAGCACCACCGTGACCGCCAGGAGGAACAGGGCCGAGGGGTCGGCGGCGTGGTACACGGAGCCCTCGGTGAACGCCACGTCGGCCGCAGCGACGAACAGCACGTCGAAGGTGTTGCCGCCGACGATGTCGGACACGGCGAGCGTGAGAGCACCGATGCGCACGGCCGTCAGGACGGTGACGAGCTCGGGCAGCGAGGTGACGACGCTGGTGAACGGGCTTCGACTCCGGCCGAACGCGAGGAACTACTCCGTCGGGTTCGAAAACACGCCCGGAGGGTCCGTCGACGCTGAGCCAGATCGTGCGCTGTCAGCAGCCAGACGTCGAGCTCAGACCGGTGATGACCCCGAACCTCAAGTGCCGGAGGCGCGGCCTGCAACCGGCGTTCGGAGACAGCTCTCCGGGAGCTTGCTACCTCAGCGGAGCGTGACCAGTGGCCACTCGATGGCGGCCAGAACCGCCTTGGCTGTCATCAGTGGCGGCCCGTCGTTCTCCACGACGGTCATCGACAGGTCGCTCTGATCGAGGATGTCGTCGAGTTCTGGCGCGCGCGCAAGGTGCCAGCGGAGGCCCGAGTCGTCGAGTTCGCCGTGCCGGCCCTGGAGGCGGTGCTCGATCTCCATCGCCGATGCGACCAACCGGACGAGCCGGGGAACGGTTCCCAGCGCCTTCGCGAACTGCTCGAGCTGAGCGTTCTTCTGGACGACTCCGGCCACCACGATCGTCCGGGTCCCGGCTGCGATGTAGTTGTTCGCGAGTGCGCCGAGGTTCTTGGTCACGAGCCTGACATTGAACGGATCTTCGGGTGGCCGGGGCCAGGACGTGCCGAGATTGTCGGTGTTGATGAAGGCGACGGCCTCACCAGCGTGCGCGAGGTGCTCCGCCAGGATGTGGCCGACGGTCGTCTTGCCGACCCCGACGGTGCCGTTCAGCCACACGGCGCGCACAAGCATGGGTGCATCCTGGCCGAGCGAACTCGCCGCCGAAGCATCGGGGCTACGAGCAGTGGATGTGCTACAGCCGCGGGCAGATCATGACCTTGCGAACGTGTCCCTGTGCGCACGGCATCGGTCCGCAGTGGGTCCACCGTCCGGTGGTACGGCCAGGAGCACCACACCGGGCGACGTGATGTCCACCCGGCGTTGGGGGACGCTCCGCGCCCGTCGTCAGGCGTGACCGCGCAGCGCGCAGAACGCCGAGACGGTCGCGGTGTAGACGTGCCGGCGAAGCGCTTGCGCACAGGAGTGGTCACGATTTACGCGCGTCAGAGCGGCAGGGTGCGTGTCGTGGTGGGTTAGGACCAGCGGCCGGTCGCGAAGTCTTCGATCGCGCGTACAACCTCGAGTCGGCTCGGCATGCTGGCGATCTCGTCAGCAAGCGTCGTCGCCGCTCGCCGTGGCCCAGTTGACCAGAGAACGTGGTCGATAGCCGCACATAGCGCTGGCTCGGTGGCATCCGCGGCGTCGATGGCCTCGCCTGCCCCGCGGCGAGCGACGTTGGCGGCGTTGACGAACTGGTCGGCGCCCTGGGGCAGGCACACAACGGGAAGGCCGTGCGCCAGCGCGCCGAGGACGGTGCCGGATCCGCCGTGGCAGATGACTGCGGCGCAGCGGGGAAGCACCTCTGCCTGCGCCACAAAACTCTTAACCGTCACGTTGTCAGGCACGGGACCGAGGTGGCTTGGATTCTGCTCATGGCCCACCGTCACGAAGACCTCCCTTGCGACTTTCGCGGCAGCCACCACGGCCGTGCGGAAGCGGTCTTCCCTCCGGTTGAAGAGCGTTCCGAACGTCACATAGACGGTGTCGCCCGATGCGCGCTCAGCATCGAGCGGCCGACAACGCTGAACTCGGGGAACGTGGGCCATGTCCGCGCTTCGAAGTGAAGGCGGGTAGATGTCGACGTACATCCCGCGGTAGCTGCCGGCATAGGTGTCGGCCTCCAGGTCAGCCGCTCGCCAGCGGGGTGCCATCACCGCACCGGCGGCACGGACGGCGGCCTCGGGCACGACTTGACCGAACCCGTGACAAACCGACGGGATCCCCGCTGCTGCCGCCACCAGCGGCGCTGCCAGTTCGGCTGCGTCGTGCAGGATCACGTCTGGCGTCCACTTCTCGACGATCGACCGCACGGGCTGAAGCATCTCGGGCGCGGCGAGCTCACCGAAGACCTTGGGGAATGCGAACTCCTGCCGCTCTGGTGCAGGCACCTCGGGCACCTCCGGGTAGCGACGCATGAGCTCTCGCTGGCGTTCGGCTTCGCTGATGCCTGCGAACACGACGTCGATGCCAAGCTGCACGACCTCGTCGATGCCGCCGTGACCACCGACCCAACGTAGGTCATGTCCCCGATCGTGCAGTTCGCGTGCGAGCGGCGTGAGCGGGGCGATGTGGCCCAGTCCCGGAGTCGTCGTCACCAGAACTCTCAAACGAAGTCGCTCCATGAGAAGACGCCGGATGGATGATCCGGACCAGGATCGACACAGCGTCGCATGGCGGTCCGGGGCTGTCGATCCGCACCGCCGCTGCCCGAGACGGACGCTCGCTGCTGGCACCGATCGCCCGGGCAACTGCCTCTCGGGGACCCGGTCGGCGGCCTGAGGCGAGCCCGATGCATCGAGGGTGCCGCATGCGGATCCTCGCGAGCGCGACCGATCGACGGTTCCGGGTCTGCCATCCCGGGCCGGCAGCATCCCAGAATGCGCGGACACCTTGAGACCCGAGTAGCCCCAATGTGCCGTTACACGGGTGATCCAGCCGGGCCTGGGTTGGCCAATCGAAGCATGTCGGTGAGCTGGGGTCGAGGGGCTGTCGGCGGCGATGGCGGGGCGATCAGCGTCTGAGCGCCGAGTTCGAGTCGGCGTGGGCGTGGTAGGGCTTGCCGGTCAGTCGCTCGTGGCGGCTGAGGATCCTCCTGTCCGAGCTCCGCCCGAGAAGAGGTTCCCCGGGCGGGTCACCCAGGTGGTGGATTACCCGTGTAAGTGCCGGTGGATGGCGCCCTTGCGGTCGTCCGTGGCCACGCGGGACCGTTGCGCAGCGTGGGGTGGGGAAGTGGTCCGGAGCGGACAGACGCTTGTGGGCTGGGTGGGCATCGCGGCAGGTTGGGCCAGCTGGCCCGGCTGCGGCGAACCCAGCAGCCGCTATGGGTGGCCGCCGGCTGCACTGACATGGATGTCGCATTCGCTGACACGGCCTGTCGTTTTCACCGACAAGACCTTGTCGTTTTCGCTGACATCAACGTGTCGCTGCACAACACGAGCGCGGCCTCGGAGGAGTGTTGCCGCCGCTTGAACGCCCAGAATCCACGTTCTGTCAAGTAATCACGAGCGCCGGCTTCGGGGAAGGCCCTCGATGGGCAGCCACACATCCGCGCCGCGCCCCGCCCACCTGCCGCCCGCCTCGCGTCCCGGCGCCCAGCGCTCGACGACATGCGCCCGGTGGCGAGGCTGCGTCGACGGCACCGGGCAACTGGAGCCGGCTCGGGACGACCGCGGCCGTTCCGCCGGCGCACGCTCCCCGGCCTGCCGATCCCGGTTTATAACGTCACTGTGACGTAATCACCCGCCGGCCGACGTGCGGCGCCGCGCAGCGATCTCGGCGAACCGGGCGGCGAGGGGCCGCCACGCGACTGCCAGGTCGTCGCGGGCGGCGGCGATGCGGGCCAGCGCCTCTCGCTTCGCGGGCGTGACCGGGCCCTCGGAACGGGCCCAGGCGGCCACGATGCGCTCGTCGGCCTCCGGGTGGAACTGCACGCCCCAGGAGGCCCGGCCGACCCGGATCACCTGCGGGATGCCGCCGGGCGCCGCCGCCAGCAGCGTGCCGGCCGCCGGCATTTCGACGACGACGTCGTCGTTCCAGT
>DASUUH010000081.1:0-37265 GCA_036374175.1 Jiangellaceae bacterium | reverse complement strand
TGCGGGCCCTTCTGACCCTGCACGATGTCGAACTCCACGCGCTGGTTCTCGTCCAGCGTGCGGAAGCCCTCAGTCGCGATCGCGGTGTAGTGGACGAATACGTCCGCCTCACCGGTGTCCTGAGCGATGAAGCCGAAGCCCTTCTCGCTGTTGAACCACTTGACGGTTCCCTGTGCCATGGTGCTCAAGTCCTCCTGGGACGTACGTGGCCCGCATCCTTCGCGGACCGCTTCCGCCGCTGCTGTCGTGGCTCCATCTCGCGTACCTGAGCCATCTATGGCAAACGCCCGGGAGCGATTGTGCCCCGCGGGCGTTCGGGAACGTGCGTGGAACTGCAACTGCAACAACTTCGATGCAGCGTAGCAGCAGTCTGCGCAACTGGCATTACCAAAGTGACACGAAGCTGCCGAGTGCCGACCGAACAGGCGTTTAAGGGAGTTTCCAGTCGACGGGATCGGCGCCGAGGTTGGCCAGCAGTTGATTGGCCCGGCTGAACGGGCGCGAGCCGAAGAAGCCCCCGCGTGCCGACATGGGGCTCGGGTGAGCGGATTCGATGCAGGGTACGTCACCGAGCAGCGGGCGGAGGTTCCGGGCATCCCTTCCCCAGAGGATCGCCACCATGGGGGTACCTCGCGCGGCAAGCGCGCGGATCGCCTGCTCCGTGACCTCCTCCCAGCCCTTGTTCCGGTGGGAACCGGGACGACGCGGTCCGACGGTAAGAGCTCGGTTGAGCAGCAGGACACCGTGTTCGGACCACGGCGACAGATCCCCGGTCGCCGGCTCCGGATACCCGAGGTCGTCGCAGTACTCGCGAAAGATGTTGATCAGGCTGGGTGGCAACGGGCGGACCTCCGGGGCCACCGAAAAGCTAAGGCCTACGGCATGGCCCGGCGTCGGATACGGGTCCTGTCCGACGATGAGCACCCTGACCCGATCGAACGGCTGGGTGAACGCTCGGAGCACATTGCGCCCGGCCGGCAGGTACGTACGGCCAGCGGCCAGCTCGGCCCGGAGAAACTCGCCCATCGCGGCTATCCGAGGGGCGACCGGTTCCAGGGCGTTGGCCCAACCCGGGTCGACCAGCTCATACAGGGGACGCGCCGGCATGGCCCCACACCATACCCCCAACCCCAGGGTTCCGGTCGATCACGTTCAGCAGGCGGCGCGACGTACCTACATGCATGCGGCCATGTAGGTACGTCGTCAACACTGGTGGGCGGCCCACATGCGGGCACGGCGCAATATGACCTGCGGCTCACGCCCTGCAGAGCTAGCCGGGTTCGCCTCGGCGCTTCCGCTGCATCACCCACGTGAAGTCGATCGCAGCGATGACGGCGAACACGACGGCGAGGAGCATTAGCCACGTCAGATCGGCTCGGGCAGCGAGGAAGGTGACGACGGCACTGATAACGAAGCCGAACCCGGCCAGGAGGAGTCGGAGGGTCAGCGCGCTGCGAGCCGCCGGCGCGCCGCCGAAGCCGGCGGTCGGGTCGTGATAGTCATCCAGCCCGCGTTCGTACCGCTCGTGGTGACCCGGCGGATGGTCCTCCCTGCCCATACCTAGGTATACCCGCTCAGCGCCTACAAATGTCGACCGTCGTGACGAGAAGCGGCTGTCCCGCGGTGCGTCGGCCGGTACCACGCCAAGCGAACCAGGCCGGCCTCATAGCTGGAGGCCGTGTTCCTCCAGCTGCGAGATGCCGCGTTCTACGTACGCCATGACGTCGCCGCCGTCCTTCAAGGCCGCGAAGACCGCCGCCATGAGCCCGCCGAACAGCGCGCCGGTCCACACGCGCCCGGCCAGATCGTCCGGTTCGCGCCCGATACGTTTGGCGAGCGCTTCGGCCACCATCTGCCCGAGCGGTGCGATCCGTTCGGTTAAAGCGGCCCGAAGCTCCGGTACCTCAGCGATGAGGTGCCACCGAGCCTGCTCAAGTTCGAATTCTTCGTGCGCCAGCCGGGTGAGCACATCCCGCATTGCCGCACGGAGGGCCGCGGCGGGGCTGAGCTCAGCCGGCTGTTCGGTGAACGACTCCATGAACACCGGATCCAGCCGGTCGTACAGCACCGTTTCGGCCTTGGTGGGGTAGTACCGGAAGAACATGCTGGGTGACACGTCGGCCGCTTCGGCAATCTGGTCCACCGTCGTCGCGTCGTACCCCTGCTTGAGGTAGAGGCGGAGGGCGGCATCCTGGATCGCTGCCCGGGTTCGGGCCTTCTTCCGCTCGCGTAAGCCGGCCGCCTGCTCCGGGATAGCGCAACACCGCTGACCTGCCGCGAGCGCTCGCGTTCTACAGGGACGACTCGGCTTCGCCGAGACCTATCGGTTTCCTGACGACGGCGAAGCGGCGTTCGTCGCGCTCAAGCTGGACGACTCAACTGGCATCGCCCTGGCGGGTCCGGGCGAGTCGTTGCATGGACGTCCGGTGGAGCCCGGCGCCCGTGGTTTTGAGCTGTGCCTCTATGTCGACGACGTCGACGAAGCGGTAGACGATCTCGAACGGCGAAGGTACGCAATGTTGCTTGCGCCGGCCGACCAGCCGTGGGGTGAGCGCATGGCGTACGTCGCCGATCCAGACGGCAACCCAATCATGATCTGTGCCGTCGTCGATTGACATGATGAGGTTTGCTCAGCGAACATTGACTCAATGGGTGCTGAGCAATCTAATGAGCGGCGGGCGGCAATCCATGCTGCCCTCGGCGACCCTGCTCGACTCGCCATCGTCGACACGCTCGCAATGACCGACGCTTCTCCAAGTGAGCTCGGTCGCGCCCTCGGCATGCCGTCCAACCTGATCGCGCATCATCTCGGCGTCCTCGCGGACGCTGGTGTGATCATCCGGCGCAGATCAGAGGCCGACCGGCGGCGGACGTACGTACAGCTCTCGTCGGACGGGTTCGGTATGGCCGCCCCGCATTGGCCGCAGATCGTGCCGCGAGTAGTTTTCGTTTGCACGCAGAACTCGGCTCGCTCACAGCTGGCTGCCGCCCTGTGGGCCAGCCGGGCGGGCGTGCCGGTGGCGTCGGCCGGCACCCGGCCCGCACCGCACGTAAATCCGAGGGCCGTGGCCGTCGCTAGACGGCATGGCTTGGAACTGCGGCGGGCTACAACAGCGCACGTCCGCGACGTCGTGCGCGCCGCTGACCTCGTCGTGGCGGTGTGTGACCACGCCTACGAGGAGCTGGCCGGCGACGGCGTGCCGCACTTGCACTGGTCGATCCCTGATCCGGCGCTCAGTACTGCCACCGATGCCTTCGAGCGTGCCTTCGACGCCTTGAATGACCGCATCGACCGGCTGGCCGGCGTGCTGGCAGGCAATCAACACTGAGAGGACGCTCATGGCGGAGTCCAATCTGAACCCCGAGCACGACATGGCACAAGAAACGGACGGACTGCCGGTCGTGCTGTTCCTGTGTGTCCACAATGCGGGGCGCTCACAGATGGCGTTGGGCTTGTTCCGGCACTTGGGCGGAGATCGCGCGGTGGCGTGGTCCGGCGGCTCCGAGCCCGCCGATCAGTTGAACCCAGCTGTTGTCGAGGCGATGCGCGAGCGCGGCATCGACATCTCTGGAGAGTTCCCGAAGCCGTGGACGGACGAGATCGTCCGTGCCGCCGACGTGGTGATAACCATGGGGTGTGGGGACGCGTGCCCAATCTTCCCTGGAAAGCGGTACGAGGATTGGCAACTCGACGACCCCGCCGGCCAAGGGCTCGAAGCCGTCCGGCCCATCCGGGATGACATCGAACGCCGGGTCCGGCGGCTGCTGGAAGAACTGGAGGTACCACCGTCGATGTGACGGTCACCAGCGGTCGTTCACCTCTTCGTCACGGCAAGGTCACGGGACCCTTCATCAACTTGGTGGTTTGCCTTCACCGTCTGTTCACCTGCTCACCGCAAGCCGCTCAGAATCACCCCGTTCCATCTCAACTGTCGCCCGGCGTCGACGTCCGGGGGGCTCGCATCCGGCGGGTACCGAACCCGCCTGAGACGGAACATTGAGGGAGACGAAGTGATCTCTAAGAAGTGGCTGCAGGCAACGACAGTTGTCGGTGTGGTCGCACTCGCCCTAGCCGCTTGTGGTGGCGACGACGATGACGCAAATACGGGTAATGACTCGGTCGACAACGCCAGCAACGACGGCAGCCCCGACGGGGAGGGACTCTCTGGGTCCGTTCTGATCGACGGCTCCAGCACGGTAGCGCCGCTGTCTGAGATCGCTGCCGAGCTGTTCCAGGCGGAGAACTCGGACGTGCAGGTGACGGTCGGTACGTCCGGCACCGGCGGCGGATTCGAGCGTTTCTGCATCGGTGAGACCGACATCTCCGATGCGTCCCGGCCGATCAAGGACGAAGAAGCCGCCCTCTGTGCCGACAACGGCATCGAGTTCGCTGAGATCCAGGTGGCGAACGATGCGCTGAGCGCGGTCGTCCACCCGGACAACCCGCTCGAGTGCATTTCGGTCGAGGCGCTGAACCAGGTGTGGGATCTGAACAGCCCGGTGGACAGCTGGGGTGACATCCAGGGTCTGGACACCGAAGTGCCCGACGAACCCCTGACCCTTTTCGGTCCCGGTTCTGACTCAGGCACCTTCGACTACTGGACCGAGGAAGTCAACGGCGAGACCGGCCGGATCCGGACCGACTACAACAGCATCGGTGAGGACGACGCGGCGGCCATCAACGGTGTTGCCAGCGACCCGGGCGCATCGGCGTTCATCCCGTTCTCGTACATCGAGACCGCGGGAGGTGCCGTCAAGCCGCTGAGTGTCGTCAACCCGGACACTGGCGAGTGCGTCGAGCCGACCCTCGACAACGTTCTGACCGGTGCCTACGCGCCGCTCGGCCGCCCACTGTTCGTCTACCCGTCGGCGCAGGCGTTGGAGCGGCCGGAGGTGTTGGCATTCGTCGACTTCTACCTGGAGAACCAGGAGCAGATCACCACGGAGGCCACCTTCATTCCGATGAATGAGGACCAGCTTGCCGAGTCGCAGGCGCGGGTCGCTGACCTGCATGGCGGGTCGTAGGCTCGGACCGATATCGCCCGAAAAGTAACGGACGGCCAGTAGCGAATGGCATTACAAGACTCAGGTGCCCTAGAGGCGGCGGGCCTGCCGGCCCGCCGCCTCGAGGCGGATAGCCGCAGGTACGGAGAGAAGGCCATCAAGGTCTTTCTGACTCTCTGCGCGGTGCTTTCTGTGATCACGACCACCGCAATCGTGGTCTCATTGCTCGGACCTGCCATCGGATTCTTCCGGGAGGTTCCGCTCACAGAGTTCTTCGGTTCAACCCAATGGTTCCCCAGCCAAGCGTTCTTCGGTGTCCTGCCCCTCGTCGTCGGCACCCTCAATGTCGTGCTCTGGTCGATGGTCTTTGCCATCCCAATCGGGCTGGGCGCGGCCATCTACTTGAGTGAATATGCGCCGCGGCGGGTGCGAAAGGTCGTCAAGCCGATGCTGGAGGTGCTCGCCGGCATTCCGACGGTGGCGATCGGGTTCTTCGGCTTCTACTTTCTCATCCCACTGCTTCGTGATATCTGGCCGGGGAGATTCCTTGGCGGCCCGCCAGGAGCATTCATGGCGGGGGCTGCCGCGTTGTGCGTCGGACTCATGATCGTGCCGATCATCACTTCAATCTCCGAGGATGCGATGTCTTCGGTGCCCGCGGGGTTGCGCGAGGGCGCTTATGCGCTCGGCGCGTCGAAGATGCGCGTCGCACTCCGCGTCGTGGTGCCGGCGGCGCTCTCGGGCATCGTCGCCTCAGTCGTGCTCGGGATCTCGCGAGCCATCGGCGAGACCATGATCGTACTGATGGTCGCCGGCAACCGGCCGAACATCTCCATGAACCCGGTGGAGATCGTGCAGGCCATGACGTCGTACATCGGAGTCACCGCGACGGGCGACATCGCCACCGGCACGGTCGAGTACCAGACGATCTTCGCCGTCGGCGTCCTGCTGTTCGCCATGACGTTGGTGATGAACTTGATCAGTATTCGGTTCGTCCGCAGGTTCCGGGAGGTGTACGAGTGAGCACCGACCTGAACCGGACAAGTGGCCGGGTGAAGTTCGCCGCGGGCGGGGCGCGGTCGGCCACGCTGGCCAGCCTTGAGCGTCAGCCTGGCGGCCAGGTCCTGCGGAATCGGCTTTTCCTCGGACTGCTCGTCATCGCGGTAAGTATCGCCATGGTTGGCCTCGCGGCGATCTTGATCGACGCGTTCATCAAAGGTCAGGGCCGGCTGAGTTTCGATCTGCTGACGAAGTCCACATCGGCCAATGCGGAGCGCGCCGGCTTCCGAGAAGCGATCGTCGGCACCGCATACCTCATGGGCCTCGTCGTGCTGATGACGGTTCCGGTAGGCGTCTCAGCGGCGATCTACCTGGAAGAATATGCCCGGAGAGATCGCTGGTGGAACCGGCTCATCGAGCTCAATATTCAGAATCTGGCGGCCGTTCCGGCCATCATCTACGGCATCCTGGGGCTTGCCTTTATCGCCCGGGGCCCGATCGGAATCGGTACCGTCCTGTTCGCCGGCGCGATAACGCTGACTCTTTTGGTGCTCCCGACGGTGATCATCGCGTCGCGGGAGGCAGTTAGAGCTGTGCCGCCATCGATCCGCGAAGGGTCGCTGGCTCTGGGTGCGACTCAGTGGCAAACCATCTGGCGCCAGGTACTGCCGGCGGCCACACCTGGCATTCTCACCGGTGTAATCCTGGCGGTGTCGCGCGCGCTGGGTGAAGCCGCGCCATTGCTGCTGCTGGGAGCTTCTACCTTCGTGACATTCCTGCCCAACCTCTTTGAAGGTGGCTTCACGGCGTTGCCGGTGTTGATCTATAACTATGCGCGCCGTGCGCAGGAAGGCATGCCGGAGGTGGCAGCGGCGGGAATCATCATCATGCTGGCAGTCCTGCTGCTGATGAATTCCTTCGCGATCTGGCTGCGGAACAGGTTCGAACAGAAATGGTAGGAACTGCTATGTCCGACGGGACGACGAAGCAAGTGCAGGATAGGCCGAGTATCTCGGTACGACCGGACGACCGCCGGGAACGGGGCCCTGTCGAACATCGCGAGAAGACATTCGAGCTCAAAGACGTCACTGTGCACTACGGCGCGAACCCCGCGGTCAAGAACGTCACGATGGACATCTACCGCAACAACATCACGGCACTGATCGGGCCGTCTGGCTGTGGCAAGAGCACGCTGCTGCGCTGCCTTAACCGGATGAACGACCTGATTCCCAGCGCGCGTGTGGACGGTCAGTTGCTGTACCACGGCGCGGACCTGTACGGCCCGAAGGTCGACCCCGTCCAGGTCCGCAAGCTGATCGGCATGGTGTTCCAGAAGCCGAATCCGTTCCCCAAGTCGATCTACGACAACATCGCCTTCGGCCCGCGCACACTCGGCATGAAGGGCGAGATGGACGAGATCGTCGAAAACGCGCTTCGCCGGGCGGCTCTCTGGGACGAGGTCAAGGATCGCCTCGGTGACAACGCGTACGGCATGTCCGGTGGCCAGCAGCAGCGGCTTTGCATCGCTCGGGCAATCGCTGTCGACCCGGACGTTGTGCTGATGGACGAGCCCTGCTCGGCACTCGACCCCGTGTCCACGTTCAAGATCGAGGACTTGATGCTCGAACTCAAAGAGCACTACTCGATCGTGATCGTCACGCACAACATGCAGCAGGCCGCACGGGTGTCGGACATGACGGCGTTCCTCACAGTCGAGATGACTTCGGACGAGAAGAACCGGTGGGGTCAGGTCGTCGAATACGACGACACCGACAAGATCTTTACGAACCCGTCCGATTCGCGGACCGAGGACTACGTCAGCGGTCGCGTCGGCTGACACACTTTCTGGATCTTCAGACCGGGCTAACACCGGCGACGCGGCACAGCGCGGCTAAGCCGTCGTCGTGCGGCAACGGCCGCGATGACCGGCTACCGTCGTACCCGTGAGTGTCCCGCGTACCGAGGCTCAGCAGCTCGGCCCGTACCGCCTCGTCGACCAGATCGGTGAGGGCGGAATGGGGGTCGTGCACCTCGCAGTTGGGCCGGATGGCGACCTCGTGGCGGTCAAGACGCTTCGGCCCTGGCTCGTCGCGGGCCGCGACGGCCGGAGCCGGTTCGAGCGCGAGGTGGCCGTGCTACGCAAGGTCCGCGGTCCGCGGATCGCCGAGATCGTGGACGCCGACCTGAGCAGCGACCCGCCGTTCGTAGTGACGCGATACGTACGCGGCAACTCGTTGGAGAAGGTGGTTGGCGACCACGGGCCACTGCGTGGAGACGCACTGACCAGCCTGGCGTCGGGCCTCGCGGAGGCTGTGGCGACGGTCCATTCGGCGGGCGTGCTTCATCGCGACATCAAGCCGGGAAACGTGCTGCTGACCGACGGCGGGCCGGTGCTGATCGACTTCGGCCTGGCCCGGGCCGCGGACGAGACTCGACTGACGGCCACCGGCCTTGTGATCGGCACGATCCGCTACCTCGCCCCTGAGGTCGTGGCCGGCGTCCCGCCCACCGCTGCCACGGACGTACACGGTTGGGCGGCGACGGTTGCGTTCGCAGCCTCGGGACGCCCGCCGTACGGCGGCGGCCCGGACGCGGTGGTGCTTGACCGAATCCGGCGAGGGGAGTTCGACCTGGTGGGCGTCGACGACGGGCTGGCCCCGCTGCTCGCTCGGGCCCTCGCCGCCGACCCGGCATACCGGCCGACGCTGAACGAGGTCATCCACCGCTTGGGCTCCAACACGGATGTGACCGTCGGGGTGCCGCCACCGCCACCGGCACCGGCGGCGTCGGCGGCGCAACCGTCATCGGCGCAGCCGACACCGGCTCCAGAGCCCCAGACGGTCGTGATGCCTCCGGTACCGCCGCCAACTGCGGCACCAACTCAGGTCGTGCCGCCTGCTGGACCACCCACGCGGGTTGATTACACGCCCACCTCGAGACCGGCCCAAGCCCGCGAGGCAGCCGCACCGGAACAGCGTCCGCCGGCTCCTCAGCGTCCCGGCCCGGTGCCGCCACGGACATACTCGGCCAGCCCGGACGGTGTGGCGCCGCCGCTGCGTACCTGGCCGGCGAGGCTTGCCGTCGGGGCCGGTTGGTTCGTGCTGCTGATTCTGTTCGCCATGGAGCCGGCGGCTGGTGTGGCCGGGCTCTTCGCGCTGATGGTGATCGCCCGGACGACCTGGCGGGTCCGGCGTAGCCTTTACGAGCGCCGGATCGCGCGCGGCCACCAGCCATCCGATCATCTGGTGATGGCTGCCGGCGCCCCATGGCACCTGGTGGTCACCTCGGTGCAGTCGGCGGTGCACTTGGCCTGGATCGCCTTGGCGGCATACTTCGCAACTGCCGTGGTCACCCTGGGCGAACGTCCAGGCCCCCGCCTGCCCTTTCTCGTCGGCGCCGCGGTCGCTCTGCTACTCGCGTGGATGGGGCCGTGGACGGCGCGCATCCGGCACGGCGTCCGTGCACTCAGCGCTCCGTTGGACCGCAGCGCACGCGCGGCGTGGATCACATTCGGGGTGTTGGCAGCGGTGAGCTGGGTACTGCTGCTGATATGGGACGGCGTAGGCAGCGGATGGCCTTTGCTGGACGGGTTGCGGGATCTCATCACCGACCTGGTTGACTTAGCCCGCCCCTGACCGATTCATGGAGCGGCACCGGAGCCGTGCCCTAGCATGCCGATCGGCATATTCACTCGCAGCCGGAGGGACTCGTGCGATTTAGCCTGACGCCTCGCGACACCGCCTTCTATGACCTGTTCGCGGCCTCGGCCGGCAACGTCCGGGACGGTGTCCGGATCCTCGCCGAGGCCCTACCCCAGGAGGCCGACCGGGCTGACCTCGCCCGACGGCTGAAGGCCGTCGAGCATCAGGGCGATGAGCACACCCACGAGATCGTCCGCCGGGTCAACTCCACCTTCGTGACGCCGTTCGACCGTGAGGACATCTACCGGCTGGCGTCGAGCCTGGACGACGTTCTCGACGACGTCGAGGAGGCGCTCGACCTGATCGTGCTCTACCGCCTCGGCGAACTGCCGACGGAGGTTGCGGAAATTGTCGACACCCTGGACCGCGCCGCCGATGTGACAGCCGAAGCGATGCCGCGGCTCAGGACGATGAACGAGCTCAGCGACTACTGGATCGAGGTCAACCGGCTCGAGAACGAGGCGGATCAAACCTACCGGCGCTTACTGGCCCGGATCTTCTCTGGTGAATACGATCCGCTGACCGTGCACAAGCTCAAAGATGTCGCCGACTCTCTCGAGTCGGCCGTCGACATGTTGGAGCACGTCGCCAACACGGTCGAGCAGATCGCGCTCAAGGAGTCGTAGCGCCTTGGAGCTCGCACTCATCATCGCGGTCATCGTGATCGCGCTCTCCTTTGACTACACGAACGGCTTCCACGACGCCGCAAACGCGATCGCGACGTCCGTCTCCACACGCGCGCTCACACCGCGGGCAGCGTTGATCATGGCGGCGTTGATGAACCTGCTCGGCGCCTTCCTGGGCACCGGGGTCGCGCAGACCGTCGGCAGCGGCATCGTGCAGCTTCCGGAGGTCACGGCGAGTCTTCTCGTCGTCGCAGCGGGGGTGCTGGGCGCGATCATCTGGAACTTGATCACGTGGTGGTTCGGATTGCCGTCCTCGTCGTCGCACGCCTTGATCGGCGGCCTGGTCGGGGCGACCCTCGCCGCCGCCGGTACGGTGCTCTGGACGGGGATCCTGGAAAAGGTCGTCATCCCGATGGTCATCTCACCGCTCGTAGGCTTCACGGCGGCATATTTGCTCATGATGCTGATCCTGTGGGTCTTCCGGCGCGGGCAGCCTGGCCGGCTCAACCGGCGGTTCAGGATGGCGCAGACCTTCAGCGCGGCTGCCATGGCCCTCGGACACGGTTTGCAGGATGCGCAGAAGACGATGGGTGTCATCACCCTGGCGCTCGTCGTCGGTGGCTACCAGACCGGATTCGACGTCCAGTGGTGGGTCATCGTGGCCGCCGCCGGTGCGCTGGCGGCTGGAACGTACGCGGGCGGGTGGCGGATCATGCGGACTCTGGGCCGGCGGATCGTCCACCTGGACCCGCCGCGCGGGTTTGCCGCCGAAACCACCGCCGCGAGCGTTCTCTACACGACCGCGTTCGTCTTCCATGCACCGATCTCCACGACTCACACGATCACGTCCGCCGTTATGGGCGTCGGCGCGACCAGGCGGGTATCGGCGGTTCGGTGGGGTGTTGCCGGCAACATCGTTTCGGCGTGGGTGATGACTCTGCCGATGGCGGGACTCGCCGCCGCGATCGTGTACTGGATCCTCAGCGCAATCCCGGGGCTCAGCTCGCTCTAACCCCCGTGGTCACGGGTCAGATCGGTCAGACGGTGTGAGTTTCGATACCAATGATCATGCCGTCGCGGTGGTGGAGGACGTGGAATCCGCCGGGCGGCAACTGCTCGGTGGGCAGTGGCACCTGAACCCGGGCAGTAGCGGCGTCGATCAGGTCGGGAAGTACCGGCCGGTGCGAGCAGAGTAAGGCCGGTTCACCGTCGGTGAGCAGGCGCTGCACGAGCGGCCCGACGGGCCGTACCTCGTGCCCTGGTTCAGATAAAGCGGGGTCGAGTTCGATGGTGGAGTCGAAGACTTCTGCGTAGGGGCGGACCGACTCGGTACACCTGACCGCATCACTTGATATGACCCGAAGTGGCCCGTACGCGGCCAGAACCGTTGCAAGCCTGTCCGCCTCTGCCTTGCCCTGCGGACTGAGCGGGCGGGCGTTGTCGCGTCCGTCCCAGTCGGACCGGTTGACCGCCGTGCCGTGGCGCAGCAGCACTAGCGGTGAGGTTTGTAGCGGACCATCGGTGAGCTCGGCGACAACTTCGGCGTCGTGCCGGTAGGTGAGCCTGCTGACCGATTCACCCGCCGGCAAGAACTCCACGCGATCCACCTCGCGCGTGGGTTGCCAGTCGGGGCTGCCATCCAGAGCGTGCGCCGCCCAGTAATACACGACCTTCGGCCGATCACTGACGAGGTATCGCTGTGCCGGCAACGGCCGTCCCAGAAAGACCCGATGCCCCGTCTCTTCTTCGACCTCACGGACGGCGGCCGACAGCACGTGCTCGCCGCTATTCACCTTGCCCTTCGGCAGCGTCCAGTCATCGTACTTCGGCCGGTGGATGACACAAATCTCCAGTTGGGCGTCGCGCATGCGCCAGAGCACGGCACCCGCGGCGACGATGGCGGCTCGGGTCGCGCTCAGGTCTCGAACCACTGCCGCAGCTTCTCCTTGCTGACTTTGGGCCACAACATGGCAAACCGTGCCCGAGCCGACCCCACGTGGGCGCGCTCCGCCCCGCACAGTACCCCAAGGGCGAACGCGAGTTCTGCGTCTGCCGTGGCCGCGTACTCCTGCGCGATCGCCGCCGCCTGTGCCGCATCCTGGTGATCGCCGAGCACTTCGGTGACCTTCGCCATTCGCTTGGCGAAACGGGCCGCGTCCTTGCCTAGGACCGGTGCGACGGCCTCGGCTGCGTAGCGCACTCGCTTCGCGGCGATGCGAACCTGGTGCCACTGGGTGTCCGGGGCACCCTCGGCTGTCGCGGACTCGGCCGCGAGGAGTTCGTCGGCCGCAACGTCCAGCTTCCGCCAGGCCTTGGCAACAAGTGGGGGCAGCACCTCGCGGCCGGGCAGCTCGGCGTCGGCGGCGGTGACCGGTGACGCGCACGCAGCGACGAGGGCTTCGTGCAGCGCGATGTAGCGACGGGACTCCATGACGTCGAGCGCGTCGGCTCTCGCCTTCGACATCCGCTCGGTCAGGCGATCCCGGAGCACTTGGCGCCCCGGTTCGGCGGCCATCGGGCGTCCAGGGGCCAATCGCGAGAGGAGGACTTCAGTGTCCCGGTACGAGCCCAGACTGGAAGCGAACCAGCGCAGTTCGTCGCGCAGACGGTCGGCCCACTCCCGATCGAGCAGAGGGCGGAACACACGAAGTCCGCTGCGAAGCCGGCGAGCCGCTACGCGCAGTTGGTGCACCGCATCCTCAGCGTCGCGGCGCACGGCCATGTCGGCGGCCCGCAGGTCACGGGTATGGCGCGCAAGGTAGGCGATGATCGCCAGCCGCGCCGGGTCCTTCGGCCTAGCGTAATCCGGCTCGGGGACCTCTGGAGGTGTGGTCGCCGCGGCTCCGAGTGCTCTGATCGCCTTCGCGACGAACTCGCCGCCGACCGCGCCGGCGTCGGCCAACACGTTGCTGATCTTGTCGATGACCTCCGGCGAGGCGCCGTCCCGCTCCTCGAGTTCCAGCTCGCGGAACCGGGCGGAGACCTCGCCGTCGCGTCCTCGCGCCTGCACTGAATCGTCGACGAGCTCGGCGACCTGTGCACCCACGTCGTCCCGAAGCGCGTAGGTCGTGCGCTGCGTACGCAGTGAGGCAACGGGCAGAAGCGGTTCCCGACGCACGATGGCGCGCACATAATTGACCAGGGCATCGGGAGGGCTGTCGGCTGAACCTTCGTCCAACGGGACGTGGATCTCGTCCCTCACCCCCGGGGTCGCGGCCGACACCGGGAGCTTCAGATGCCAGCCGTCGTCGTACCCTCCGGTCCGCCGCCGCAGTGCGATCGATTCGCGAGCCAGCCGCAGGTCAGCGGTGTCGTAGTAGGTGGACGAGAGTTCCACGGTTCCGCGTGGTTCGACTGCACCGACCGCACCAACCTCGCCGGCCAGATCCGGAAGCGTGAACAAGCCGTGGACGCGGAACTTGTGCTCGACTTCACGTTGCTCGAGCGGTCTCACGGCCGGCACCGCTCATGCCTTTCTGCGCTGCTTGCGTTCGATCAGAATCTGCTGGAGGTCCGCGAGCGGTTCACCGTCAGCTGAGGTGTGCACCCCGACCCAAGTGCCGTCGGGCTCCAGGCGCCAGGACGACACGCCGTCGTCGAAGGCAAGGTCGAACAGTTCGCCGAGTTCGGTGTGATGCTCCGGGCGGGCCAGCCGAACCAGGACCTCGACCCGGCGGTCCAGGTTGCGATGCATCAGGTCAGCCGAGCCGATCCAGAACTCCGGTGCGCCGCCGCCCTCGAAGGCCACGATGCGGGAGTGCTCGAGGAACCGGCCCAGCACGCTGCGAACCCTGATGTGCTCCGAGAGCCCAGGTACACCTGGGCGCAGCGAGCAGATTCCGCGAACCCAGACGTTGACGGGCACGCCCGCCTGCGACGCGTCATAGAGAGCGTCGATCAGCGCTTCGTCCACCACGCTGTTGACCTTGAGCCGGATCCGAGCCGGACGCCCGGCCCGGTGATGTTCGACCTCGCGCTCGATGCGGTCGACGAGGCCGGTACGCAGTGAGTGTGGTGCCACCAGCAGCCGTTCGTAGTCGGCCTCGATGGAGTAACCGGACAACGTGTTGAACAGGTGGTTGAGGTCTTCGGCTACCTCGGGGTCCGCGGTCAGCAGTCCGAGGTCTTCGTAGATGCGTGCCGTCTTGGGGTGGTAGTTGCCGGTGCCGATGTGGCTGTACCGCCGGATCCCGCCGCCGGACTGCTCCTCGTCGCGCACGACAAGGCAGAGCTTGCAGTGGGTCTTGAGGCCCACCATCCCATACACGACGTGGACGCCGGCCTGCTCGAGCTTGCGCGCCCACGTGATGTTGGCCTGCTCGTCGAATCGGGCCTTGATCTCGACGAGGGCCAGTACCTGCTTGCCGGCCTCCGCGGCATCGATGAGCGCATCCACAATCGGTGAATCACCGCTCGTGCGGTACAGCGTCTGCTTGATGGCAAGGACCCGCGGATCGGCCGCGGCCTGCTCGATGAAACGTTGGACGCTGGTGGAGAACGAATCGTACGGGTGGTGGACGAGGATGTCGTGCCGCCGGATCGCGGCGAACATGTCCGCCGGTGCCGCCGACTCGACGTCTGGCAGTTCACGGTGTGTGGCCGGCAGGAACGGGCGGAATTTGTGCTCGGCCCGGTCGAGGTTGGCGATGTCGTCCAGACCCGACAGATCAAGCGGGCCGGGCAGCGCGAACGTCTCCTGATCGCTGACCCCAAGCTCGCGCTGAAGCAGGTCCAGCACGTGCGGGTCGATCGTCTCCTCGACCTCGAGCCGGACGGCTGGGCCGAACCGGCGCCGCATTAGCTCGCGTTCCATCGCGGTCAGCAGGTTCTCGGCGTCGTCCTCTTCGACTTCGAGATCCTCGTTGCGTGTCACGCGGAACGTGTGGTGCTGGAGGATCTCCATGCCCGGGAACAGCCGCGACAGGTGGGCGGCGATGATGTCCTCGAGCGGCACGAAGCGCTCCTCGGCCACCGAAAGGAAGCGGGCGAAGTTTGTCGGCACCTTGACTCTGGCGAAATGCTCGGTGCTGGTTCGCGGGTTGCGGACGACGACCGCCAGATTGAGCGACAGCCCGGAGATGTACGGGAAAGGGTGTGACGGGTCGACAGCCAGGGGAGTCAGCACGGGAAAGATGCGCTCGCCGAACAGAGCCCGCAGCTGGGCTTGTTCGTCGTCGTCGAGGTCATCCCACCTGGTGATCTCAATGCCTTCTTTGGCGAGCGTCGGCAGCACCTCGTCGTGGAAGCATCGAGCATGGCGCGCCATCAGCTCGCGGGTGTGCGTGAGCGTGCCTTCGAGGACTTCGCGGGGCAGCAGGCCGCTGACCGCCGGCACCGCTACCCCGGCCGCGATGCGGCGTTTGAGTCCGGCAACCCGGACCATGTAGAACTCGTCCAGGTTGCTCGCGAAGATGGCCAGAAACCGGCTTCGTTCGAGCAGCGGCAAGCGATCGCTTTCCGCTAGTTCCAGCACCCTGGTGTTGAAGGCAAGCCAGGACAGCTCGCGATCGAGGTATCGCTGCTCTGTGCCCACGTTATCGATGGTCGCATGCTCAGGTGAACGCCCGGTAGATAATCGGCATCAGCGGCTCGCCCTCGCAACGGCCAGCGTCCGGCGCACGGTATCGACGATCCAGTCGCTTCGAGTTGTGATGTGGTCGAATGCGAACCGAAGGACGCGGTGACCGCGCGCGACCAGCTCGTCGTAACGCTCGGCGTCCCTGGTGAGTTGGGCCTGGGCTCCATGCCACCGGTAGCTGTCGGCTTCGAGCAGGACGCCAGTGCGGGGATCGCCGAGATCGACTCGCGCCAGCCGTCGTATGCCCGCGTTGATTTCGAGTTGGGGCTCAAAGCAGGTGATGCCCGCCGCGAGCAGGATTCCACGTAGCGCTGATTCCATGGGTGGCTGTGCCCGCGGGTCGTACCATGACAGCACCCGGCGTGCCTTGGCGGAGCCAGGGCCGCGCAGCCTTGACGCGAGTGGTGACATCGTCAATCCGGGCCATACCGAAGCGCGACCGCGTGCTCGAGGAC
Source organism: Jiangellaceae bacterium (assembly GCA_036374175.1). GTDB lineage: Bacteria > Actinomycetota > Actinomycetes > Jiangellales > Jiangellaceae > JASLBX01. The sequence goes on along the minus strand of DASUUH010000081.1, from coordinate 20,902 downwards.
AGCGAGCTCTTGCGGTTCGGGAGTGTCGCGGAGACAGTCGATGACTGTTCGCAGCGGGGTCGTGTAATGGCCGTGGCGGTCCTCGGCTGATATGTCTTGGTACCCAAGGGCTACGTCATCCGGGACGTTCTTGCGGTAGCTGTTGCCCGGCACCGTGACATCCCACTGCACTGGACGGGTGGTAATGCCGATATTCCAGTGCCATGCGGCGGTCAGGTGGGAGACCGTTCCGCGGAGCTCACTGGCCTTGAGCTGCTCGGTTATGGGTGTCGCGGCCGCGTATAGGCCGCGGGTCTGGCGCTTGATCTCCTTCTCGCCGAGTGCACGGTTGAACTCGGCGCGGCCCACGGCAGCAATGAGGTCGTTAAACCGGATGATTCCACCAGCCAGGCGCACCGCGGTCCTCGCGTCCACGCGGCCGGATGCTATCAACGAAGATCGTTTGAAAAAAGCAAGGAGTGATCGCAAATCGTGCCCCTAATTGACCCGATATGCCGGGCCACTTTAGCGATCAGTCCTCGATTTTGGTAAGCGATCAAGCTCAGGCTCGGGAGTACTGGACGTCGATGGCACTGCGGGTGAACCCGAGCGAGTTGTAGAGCCTTCGTGCGCCCGCATTGGCCGCTTCGACATACAGCTCGACGTCATCGACGCCGCGATCCCGCAGATAGCGCAGTCCGATGACCAGCAGGGCGCGTCCCAGACCGGTGCCCTGCTCGCCCGGGTGGACGCCAAGCACGTACACCTCACCCACACCTGGCGTCTCCACCTTGGTCCAGTGGAATCCGACCATCCGCCCCTGGCGCTCGGCCACGAACAATCCCGCCCGGTCGAACCAGGGCTCGGCTAGGCGCTGCGACAGGTCGGACGCCGTCCAGCGGCCCTGCTCGGGATGATCGGCGAACGCAGCGGCATTGACGGACAGCCAGGCCGGCGCGTCGCCGGGCTCGAAGGGTCTAACCTGCACACCGGCTGGCAGCACCGGTTCTGGCAGGTCCAGCCCCGCTATCGGGCGCCGCATCTGCCAGAGCGACCGGGTCCGGGTGAGCCCGGCCGATTCGGCGAGGGCCGCTGCGCCCGGGTGGTCGCCGTGGGCCCAGATTCGCCGTGCTCCCAGGCTGAGTACCTGGTCCAGCAGGGCCCGACCAAAGCCCTTGCGCCGCTCGTCCGGATGAACGACGAGTTCGGCTGTGCCGTCGCGGCCGAGTTGTGCGTAGCCGACAAGGTGCGCATCGGCCAGCACGACCCTGACATGGCTGCGAGCCGGGTCGGTCAACCCCAGTCGGGAGTCTTCGGAGGCCGGCTGCACCCCGTCGGCCTCTGCTGCTGCGGCGAGCAGGGCGTGTACCGCGTCTACTTCAGCGGCGTCGAGAGGGCCGGTGCGGATCACCCGGTGAGGCTACCGCCGGCGAACCGGCGTCTGCTGTGGGATTGGGCTCTCAGCCTCGCGGCGACCGCCAGGCGGGACGAACCGGTAGCCGACGTTGCGAACCGTGCCGATCAGCGCCTCATGATCGGTGCCGAGCTTGGCGCGCAACCGGCGCACGTGCACGTCGACGGTGCGGGTGCCACCGAAGTAGTCGTAACCCCACACCTCCTGCAGCAGCTGGGCGCGGGTGAACACGCGGCCGGGGTGTTGGGCGATGAACTTCAGCAGCTCGAACTCCTTGTACGTGAGGTCGAGCGTCCGGCCGGAGATCCGCGCGGTGTAGGTCGCCTCGTCGATGACAAGATCGCCCGAGCGGATCTCGTCAGGTACGGCATCACCGGCCCTGGCCGCTGCCAGGCGACCGCTCGCGAGCCGCAGCCGGGCCTCGACCTCGGCCGGGCCGGCGGTGTCGAGCAACACATCGTCAACGCCCCAGTCGGCCGTGATCGCTGCCAGCCCACCCTCTGTGACGACCGCCAGCAGCGGCACATCGATCCCAGTCGTGCGGATCAGCTGGGTCAGCGCCCGTGCATGGCCGAGATCGCGCCTGGCGTCCACGAGGACGCAGTCGCAGGCCGGTGCATCGAGCAGCGCGGAGGCTTCGGCCGGGGCGACCCGGACGTTGTGGAGTAGGAGACCAAGGGCCGGAAGCACCTCGGCCGACGGCTGCAGGGCGTTCGTGAGCAGGAGAATCGTCGAACCCATGTCGCCTCCTAGGTGCCGAAACGAGAACGGGACCCGCCGGGGGCGACACTGCCCGGGGTCCCTGCCTGTTGGCAGGATATCCCATGTGGCTACGAACGAGCCCGAACACTCCGCAGGCGTGACGCTGCGCTATTGGGCGTCGCTACGTGCAGCGGCGGGCATCACCGAAGAGACGGTCGCCGCGGGCACTCTCGCCGCGGCCCTCGCCGAAGCACGCTCGCGGCATGCTGACTCGCCGCGATTCGAGGCCGTTCTTGGTATTTGCTCGGTGATAGTCGACGGAACCCCGGTCGGCCGGCGCGACCACCGTGAAGTGTCTGTCGGTGACGGTTCTGTTGTGGAGTTGTTGCCTCCCTTCGCCGGGGGGCGGGTCTAGGCTCTGGGAAGATTGCCCGTGTGTCCTCGCTGCTGGCTGCTGGCCTGATCGCAGTGCTGGCCGTCGGCTCGGCTGCCGGCGGTGGTTTCCTCGCGGCCGGCGTGCTCATAGCGCAGGTGGTGTTGGTCATGGGAGCGGTGAGGATCGCCCCGGTACCACTGGCGAACGGGGCTGCCTGGCTGGCGCTGCTCGTGGGGGCAGGCGCAACGGGCTGGACGGCGTGGTCCGGGCTGCCCGGTCTGGCGCCGGCGGCAATCGTCCTCGGGCCCGCTCTTGGGTTGGCGATCGTTCTGCAACTCATGCGGCGCGACGGCCGGCCACGGTTGACGGCCTCGCTAACACTCACTGTGACGGCGTGCGTGCTGGCCGTGTTGCCTGTCGCGTGGGTGGGCCTCCGGTACGCCGACGGTGGAGATCATGCGGTCGTTCTGGGACTACTTGGCGCCGGCATTGCGGTGCTGGCCGACGCGCTCGGCATCTCGACGATGCTCCGCCGGCTGCTCGCCGTGCTGGTCGCCGCCGCCGCGGCCGCGGGTCTGGTGAGTTGGCTTCAGACGTTCTCGAGCGTTCCTCCTGTCAGCGCGGTGACCGTCGCAGCCTTCGGCGCCGTCATGGCGATCGTCGCACTTGCGGCCGTGGACGTACTTGCGGATGAGTCTCGGCGGCGGCAGGGTCAACTCATGGTCGGACAGACGCACGACGTCGCGGTCGCCGTGACACCGCTGCGGGTCGTCATGCCCGTGGTAGTTGCGGCGCCGGTGGTGTACGTGTTGGGACGGATCCTGGTGGAGTATGCGAGCCGGTGAACCCGGCGACCTGTCCGGACGTGCTCCGGATATGCGGGCGCCGACGGCTGATGAGGAGCTCGTGCGAGCCCTCTACGACCAGCACGCCACGGCGCTGTTCTCGTACGTGCTGCGGCTGGTATCGGGTGACCGGCAGCGGGCCGAGGATGTGGTGCAGGAAACCCTGTTCAGGGCCTGGCGCAACCCGCAGTCGTTGCACCCGGGACGCGGGTCGGTCCGGCCGTGGCTGTGGACGGTGGCCAGAAATCTGGTCGTCGACGGCGAGCGGGCCCGACGCGCGCGGCCGCAGGAGATCGGTGAACCCGCCGCCGGGTTGGCGCCAGTGGACGACGGGATCGATCGTGCGTTGTCGGCGCAGGTCGTGCTCGACGCGTTGGACACGTTGACGCCGGAGCATCGCGCCGCGCTGATCGAGACCTACTACCGCGGCCGGTCGGTCTCGGAGGCGGCGCGGTCACTTGGCGTGCCAGAAGGCACGGTCAAGTCCCGGACCTATTACGCGTTACGCAACCTGAAATCAGCCCTGGAGGAGCGGGGCTTCGGCGCAGCGGAGGTGGAGCCATGACCCCGTGCGACGACGTCCGCCTTCTGCTCGGGGCGTACGCCCTGGGCGCACTCGACCCCCCGGACGAAGAGCGGGTGCGCGACCATCTCGAGACGTGCGATGCCTGCAGCAACGAGATGGCCGAGCTCAATGACACGGCTGCGGCACTTGCGCTCGTCAGTGCGGCTGATGTGCTCCGGCCGGTCGAGCCGCCTGACCAGCTGGCGGGCGTGCTTGCTCGGGTGCGGTCCCACCGCCGCCGCCGCAGATTGGCCACGCTGGCAGTGGCAGCGAGTGTGGCCGCCCTGGCTGGCGTCGGCGGGCTCGTTGCCGGTGACAGCGAGCAGCCGACGGCCGCCGATCCACCCGCGGCATCGGTCTCGGGTGAAGAGGCGGGTGTGGCGCTCGCCGTGGACGCATGGGACAAGGGTTGGGGCACCGCCCTGCGGGCCGAGGTCTCGGGGGTTGCCGGCGGCTTGCGGTGCAGCCTCGTTGCAGTCGGCCAGGATGGCACCCGCGAGGTCGCCGCAAGCTGGGTCGTTCCAAGCAACGGGTACGAAGACACCGGGCGGTTGACCGTGGACGGCGCGGTGGGGCTGCGCTCGGCCGACGTCGACTACTACGCCGTGGTCACGGTGGACGGCGCCACCCTCATCACCGTCCCCAACCCGGGTTGATCATGCAACTTCGGGCGACACGCCAGGCGAGCTAGCTGAGGCGAGCCAGCGGGAACAGTCCGCCCGGCGTGTCGCCCGAAGTTGCATGATCAACGCACCCGGGGGGAACAGGGCAGGTCACGCGAGGCGTTGGGGACGTTGTGGAAGGTGTGCTTGTGCTGGCCGCCGCATTGGCCGGGGCGACGGCGTTCGGGCTCTGGCGGCGCCGCACCAACGGCAGGGTGTCCAACCACGGTGGACGCGCTCAGCAACGGCTCTCCTCCGACGAGTTGGGCACATCGCTCGGCGAGCGGGCCACATTCGTCCAGTTCTCCTCCGCCTTCTGCCAGCCATGCCGGGCCAACCGGCAGGTGCTGGGTCATCTAGCGCGCACCGACGACGGGATCGTTCACGTCGACATCGATGCCGAGCAGAACCTCGACCTGGTTCGCCGACTCGGCATCACACGGACTCCGACCACGTTCGTGCTCGACGCCGCCGGATCAATTCGGCGCCGGGCCGTGGGTCCGCTGCGGCTGGCCGACGCTCGTGCCGCAGTCGCCGACGTGGCCGGATCGTAAGACGGGTATCTCGTTAAGTGGACAACTCGTGACATCTGCGAGTTGAAGCCGTACCCTCGCTGACATGTTCCGGTCGGAGCTCACGAAGCGGCGCCACATCGACTACTGTCGCGCCGCCACCATGCTCTGTCCGATGCCCTGACCGGGCAGTACCCGTCGCTTGCCGCTGTTGGCGCGGCATTCTCGCGACCCTGTGCTGCCTGATGACGTCGTTTCGTCCGTCACGTCAGGGAGCAGTCCATGATCGATCCACGCGGTCCGCGGTTTACCGCCGGCATCACCACCGTCGTACTCGGGGCGGCGCTCGTCGCGTCCAACGCCTGGTTGCTGGCAGGGCAGGTAGCGGTATTCGCAATCGCCACCTTCTGGGGCGTCGGTGCCTCGCCGTACGCGAAGCTTTACGCCCACCTCATCCGGCCTCGGCTTGGACCACCCGCTGAGCTCGAGGACGAGCGTCCGCCGCGGTTCGCTCAGGCCGTCGGACTCGCCTTCAGCAGCGTGGGTCTGGCCAGTCTGCTTGCGGGCCTTGGCGGCCTGTTCTACCTCCTCGTCGCAGCGGCCCTCGCGGCAGCGTTCCTCAACACCGCATTCGGCTTCTGCCTCGGCTGCGAGGTCTACCTCCTGGCCCGTCGCCTCGTCGCCCGTTCCCGTCCATCAGCATCACAACCGGAGGTCACCACACCATGAGTAACCGAGAAACGGTCCTAGTCTCGCCCGACTGGGTCGAGCAGCATCTGGATGATCCCAAGGTCGCCCTCGTCGAGGTTGACGAAGACACCAGCGCGTACGACAAGAACCACATCCGCAACGCGATCCGCCTCGACTGGAAGGCCGACCTGCAGGATCCGGTCCGCCGCGACTTCGTGAACAAGGAGCAGTTCGAGGCGCTGCTGTCCGAGCGCGGTGTTGCCAACGACGACACCGTCGTGCTGTACGGCGGCAACAACAACTGGTTCGCCGCCTACGCCTACTGGTACTTCAAGCTCTATGGCCACGACGATGTGCGGTTGCTCGACGGTGGCCGCAAGAAGTGGGAGCTGCAGAGCCGCGAACTCGTCACCGCGGCACCGCAACGGGCTGCCACGACGTACCAGGCCAGCGACCCCGACCTGTCCATTCGGGCCTTCCGGGACGAGGTCGTCGCCGCGATCGGCGCGAACAACCTGGTCGACGTCCGCTCCCCGGACGAGTACGCCGGCCGCCTGCTCGCCCCGGCCCACTTGCCGCAGGAGCAGTCACAGCGCGGCGGCCACATCCCGACCGCCAAGAACATCCCGTGGAGTAAGGCGGCCAACGACGACGGGACGTTCCGGTCGGACGACGAGCTTCGCGCGCTGTACGGCGACGCGGGAGTCGACCTGGGCAGGGACACGATCGCCTACTGCCGGATCGGTGAGCGGTCCGCACACACCTGGTTCGTGCTCCACGAGTTGCTGGGCATTGAGAACGTGAAGAACTACGACGGCTCGTGGACCGAATACGGCTCGCTGGTCGGTGTGCCGATCGCCGTGGGCGACGAGCCCGGGGAGGCCTGAGCGATGACCGGCTGCGGTGCACCGGCCTCTCTGGACGGGGTCGACGTCAGCAAGGAGTCTGTGATCAGCGGCGTGGTCCGGCGCGGCGGGGATGCCGTTGCCGGTGCGTACGTTCGCCTGCTCGACGGGTCCGGCGAGTTCGCCGCTGAGGTGCCGACCGGAGAGACCGGTGAGTTCAGGTTCTTCGCGGCGCCTGGCCAGTGGACCGTCCGGACGCTGGCCGCCGGTGCCGAGCCCGTTGACCGGGCCGTCGTGGCCGAGCAGGGTGCCGTGGCGGAGATCGACGTGACGGTCTGACGCCTCAACCTGTGATCATGTGGGTTCGGCTGGGCTGTGCCGGCCGAACCCACATGATCAGCGGCATATGGGTTTCGGGACCGCATAGGGTGACGCCGTGGAGGTCGGAGCCGAGCAGGCGTCTCGGGCGACGTTGCCAATCGCCGCCGGCGTGTTGGGAGCGGCCGCGCTCGTCGGCTTCGTCGCCGGCGGTGTGCTGGGCTCGCTCAACTACGACACCGGGCAAGGCGCCGGCGAGGTTGAGGCTAGCGACGCGCCGGCCGCGGCGGCCCCCCTTTCGCTGACCGTCCTGGCAGCGTCGTGCGAGCGAGAGGCCGCACAGGACGCCGCTGGCAATCAGGTGGACTACCGGCCCGACTACGCGGTCGACGGCGACGATCAGACGGGGTGGCAGTGCCCGGGTGACGGCGCGGGCCAGACCCTCGAGTTCGATCTGGGTGGGACGGCGACGATCACTCGCGTCGGCTTAATCCCCGGATATACGAAGCAGGACCCGCACGATGGCCGGGAGTGGTACCCACTCTTCCGCCGGCTGACGGAGGTGCGTTGGCACTTCGAATCCGGAGACCCCGTGGTCCAGGAGCTCGACCCCGATCCCGAGCGTCAGGATCTTCAGGTCCTGGATCTGCCACAGCCGCGGGAGTCCGGCACCTTGACCCTCGAGATCGTCAGCAGCACTGCCGGCGACACGGCCGACAGAAGCGTTATCGCAGTGACCGACGTCGAGGTACTCGCCGTTCAGTAGACGAGCGCCTGCGCCCCGTCGGCCAACGCCTCTTCAACGAATGTGGCAGCGCCGGCGATCCGTATCCCCGGGATCACATCGTCCGGGCGAATGTCGCGGCGGGCAGCGCATTGTGTGCACAACGTGACCTGACCGCCGGCCAGGAGTGCGGCCAGCAAATCGGTGAGGGGTGCGGCGTGCGGCAATTCGAACTCGGCGGCCCTGCCGGGCAGCGCGAACCACGCCGACTCACCGGTCAGCCACAACGAGACCGTGACACCGGACGCGAGCGCAGTACTCGCAACGGTGAACGCCTGCGAGCATCGTTCCGGCGCATCGGCACCGGCCGTGACCTTGACCACGAGCGAAGCTGCCATGACCGTGATGCTAGCCGCCGGCCCAGTAGACTCCTTGCCGTGCTCGAGGTCGTGTTTACCAGCGTGCTTGTTATCACAGCGGTGGCGGTGGGCATGTTCGCCGTGTTCGCCGTTTACAAGCTGCTCAAGGATCAGGTCTGACATTGATCGAGATTCCCAGCGACCTACATCCCGATTGCGTACCCGTCGCCTGGCTGCTCGGCCGGTGGGAAGGCGCGGGAGTCGGCGACTACCCCACGATCGAGGGCTTCCAGTTCGGCCAGGAGATCACGTTCGGCTACACGCCGGGCAAGAATTTCCTGTCCTACGTGAGCCGCAGTTGGATTCTGGACGCGGACGGCAATCTGGTGCGTCCCGCGGCAGCGGAAACCGGGTACTGGCGTCCCCAGCCCAGCGGCGAGATAGAGGTGCTGCTCACCCATCCCACCGGGTTCGTGGAGATCTACCTCGGGCAGATTGAGCCGGCCAAGATCGAGCTGGCGACCCGAGGTGTGCTGAAGACCGAAACGGCCAAGGACTACCGGGCCGGCCACCGGTTGTACGGCCTGGTGCAGGGCCGGCTGATGTACGTCTACGAGATGGCTGCGTTGGGCCACGAGTTGCAGCCGCACTTGTCGGCCGAACTCAAGCGGGTTGCCGGCGCGTCCGAATCGCGCTCTTAGACTTGGGGGATATGGCCTCCCGGACCAGCGACTGGCGCGCCGACCTGCGGGCGCGCGGTTACCGGCTGACTCCGCAGCGTGAGCTCATCCTCCGAGCGGTTCAGGACCTCGACCACGCGACCCCGGAGGACGTGTTGGCGGAGGTCCGGAAGACCGCGAAGGGCGTCAACATCTCGACCGTCTACCGGGCGCTCGAGTTGCTCGAAGACCTCGGTCTAGTGAGCCACACCCATCTGGGTCACGGCGCCCCGGCCTACCACGCGACGAACGAACCGGACCACGTGCACCTGGTCTGCCGCAATTGCCAGCGAGTGATCGAGGCCGAGCCACAGATTGCAACGGAGCTGGTGGACCGGCTGGCGGCGGAGCGCGGTTTCACCACTGACGTCCGCCACCTCACGCTGTTCGGGACGTGCCGGGAGTGTTCGGGCTCAACCTGACGTTGGGATGAATATGACCTACCACAGCCCCCTGCTCGACCTGCCCGGCGCTGTAGAAGCTGAAGCGCCGGACGCCGGAGTGGCGGCCCATTACGGCGAGCCGATGCGCGAGCAGCGGCTGCTGGACGCAGGGGACGGCGTTGTGGACCTGTCGCATCGTGGCGTCGTACGGATCTCCGGGCCGGACCGCCTTGGCTGGCTGCACTCGTTGACCACCCAGTATCTCGAGTCACTACCGGCGGGGCAGGCGACGACGGCTCTGGTCCTGTCGCCGCACGGGCATGTCGAGCACGCGCTCTACGCCGTCGACGACGGCGAGGCATTCTGGGCACACGTCGAACCAGGGACGGCAGCTGCGCTCGTCGAGTTCTTGAACTCGATGCGCTTTTTGATGCGCGTCGAGGTGGAGGACGTCACGGACGAGTACGCCATGGTCTGGTTGCCGGGCGACGAGGGGAGGGCCGGATCAGGCCAGCTTGCCAGGGTCGGCGAGCGCGGCGTGGACGTCTTCGTCCCTCGCCGGGAGTTGGCCTCGTACGTCGGCGTTGCGCCGGCCGGGCTGTGGGCGCATGAAGCAATGCGGATCGCCGCACACGAACCCCGTCTAGGGCTCGACACCGACCACCGGACAGTGCCGAACGAGGTTGGCTGGATCGGTTCTGCCGTCCACCTCGACAAGGGGTGCTACCGCGGTCAGGAAACCGTCGCCCGGGTGCACAACCTCGGCCGCCCACCCCGCCGGCTGGTGATGCTGCACCTCGACGGCTCGGTCGATCACCTGCCGGCACCCGGAGACACGGTGGAGTTGGATGGTCGGGCCGTCGGCTTCGTCGGCTCGGCCGCGCGGCACTACGAACTCGGCCCGATTGCGCTAGGTCTCGTCAAGCGCAACGTTCCCATCGAGGCCGAGCTACTGGCGGGTGGGGTCGCCGCCGCCCAGGACGTCGTCGTGGACCCTGAGGTCGGCCTGCACGTTCGCCCCCAAATGCGTTAACTACCCCGCGTTGGTTAGGTCTCCAGGATGAGGGTGACCGGGCCGTCGTTGGTGAGCGTCACCTGCATCATTGCGCCGAAGACTCCCGTCTCGACGTGAGCTCCCCGGCTGCGCAACGCCGTACAGAAGGTTTCGACCATCGGCTCGGCCACCGGCCCGGGCGCTGCCGCTGACCAGGACGGACGCCGTCCCTTACGGGTGTCGGCGTAAAGCGTGAACTGGCTGACGACGAGGATCGGCGCCCCAACGTCGGCGGCCGACTTCTCACCGTCGAGGATGCGCAACTCCCATATCTTCTGCGCCAGCCGGTCGGCCTCGGCCGTCGTATCGGCGTGCGTCACGCCCAGGAGCACCAGCAGACCTTGCCCGCCGGGGCCGGGGTTCGCAGCGCCTACCACCCGGCCGTCGACAACCACGGACGCCGACGACACTCGCTGCACCACCGCCCTCACGTGGCCGATCCTGCCAGGCGCCACCCCCGCATGGCAGGATCGGCCGCGTGCCACCCCAGCTAGTAGCCGAAGTCGTCCGGTCAGACCTGGTTGAGAGCGTCCACTTCGGTTCGGTCGTCGCACTGCGGCCGGACGGCTCGGTCGGACTTGCCCTCGGCGACGTCGACGTACCTATGTATCCACGTTCGGCCAACAAACCCGCCCAGGCGGCCGCGATGACCAGCCTCGGCTTGCCGTTCGACGGCGAGCTGCTCGCCCTCGCGGCCGCCAGCCACTCTGGCGAGGACTTCCACTTGAAGGGGACACAACGGATCCTCGCCGCCGTAGACCTTGACGAATCGGCTCTGCAGAACACTCCGGGCTGGCCACTCGATTCGCTAGCCATGCTCGCGCACATCCGGCGCGGCCACGAGCAGTCGGCGCTGGCCGACAACTGCTCGGGCAAACACGCCGCGATGCTGGTCACCTGCACGCTCAACGGGTGGCCTACCGACAGTTATCTCGACCCGGACCATCCGCTACAGCAGGCGATCGCTGCGCACCTCGCCGAACTGGCCGGAGAGCCGGTGGCGCACACCGGCGTGGACGGATGCGGGGCGCCGTTGTTCGGGCTGACGCTGGCGGGTCTGGCCCGTGCCTTCAGAGCGCTTGCTCTGGCAGAGCGTGGTTCGGCCGAACGCAGGGTCGTGGACGCAATCCAGGCTCACCCCGAATGGGCGAGCGGGACGACCCGCGACGAAGCAAAGCTGATCCGTGGCGTGTCGGGACTCTTCGGCAAGGCCGGCGCCGAGGGAGTCTACGCAGTCGCCCTCGACGATGGTAGCGCGGTGGCCCTGAAGATCGCAGACGGCCACGTACGGGCCCGGCCGGTCGTGATGGTCGCCGCCTTGCGCAAGCTGGGCCTCGACTATCCGGTGCTGGAGGAACTCGGCAACCAGCCCGTGTACGGCCACGGCGAACCGGTCGGAGAGGTCCGCGCGGTGATCTAACCCTTTGCGAACTTCTCAAGATCGGGCGCGGACCACTGCGCGGACCACTGCGCGGCTGATCATCGCGATGGCCAGAGCGGTAATACCGAGTACGACGGTCTGCCAGGGTAGCGACGCGGCCAGCAGCAGGCAGGACGCGAGCCCGGCCCAGGCCAGCCAGCGCGGCCAGCGGCGCTCATCCGGGCGCAGCCGCAGAGCCGCCGCATTCGTGATCGCGTAGTAAAGCAGAACGGAGAATGCGCTGAACGACAGGACGGCTACGAGCCCGCCGGACAGCACGGCCACGACAACCGCGACGCCGACGACTATCTCCGCGACGTGAGGGATCCGTCGCGTCGGGTGTACCGCGGCCAGCGGCGTCGGAAGATTGCGTTCGTGGGCCATCGCGAACGCCGTCCGGCTGATGCCGGCGACGAGGGCCAGCAACGCGGCCAGTGCGGCGACAGCGGCCCCAACGGTGGCTACCGGCGCCAACCAGCCAGCCCCAGCAGCCTCGACAACAGCGGTAATCGGACGCGCGGAGTCGGCGGCACCGCCAGGACCGAGCGCGAGTAGGACGGCGCCACCTACAGCCAGGTACAGGACGAAAACGACGGCAAGCGCGACAGGCACCGCGCGCGGAATGGTACGGGCGGGGTCGCGCACCTCCTCACCCAAGGTGGCGATCCGTGCGTATCCAGCGAAGGCGAAGAACAGCAGGGCCGCCGACGCCAGCACGTCGTCCGCGCCGACAATTGCAGTGAGGCTCTGACGGCCGTCATCACTGGCCCCGGCCAGCCCGGCGACGACCACGGCGGCCAGAACCGCCGTGACCACGGCGACGAGCCAACGAGTGGTCCGAGCCGTGCGTTCGATGCCGGCCAGATTCACGCCAGTAACAAGCACCACCGCACCAACCGCGATTGCCCGCGACTGCTCGGGCCAGAGGTACGTCCCGACCGCGTGCGCCGCCGTGGCGCACGACGCGATCTTGCCGAAGACGAAGGCGTACCCTGCGAGGGCACCCCAGGCGTGGCTCAACCGTGCGCGTCCGTAGACGTACGTCCCCCCGGCTTGTGGATGGACCGCCGCGAGCTGTGCAGATGAGGTCGCGTTGCAGAAGGCGACGAATGCGGCGATGGCAAGACCCGCGAGCAGCCAAGCTCCGGCGCGTTCTGCGGCTGGTTGCCACACGACGAACACGCCCGTGCCGATCATGGCACCGAGCCCGACGATCACTGCGTCGCTGGTGCCGAGCCGGCGCGCCAGGCGGGACTCAGGTTGGCTCACGTGCCCTAGCTTGCCCGGCTATGTGCCCGGCATCACAGCGAGTGGCGCTTGCAATTGTTAGCACGTGCTAGCTACAATAGAGGTATGGCTGGATCGCTTGGTGAGTTTCTGCAGGAGCAGCGGCGGCATGCCCAGCTCTCGGTGCGGCAGCTCGCCGAGCGGGCGGGAGTAAGCAATCCGTACCTCAGCCAGATCGAGCGGGGCCTGCGCAAGCCTTCGGCAGAGGTACTGCAGCAGATTGCCAAAGCGTTGCGGATCTCCGCGGAAGCGTTGTACGTACGCGCCGGCTTGCTTGATCACCCCCAAAGCGACCGCACAGTTGAAGACGCTGTGCTGGCCGATCCAGTACTGACCGAGCACCACAAACGCCTGTTGCTCGACCTGTACCGGACGTTCCGATCCGAATCGATGCCTCACCAGGCCGAAGGATGATTCCCATGTCGAAGACCACCACAGACCGAAAGCCGCTGTACGCGGTCGTCGGTGTTGCCGAGCTTGCCGTCGCCGCGCTACGAGAGGTGCCTGCTCGGCTGCCGATGCTTGCTGAACGCGCCGAGAACGCTGCGACCACCGCCCGTACCCGGATTGCCGACCGGTTCGGTGATCTGTCCGCCGAGCTGGACAAGCTCCGCGCCGAGCTACCCGCCGATCTGCAGAAGCTGCGCTTCCAGCTCCCCGGCGAGCTCGACAAACTTCGCGCTGAGGTGCCGGCCGACGTGCAGAAGCTTCGCTCCGAACTGCCGTCGGTGCTGACCGACCTGCAGACAAAGGCGCAGAAGTACTACGGCGAGCTGGCCGTCCGGGGCGAAGGTGCCGTGGCCCGGTTCCGCCGCGACCACGCCGACGAGATCGAGGCGGTCACCGCCAAGGTTGCCGGCACGGCAGAGAAGGCAGCCGACGTGGCCGACAAGGTTGCGGAGGACATTGCCGAGGCCGGCGCGAAGCCGGCACCGAAGCCAGCGACCAAGCCGGCGGCGAAGAAGTCGGCTGGCGCGCAGACGCGTAAGCCCGCCTCCTCCTGATCCGACCCGACCGTCACCAACGAGGCCCGGAGCGACGTCCTGTCGTCCGGGCCTCGTTGTCACCACCGGGCCGCGATCGCGTAGTCTCGAACTGTGCCGGATCTGTTTGGACAGTTTCAGGGCTTAGTGGGCCTCGCGTTGTTCGTGGGGGCGCTCGGGCTTGCGGCGTTCGCGTTGATCGACGCAGTCCGGGTTCCCAGCGACGCCTTTCCTTATGCCGGCAAACGAACCAAGAATCTCTGGCTCGGCATCCTGGGCGTTGCCACGGCGGTCTTGTTGGTGGCCGGTCCGCTCAACATCTTCGGACTTGCAGCGGTCGTTGCGGCAACGGTCTACCTCGTAGATGTCCGTCCTGCGGTCAAGCAGTACCGCGGCCGGCCAGGTCCAAGCGAGGGGCCGTACGGGCCCTGGTAATTGTCACCGCCCACCCATAAGTTGGTGCTCGTGCGGCACGATTACCATGGCCGGACTCACCGGCTCGAGCTCGACGACCAGACCCTTCGCACCTGGTCGTGCACGGTCCTGGAAAGCGATCCGGAACAGGGCATCGTCCTGGACCAATCTGCGTTCTACCCCGGCGGCGGCGGGCAGCCGCCAGATCACGGGGTATTGCTGTGGGGCGGTGTGCAGACCCATATTGTCGGCGCCCGTCCGAAAGACGACCTGTGGTTGATCCCTGACCCAGCCGATCCGCTGCCCCCGGCCGGTACTCAGGTTCGCGGCGCCATCGATGACGTTCGCCGAACGGTGCTGATGCGCACCCACTCGGGCCTGCACGTCCTGTGCGGCGTCATGTTCCGCGACTACGGTGTGCCGGTCACCGGCGGCAACATGGAGCCCGGCGAGGCACGCCTCGACTTCGACTTCCCCGAGGTGCCGCCCGGCTTCAAGGACAAGCTGACCGAGGCGCTCAACGCCGAAGTCCAAGCCGATCGGGCGATAGAGATCAAGGTGTTGCCACGGGAGCAGGCTTACGCACTCGGCCCGATCATCAAGACCGCCACCGACCTTTTGCCTCCTGAGCTGGAGGTAGTTCGGCTCGTCGACGTTACGGGCTTGGATCTACAAGCCGACGGCGGCACCCACGTGGCCTCAACGCGGCAAATCGGCCGGATAGAGGTCGCCAAGGTCGAGAACAAGGGACGCGGCTTTCGCCGGGTCCGGATCCGCCTGCCCTGAGTCTGGCTCGCTGCGCTCCAGCGGTGTCACGTCGACAAGCTGTTGCCGGGGACCGGTTTCGCGGCGGCGCAGGATGGCCATCAGGACTGGGCGTCCGACGGCACCAAATGCGATGCCACCGGCTGCCGCCGCGGCAATCCACTGCCAATCCGGCACGGCGTTCGGCTCGACTGGCTGCGCCTTGCGCTCGGCGGCCGGGCCAGTGCTCAGCAGTTCGTCCGCGCCAATCCTGTTGATGTCTGAGCCGGAGCTTTGCTTCCACTCGTCGGGCAGCACGCCCAGCCGGTCGAGCACGTCGACTACCGCTTGCGCATCGGCGGCGACGTGCCATGACTGACCGCCACCGTCGTAGGGAACGGTGCCGTCCGTCGCCAGGTTCGTCTGGACCCAGACGTACTTGAGATCAAGGCGGATGTGGTCAACCCGCCATACCGACACGTCGTGGATCAGCCAGGTGATGTTGAGCGCAGCCGTACCGGGGCCCGCAGACAGTTGCCCCGGCTGCTCGACCCATCCGTCCGGCCATGGCTCGAGCGCTTCTTGGAGCAATTGGTAGTCGGGGTCGTCGTAATACAGAGCACCGGCCTCGCCGGTCACCGGGTTGACGACAATGACGCTGGTGGGGCCGCCGGCAGCGGCATGGCCAGCGCAGAAGAGTGCGATCGTGGCGGCGGCCAATGCTGCGGGCACCAGGCGGATGCGCATGGAAGGCTCCCTCGTGGATCAGCGGGACACCCTAGCTACACCGCAGGGCGCTAATCGGTTCCGGTGATCGAGCGGGCCACCTCGACGGCTCGATCCCGATCCAGCCCTTCGATCCGGATGGTCAGGTCTCCGATGGGGACGATCAGTGTGGGGCCTGCCGATCTTGCCGTCTCAACCTGCTCGCGGCCGGCTTCGTCGATCCGGGTGACCTGGTGCGGCCCGTCGAACCACAGGGCCGTCGTACTGCCGAGGTCGATCTGCTCGGCGGCGTAAAGGAATTCCTTGAGATACGTCGGCGCTACACCGATGAACTGGTCCATGCGCGTCACACCGCCGCCGGCCGCGGACCAGGTCATCGACAGCACCATGCCGTCGGGAGACACCTCGACCCCGTCGGGCGGCCCCAGCGTCCATGGTTGGATCGGTTCGAAGTTGACGAGCTTTCGCGCCTCCACCATGGAGAGCGATGATTCGGCTGGTGGCACCGGCTGGTTCTCCACAGCCGGCCCCGAGGTGATGACGACGCCGAACCAGTCCACGACTGCGGCGCGGACCGGTGGCGTCAGGGCGAGCACGATCATCACAGCGGCTACCGCACCGGCGAAGGCACGCCAGCGGCGGCGAGCAATGCGTGGCCGAGGGGTTGCTGCAGCCTGCACTGGCGAATCCAGTGCGGCCATGGTGCGGGCCGTGAGTGCCTCGGTGTCCACAGGTGGGCTCTGAACGGATCGGCCCAGGCCGCGAAGCTCGTCGAGGAGCCGTTCAGTGTTCACGCTCGGCCACCTCCACATCAGAGGAGAGCTCGCACTCAAGTCGGCGGAGGGCGCGGTACAAGCGGGACTTCACCGTGCCGGCCGGCAGCCCGAGCGCAGTGGCGGTCTCCCGCTCGTCGAGTTCGAGGAAGAACCGGCAGGCGATCACCTGCTGCTGCGGCACCGGCAGCCGGCGTAGGGCGGCCAGCAGCTCGGCGCGCCGCTCTCGCGACAGTGTTGATCCGGCTGGGTCAGGGCCATCGAGGCGGACGTCGAGCGCGGCGAGGCGCTCGGTGGCCGACCAACGACGACGTGCCGCCCGCTTCGCATTCTTGGCTTCGTTGATGACGATTCGCAGGAACCACGGCCGGAATGCAGCGCCGTCGCGGCACCGGGGTAGTGCTTCGTACGCCTTGACGAAGGCCACTTGCACCACATCCTCGGCGTCGGGTCCAGCTCCGAAGATGAATGCGGCCCGGTGAGCGGCAGCTGCGTGCCTGCGCACGAGGATGGCGTACGCATCCCGGTCGCCGGCGCGCACACGATCTACGGCGACCTGGTCGGTAACGTCCGTGCTGTCCGTCGGCGGCCCCTCCGGTCCGTCCATCTGCCTTTCATACACCGCACGGCTCGACCGGGTTCCGGTTGCTGATGGAATCTGCTGGGCCGCCCAGTAGGCGTCTCGGTGCCGTACCACCCGCACGGGGGTGGTACGGCACGAACAGCCATGCTGAACGTGATCGACCGGAAGCGGTCAGGAGCGGTAGACGTACACCTTGTCGCCGACCCTGACCTGGTCGAACAGGGCCGCGATGCCGGCCTTGTCGCGGATGTTGACGCAGCCGTGAGACGCGCCGTTGTAGCCGTTCGCCGCGAAGTCAGGGGAGTAGTGCACCGCCTGACCACCGTCGAAGAACATCGCGTACGGCATCGGTGTGTCGTACAGCGACGACACGTGGTCCTCCGACTTCCAGTACACGCTGAACATTCCCTCGCGAGTCGGCGTCAGCTCGGAGCCGAACCGGGCGTCGAACGTCATCTTGATCTGGCCGTCTATGACCCAGCGCAGATTCAGGCCGGTCTTGTCGATGCACATCACCCGGCCCGTCTGGCACTGTTGCGGCAGACTGCCGTCGCTGCTGCCTGCTGGCTTGCGGTTATGCAGCTCGTCGTCCGTGGGAGTACGGGTCATGCCGACGAGCAGATCCCAGGTCTTCTGGTCGACTTCACCGGTCGAGGGGATGCCGCGCTTGGTCTGGAAACCCGCGACAGCCTCCTTGGTGACTGGGCCGTAGTTGCCGGTGATGTCCTCTTCGAACCAGCCGATCTGCTTGAGCCGGGCCTGGAGTTCGCGTACCCGGTCGCCGGAATCATCTGGTCCGATGATGGTCGGGCCGGCGACGACCCTGTTGTGCAGTTCGTCGTCGGTGGGTTCGCGGGTCATGGTGACCAGGCGGTCCCAGGTTTCCTCGTCGACCTCGCCGGTGACCTCGATACCGCGCTTGGCCTGGAAGCCCTCGACGGACTGAAATGTGACGTCGTCGAACTCACCGGTGATCTTCGGCTCGTACCAGGCGATCTGCTTGAGCCGCGCCTGGAGTTCGCGCACCCCGTCGCCGGTGTCGCCGAGCTTGAACATCGCCGTGGACGTCGGGGTCGGAGTCGGCGTCTCAGTTGGAGTCGGTGTCTCAGTAGGAGTCGGCGTTACGACCGGCGCCGGCGCCTCGGATGTCGGTGCCGCATCTGGTACCGCGACGTCCGGGGCGTCGTCGTTGCCGGTCAGCTGGCTGACCCCGAACGCGACCCCGCTCGCGACCGCTATCGCTGTAATGATGGCCGCCAATACGACGGCGATCGACCTGCTTCGTGTCACGCGAAGCGCCCTTTCCTAACTCTGCGGATCGGCGCCCTCCGCGCCACCCTTCCGACCGAGCAGACGCCCATGGTGCCAGTTAGGTTGCATCGAGCCCAAGATGGCGCGCTGTGTGAATCACAGGGAATCGGTCGTCGACACCGCGAATCGTACTAAATCGATGTCCGCGCCTCGCTCAACCGTCGGCGTGCCTTGAGGACAAGGTCACATGCTTTGCCCAGGCACCCAGAGCTTTGACGCGGGCTGCTGCGGAGCGGCCGGCTGGGTAGCGGCCGGCGGCGTGGGTACCTCTGGCAGGTCGTTAGGTTCGGGTTCGCCCTTGGCCGCGACGTCCCTCTCGGCCTGCACTTGGCCGATCCGCAACTGAGCCAGCAACTGGTCGAGTTGGCTGACCTGATCGTTCTCTAAGTAACGGCGAGCGTGCTCCAGGACCAGGCCGGACAGGTCGATCATCAAGCGGCCGTCGCGGCGGCCCAGCTTTGCCTGGGCGGCGTTGAGCAACCCGTACAAGATCTCGGACAAGACCTGCTCGGCAGGAGTTCCGCGCAGTTGACTGAGGTACTGGCGGATCTCCTGTTCGGTTGGTTGTTGGTTCGCCTCGGACACACGCTCACCGTACCGCCGCGAAACTGACACCAATCCGAGACCAGGCGATCCATTCCGCCACAAGGTGGGCAATGGCAGGCTGGTCCGCTATGAACTCGACCAGCAGCCGCAACCGGCGCATCACCATGGCCGCTCGCGCGGCCGTTGCTCTCCTCCTTGCGCTCACGCTGTCCGGCTGCATCAAGATGGACATCGACCTGACGCTCGACGGCGACAAGGCGGACGGCTCGATGATCATCGGAGTGAACCGTGCGCTGCTGAATCTGACCGGCTCGTCGGTAGAGCAGTTCCTGGCCGAGATCGATGCCGGCGACGACATTCCTGAAGGTGCGACAACTCGCCCGTACGAGGATGACGTTTACGTGGGCCAGGAGTACCTCCTGGACGATGTCGACATCGCCGAGCTGGACAACGAGGTCATCTCCATCAACCACGATGCTGAGGCCGGGATCTACGAGGTCACCGGCGAGATGGACATGACCGAACTGGGACCGGAGGCATCCGAGCTGGGCGACTTCGACGTCTCGGTCTCCATCACGTTCCCTGGCGAGGTCACGGACCACAACGGCACGCTCGACGGGCAGACGGTGACCTGGACGCCGATGCTGGGCGAAGTCAACGAGATCCATGCCACCGCGCGTGACGCCGGTGGTTCGGGCCTGTCCCCCGTACTCCTCATCGCGATCGCGGCCGTCGTGGTCGCGTCGCTCGCTGGGCTGGCCCTGCTCCTGGCCCGGCGCAGCCGAGCGACGGGCGGCGTTGCCGGCGTCGACGACAGCGGCGTTCCGGATGATGTCAGCCCACCCGCTGGCAGCAGTGCGGTCGATCCAGCAACCACTGCTGACATGACGCCGCTGGATTCCTCCGCCCCGCGAGAGGAAGTCGCCGTTGCGGGCGAGCCCGGCGAACCCGGTGAGGCCCCGAGCCCGGACCGGCCGGCCGGCGTCTGAGCTCACCGGCTACGCATTTTCACCCCGCAACAACATACGGTTGGTGGAGTGAGTGAAAGATGGATCCCCTTAGCGGGGGCAGTGAACGCCCGTGATCTGGGTGGGCTTCCCACTCGTGGGGGTGACTCGACCAAGTTTGGCCGGGTGTTGCGCTCGGACAATCTCCAGGACCTGACGGACGACGATGTCGAGCTGCTGGTTGGCAAATTGGGCGTCCGGGACGTCATCGATCTGCGCAGCGGTGTCGAGATCGAATCTGAAGGACCGGGTCCGCTCAATCGGCTGAACGACGTCAATGTCCATCACCACTCGTTGTTCCCCGAGGCCGGACAGCGGACGGACGTCGAAGCGGCCGATACCGCGCTCCCGTGGACTCTTCCCGAGGAGCGCGATGCGGTCTGGGACCAGACCGGCCTGTACTACACGCGGTACCTCTCGCGCCGGCCGGACTCCGTACTTGGGGCACTGCGCACGATGGCTCGAAGTGAGGGTGTTGCGCTTGCCCACTGCGCCGCCGGTAAGGACCGAACCGGTGTCATCTGTGCGATGGCGCTGTCTGTCGCGGACGTCGACCGTGATGCCATCGTCGGCGACTATGTCGCCACCGGTGAGCGGCTGGATGCCGTCTTCACGCGACTGCGGTCCACGCCGACCTACGCCGCCGACCTCGATGGCACCTCGGTTGACGAGCACCTGCCCCGCCCCGAGGCGATGCAGACATTTCTTGGCTACCTGGACCGCGAGTACGGCGGCCCGCTCGGCTGGCTTAAGCGACAGGGTTGGACGGACACGGACACCGACGCCCTCCGCAGCCGCCTCCTCGCCTGATCCCATGTAGTTCGATCACGTTCGGCAGACGGCGCGACGTAGTTACATGCATGCATGCCTGTAGCTACGTCGCTATGACTGGTGGGCGGCCCAGTGGCACTGCCGGCTGGCAGGGGGCTCAAGTTCCTCGCGGCTCGGCAGATCCGGTGAT
>DASUUH010000080.1:0-39594 GCA_036374175.1 Jiangellaceae bacterium | reverse complement strand
CCCCCGCCGCCGTGCCGTGCTTCGAGCACCTTTGCACTGCACCAGTGAGGAAGCGCTTCCTCACTGGGTGCAGTGCAAAGGCGGGACAGCGGGAACCGATGGGATGCCGCTCTCCTACTGGGGCGGCAGCGGCTGGTTGATCCGGATCTGGTTGCCGAACGGATCGCGCAGCTCCATGTCGATGCCATACGGCCGCTGAGTCGGCCCATCGACGATCTCGACGCCGCGTTCCTTGAGCGTCTCGTAGGTTTTCTGGCAGTCGCTTGTACTGAATCCGACCGCGAAGCCGGTGGCACCCTTGCTGACCAGCTCGCGAATCCGCTCGCCGGCCTCGACGTCCACCGACGGTGGGCCGGGCACCTCCAACAGGATCTCGCGCTCTGGCTGGTCTGGTACGCGGACCGTGAGCCACCGCATGAACCCGAGGTCCAAATCAGCGCTGACCTCGAGGCCTAACTTGCCGACGTAGAAGTCGAGGGCTTCGTCCTGGTCGAAGACCCACACGTGGGAAATGGTGATGGCGTTCAACATGGCTGTCACGCTATGCTCCGCGGCCGGCTAAGCGCTTCTCCGAAACTGCTCGGTCTCATCCACGCCATGGTGAAGCAGCTTGGCGCGGCCAATGTGGACGCAGCGGCACGGTAGGACGACGGTGCCTGCCCGACGATCTCGCGGAATGTCCGGCTGAACGTCCCCAGGCTGTTGAACCCGACATCGAAGCAGATCTGCGTCACACTCCGGTCCGATTCCCGCAGCAGGAACATCGCGCGCTCGACCCGGCGACGCTGCAGGTACCGGTGCGGTGTCTCACCAAAGGTGGCGCGGAACGTGCGTATGAAGTGAGCCTCGGACACGTGGGCTACACGGGCCAGCAAAGGGATGTTCAAAGCTTGTGAGTAGGTGCGATCAATGGTGTCGCGCGCCCGCAACAGTCGGCGGTTGCGTTCCTCCACAGCGCGGCTCACACGGCAATCCAAGCACGGACTTACCGCACTTGGGTGCTGCACCGTCCCATCAGTCAAAATGAAGTTTGCTACTTACCGAATCTGTGGCATCCTGCGTGCGTGTTCGGAATCACGGATCTGCCCACCTACCTCGCCGGACTGGCGGTGATCATCGTCATGCCCGGGCCCAATTCGCTCTACGTGCTCTCGGTGGCCGCACGGCTGGGCGTACAACAGGGATACCGGGCCGCGTTCGGCGTGTTCTGTGGCGACACGACATTGATGGTGCTGTCTGCGGCGGGGTCGCTTCGCTGTTGCGCACCAGCCCGCTGGCGTTCTCAATCATCAAGGTCCTTGGCGCCGGCTACCTCTTCTGGCTGGCCGTCGGCATGTTGCGTGGCGCGTGGCGCGCGTTGCGGCGACGGACTGCGATCACCGCTCATCAATCGACCGAACGGGCGCTTACGGATGGGGCTGTCGCGCAATCCGGCACTGAGCGGCCCTACCGCCGCGCGCTGATGGCGAGCCTGCTCAACCCGAAGGCGATTCTGTTCTTCGTGTCGTTCTTCGTGCAGTTCGTCGACCCGGCGTACCCGTACCCGGCCCTCTCCTTCCTGGTCCTGGGCTTCTGGGTGCAGCTGTTCAGCGTGACGTACCTAAGCTTTCTGATCTTCAGCGGTGCGCGGCTGGCGGCAGCCTTCCGGCGGCGCCGCGCGCTTCAAGTAGGTGGGGCGGCCGCCGCGGGCGGAGCCTTCCTCGCTTTTGCGGTGAAGTTGTCGCTGGCGAGCACAGCCTGACGTACCGCCCATCGGCGTGACGCTGGAGATGATCGAGTCGGGCTGACTGCTGCGTTGGAGCGGGTGACCGGGATCGAACCGGCACCACCAGCTTGGAAGGCTGGGGCTCTACCATTGAGCTACACCCGCATGATCGCTAACCACATCGCGATCCGCGACGATGTTACCCCGTTCGGCCGGTGAGATCTGCATCGGCCTTGCGATCAATCCAAGCGGACGTGGGCGTACAGCGGCAGCGCGGTTTGGCTGCGTGGAGCTGCATGTTTGCCCAGACCAGCCTCCGCCCACCCCTTGACGGTGGTGTGAGACGGACGTATGTTCCGCGGAATCGGGCGCGTGGTGGGACGGCGCGTCCCGGCTGTAAGGGGGCGGGCGGCACGATCCACTAGTTCGAGCTCAGCCTGCCTGTGGTAGCCGACAATGAAGTCTGGCCGCACCACTGCCCTTTTTGGTTGTTCCCCTGCAGCGACCGGAACCGTCGGCCACCCAACTGGGCCGATGACGGCCAGTGAGTCCTGTCGCGCAGTCTCCATGCGACCACATAGCGCGTCGTTCCCATGCGCTCGGCGACCAGCCGGTACACGAGCGTCGCCGCGATCCGGCATCGCGCTCGTGTCCAGACCGTGGGAGGGATTGGATGCGCATTTCCAACAGCACGCCAAGCCGGAGATCCCGGTACCTTGGCGGCGCAGTAATCGCGGCCGCTGCATCGTTAACGCTGATCTTCACCCCTACCGGGGCGCAAGGATTGGCCCAAATCGGCGACGACGTGGCAGTGGACGACATCGACCATCTCGACGACCTCGACACCCGCGACGGCGCGGATCCCATCCAGCCGACGGCGGCTCAGCTCGACGCCGTAGCGGCTTTGGGCGCGACCGCGCGGTGGACGCCGTTCGGAACCCCGCAATCGTTGATCAAGCATGGTGACTTCCTGGCCACGGGCATCGAGGGCTCGGACGCCGTCGAAGCGGCGCAGGCCTGGCTCAACGAGAACAGAGTGCTCTATCGCCTTGACTCGGTAGAGGGCCTGGTGGTTCACGCCGACGTCCAGTTGACCGACCGTGCACGCGTCGTGGTCTTCCGGCAGCTGGTCGGCGGACTTCCCGTGTCACCAGAAGGCTTGGCATCGATAGGGCTTGTTGGCACAGCCGACGAGGGCTGGAGCGTCGCCTACGCCTCCTCGACGTTGGCTGCCGATCAAGCGGCAGCTGGACCGATGAACCTCACCATGCGGGACGCCTTCGTCGAGGCTGCCGACGACGCCGGAACCGACGTCGAGCGCGCTGACATTGCGATGGGCTCGATACGGGCCGGATGGCGAGTCCTCGACGTCGATGACATCGACCAGGATCAGCTCATCCGCCGGGTCGCATTCCCGACGACTGACAGGGGCGTCCGGCGCGCCTACGAGACGGTCTATTCCGACGGAGCAGAGGAAAGCTACCGGTACGTTATCGACGCCGCAACAGGCGATGTGCTTCTGCGCCAAGCCGTCGTGGACCACGCGGCCGACGACCCGACGTGGGAGATCTTCCCAGCAACGCCGCCATTGACGCCCATGAGCCGCCCACCGTGGAATTACTCGAGCGCTGACACTCGACAGCTGTGGTGCTGGACCTTCCTGCCCGGCTGCCGGCTCGCGGTTGAGAACGACGCGGCCCGAGTGCCGTGGGACGTCGACGCGCAGACTGGCGTACCGACATTCACCACGATCGGCAACGCGGTGGACGCCGCCGAATGGTGGAATACGGTCCCTCCGGCTTCGCCTGGCCATCGGCCGACCAGCCCGGACCGCGAATACCGGTACCCGTGGACCAACGTCTGGTACGAAACAAGGTGCCATTCAGGCAACCTTGTCCCTGGTGGCAATGACATCGATGCGTCCGTAACAAACCTGTTCGTCGGAACCTGGCGGATGCACGACTGGTCGTACCACCTTGGCTTCACCGAAGCCACCTGGAACGGCCAGGCTTTCAACTTCGGCATCAACCCGGCCGGCGAGGGGGATCCCGTGACCGCCCGCGCACAGGCGGGAGCGATCACGCCGGGATCCCGCGACAACGCGACCATGAACACGCAGCCGGACGGTACGCCATCGATCATGAGCATGTTCCTGTGGCAGCCGATCGCCAACGGGTTCTACGGACCATGCGTCGTCGGCGACTACGACATGTCGGTGATCGGTCACGAGTACACACACATGATCGAGAACCGGATGATCGGCAAAGGCTTCCGCCGCATGGGGTTCCACGCCGGAGCCATGGGCGAAAGCTGGTCTGACTTCGTCGCGATGGAATACCACAACGAGTACGGCCTGCTGCCGACCGGTGGCCAAGACCGCTGGGCCGTCGGCCCGTACGTGACCGGCAACCCGATCCGCGGGATCCGGAACTACAACATGTCGTTCCCGTCGGCGGGCGAGTTCCCGCAGCCGGGGCGCGACTTGCGGGTTGGTGCGTTCCACTTCGGTTCGATGGGCTACGACATCGTCGGGCCGCAGGTGCACGCGGACGGCGAGATCTGGAGCGCGACGAACCACGACCTCCGGTCGCTGTTCCTCGAGCGGTACCCAAGCCCAGGTGGTGCACGGCAACGCGAGTGCGCCGACGGATTGCGGGACGCGCAGGACTGCCCGGGCAACCGTCAGTGGATCCAGACGGTGTTCGACGCGTTCCTGCTCATGCCGACGAACCCGACGATGCTGGATGCCCGTGACGCGTACTTCGCGGCGGACATGCTGCGCTTTGGCGGGACGAACCAGGACCTGCTCTGGCTCGGCTTCGCCCGGCGTGGTTTCGGTGAGAACGCATCTGTCGAAGGGACCCAGGACACCAACCCCGTGCCGAGCTTCGAGTCGCCCATGCACGAGGAAGCGACGTTACGGTTCGAGGCGGTCGCCAAGGACGAAGGTGGCCAGCCGGTCGACGTGCAGGTGTTCGGAGGCAACTACGAGGCCCGGACGACGGCGCTGCAATCGGTCGAGCGGTTCGTGCCTAACCCGGAGGGTTACAACTTCGTCGCTAACGCGGAGGGGTACGGACACGTGCGCTTCTTCGTCAACAACCTGAGGCCGGGGGAGGACCGCACGATTACGGTTCACTTCCCGACGAATGTGGCCTCCCTCGCACAGGGCGCGACCGCGTCCGGAGACGGAGTTCGTCAAAGCGATCTGATCGACGACACCGAGGCGACGAACTGGGAAAGCACCACCGCGCCGGTCGAAGGCGTCCAGGTGACGATTACGCTCGACGGCCGGCAGTCGTTCGCGCAGGCAAAGGCCAGCGCGATGCTACGGCCAGGGCAGAACCGGTTCACGGCGCTGCGGCAGTTCGAGCTGTACGCGTGCCTGGAAGGGAACGCAGCCAACCCGACATGCGACGGCTCGACCGATGACGGGTGGACGCGGTTCCTCCGCAGCCATCGGGACGCGTTCCCGGCGCCAAACCCCCGTCCGTCGTCGCCGGATCTGTTGTTGCGGTCGTTCCAGATTCCGCCGACGACGGCGACACACGTCAAGTTCGTCGTTGAGGCGAACCAGTGCACCGGCAATCCCAACTACCAGGGTGACCAGCACGACGACCCGGCCAGCCCCACTTCGGACTGCCGGTCGATATCAATTGGTGCTGAGCAGGTGCGTGCCGCTGAACTCCAACTGCTCACGAGCACACCACGAGTCGATGGCGCGACCTTGTCGGACTAGCTACGCATGTGGGGCGGGTCCACGACCCGCCCCACGGTGGCGGAGACGAATGCAACCGAGCTCTATTCACCCGGGGACCCACGCCATCTGGGGGCTGTGGAGGCCGTGCGTACTACTTGACAACGTTCTTGGCTGCCGCGATCCTCCTTCCATCCCGGCTGTCCGAAGCATGTAGCCCAATTGCTCAAAGAGGAGCGCCCATGAGAAAACACACTCAATGGTCATTGGCAGCAGTATCGGCCGCCCTGTTGCTCGGCTCGACGATGCCGGCTCTGGCAGGTCCACAGGACGAATTCGATCCTAAGAGCGGGCCGGTGCCGACAACGAACGGGACACCACCCGGCCAGGCAGAGCACCGGGGTGATCCCAGCACGCGGAACATGCACGCGTTGGGTCAGAACCAGCACCCTGCCACGTTCGCCGTTCCCGACGGAGAGCGCAAGATTAGCTCGGACCTCGCTTTCTGGGGGAACTTGGCGATCCAGGGCAACTACGACGGCTTCCGGATTCTTGACATCTCCGCACCCGGCAATCCGAAGCTGATCTCTCACCCGAGTTGTAACGGCGACCAGGGTGACATCGTGGTGTGGGACAACATCGTGGTCCGCTCGTGGAACGCGCCCGCGCCGGCGGGTCGGCTCTGTATGGGCGAACCGGTGCCGGTCGGATTCGAGGGTGTCCATGTGTTCGACATCAGCGACCCGGCCAACCCGGAGCTTGTGACGGCGGTGGAGTTCAGCCAAGCCGGCGCAACGCTTCGCGGCACGGCTGACGGGTGTGGATCACACACCGCGACAGGTGTACCGGACCTGGACAACAACCGGCTGATCATCTACAGCAATAACTCCAGCGGTGCCGGCCGCCCGGTATGCGACGCGATGGACATCATCGAGGTGCCGCTCGACGATCCGGCCAGCGCCAGTCACATCGGATACGTCCCGCTGGTGGGTGGATCTCTCGGCAGCAACAACGGTTGCCACGACGCAGGCGTCATCCTTGGCGATGTGAACATGGTCGCCTGCGCCAGCGGGCACGCGGCGAACGTCTTCTCGATCGGCGCACCTGGTGGCGGAACACTCGAGAACCCGCAATTCCTCTACAACGTTGAGGAGACCGACGATCTGGGTAACCAGGTCGGCATCGGCGGGCGTTGGCACTCGGCCGCGTTCACCTGGGACGGCGAAGTGCTCGTGCTTGGCTGGGAGCCCGGTGGTGGCGGCGCCGCTGAGTGCACGGCCGACGACCCGGACATCAAGAAGAGCATGTTCTTCTACGATGCTCAGACCGGCGAGAAGCTTGGTCAGTGGGTACTCGAGCGCGATCAAGGTGCAGACGAGAACTGCACGATCCACAACTACAACATGGTGCCGCTGCGCAGTGGCGACTATGTCGTGACTGGTGGCCACTACCAGGCCGGCACTTGGGTCGTCGACTTCACTGGCATTCAGGATGGTGTTGAGCCGCGCAGTGTCGCGTGGGTAGACCCGCCGTCGCTTGGGCCCGGACCGTTCTGCGGCGGTGAGTGCCACATCGGTGGGGCTTGGTCGTCGTACTGGTACAACGGCGTTGTCTACGAAAGTGACATCACCCGTGGGCTCAACCTCTACAAGGTGAGTGACCAAGCGGTGGCTGGTGCGATCAGACTGTCGCACCTGAACCCGCAGACACTGGAAGTCTCTCTACCGTAAAGCCAGCGAACACGCAGAGGGCGAGGTGGTTCGAACACCTCGCCCTCTCGTGGTTGCTTGGCCAACGGAGCGTGAACACCTGGATCCCGGGGAAGAACCTGATCGATAGTCCAACCACCTTGTCACTGAGCCTTTGGAGGAGATCATGTGGCGAAGCTCGATCCTGGCCGGTGCTGCTGCGGCGGCATTGCTAGTCGCGGGAGCCATGCCAGCTCAAGCCGACCACGTCCACTTCCGGGTTCTGGGCGACGGCGAGTGCGTGCTGCTTGCGCCCGACGGCGGAGAGAAGTACGTGCAACTGCCGACTGCCGACGAATTCCCGGAGAACCGGCAGCACCCGCTGCATGTCAACGTCCACCTGGGTCAACCGGGAACCGTTAGCGGTGACATTTACGTCGCATACGGCGCGGACGGTGTCCTGACGCCCGAGGCAGAGAATCTGTGCGGCGGCGTCTTCGTCAACGGCTAGGCAGGACGTCCGAACCAGAAAAATGGGGATGTGCACGGTGCAGCCGGCCACGCGGCCAGCGCCGTGCACATCCGATCATTAGCCACCGTGCTGGGTCGGTGCGGGCTCGTCGATCCCGGAGCCCACGTCGACGTCGAGCGGGATTTCAAGGCCGTCGTCGGCGAACGTGACGATCACTGTTACCCGCCAGAGCGCGGGTTGTGCGATGGCGGTGCCCGACCCTTCCCATGTGCCGGGCTCGGTGGTTTCCAGTTCCAGCAGCGAGGGGCCGAAGTCCGGGCGATCTGGGATTGTGAACCGCAGGGCAACCCGTATCGCCTCAACCGGCTCGCCGGTGTCGTAGTCGGCGATGTTCACGGTGAACCGGTTGTCGCCCACCTGGCCAGGGTCGACGCCGAGCTCGACGTTGACCGTGGTGGCGAAGTCGCTGCCCTCCACCATGAGGCCACCTTCACGCATCGCTTCTTCGGCTTCCTCCTGCATCATGTGCTTGTCGGGCGGGGGTGAGCTGGCAAGAAACCCGGTCACGGCGAGAACTCCCGCCGCAAACAGGATCTCGCCGCGCACGGTGTGCCGGAGCCGGCTGTGGTGCCGCTCGCCACGGAGAATCGCCGGCACATTCCAGAACTTGTTGGTTGCCCCGAGCGCGACGAGAGGGACGATGACGCCCAACTTGATCAAAAAGAGCCGACCGTAGTTGGTGTCCACCAGCGCTTCGAGCTGGTCGAGGCCGATGGCGTCCAGCGCGCGCCACGTGCCCGTGACCACGACGACCGCCACCGAGATGGTGGCGAGCATCGAGAACCGCCGGACCGGCTCCGCGCGCTCGTCGTCCGGCCGTTTTCTAGTGCCGGCGAGTAGCCACACCAGCCCGCCAATCCATGCTCCGATGAAGAGGAAGTGGACCCATTGCGCCACGAGGTTCAGCCACTGTGTTGAACCCGGTGCTCCCGCATGGCCCGCCGCGACGTGGCTGAACATGGTGCCGGCCACGAGCAAACCGACACCCGCGGCTGTGGCGCGTGTGGTTCGCACGATGGCAACGACGATGGCGACTCCCGCGGCGGCCAGCACAGCCGAGGTGCGTACGAGCCGGGCGCCTGCCGACGCGCTCAACAACTGACCCACCGACGCGTCGATTGAGGAGGCTTCGGCGATGGTGATCAATGCAAGGCCACCGGCTGCGAGCAGCCAGCAAACGATGAGCACCACCGGTGGTCCGGGGGAGCGACCCCTGAAGACGATAAACGTCGAAACCGCCCAGCCGAACAGAACCGCCAGGCCGGCGTAGAGGATCCACCGGCCGGCCACGCCGACCGTTCCCACGCTGCTGCCTTCGTCCACATCGCCGGTCATCGAAGCCGTTATCTCGCCGTCGGCCACCTCGCCCACTGCGAAGGCGAACGCGCCAGTTGTGACATGGCCATCGACGGAAGACAACGCCTGCCAACTGACCGTGTAGACGCCGTCGTCCAACGGCGGCAGCGATACCCGAAGCGTCGCCCTGTCCCTGGCGTCTGCAGCGGCAGGTTCGTGGTCCAGTTCCTGCCCAGACGCGTCGAAGACCGCCACCTTCGACAGATCAGGATCCGGTTCTTCACTGAAGACCAGGACAATTTCCGCGGGAGCCTGCTCGAGTCTGGCGCCGTCGGCGGGGTCACTCCGCAGCAAAGCCGAGTGCGCGGTGGCGGATACGGCGACTGCCACCAGAGTGGATGCCGCTACCGCCACCGCCCACCCGATCCGGGCGTGCCGGCGGATCATGATCGTCGGCGACCGACCAGCAGCGCTGCGGCAAGCGCGCCCACTCCCACAACGAGTGCGCCGGCGCTCAAGCCGCGGGCCAGCGTGTCGTCGGAATCTCCGGCGGCACCGCCACCGGTTCCCCCGTCAGCCGAGACGCCGCCGTCGAGTGCGTCGAGCCGCTCATTGACGCGGGCCAGTTCCCGCTCTAGCCGCTCAGCCAGTTCCCCGGTGCTGGGATCCTGCGCCGGGAAGGACGCCTCGGAGATGTCCTGGACATCGTTGAACGTTTCCGGGCCAGAGACGAACGTCTCGTCGACTTCGACATCGCCCACCGTCCCATAGAAGTGGAATGTCCACTGACCGGGCCGCGACGGCACGAAGTCCGCGCGGTACGACCCCGGCGATCCGAATTGCGGGCGCAGGGTTGTCGTGAACATCTCATCGCCGAACGTCACGTCGACGTTCAGCGCATCGCCAAGGTCTTCGACCGGCTCCTCGGATTCGGTCTCAGTGATGGATAACGAAACGGCGTTGGGAATGTGCGTATACGCCGGTTCGGAAACAAAGCCGACCACGAACGTGAAGCGATCGACGTCACGCCTCTCATGTGCCGCTGCCGGCTGCGCGCCGACCCACGTCAGCACGGCAAGTACACCTATGACGGTGCCAACCCGAACACTTCGGGCGGCGATGGATACTCTCATTGACGCCTCCTGATAGGTGATGCAGTACGGAATGCCTTCGTCATGCAATGCCGCCCAACAGCCCTGATACGGATCAGTGGCCGTGGCGGTTCGGTGTCAAGCGTTAGAAGGCGAGAAGCGGAGGCGCGCGAGCTTCGGCTCGGCGACGGTCCACGCGGGGCGCAAGCCCTCGGCCAGGCGCGGACGGAATGAGCTCAACCGCAATCGGTAGCGGTTCGCGGGTGATAACGGTGCAAGCCAGGTCGATCGCAAGCGTCAGGCACCAGAACAGGCCTGTGATGGCGAGAGCGACAACAAGTTGGGCGAAGACGCCGTGCTCGATGATTTGGTGGTAAAGATCGCCGCCCAGTGGATTTCCGGCGAGTGCGCGCTCGGTAGCTTCGACGATGGCGAACAGGCCGAGCTGACAAGCCGCCAGCCGAGGCCACAGCCATCGGCTCAGTTCGCGGCGGAACCTGCCACCGTCTGGTGGCCGGCGCAGGAGAGCGGTCAGGAGCACGCCAGCGCCGGCGGCGGCCAGGACCGTACCCGCGACGGCGCCAAGCGTTAACCACCCGTGGCCGCTGGCGGCCAGCACAGCGGCCCGCTCCGCGGGATTGGGGACGGCAAGCAGATATGTCAGCGCGTGGCCGATCTGCACACCAGCTGGCGCGATCAAAGCCAGCACGCCAGCACGGAATAGCCGCCCGGCGAGCATACCGGTCACAGTAGTACCGAGATCGGCTCCCGAACAGTCCCTGAATCTGCTACGGACACCGATCGGTTCGGATCATCGGCTCCGGAGGGCGTATCCTTGCGGCGCAGCCTTCGGCAGGCGCGGGGCATGGCGCAGTTTGGTAGCGCGTCCGCTTTGGGAGCGGAAGGTCCTCGGTTCAAATCCGGGTGCCCCGACAAGTGATCTACGCCAGACGGCGGTTTCGTGCGCTGGCGCTGGACGGATACGATGGTGCATTGCGCCGACGCGTGTCGGCTCACGTCCATGGCATGCGGCATCCCACCGGCGTGCTGACTCATGATGTCCAGGAGTACGCAGTAGTGAAGAGCGTCGTCGAGACCCTCAATCCAACCCGGGTCAAGCTCGCCGTCGAGGTTCCGTTCAGTGAGCTCGAACCGAGCATCCAGTCCGCGTACAAGAAGATCGCCGCGCAGGTGACGGTGCCTGGGTTCCGTAAGGGCAGGGTGCCGCCGGTGGTCATCGACCAGCGCTTCGGGCGGGAGGTTGTGCTCCAGGAGGCGGTCAACGACGCGCTCCCTGCGCTGTACGGCCAGGCGTTGCAGGACAACGAACTTCGTCCGCTCGGCCAGCCGGAGGTCGACGTCACCGATTTCGGCGACGGCCAGGAGTTGAAGTTCACGGCGGAGGTCGACGTCCGCCCTGACGTCACGCTGCCGGAGTGGGAAGGCCTGGAAGTTCAAGTCGACGACATCGAAGTCACGGAGGAGGACGTCGCCAACCAGCTGACGGCGCTGCAGTCGCGCTTCGGAACGCTCGTCGGCGTGGATCGTCCCGCGGCCGATGGTGACTTCGTGGTGATCGACCTCAAGGCCATGCAGGACGGTGAGGTCGTTGAGGACGGTCAGGCCACCGGCGTCTCCTACCAGATCGGCGTCGGCGCCGAGATGCTCGACGGTATGGACCCCGCCCTCACCGGCCTGTCCGCGGGCGAATCGACTACTTTCAAGACGACACTGGTCGGCACTCACGAGGGCATGGAGGTCGACTGCGAAGTCACCGTCAACGCGGTCAAGGAGCAGCAGCTGCCGGACCTTGACGACGAGTTCGCCCAGCTCTCCAGTGAGTTCGACACCCTCGATGAGTTGCGTGCCGACCTGCGCGAGCGCGCGGGACGGGCTAAGCGGTTGCAGCAGGCCGTCGAGGCGCGCGACAAGATCCTCGACACCCTGCTCGCTGCCGCCGGCGAGATCCCGCTGCCGGAAGGTGTTGTGGCGGCCGAGATCGAGCGGCACTTCGAAGACGGCCACGGCGACGATGATCATCGGCAGGAGTTCGAACGCGACCTGCGCAAGAACCTCACCGGCCAGTTCGTGCTCGACGAGCTCGTGAAGGCCGAGGAGATTCAGGTCTCGCAAGAGGAGCTGACGTCCTACATCATCGAGCGTGCCGCGCAGGCCGGGATCGATCCCAACCAGCTGGCCCAGCAGTATGTCCAGAGTGGAAACCTGCCGGCCCTGATGGCCGATGTCGCGCGCGGTAAGGCGCTGGCTCTGGTTGTCGAGAAGGCCAAGGTCACCGATGCTTCGGGCAACGAGGTCGTGCTCGACCGGTTGCAGGAGGACGGCACCATCGGGCAGGACGAAGGTGCGCCAGCTGCCGTGTCTCCGGCTGCGACCGTTCCCGCCGGCTTCGAGTTCGCTGAGCTGGAGGAGCCGTCGGACGAGCCGTCAGAAGAGCCGTCGGACGACCCGGCCGACGAGCCCAAGTAGTTCCCGTCCCGTTCGATCACGTTCGGCAGACGGCGCGACGTACCTACAGGCCTGCATGCATGTAGGTACGTCGCCAACCCTGGTGGGCGGCCCAGCGGGTGAACTCCGGAACGCCATCAGCGAACACCGGCCAATCCTGGATGGCCGTGCGCTCCGCGTTGGTTAGGGTCGGTGAAGCTAGCCGAATTCGACAATCCAAGGAGCCCACGGTGAGCCCACGTCCCGAGACGCCCGGTCTCGTCGTTCCCCCGCAGGCCCACGCGCCCGCCCCGGGTACGTCGATGGGCCTGGACGACCACATCTACAACCGCCTGCTGCGCGAGCGAATCATCTTCCTCGGCTCTGAGGTTCGCGATGAGAACGCCAATGCGATCTGCGCCCAGCTGCTGCTACTGGCTGCCGAAGACCCCGAGAAGGACATCCACCTCTACATCAACTCCCCGGGCGGCTCAGTTTCGGCCGGCATGGCGATCTACGACACGATGCAGTTCGTCAAGCCGGACGTCACCACGGTCGCGCTGGGGTTCGCGGCCTCGATGGGACAGTTCCTGCTCACGGCCGGCGCGCCGGGTAAGCGGTACGCGCTGCCGCACGCCAAGATCCTCATGCACCAGCCGTGGGGCGGCATCGGCGGCACGGCGTCCGACATCCGGATCCACGCCGAGGCCATGGTCAAGACCAAGCAGGAGATGGCCCGCCTGATCGCCAAGCACACCGGCCGGACGATCGAGGAGATCGAGCGCGACTCCGACCGTGACCGTTACTTCACTCCCGAGGAAGCGCTGGATTACGGCTTCATCGACCACGTCGTGGAGGAGGCCTCGCAGGTCTCCGAGGGTGGTGGGACGGCATGACCGGCGGCGCGGAGCTCTCGAACCTTCCACCCCAGCGCTTGATGGAGCCACACATGAACTACTACATCCCGCAGTGGGAAGAGCGTACGTCGTACGGTTTCCGGCGGATCGACCCGTACGCGAAGCTGTTCGAGGAGCGCATCATCTTCCTCGGTACGCCCATCTCGGACGACGTCGCCAACGCAGTCATGGCGCAGCTGATCTGCCTGGAGTCGATGGACCCGGACCGCGACATCGAGATCTACATCAACTCGCCGGGTGGTTCGTTCACGGCGATGACGACGATCTACGACACCATGCAGTTCATCAAGCCGGACGTCCGGACGGTGTGTATGGGCCAGGCCGCGTCCGCCGCTGCGATCCTGTTGGCCGCCGGTGCCCCAGGTAAGCGGCTGGCTGTTCCGAACGCCCGGGTGCTCATCCACCAGCCGGCGTACTCCGAGGCGATCACCGGTCAGGCGAGTGACCTGGAGATTCACGCCCAGGAGATCCAGCGGATGCGGACGCTGATGGAGGAACTAATCGCCAAGCACTCCGGCCGGCCGATCGAGCAGGTCCATGCCGATGTCGAACGCGACAAGATCCTCACCACGCAGGAGGCCATCGACTACGGCATCGTCGATGCATTCACCACTTCCCGCAAGGCTTCACTCGTCAAGTAAGTAGGCAATCGGCCCGGACAACTCGCCGCCGCGGCGACATGTCCGAGCCGACGTGCGTGTACCCGCGGGTGTTTGACTTGTCCGGCCGGACAACCCGCAGCGGGTGCTGAACTATCTCGCGCCACGCCCGGCGTGGGTCACCGCTGATTTGTCGGCGGGAAGGGGTACCGTCGAAGGACGCGAGTCGGCGCGACCGCGTAGGGTGGTATCGCGACGGTCCACCAGCACCGTTGAGATGGAAGGGGCGTACCGCGTGGCACGCATCGGCGACGGCGGCGACCTGCTCAAGTGCTCGTTCTGTGGCAAGAGCCAGAAGCAGGTGAAAAAGCTCATCGCCGGCCCAGGCGTGTACATCTGCGACGAGTGCATCGATCTGTGCAACGAAATCATCGAAGAAGAGCTCAACGACACTCCGGAGAGTTCGCTGCGTGATCTGCCCAAGCCTCGGGAGATCTACGAGTTCCTCGAGGATTACGTGATCGGGCAGGAGGTCGCGAAGAAAGCGCTGTCGGTCGCGGTATACAACCACTACAAGCGGGTTCAGGCGCGCCAGTCCGGCGGGCCGCGATCCAGCAAGGAAGATCCGGTTGAGCTGGCGAAGTCGAATATCTTGCTCATCGGGCCGACCGGGTGCGGCAAGACCTACCTCGCGCAGACTCTGGCCCGGTTGCTCAACGTGCCGTTTGCCATCGCCGACGCCACCGCTCTCACCGAGGCGGGCTACGTTGGTGAGGATGTCGAGAACATCCTGCTCAAGCTGATCCAGGCCGCCGACTACGACGTCAAGAAGGCCGAGACGGGCATCATCTACATCGACGAGGTCGACAAGATCGCCCGCAAGAGCGAGAACCCGTCGATCACTCGCGACGTGTCAGGTGAGGGCGTCCAGCAAGCTCTGCTCAAGATCCTGGAAGGCACCACCGCGAGCGTCCCGCCTCAGGGCGGCCGCAAGCACCCCCACCAGGAGTTCATCCAGATCGACACCACCAACGTCTTGTTCATCGTCGGCGGCGCGTTCGCCGGGCTTGAGGACATCATCGAGCAGCGCATTGGGCGCCGCGGCCTCGGGTTCGGCGCCGAGGTAGTCGGCAAGGCGGACCGCCGGAGTCTGAACCGGTTCGGCGAAGTCATGCCCGAAGACCTGCTCAAGTTCGGTCTGATCCCTGAGTTCATCGGCCGGCTACCCGTCATCACCACCGTGAGCCCGTTGGATCGGGCGGCGTTGATCCGGATCCTGTCCGAGCCGCGCAACGCGCTGGTCAAGCAGTACCGCAAGCTCTTCGAGCTCGACGGCGTGGAACTGGAGTTCACCGACGACGCCATCGACGCCATCGCCGATCAGGCTCTACTGCGCGACACTGGCGCCCGTGGCCTGCGCGCCATCATGGAGGAGGTCCTCCTCCACGTCATGTACGAGGTCCCCAGCCGTGAGGACGTCGCCCGCGTCGTCATTGATCACGATGTCGTGCTCAAGAACGTCAATCCCACGCTTGTGCCGCGCACGACACCAGGTAAGCGGGTGCGCCGCGAGAAGAGTGCCTAAGCTCACCCACAGGTTGGTTGGTCGACCCCCGTTCGCCCATGGCTGGCATTACGCTGCAAGCAAGTCGCCAGCGTCGGAGAGGCTGAACAATGGCCGAGCAGCGCGTGCTACAGAACTTCATTGAAGGCAAGTGGGTCGAGCCGGAATCGGGTCGGACGTACGACCTGGTGGACCCGGCTACAGGCGACAAGTTCGCCGAGGGGCCGATGTCGGGTCCGGAGGATGTCGACCGGGCCATGAAGGCAGCCGCCGTAGCGTTCGAATCATGGAAGAAGACCACACCAAGTGAGCGCCAGCGGGCGCTGCTGAACATCGCGGACGCCGTGGAGAAGCGCGGTGACGAGTTGGTCGCGGCGGAGTGCCAGAACACCGGCAAGCCGCAAGAGATGACCAAGACGGAGGAACTTGTGCCGTCCCTGGACCAGATCAGGTACTTCGCCGGGGCGGCGCGGGTGCTCACCGGGCAGTCGGCTGGTGAGTACATGACAGGCCACACGTCGTACGTGCGACGAGAGCCGATTGGCGTATGTGCCCAGGTAACGCCCTGGAACTACCCGATGATGATGGCGGTGTGGAAGTTCGCGCCCGCACTGGCTGCGGGCAATACCATCGTGCTCAAGCCGTCCGAGACGACCCCCGTAACGACGTTATTGATGGCCGAGATCATAGCGGAGGTTCTCCCTCCCGGCGTCGTTAACGTTGTTTGCGGCGACCGTGACACCGGTCGGGCGATGGTGGCGCACGAAACGCCCGCCCTGGTGTCGATCACCGGCTCGGTCCGGGCTGGCAAGGAGGTCGCCGAGGCTGCCAGCGGGGACCTTAAACGGCTGCACCTCGAGTTGGGTGGCAAGGCACCGGTCATCGTTTTCGACGACGCTGACCTCGAGCAGGCTGCCGAGGCGATCGCCGGAGCCGGCTACTTCAATGCCGGCCAGGACTGCACGGCGGCAACCCGCGTGCTGGCCGGTCCGCAAGTCCACAGCGACTTCATAGCCGCGCTGACCGAGCGGGCGAAGAACACCAAGACCGGTGGCCCTGTCGGCGACGACACCGACTACGGCCCACTCAACAACGCGAACCAGTTCGAGCGAGTAAGCGGCTTCGTCGATCGGTTACCGGCCCGCGCCACGGTGAGCACTGGTGGTTCTCGTGTTGGCGATCGCGGCTATTTCTACGCGCCGACGGTGGTCTCGGGCCTTCGGCAGGACGACGAGATCATCCAGAATGAGGTGTTTGGCCCGGTCATCACCGTGCAGCAGTTCAGCGACGAGGACGAAGCCGTCCGCTGGGCGAACGGCGTGGAGTACGGGCTTGCCTCGTCTGTGTTCACCCGTGATCATGGGCGGGCTATGAGGATGGCACGCCGGCTGGACTTTGGCTGCGTGTGGATCAACACCCACATACCGCTTGTCGCGGAGATGCCACACGGCGGGTTCAAACACTCCGGCTACGGCAAAGACCTGTCGATGTACGCGCTTGAGGACTACACCCGGATTAAGCATGTGATGCACGCCTGGGCGTGAGCCGCTCATAGAGCGGAGGCCCGATGCCGGTCAGGCTTGCACGAGCGACCATGGCAGGCCGGCGCAATACGACCACTCTGGCCCAGCCGGCAACGTTCGCCCGCCGCCTCGCCAGGCAGGCGGGGCCATCGAGCCGATGATGGTGGCAGGGGTGTTGGACGCGATCACCCGCCCGGACGCGTTCAACAGCAGCGTCGTCTCTCCCGTCGAGTCGAGAATCGGTAGCATCTCGCGCTCGAAGTCGGTGGCCCGGATGTCCGCGGCGGCCACGCCGAAGAACTCGTCGCACGCGAAGATCGGCGTGGCGAAGGTCAGAATGTACTCGTCGGTTCCCCCGTAATCGACGTACGGCCCCACGATCACGCGCTGGCCGGTGCGCTGCGGCACAGCAAACCACTCCGCGGCGGGGTAGTCGTACCCGCCAACGTGATGCGGGTTCAGGTCGACCGACAGGGGGCGCGGCTCGGTGGTGTTGCCGGGTTTGCGCCACCATTCCAGCCAGCGCGGCTCGTCGGCGAGCATGCCCGGCGCCGTGATGACTCCGGTGCCGTTAAGACGCCTGCCCGCCTTGGACAGGTGCGCCAGGACGGTGGGCCTGATCTCGGTGAGGTCGGTCGTGATTGGGCGCCGACCCTCCGACCGCGCCCGCTCACACAGCACAACAACCTGGTCGCGCAACACGTCAACATCCGCGAACACTTCGCGCAGCAGTCCCTTGACGTGCGCCGCAGCATCAACTGTGACCTGCGCCTCGCCCACGGCCACTCCCAGGATCCTGTCTGACGTGCCGATCCCAGCCTAGGCGTCCCGCTTGGCGAGTTGGAGATGAAAGTCGATGAGTCTCCTGATACCGAGCTCGATGTGGTGCTCGGTCGCGGCCCTGGCACCGTCACCGTCTCCGTTCTTGATGGCTTCGAGGATCACCAGATGGTGCTCGACGGATTGCTCCCGCTCAATTGGCTCGCCGAACGGGATCCACAGCAGCTCGCCGATCTCGCCCTGGATGTCGATCTCCTCCCGGGCCAGCCGGGTGGACTGCGCTGCGGCCGCGACCTCGATGTGAAAGCGGCCGTCGGCGCGACGGCGGTCACCTGCGGTGTCGGCGACGCTAAGCTGGTCGATGAGCGAATGCAGCCGCTTGATGTGTTCCGTCGAGGCGCGTTCGGCAGCCAGCCGGGCCGCTGTT
The DNA here is from genome assembly GCA_036374175.1 of Jiangellaceae bacterium. Classification (GTDB taxonomy): domain Bacteria; phylum Actinomycetota; class Actinomycetes; order Jiangellales; family Jiangellaceae; genus JASLBX01. The sequence continues at coordinate 21,330 of DASUUH010000080.1, read as the reverse complement.
CCTGCAATCGCCACATGGTGGTCGCCGATCTCGCGTAGCTCGTGCACGCCGGTCTCCCGCAGGAGGGTGCGAAGTCGCTGGACAGACGCATCGACAGGAGCTCGCACGAAGCTGCCGCCCCCGCGGCCGCGCCTGGTCTCGACAAGCCCGCGGTGCCGCAGTAGTGACAGGGCTTCGCGCAGCGTCACAGTCGAGACGTTCAACGTCTCGGCGAGTTCGACCTCGCTGGGGAGCTGCTCGCTATCCGCGAGTAGGCCGAGCCCGATCGCCTCACTGAGTCGGCGCGCCACCACGTCCACCCGCCCGCCGGAATCAAGGGGCGCGAAGATGACATGCCGCGATGTCGCGGTAAGCCCTTCGCTGCCCGCGCCGCCGGCCTCGTCCATGCTCCTCCTTTCCACGCGAGATTACCGGGCGATCCACCGTACCCCTTGCCAATTGAACTATGAAGTCATATGTTTTGGCTCACCTCGAGGGCTCAGCAGGAGCGCCGCGGAGCGGTGTCGATTGCCGGTGGAAGTGACCGTGGCGGACCAGGGAGGTCAGGGATGAGCGAACAGAGCGAGCCCACCGGCAACGGTCACCGTGAGGCCCAGTTCGCCCAGGAATGGCGGAATGCCGCGTACAACTGCTACAGCTCCGGACACAAGTTCTGCCGCGAAGTCTGCCCGGTCATGCAGGTGACCAGGGACGAGGTACACAGCCCGACCGCGTTTCACGCCAACATCGTCGCGATGGAACAGGGCCACCTGTCGGTCGAGGACGTGGCCCGCGACTACGTCCACTGCACCCAGTGCGGGGCCTGCGAACTGCGCTGCCCCAACACCCTGTTCACCGGCGACTTCTACCGGTTCCGGACGCGCACGGTCGACGTCGTCAAGGCCATGCGTGCGCTCGCCGTCGACTCGGGTGTCCACCAGCCGAATTGGCAGCGCTGGGTGGACGCGACAGCGCAGTGGAAGAGCGAGCCCGTGCTCGGTGACGTTCCGGTGAGCCAGGACCACGTCGCGGACTGGGCGGCTGGGCTGTCCATCCCCGTCGGTGGTGAGACCATCTTGTTCTGCGACTGCGAGGGGGCCTTCTACCGGACGTCCGTTCCCCGGGCAGCGGCCCGGATCCTGCAGGCGGCCGGCGTCGAGTTCGGGCTGATGCGCGAGCAGTGGTGCTGCGGTGGCCCCGCCGCCGAGATGGGCTACACCGATCGCGCGCGCGAGTTCGCCGAACACAATGTCGCGGACTGGCGGCAGGTCGGAGCGAAGCGGATCATCGTTTTTGACCCGCATGACTACATCGCCTTCACCGAAGATTACCCGCGCTACTTCGGCGACGACTACCAGTTCGAGATTGTTCTCATGGTGGAGCTCGCGGCTGAGCTGGTGCGTGATGGCAGGCTCCAGCTGACTCATCCAGTGGAGCGGGTCGTCACCTATCACGATGCGTGCCGCCTGAACAAGCGCAAGGGCATCCACGAGGCGCCCCGCGAGATCCTACGCGCTATCCCGGGGCTCACGTTCAAGGACGTCGACCACGTCACCCAGTGGTCGTACTGCTCCGGCGCCGGCGCGGGCCTCAGCATCGAGCGACCCGACCTTACCGCCGAGATCAGCCGGCGGCGGGTCGAGCGCGCTGCCGGCCTCGGCGTCGACACACTGGTGAGCGCCTGCGTGTGGTCGGAGCGCCCGCTGTCGGAGCAGGGCGGCAAGCGGGACGAGCCGGTAGATGTGGTCGACCTGCTGGAGCTCGTGGCGCAGGCGGCCGGCCTGGACGGGGGGCGGGCCGGTCCCAGCGCCACGTCGGCAACGGTCGGCACTGAGGGGACGGAGGCGGCGCAATGACGGCGACGACGGTCAGCGACCCGGTAGTGGAGGAACTGGTCCAGATCTGCGGCGCGGACCACGTGTTCACCGAGCGGTCCGCGCGGTACAACCGGGCTCGGGTGCCAGCGCCGTTCCCAGTGCACCGCTGGAGCGAGTACGTGCCCGACGTCGTTGTACTTCCCACGAGCGCCGAGCAGATCTCCGAGGTGGTGAAGTTGGCTAACCGGTACCGGATTCCGGTGGTTCCCCGGGCCGGCGGCACCGGGCTAACCGACGGCGCGGTGCCGCTGCGGCACGGCATCCTCGTCGACGTCAAGCTGATGAACAACATCCTCGAGATCGACATGGACGATCGTACGGTCACCGTCCAGCCGGGCATCAACATGCTGAAGCTGAACGAGGAGCTCAAGCCGTACGGCGTCATCTATCCCGACGACCCGGCGTCCTACCCGTGCTCGCTGGTCGGCGGGCGGATCGGCACCAGCGGGTGGTCGCTGATCGGCGGCCGGTATGGCCACACGCGAGACCTCGTGATCAGCTTCGAGATCGTGCTGCCGACCGGCGAGCTGATCCGCGTCGGCGACGGCGGCGGACCGAAGATCCGAAAATCCTCGACCGGCTACCAGCTCAAGCACCTCTTCATGGGCCACCAGGGCACGCTCGGCATCGTCACGGAAGCAACCCTCGAGCTGGTGCCGCGTCCGGAAGCGGAGTTCGCGGCGTTCTTCTCTTACCCGGACTACGACTCCGCCTGGCGCTCGACCGGCTCGCTGGCCAAGTCGGGCCTGGCCACACTGGCCGGCGTCGTCCTTTTCGACGAGTGGAAGCTCAGCTATCTGCGGCGCGACGACGAGGCGTACATTCCCCAGCCTGACTCGGTGCGTTGCGTGGTCGCCACTGCGATGTACGGGACGACCGACGAGGTGCGGCCGGCGGCCAAGCGGCTGCTGCGGATTGGTCAGGAATCCGGCGGAAACTACCTCGGCGACGAAATCTCCCAGGGTGACTGGGCGTCTCGCCACGACCGGTACGCGACGCCGCTGCACGGCCGCACGCCATCCGGCCAGGTCGTGCCGATGAGCTGGCACTGCGAAGACGCCTCGATCAACTGGACCGCGCTGCCTCTCGTCCGCGAAGAGTGGCACGAGATCGTCCGCCGGCTTATTGACCGGCACCCGATCTTCGACGACTGGGGGATGTTCGCGTACACCAACGGTGCGTTCAAGCCGTGGGGCGACTACCTCACCGAGATCGACGTCGGCATCTGGGAGCAAGAGCTCGACGATGAGTCGTGGGCGGCCTGGGTCCAGGCCAAGCGCGATATCGCCGCCGTCGCGGTCGACCACGGCGGGTCGATCAGCGCCTGCCATGGAGCCTGCCGGGAGGGTGAGGTCGACTTGGTTCCACGCGAGATGGGCGGCGGGTTCGACGTGATGAAGAGGATCAAGCGCGTGCTCGACCCCCTCAACATCATGAACCCCGGCAAGTACCTGCTCGACCAGGCCTATGAGGAGGGGGAGCCGTCGTGATCGGTTTCCGACTGGCAGGGCAGCGGCCGCCCGAGCCCACCCGGGTCACCGACACCGTCGTCACCCGGTATGAGCACGTCTACGAGGTCGACCCAGCGCTGATGACCGAGCACATCCGGCAGCACGACTTTCCGGCGTGGGAAACCCACCGGATCGTGGCGAGCCGCTGGGAGCACCTTGACTGGATGCACGCGCACTGGGCCGACTCCGTCGTCTCCGCCGACGAATTGCTCGCCGACCCACCGTTGTAACCACAGCAAACCCCGAGAGCGCGACACCACGGAGCGCGACCAAAGGAGCGTTGCGATGAAGTTCAGTTATGTCATGTTGCCGGACTACCCGGTCGCTGAGTCGCTCGAGAACATCAAGCTCGCCGACGAGCTTGGTTTCCACGGCTGCTACGCCGCCGACGAAACCTGGCACAAGGACTTGTGGCTGCTGTTCGCCGCCGCGGCGGACAAGACCACCAACATCCGGTTCGGGCCAAGCTTGTCCGGCGTCGTGCTCCGGGAGCCCACCCTCATAGCCCAGGCCGTGGCCACGCTCGACGACTTGACAGGGGGCCGCGCCGAATGCGTCATCGGTAGCGGCAATTTCGGACTGCTCGCCCAGTACCACATCGACTGGACGAAGACCCGGCCGCTCTCCCGAGTCAAAGAGGCGCACCACGTCATCCGTACCTTGTTGGACGAGGGCGCGATCACCCACGAGGGCGAATTCTTCAAGTACACCGGCCTGTTCACATTCGCCCGTCCTGTACAGGAGCGGCTGCCGGTGCTGATCGGCGCCATGCGCGGGCCGAAGTCATTCGAGCTCGCAGGAGAGGAATTCGACGGCGTGCACCACGCGCTCAGCTACACCCGAGGGGCATACGACTATGTCGTCGACCACGTTAAGGCGGGGGCCGAGCGGGCCGGCCGCGACTGGCGGTCGCTTGACATCGGTGCCTGGATCGTCTTCGCGGTCGGCAAGGACTCGGCCGCGGCGAAGGAGGCAGCCCGCAGCATGGTCGGCCTGTACGCGTCCGCGATGCCCGTCGAGCAACTGGAGCGCAACGGGGTGGACATGCAGCAGTTGCAGCCGATCATCGATGCGATGGGCAAGGGCGATCTCGCCGCCGCGGTTGATCTGACCCCGCACGAGCTGGCCGATCGGATGTCGGTCTCTGGCACCCCGGAGGAATGTGTCGCCAAGCTGCGCTCCGAGATGGTGGATGCCGGTGTCAACCACCTCATCTTTGCGATCACGGACGCCGCACTGGTCAAGTCGTTCATGGGTCGTGACGTGGAAGGCGTCGCGACCGTCCCGGAGCAGCTGCAACTGATCCACGACGAGGTGATGCCGGCCTTCGCCTGACTCGCGTTCGTCGTGGGAACCGTCCTGGCGTTCATCCTGGTCGGCGACTCACTGCGCGACGCCCTCGACCCGAAGCGGCGGTGACGAGGTCACTCGATGAGCGTCTTGATCGGCGTCGGAACCTCGACGGTACGGCTCACCGTGCACAGGCGGTCATGAGACTTGGCCACCATCTCGGGCAGGACGGCCCGAGCCGCATCGCCGCCAACGTCGTCCGGGAACCGCACCCGGAACACGACCTCGAGGTTCTCCATCCGGTTGCCCGACTCGTCGCGGATCTTGTCGCCTCTCGCCTCGACTTCAAACCTTTCCGGTTCGGACCGCCGGCTGGTCAACGCATCGACGTCCGCCCCTGTGCACCCGGCAAGCGCCGCGAGCAGCAACTCGACGGGGCTGAAGTTGTGCTCGCCGCCGATCCGCAGTTCTATACCGCGAGCGTTGGTCGCGATGAATTGACCGGCTTGGGTACGCCGAAGGGATACCGTTCGCAGGGTGTCTCGAGGGGTGTCGTTGGTCATGCGTCAACCCTGCCACGCCGCGGCACGCTGGAGTGGTCGCCGCCGGGTCGCTAAACAGGCCCGGGCGTTCTGCGTGACCGGGAACGAGCGGTGGGGCCGCAGCGCCAATGTCGTCATCTGAGCATCGGCTCAGCCGCCCCTGCCGTAGGGACGGGTGATGATCTCGAGGTTGTGTCCATCGGGATCGTCGAAGTACACGCCGCGTCCGCCGTCGTTTCGATTGATTTCACCGGGACGGCGATGAGCTGGGTCCGCCCAATAATCCAGGCCGCGTTCTTGAATCCGGCCGAAGATCACATCGAAGTCTCTCTCGCTGACCAGGAACGCGTAGTGCTGACTGGTGATGTTCCCGTCTGAGTTCATGAAATCGAGCGTCACGCCGTTTGCCGTCTCGACCGTCATGAACGGCCCGAACGGAGTGGGCTCGGGCAAGCCGAGGATGTCGGCAAGGAATCGTGCGGAGGCATCTCTGTCGCGTGCCGCGACGATGGTGTGATTGAGCTGGACTGCCATTGCCGCTCCTGTCGAATAGGGCTGTATCCGGCTGCCCCGGCGGAACCGGGATCGGGGTGGCAGAGCGGCATAGCAACACCACCTATGCCACCCCGACGATGGTTCTCATGCCGCCAGTTCTGCGTTCGCGGCGCGAAGCTTTCCGGAGTCGGTGTCCTCTTCGACCGTACCGCCGGAGTCAGGGCTCGACGGTGCCTGAATGTGTCGCAAGGTCGCGACGGCCAACCCGGCCAGGACGATGGCGCTGACCCCGGCGAGCGCCGACGTGACGTGCATGCCGTGGACGAACGCCTCACGTGCTGCGGCCATGACGGTCGCCGCCAGCTCGGCGGGCAGGCTGTCCGACAATACGGCGGCGCCGCCGAGGGTGTCTTGGGCCGATGCCAGCTGATCAGCCGGAAGCACCGAATCCAGGGACCGGCCGAGATCGCCACGGTAGATCGCGACACCGATGCTCCCGAGGATCGAAATGCCGAGGGCACCGCCGAACTCCGCACCGGTCTCCGAGATGCCCGATGCCGCGCCGGCCTTCTCCGGCGGCGCCGAACCGACGATCAGCTCGGTGGTCAAGCCGAACACGGGGGCGAGACCGATCGAGATGATCAAGGACGAGCCCACCACGAGTCCCAGCCCGCCGGACGCGGACACCAGCGTGAGCATGGCAAGGCCGACCGCTGCCAGGGCGAGGCCGCCGGCGATCACAAATGCGGGCCGGAATCGCTGGACGACACGGGGCCCGAGCTGGGAGCCGACGATGAAACCGACGCCCGCGGGCACCGACCACACGCCGGCTTGCAGCGGTGACATTCCGAGCACCAGTTGCAGGTACTGGGCGACGAAGAGAAAGTAGCCGAAGGCGACGAACAGTCCGAGGACATTGATCACCAATGCGGCGCGGAAGGCGGAGAGCCGGAACATCCGCAGGTCGATCATCGGATCTTCACGGGTAAGTTGCCGGCGGGCGAACGCGACGGCAACGGCCATTCCGGCGAGCATCCACAGTACGGATGCGCCATCAAGCCCGTCCTGAGCGGCCTGCTTGAGTCCATAGATGACTGAGAGCACAGCGACCAGGGACATGCCGGCGCTCATCAGGTCGAGCCGGCCGGCGTTGGGGTCGCGGTACTCCGGAAGGACGATCGGACCCAGGACAAGCAGGGCCGCCATTACGGGAATGCCCAGCAGGAAGACCGAACCCCACCAGAACGATTCCAGGAGGATGCCGCCGAAGACCGGGCCGATCGCCCCGCCGGCCGAGAAGGCACCGATCCAGATACCTATGGCGACCGCGCGCTGCCGGGCATCCCGGAACATGTTGAAGATCAGAGAAAGCGTGGATGGTGCGACGGTGGCACCCGCCAGGCCCAGCAGCGCGCGGCTGAGCATCAGCATCTCCGGCGACGTCGAAAACGCCGCGAGCAGCGACATCAACCCGAAGGCGGCGGCTCCGATGAGAAGGAGTCGGCGCCGACCGATCCGATCGCCCAGCGTGCCCATTGTGATCAGGAACCCGGCGACCATGAAGCCGTAGATGTCGATGATCCATAACAGCTGCGCGCTGCTCGGCTGCAGGTCCGCGCTGATCTTCGGGATTGCCAGGTGAAGGACCGTCAAGTCCATGGCGTACAGGAGGCAGGCCAAGGCAAGGACGGTGAGCCCGATCCATTCCCGCCGGCCGGCGCGTTGCTCGAGCCCGGCACCCGTCGAGTCGTACACGGTGGTTCCCTTCTCACACTCAGTCGTGTCGTGTGGTTAGACCTGGACGCTGTCGAGAACTCATCGCCGGCTTCTCTGCTGGGGGTGGGGGAGCCGTCAGCGGTCATGTCGGGACACCCGGCGCGATGATTTTCTGTTGCCGTATCTGTCTGTACGGGTGGAGTCTTGTGCCAGCGCCGGCTCGCGGGAATGTCAGTGCCGGGCGGCATGCTGACCTTTGAAGGCATGCACAGACGGGAGAATGTGGTGACTGATCACGCAATCTGGGCCGAAGGGCTGGTCAAGCGCTTCGGCGCGACGACCGCTCTGGATGGCGTCGACCTCGCGGTGCGCAAAGGCACGGTTCTCGGCCTGCTCGGGCCCAACGGTGCCGGCAAGACGACCGCCGTCCGGGTGTTGAGCACGCTGATCCGGCCCGACGCCGGCCGGGCCACCGTCGGTGGGTACGACGTGCTGACCGACGCCCACCGCGTCCGGCAGCTCATCGGCCTGACCGGGCAGTACGCGGCGGTTGACGAGATGCTGACCGGCGCGGAGAACTTGTTGCTTATCGGCCGGTTGCTCGGCATTCCTAAGGCCGACGCCAAGCAGCGGGCCGCGGAGCTGTTGACCCAGTTCGATCTCACTGATGCCGCTGATCGGGCGGCCAAGACCTACTCCGGTGGTATGCGACGGCGACTTGACCTGGCCGCGAGCCTGGTGGGGCGGCCGCCGCTGCTGTACCTGGACGAGCCGACGACGGGCCTGGACCCGCGGGCTCGGATCGAGCTATGGAACCTCATCCGCGGCATGGTGTCCGGCGGGGTGAGCGTCCTGCTCACCACTCAGTACCTCGACGAGGCGGACGAGCTGGCCGACGAGATCACGGTCATCGACCACGGCAGGGTCATTGCCACCGGCACGCCGGATGAGCTCAAGGCCAAGACCGGTTCGCAGTCGCTGGCGGTACGTCCCGAAGACGAGTCGCATGTGCAGCTCGTCACGGCAGTCGTCGGCGAGTTGGCGAAGGCAACGCCTGATGTCAACGGCTCCCGCATCACGGCGCCGGTTTCCGACCCAGCGGTGGTGCCCGCGGTGGTCCGGCGGCTCGACGAGGCCGGCGTTGTCGTTACCGAGCTCAGTCTGCGGAGCGCAACGTTGAACGAGGTGTTCTTGTCGCTGACCGGTCACCCGGCCGAAGACGGCGACGACACTGACATCGAAGGGACGAACTCATGACCACCGCAACGATTGCGGCTCCGACCGCCCCTGAGCTGAGCCACCGGGTCAGCCCGGCGGAAGGGCTTCGACAAACCATGACTCTGGCGTGGCGCACGATCGTTCAGGTGCGCCACAACCCGTGGGAGCTTGGCGACTTCAGCTTCCAGCCGATCTTGTTCGTGTTGATGTTCAACTTCGTGTTCGGTGGGGCCATTGCTGGCTCGCCAGACAGCTACCTGCCGTACCTGCTACCCGGCATCATCGTGATGAACATGCTGTTCGTCACGATGTACGTGGGCACCGGATTGAACACCGACGTCACGAAGGGCGTCTTCGACCGGCTCCGGTCGTTGCCCATCGCCCGCTGGGCTCCCCTGGCCGGGCGGATCATCGCTGACCAGGTGAAGCAGGCGTGGTCGATCTTCCTCATCGTGGGGATCGGCGTGTTGCTCGGGTTCCGGTTCCAGACCAACGCGCTGTCGGTATTGGCCGGAGTGGCACTGCTGCTGTTGTTCGCTCTCGCGTTCTCCTGGGTATCGGTGTTCGTCGGCATGATGGCGCGAGACCCGGAGCAGGTGCAGATGGTCGGGTTCACCGCGCTGTTCCCGATCACGTTCGTCAGCAACGCGTTCGTGCCGGCCTCGACCATGCCGGGCTGGCTGGAAGGATTCGTCAACGTCAACCCGGTCAGCCACTTGGCCGATGCCGCGCGCGGCCTCATGCTTGGCGGGCCGGTAGCCGAGCCGGTCACGTGGTCACTGCTCTGGGCGGCGGCCATCGTGCTGGTTTTCGCGCCACTTTCGGTGTGGGCGTTCAAGCGCAAAGTGTGAGCCGCCGCGCCGCTTCTCGTAATCATCGGCACTTTCCGGCCGCATCACCCGGAAAGTGCCGATGATCAGCGGTAAGGCGTGTCAGTCGTCTCGCTGCCGCTCGTACATGCCCCGGACGAAGCCGGCTTGGCCGGCGTGCTGCATGCAGTCGCTGAGCACGCTGACCAGCCGGACACCGACGGTCACCGGCGGGTCGTACGACCTGTCGATGATCCGGTCCAGCTCATCGGGTGTGATGGTGGTGGCGTATTCGATGGATCGGTCTGCCACCGCTTCGTGATAGGCCAACAGCGGCTCGGGACTGTCCGGGCGTAACGTTCCGACTTGCTCGGACGTGTGGCCGAACCCTGTGTCGTGCAAGTCGCCGGTGAACCCGAGTTGCTCGGCCCATGGGCCGTCGTGCCATACCTGGACCCGCTCGGCAATCTCGGCCACGTGGTCGTCCTGAATCCGGGTCAGGTGCCAGACCAACCAGGCGATGGAGTTGGCGTCCGCGTCCGGTCGGTACGCCAGTCCCGCCGCGTCCAACCCTCCGGCGGCCCGGCGCACGGTGCCTCGGATCCGTCCGAAAGCGTCGATGAAAATGTCGGAGGTATCCACTCGCCCCACTCTGCCAGTTCAGCGACTCGTCCGGGCGATCTGTCGCATCGTCGCACGTCGGCGAGTTGTCCGGCCGGACAAGTCGAAGGGTGACGGGTGCGTCAGGCTCCGGTGTAGTGCTTGTCCGCCACGGCGAGTGCTCGGTCGAGGATCTCCAGGCCTTCCTTGGCTTCGGCGTCGGTGATGGTGCACGGCGGCACGACATGCAGCCGGTTGAAGTTGACGAACGGCAGCAGCCCGCCGTCCTTGCACGCCGCCGTCAACTCGGACATGGCTGCGCTCGTCCCGCCGTACGGTGCAAGCGGCTCACGGGTGGCCCGATCGGCGACCAGTTCCAGCGCCCAGAACACGCCAAGACCGCGCACCTCGCCGATCACCGGGTGGCGCTCGGTCAGTGCGCGAAGCCCCGGGCCGAGCACCTCACGGCCGATCCGGTCAGCGTTCTCGATGATGCCCTCGTCCCGCATAGCGGTGATGGTGGCGACGGCGGCCGCACACGCGAGTGGGTGGCCGGAGTAGGTCAGTCCGCCAGGATAAGGCCGCTCGGCGAACGTGGCCGCGATCTCCTCGGAGATGACGACCCCACCAAGCGGCACGTAGCCGGAATTGACGCCCTTGGCGAATGTGATGAGGTCGGGACGCACAGCCCAGTGATCGAAGGCGAACCAGCGGCCGGTTCGGCCGAATCCACACATCACCTCGTCGGCGATGAATACGATGCCGTGCCGGTCGCACAGTTCGCGGACACCGGCGAGGTAGCCGGCCGGCGGCGGCATGATGCCCGCCGTGCCGGGGATGGTCTCCAGCACGATCGCCGCGATCGTCTGCGGCCCCTCGAAGGCGATCACCTGTTCCAGGTGCTCCAAAGCCCGTGCGCACTCGGTCGCCTCGGAGTCGGCGTGGAACGGCGACCGGTACAGGAACGGGCCGAAGAAGTGCACAACACCGGCACTGCCGGTGTCGTTGGCCCACCGCCGCGGGTCTCCGGTCAGGTTGATCGCTGTCGAAGTTCCCCCGTGGTACGACCGGTAGGTCGAGAGCACCTTGGGCCGACCCGTGTGCAGCCGGGCCATCCGCGTGGCGTGCTCGATCGCCTCGGCTCCGGCGTTGGTGAAGAACACCTTCTCCAGCCCGGCCGGGGTCAGCTCGGTGATCAGGTGTGCCGCGAGCGAGCGCTGGTCGTTGGCATGCTGCGGGGCGATCGTACAGAGCCGGCCGGCCTGCTCCTGGATGGCCGCCACGACCCGCGGGTGCTGATGGCCGATGTTCGTGTTGACCAGCTGCGAGGAGAAGTCCAGGAATCTCCTGCCATCGCCGTCCCACACGTACGATCCGTCGGCCGCGGCGATGACCATGGGGTTGAGGGACGCCTGGGCCGACCAGGAGTGGAAGACGTGCGCCCGGTCGAGGTCGTAAGTTTGTTGACTGGTGAGTGCTGCTGTGTCGGTGTCGGTCATGCTCAGCTCTGCGTTGGGAAGCCAAGGTCGACGCCGCCATGCGACGGGTCGAGCCAGCGGGACGTCACAACCTTGCCACGAGTGAAAAAGTGCACACCTTCGGTCCCGTGTGCGTGGCTGTCGCCGAACAGCGAGTTCTTCCAGCCGCCGAACGAGTAGTACGCCATCGGCACCGGGATCGGGACGTTGACGCCGACCATTCCTACTTGCACCTCGTTGACGAACCGGCGAGCCGCCCCGCCGTCGTTGGTGAAGATGGCCGTCCCGTTGCCGTACTGGTTCGTGTTCACCATCTCGAGTGCGGCGTCGTAGCTGGGCGCGCGCAGCACCGAGAGCACAGGCCCGAAGATCTCGTCGGTGTAGGCGGACATGGCCGGTGTCACGTGGTCCAGCAGCGAAGGACCGAGCCAGAACCCGTCCGGTTCGCCGTCGGGTTCCACCGTCCGGCCGTCCACGACCAGCGACGCGCCGTCGGCCGTCCCGGCGTCGAGGTAGGAGGCGACGCGGTCGCGGTGGGCGCGGGTGACCAGCGGTCCCATGTCACATCCGCGGCGGCCATCGCCGGTCCTGATCTTGCCGATCCGCGCTGCGATCGCGTCAACGAGCTCGTCGCCGATGGGATCGACGGCCACAACAGCTGAGATGGCCATGCACCGTTCACCGGCCGAGCCGAAACCGGCCGAGACCGCGGCATCCGCAGCGAGGTCGAGGTCGGCGTCCGGCAATACGATCATGTGGTTCTTCGCGCCGCCCAGTGCCTGGACTCGCTTGCCGGCGGCCGTCCCGGTCTCGTAGACGTAGCGGGCGATAGGTGTGGAGCCGACGAACGACACCGAAGCGACCTCGGGGTGGGTGAGCAGCGCGTCGACGGCTTCCTTGTCGCCGTGCACGACGTTGAACACGCCGGGCGGCAACCCGGCCTCGGCCCACAGGTTGGCCAGGTACACCGCGGCCGACGGATCCTTTTCGGACGGTTTGAGTACGACCGTGTTGCCGCAGGCGATCGCGACCGGGAAAAACCACATCGGGACCATGGCCGGGAAGTTGAACGGCGAGATGATCGCTGCCACTCCGACGGGTTGGCGGATCGAGTAGGAATCCACCCTGGTCGACACGTTCTCGGAGTACCCGCCCTTGAGCAGGTGCGGAATGCCACAGGCGAACTCCACGACCTCGAGCCCGCGTTGGACCTCGCCGGCGGCGTCGGAGAGCACTTTGCCGTGTTCGGCCGTAATGATCTCCGCGAGGTCTTGTTTGTGAGTCGCGACGAGTTCCCGGAAGCGGAACAGCACGGAGGCGCGGGCCGACAGCGACGTGGCACGCCAGGTCTCGAACGCGTTGGCCGCGGCCGTGACTGCGTCGTCCACGACCTGCTTGCTAGCGAAGTCGACGTGGGCTCGGACGGTGCCGAGTGCAGGATCGAAGACCTCACCGGTTCGTTCGGCCGTTCCACCAAACGGTTTGCCGTCGATCCAGTGCGTTACACGTGCCGGTTCTGCCATGAATCGAGTGTGCGGCCCGGGACCCGTTCAGGGCAACTTGCAGACCGTCAGGGTGAGGTATTGCGTCCTTACACTGTGTAATCGGACGTCGCGGAGTCGCCCTATGAAGGCGCCAATGTGGGCGATGCTGTTTACACCTTGTGCAGGAGGTCGGGGTGCTGCCAACCGTTCGTCAGGTCCTGGCGCTGCCTGAGGTGAGACGCGGCCGGCCACGGTTGCTCGCGGGCGACGATGCGATCAGCAACCCGGTGCGGTGGGTGCACGTCAGCGAGTTGCCTGACATTGCCCACCTGCTCCGAGGTGGTGAGCTGATCTTGACTACCGGCATCGCGTTGCCCGGTGACGAGCGCGGCCTGGTGCGGTATGTCGATGAACTCGCCCAAGCCGAGGCCAGCGGCCTGATCATCGAGCTCGGTCGCCGGTTTGCCGCGTTGCCGGACGTGCTCGTCGCCGCCGCGCGCCGGCGTGACCTGCCGCTGGTCGCGCTCGAGCGTGAGTTGCCGTTCGTGCGTATCACCGAGGCGGTGCACAGCATCATCGTGGACGCTCAGGTCAAGCAACTGCAGGACGCCGAGACCGTGCATCGCAGGTTCACCGAGCTGAGCCTGCAAGGCGCCACTGCCGAGCGGATCGTCTCGGACATCAGCGCCCTCACCGGTCGGCCGGTGGTGCTGGAGAACCTCGCCCACCAGGTGCTGGTCTGCGTCAGTGCGGGAGACCCCGTGGACGACCTGCTCGACGATTGGGAGGCGCGTTCGCGATTCGTCCGGTTGACCGGGCCCACCGAGGTGGCGTCGCTGCCGGACAAGTGGCTTGTTACGACGATAGGTGCCCGCGGCGATCAGTGGGGACGGGTCTTTCTACGGCTGGACGGCGAGCCGTCGACCCTGGACACCCTCGCTCTGGAGCGCGGCGCTGGGGCGCTGGCCATGAACCGGTTGATGGAGCGCGAGCAGGCCGGCCTCGAGCGGATGGCGCACCGCACGATCATCGACGACATCCGGTCCGGCAACTCGGTGAGCGATAGTGAAACCGCGGCTCGAGCGGCCGCCCTCGGCGTCCCACTCACGTCCCGCCGGCTGATTGGCGCGGTCGCACGGGTGATTCCGAGCGGGGGCGACGCCGGCACGCAGGACACCCGGGCGCGCGATGCCGCCGAGACGATCGCTGCCGCCGTCCGCGGAGCCGGCGTTGCCGCTCTCGTCGGACCGGCGGGACGCGAGGAGATCGCGCTCGTCTTGGCCCTGCCGCTTCAGGAACGCGACATTCGAGGTGTCCTAGAGCGGGTGATGCACCAGGTGCGCCAGGCCGTTGGGCAGTCTGCGCCAGATGTCCAGATCTCGTTGGCGGTGGGCACGGTCGCCGACCAGCTCGACGGCCTGCGCCGGTCACTGGGGGAGGCACAGCAGATCACGTTGGCAGTGCCTGGCCTACCGGCTGGCAAGGGCTACTACGAACTCTCCGACATCCACCTGCGTGGTCTGCTGTACCTACTGGGGGACGATCCACGGCTGCAGACCTTCGTCGAGCACGAGCTCGGCCCGCTGCTGATGTACGACAGCACGCACGGTACCGACCTGCTTTCCACGTTGACGGCGTACCTGAGCCACGGGCTGAACAAGTCCGCGGCCGCCGCCGCGGTCGGAATGAGCCGGCCGGCGTTCTACCAGCGACTTGAGCGGATCCAGCGCATTCTTTCGACGGATCTGGAGTCGGTGGAGGCATGTCTTTCACTGCACGTCGCGGTCCTCGGGCTGGCCGCTGTGCGCCGGACCCATCCCGTCACCTGATGCCGGTTTGCCCGGTATCTCACAAGTGCGACACCCGGCGTCGACGCAGTTTGGGCCGTCGCACTACATGACGGAGAAAACGCGGGTGCCCGTAATGATGGACGGCGGGCCACACGGAGCGGTAGCGTCCGCCCCACACACGACGGGGGTCGTTTTCGGATCGGACGCGCCGGTCGTTAGGCGGCCGGCCCTGAGAGGCAGCCAGGAGGGGTCTATGAGCACTACCAAACCCGTCGATCTGCATTACGGGCTCGACGACATTCCCAAGCCGGTGCCGAGCATCGGGCTGGGCCTACAGCATGTCCTGACCATGTTCGGTGCAACGGTGGCGGTGCCGCTGTTGCTCGGGCCGGCGATGGAGATGAATCCCGAGCAGCTGGCCATTCTGGTGAGCTCGGTGATGATCTGCTCGGGTATCGCGACCTTCATCCAGGTCCGGTTCGGCACCCGGTTGCCGATCATCCAGGGTGTCTCGTTCTCGTTCCTCGGGCCGTTCTTCGCAATCATCGCGGCGACCGTAGCCCGCGGCGGCGACGTCACTATGCAGTACATCGCCGGCGCGATCATCGCCGGCGCAGTGCTGGAGATGATCCTGGGCTACACCGGTCTGTTCGGCAAGATCCGCCAGTTCATCAGCCCGGTCGTGATCGGTCCGGTGATCGCACTCATCGGCCTGGCGCTGTTCCAGGTAGGCGCACCACAGGCCGGCGGCAACTGGTGGTTCGGCGGACTGACAATTGTCGCTGCGCTAGGTTTCGCGCTCGTCGTGGCACCCAGGGTGCGGTTCTTTTCGCTTTTCCCGATCCTGCTCGCCGTCGTGGTGGCGTACCTCGCGGCGCTGCTCTTCAGCGTCACGGGCGTCCTTGACGAGTCCAACCCCGCGTACGTCAGCTTCGACGCCGTCACCGACGCGCCGTGGATCCGGGGATTGATCATCGGTGAGGGTGGCATCTTCCTGCCATGGGGCTGGCCGCAGTTCGCGCTGGGATTCATTCTCGCCACGTTGGCCGGCTACCTCGCGTCGATGATCGAGTCGTTCGGTGACTACCACGCGATCTCGCGCGCCGTCGGCAAGGACCACCCGACTGAGCACCAGATCAACATGGGTATCGGCGCTGAGGGTGTCGGCTGCTTCACGACCGGCCTGTTCGGCGGGTTCGCCTCGACCAGCTACACCGAGAACATCGGCTTGGTCGCGATGACCAAAGTCGCCAGCCGGCGCGTCGTGTACATCGCCGCGGGCATCCTCATCGTGCTCGGCCTGGTGGCCAAGTTCGGCGCTGTTATCGCAACCATCCCGTCGCCGATCGTCGGCGGGCTGTACTGCACGCTGTTCGGTTTGATCGCCTCGATCGGGTTGTCCAACCTGCTGCAGGCGGACATGACGAGCCAGCGCAACATGCTGATCGTCGGGTTCATCCTGTTCATGGGCCTGTCCGTGCCGGCGTACTTCAGCGGAGTCGAGCTCACCTTCGAGCCGGACTGGCTTGCCGACATGATCACCACGGTTGGCAGCACCGGCATGGCGGTGGCAGCGATCCTCGGATTGATCCTGGACAACGTGATCCCCGGGACACCTGAAGAGCGGGGGCTGGCCCGGATCTCTGAGACCCATGGTCCGGTCGGTGAGGCCGGGCAGGAAACAGAGCCGTCCGACCACTGACGTCACAACCCCGATCTTGCGACAATCCACAGTGTCGAACGCTGTGGATTGTCGCGAGATCAAAGGGGTGGCTAGCGCCGCCATCTCGTCCTTGCTCGACGGGCCGGCCGCACCCGCCGAGCTGATCGGGTCTTACCCGGTGGCCGTCTACCTGCGAACGGCCGGCCGTGTCATCGCCCTGGTCGGTCCCGAGGCGGTACGGCTGCCCAACGCTATAGCGCTGTCCGGCGCCGACTTTGCTCTCGTGGTGCGGCAGGCCAGCACCAGCGCCCTTCACGTCGGGAACGGCGGGGTGCAGGTCGGGCCGGTTCGCGTGGTCGCCGCGCGCTGGTGGGATCCGGTGCCTCGGCTCGGCCGAGTCGACGCAGTGTTTCTTGCCGGCCGGCTGGACGCGCTGCGCGCCATTCTGCCGGCGTGGCCGGATCCCGCTGACCCGGCGGCGGACCGGCTGCGGACGGGACGCGAAGCCCTGGCATCGGTGCTCGCAGGGACGGGAGATCTCGCCCGCACAGTGCGACGCCTAGTGGGTCTTGGGGCAGGACTGACACCGGCAGGGGACGATCTGCTGGCCGGTGCGATGGCCGGTCTCGTGGTCTTCGGTACGGCATTGGAGCGGCCGGACGCGACGGCGCTGGCTGGGCGCATGCGCCGAGAAGTTGTCGGGCAGGCTCGCGCCACGACTCCGCTCGCCGCCGACCTGGCTGAACACGCCGCCCGCGGAGCGCTGGTCCAGCCGGCCGCCGAGTTGTGCCGCGTGATCGCGGACCCACAGCCGAGCGCTGAGAATGACCTGGCACCCGCCTTGGAGCGGCTGCTACGGATCGGGCACACCTCCGGCCGAGACCTAGTCGAGGGCCTGCTCCTCGGTGCGTCAACAGCCACCCACTCCTCGAGTGGGGGGTGGCCGGGGTGGCCGAGGAGTGGGGGTGGCCGAGGGAGCCCGGGAGGGATCAGGCGCCGCCGCGTCGCGGAGTGACCAGGCCGGTCTCGTAGGCCAGGACGACGAGCTGGGCGCGATCGCGCGCGTGCAGTTTGGTCATCGCCCGGCTCACGTGCGTCTTGGCGGTCGTGGGGCTGATGACCATGTGGGCGGCGATCTCGTCGTTGCTCAGACCACGGGCAACCAGCGCGACAACCTCGCGCTCGCGGTTGGTCAATGCGTCGAGGCTGCCGCCGCCGCCGGGCTCGGGCCGGCGGGCGACGAACTCGGCGATGAGCCGACGCGTGATCGCGGGAGCAAGCAGTGCGTCGCCCCTGGCCGCAAGACGAATGCCGTGCAGCAGATCGGCCGGTTCAGTGTCCTTGACGAGAAACCCGCTGGCTCCGGCCTGCAGTGCGAGGAACACGTACTCGTCGAACCCGTAGTTGGTCAGGATCACCACGTGCACTCCGTCCAGCCGGGGGTCGGCAACGATCTGGCGGGTCGCCTCGATCCCATCCAGTACCGGCATCTGAATGTCGACCAGGGCAACGTCCGGGACGTGTTCGACCGCGAGCCGGGTTGCCTCCAGTCCGTTGGCCGCCTCGGCCACGACGTGGAGATCGTCTTCGGCATCGAGCAGCGCCCGGAAGCCGGCCCGAATGAGCGGCTGGTCGTCCGCGAGCAGAACCGTGATCACTGGACTGGCGCCTTCGCTGGCAGCGGGATCTCGGCGCGAACGGAGAACCCGCCGGCCGGCCGTGGCCCCGCCTGCAACTGTCCACCGAGCGCCGTCACGCGTTCCCGCATGCCCATCAATCCAACACCCGGCGCCGGTGGGCCGGGCGCCGCGGTTCCATCGTCGTCGACCTGGATGACGAGCCCGTCGGGGCGATAGTCGATCTGGACGGTCGCAGTCGTCGGACCCGCGTGGCGGGCCACGTTGGTCAGGGCCTCCTGGACGATTCGGTAGGCCGCTCGATCGACTTCGGGCGGCAAGGCCCGCTCGTCACCGCGCACGACCATGGTGGCGGGCACGCCGGCCAGCTGTGATCGTTCGATGAGATCCGCGAGTTGTTCAAGCCCGCTGACGGCCGCGGTGCCGGGCTCGGCGTCGCCGTCTGTCTCGCGCAGCACCTCGAGAGTCGCCCGCAGCTCTCGGGTCGCGTCGTTGCTCGCGGCCTGAATCGCCAGCAATGCGTCGGGTACCTGCTCGCCTCGCTTTCTCGCCAAGTGGTCGGCGACGCCGGCCTGGACCTTGATCACGGAGATGCTGTGAGTCAGCGAGTCGTGTAGTTCCCTCGCGATTCGCAGCCGTTCTTCGGTGGCGCGCCGCCGGGCCGCCTCATCACGGCTTCGCTCGGCCTCGATCGCACGCTGTTCCACCTCGTGCAGGTAGGCCTGGCGTTGCCGGGTCACCTCGCCCATCACGTACGCGGCGGTGAACCAACCCAGCGGTAGCAGCGCGTCCGTAACGATCTCAGCGGTCAGCGCTCCGCCGCCACGGCTGAGGTTCGCGAACAGCGCCCCGGCCACGAGCGGGCTCACCACGCCGATCGTCCAGAACCGGTGGCCGAAGCTCACGGCGGTGTACTTCGCCACCAGCACCGGTGTGACCGGAATGACGTTCGGCTCGGTTCGGAGCAAATACCAGACCACGCAGACGGTGGCCACGAGCAGAACGAGTCTAGGTGCCCGTCGCCGGGCGACCAGGACGAGCGCCGCCGTCGTCAACAGGGCGTAGTCGAGAACGGACAGTGGCGATGAGCTTGCGGCCAGTGCGGCGTCACTCAGGACGAGCACGGCAACGCCCACCGCCAGCGCGACGTCGAATGCGTCACGTCGCCACTGAGATTGCTGGCCGACCATGACTGAACGGTAATGCCCCGCACCGTTCCGGTGCGTCGTAGATCGGGAGTGCATCTCACTACGCCGCGGGGCGTAGCGAGGCAGGTCGCTGCAACTGCGGGTGTACGTCCCGCGCCCCACAACCGTCCCGGCGGACTACCCGGCACGCACCGGCAAGTGTCGTCCGGCGCATGACGACACCGCACCACCCGGTCACGCACGATCAGTTGGGCGAGCAGCCACTGGGGCGGCCGTCCAGAACCATGACGCTCTGATGAAGGAGACAGCAACGATGACCCGCACCTCAGACCTCGCGATCGAGGCAGCCGGCCTGGGCAAGACATTCGGCGACAAACAAGCAGTCGCCGGGGTCGACTTGGCGGTGCCGGCCGGCGGGGTTTACGGCTTCCTCGGCCCGAACGGCGCCGGAAAGACGACGACGATCAGAGTCCTTGCGACGCTGCTCCGGCCCGACTACGGCAGTGCGCGGGTTCTGGGCCACGACATCATCAAGGAGGCCGCCGCCATCCGCGGCCGGATGAGCCTGACCGGGCAGTTCGCGTCGGTGGACGACGACCTGACCGGATTGGAGAACCTCGTCCTCCTCGCTCGGCTGCTCGGCCACTCGCGCGGTACGGCCAAGCAGCGGGCGGCCGACCTACTGGACGCGTTCGGCCTTGGCGACGCCGCCGGCGGGCTGGTCAAGTCCTTTTCGGGCGGCATGCGGCGCCGCCTCGACATCGCCGCCAGCATCATCGTCACGCCGGATCTGCTCTTCTTGGACGAGCCCACGACGGGGTTGGACCCACGCAGCCGCAACCAGGTCTGGGACATCGTCCGGATTCTCGTGTCCGAAGGCACCACCGTGCTGCTCACAACTCAATACCTCGACGAGGCCGACCAGCTCGCCGACCGGATCGCCGTTATCGACCACGGCCGGATCATCGCGGAGGGCACCCCTGGCCAGCTGAAGGCATCAGTCGGCGCGGGAACGCTCCACCTGCGGTTGTTCGACGCGGCGCGGCGGGCCGACGCCGCCCGGCTGCTGGCCGAGGTGCTCGATACGACGATCCACGCCGACGCGGACGACGCCGCTTTGTCCGCCAGGATCGACGACCCTGAGCGGGCCGCGGCCGGGCTCTCGGCGCTCAGCCGCGCCGGCATACAAGTGACCACTTACGCCCTCGGCCAACCCAGCCTCGACGAGGTGTTTCTCGCCCTCACCGGACAGCCCGCAGCGACCAACGATTATCAGGAGACCCCAGCATGACCACCAGCCTTTCCCCGCAGCCGCCGGCCGGCCACGTCCTCCGTGACGCGTTGGCCACCCGCCCGCGACCACCGCAGCCAACCCCGCTGTCGGCTTCACTGACATTCGCGTGGCGCGCCCTGCTGAAGATCAAGCACGTGCCCGAGCAACTGGCCGATGCGATCTTCATTCCGATCCTGTTCACCGTGATGTTCACGTACCTGTTCGGCGGTGCCCTCGCGGGATCGACCGGCGAGTACCTGCAGACATTGCTGCCAGGCACGCTCGTCCTGAGCGTCCTGCTGATTACCGTCTATGCCGGCGTCAACCTGAACACCGATATCGCCAAGGGCGTGTTCGACCGGTTTCGGGCGATGCCCGGCTGGCGGCCGGCGCTCGTCGTTGGTGGTCTGCTCAGCGATGTCGTGCGTAACCTGCTCGCCGCAATGCTGGTGCTTGGCCTGGGGCTGGCGATGGGTTTCCGCCCGGAGGGTGGGTTCGCCGGCGTACTGCTCGGTATCGGGCTCGTCCTCGTCTTCGCGTTCGGCTTGTCGTGGATGTGGGCGACGCTCGGGCTCATCCTGCGCTCGCCGAACTCCGTGACCATGGTCAGCTTCCTGGTCCAGTTCCCGCTGACCTTCGCCAGCAACGTGTTCGTGGACCCCGCCACCATGCCTGGATGGCTCAAGGCGTTCGTCGAGGCCAACCCGGTTAGTCAGCTTGTCACGGTGGTCCGCGACCTCATGCATGGCACCGCGTCGGCCGGCGACATCGCTTGGGTTCTGGTGGCTGCCGGCGCGCTGGTGGTCGTGTTCGGCCCGCT
>DASUUH010000079.1:0-16883 GCA_036374175.1 Jiangellaceae bacterium | reverse complement strand
CAAGCCTACGCTTGAATCGCAACTTTCTCAACACCGAGTTGCGCTAGTTGCACAACGGGCGCCCGCCCAACGACAAGCTCACCGGCGTGGTGTCGATCGTCTTGGGTCGTCGAGCTGGGAGGTCAGACTTCGGGCTCCGCCGCGTGGCCGCCGACCAACTCGATCGTCCGGTCGACATCGTATGACCCCGGCGTGACCTGCCGACTGACTGTTCAGACGCAGCCAGCCGGTGCCGCCACAAGCACGGCGCGGGCCGATCTCCGGTGCTTCCCCATGGTGTGCCGGGCGCTTCCGTACCCGTTTGTCTTGACGCGTCCGGGACATCCGTGCCAGGAATGATGAAGATTGCTGACAAACGATCAAGAGGCCGGGTACCCGCTCCGGGCAACCGGCCTCTGACCTGCATCAACGCGTCGGGGTGGCGGGATTTGAACCCACGACCTCTTCGTCCCGAACGAAGCGCGCTACCAAGCTGCGCCACACCCCGATGTTGCCGAGCCAGCATAGCCGAGCCCATCCGCGAGATAGAAATCCAAAATCAGCTAGGGCTGTGCGGCGGTGAGCGTGAGTAGGGTTGCCTCCGGCGGGCAGGCGAACCTGACTGGCGCGTAGGGCGAGGTTCCGAGTCCTGCCGATACGTGCAGCCACGCGCCGCTGGCGTCACCTGCGGGATGTCTCGAGAGCCCCTTGGCACGCTGCGGTTCAAGGTCGCAATTGGTCACTAGGGCACCCCAGCCGGGTACGCACAACTGGCCGCCGTGGGTGTGGCCGGCGATCAGCAGCGGGAATCCGTCGGCGTGCATGGCGTCCAGCACGCGGAGGTAGGGCGCATGCATGACACCTATAGCGATGTCGGCGTCCCGGTCAGCCGCACCGCTGACCGACGGGTAGTCGTCCCGTTCGGTGTGAGCGTCGTCCACCCCGACGAAGGCGATCCGCCGACCGTCGACGATCAGTTCCTGCCGTGCATTGTTCAGGTCGAGCCAACCCGTTTCGAGCAGACCGTCCCGCAGTTCTTTCCACGGCAGGTCGGGTGCATGCAATCGCCGATCGTCGCGCGGCGGCAGGAGATACCGCGCCGGGTTCTTCAGCACCGGGCCGTAGTAGTCGTTGCCCCCGAACACGAAGACGCCGGGTCGCCGCAGCAACGGACCTAGCGCGTCGAGTGCGTACGGAACTGCGTCGGCGTGCGCCAGGTTGTCACCAGTGTTCACGACCAGATCCGGCTCTAATGAGTCCAAGGCGCGAACCCACTCCCGCTTACTGAGCTGGCCAGGTGTCTGGTGCAGGTCCGAGATGTGCAGGATCTTCAGCGGTCGGCTACCGGCCGGCAGGACGGGTACATCGAACTTGCGGAGGCGGTACGAGCGAACCTCGTACCCGGCCGCGTAGGCCAGCCCACCGGCCGCCAGCAGGCCGGTTCCGAGCGCAATCCGCGATAGTGGCGAGAGAGGCACGGGCCAAGGCTGCCACACTATGCGCGACAAGGAAGGATCCGATGTCGACAATCAAAGAGCGACTCCAGACCGACCTGACGGCGGCGATGCGCTCGAAGGACGAGTTGCGGACGGCCACGATCCGGATGGCCTTGACCGCTATCACGAACGCCGAGGTGGCCGGCAAGCAGGCGCGGAAGCTCACCGATGATGAGGTGACCGCGGTGCTGACCAAGGAGGCGAAGAAGCGGCGTGAGGCGGCGCAAGCTTTCCGCGACGGTGGCCGTGAAGACCGCGCCCAACGTGAGGACGCGGAAGCCGCCGTGCTCGCTGACTACCTGCCCGAACCGCTGTCAGACGACGAGCTGGCTCGGCTGGTCGACGCAGCGATCGCCGAGACCGGCGCCGAATCGCCGCGCGACATGGGCAAAGTGATGAAGCTTGTCCAGCCGCAGGTCGCGGGACGGGCGGACGGCAGTAAGGTGGCGGCGGCGGTCAAGGCACGGCTCGCCGGTTGAACCTCTCCCCGTTGTCCGGCCGGACAAGTCCGTGGCCAGCGGCGGGCCGGCCGGAAACCCGGACAACTCGCATTGATCGAAACACGAGAGCGCGTTAAGAGGTGAGTTGGCGTGCGACGAGTTCGGCGATCTGGGCGGTGTTCAGCGCCGCGCCCTTGCGCAGGTTGTCGCCGCACACGAAAAGGTCGAGCGCCTTCGGGTCGTCCAGTGACTGCCGCACCCGACCCACCCAGGTCGGGTCGGTACCGACTACATCGGCCGGCGTCGGGAACTCGCCACGCCCGGGGTCGTCGTACAGCACCACACCGGGCGCGTCACGCAGGATTCCCCACGCCTGATCGGTGGTCACTTCGTTCTCGAACACGGCATGCACCGCGACCGAGTGGGTCGTGACCACCGGCACCCGCACACAAGTCGCCGACACCCGCAGACCAGACAGGTCGAGGATCTTGCGTGACTCGTTGCGGATCTTGAGCTCTTCGGAACTCCACCCGTCGTCTTTCAACGAACCGGCCCACGGCACCACGTTCAACGCCAGCGGGGCCGGGAACGGCCCGAGATCGTCGCCCACCACCCGGCGCACGTCACCGGGCTGAGTGCCGAGCTCGCGGTTGCCCGCCACCTTGCCCAGCTGGTCGTGCAGCGTCTCGATGCCGGCCTGGCCAGCGCCGGACGCCGCTTGGTACGACGCCACCACCAGCTCGGTCAGGCCGAGCTCGGCGTGCAGCGCACCCATTGCCACGATCATCGACAGCGTGGTGCAGTTGGGATTCGCGATGATGCCCTTCGGCCGGTTCCGAGCCGCGCGGGCGTTAACCTCCGGTACGACCAGGGGGACGTCCGGGTCCATCCGGAATGCGCCGGAGTTGTCGACCACAACCGTCCCGCGCGCGGCAGCGATCGGCGCCCAGTGCGCGGACACCTCGTCGGGCACATCGAACATGGCGACGTCAACGCCATCGAACACCTCGGCAGAAAGCGCCTGCACCTCGACTTCGGCGCCGCGAACCGTCAGCCGCCGGCCCGCCGACCTGGGCGAAGCGACCAGTCTGATCTCGCCCCACACGTCCTCACGGGTGGACAGGATGTCGCGCATCACGGTGCCGACTGCGCCGGTAGCACCGATCAAGGCCAGCGTTGGTTTGATCATCGACCCGTACCCCCGTAGACGACGGCTTCAATCTCAGCAGCCTCGAGGTCGAACGCCCGGTGGACCGCGGACACGGCGGCGTCGACGTCCTCGGCCCGGACGATCACTGAGATGCGAATCTCCGAGGTCGAGATCATTTCGATGTTCACGCCTGCTTCGGCCAACGCGGAGAAGAACCGTGCACTGACGCCAGGGTGGCTGCGCATGCCGGCGCCGATCAGCGACACCTTGCCGATGCTGTCGTCGTACCGCAACGACTCGAAACCCACTTTCCCCTGCACTTCGTGCAGCGCCTCCATGGCCCGGCGCCCGTCGGTCTTGGGCAGTGTGAACGAGATGTCAGTACGGTTGGTCGCAGCCGCGGAGACGTTCTGGACGATCATGTCGATGTTCGTTTCGGCGTCGGCCACGGCCTGAAAGATCGCCGCCGCTTCTCCAACTTTGTCAGGCACGCCCACGACAGTGATCTTTGCTTCGCTCCTGTCGTGAGCCACGCCAGAGATGATCGGCTGTTCCATCTCGGCCTCGGCCCCTCCTTGCGCGATGTGGCTGGGCGGTTGGTCGGAGACCCACGTTCCGTCCAGTGTCGAGAAGCTCGACCGGACGTGGATCGGCATGTCGAATCGGCGAGCATACTCCACGCACCGCAGGTGCAGACTCTTTGCCCCGCACGCGGCCATCTCGAGCATCTCTTCGTACGTGATGTGCGGGACGCGCCGCGCCGTCGGGACGATCCGCGGATCGGCGGTGAACACTCCGTCGACGTCGGTATAGATCTCACATACGTCGGCGCCGAGTGCGGAGGCCAGCGCAACCGCTGTGGTGTCGGTGCCACCACGCCCAAGGGTGGTGATGTCCTTGCTGTCCTGACTGACGCCCTGGAATCCGGCGACGATGGGTATCGCTTCCTCGTCGAGGGCCTGCTGGATGCGGCCGGGGGTCACATCGATGATGCGGGCGCTGCCGTGAGTCGACGTCGTGATCACACCCGCCTGACTGCCGGTGAAGCTGCGCGCCTCGTGGCCCAGGTCGGCAATCGCCATCGCTAGCAATGCCATCGAGATACGCTCGCCGGCGGTGAGCAGCATGTCGAGTTCGCGAGGTAACGGCAGCGGGGAGACCTGCCCGGCCAAGTCGAGAAGCTCGTCGGTGGTGTCGCCCATTGCCGAAACGGCGACGACCAAGCTGTGCCCCGCCTTCTTGGTCGCCACGATACGTTGGGCGACCCGCTTGATAGCGGCAGCGTCAGACACGGAGGATCCGCCGTACTTCTGGACGACTAGCCCCACAGTGCTCCCCTCAGTGTGATATCGGGCGTCGTGGCGAGTCTAGGCGAGAAACCCGCCACACAGCGGACAGTCCAGATACCGGAACCTGCGGCTTCACCACTACGCTGCTCCAAACAACGTCACGCCCGGCCTTCCGGCCGGGCGGATCGGTGATTGCAGGGGTTGGCATTGGCAGCCGGGATCGAGGCGACCGGGGTTCGACGCACGTTCGGCAATGTGGTGGCCGTCGCGGGCATCAACTTGTCGATACCACGCGGGCAGGTCACCGCTCTCGTCGGGCCGAATGGCGCCGGCAAGACCACGCTGCTGCTCGTCCTGGCCACTTTGCTCCAGCCCGACGAAGGCCGAATCCGGGTCGCCGGATACGACCCGGTGACCGATTCGGTCGAAGTACGCGCGCGCACCGGCTGGATGCCGGATGCCTTCGGGACGTACGACACCCTGACCGCGCGCGAGGTGCTCGAGTTCGCCGCAGCGGCGTACCGCTTACCGCGAAGGATTCGGGCCCGGCGGGCCTGGGAACTGCTGGCGTTGGTTCACCTCGATGAGTTCGCCGAGCGTCCCGTTCACGCGTTGTCGCGAGGCCAGCAACAGCGGTTGGGCTTGGCCAGGGCCCTGGTACACGAGCCCACCGTACTGCTTCTCGACGAACCGGCGGCCGGGCTCGACCCCCGGAGCCGGATCGAACTCCGCGGGTTGCTCCGCGGCCTGGCGGCCCAGGACTGTGCCGTGCTGGTCTCCAGCCACGTCCTTGCCGAGCTTGAGACGATTGCCGACCGGGTCGTGTTCGTCGACCGCGGCCGCAGCATTGCCGAACAGGCCCTGGCGGAGTTGCCGCGGGCCGAGCGGCGACCGTGGCGGGTCCGCGCCCTCGACTCTGACCGACTGATGGTGTTTCTGGATCACCACGGCACCGACCACGGGCCGCCGGACGCGCACGGCATCGAGGTGTTGCTCTCCGGAGACGAGGAGGCCGCGAACCTGCTGGCCGCCATGGTCCGTGACGAAGTGCCGGTCGTCTCGTTCGCACCGGCCGGTAGTGATCTCGAGGCCGCTTACCTGGCGATCACGGAGGACCGCCGGTGAACCGTCAAGCACCACCCCGGTTCGGCCCTTCCCTTCGCGGCGCTCTGACGGTAGCGGCGCACGAGTTTCGCCTTCGGATTCGCGCGGGCCGGTGGCGTTGGTTGCTCGGTGCATGGTTCCTCAGCCTGTTCGCACTGACCGCAGGCATCCGCTCTGCCCTCGTCCGCGGCGGCCAGACCAGCCCCGGGACCGACATGTTCGGCGGCCTGATGCTCACCATGCTGGCATTGGCATTGCTGGTCGTGCCCGCGCTCACGGCTCAATCGGTCAACGGCGACCGGCTCCGCGGCCTGCTCGCCACGTTGCAGACGACGCTGCTCACCCCTGCCGAGATCGCGATCGGCAAGCTGGCCGCGGCGTGGGGTACGGCGATCGTCTTCTTGATCACAGCCGTACCGCTTGCCCTGTGGTGTGTGGCCGAGGGTGCTTCCGCACTCCGAGTTGCCGTCAGCCTCGGAATCACGGCCGTGCTGCTCGGCGTGATCTGCTCGATCTGCCTCTGCCTGTCCGCCGTGCTGGCACGCACCACGACCTCTGGTGTGCTGTCGTACCTCGCCGTGTTCGCATTGTCCATCGGGACAGTGATCGTCTTCGTGCTCGCCGTGGCGGCGACTCAGACAACTGAGACTCGCACGACTGCCGCGGGAACATTCGAGCACATCGAGGCCCATCCGGACCGGGTCTGGTGGCTCCTCGCTCCCAATCCGTTCGTCGTCGTCGCCGACGCGGCTCCTCGGGCACTCGACCGCCCCGACGCCGGGGTGCGCCTCGACCCGCTCGGGGCGATCGGGGAAGTCGCCCGATCGGCCCGCACACCCGGTTCCACCGTCGTGAATCCCAACGGGATCGTTGAGTTGGGCCAGGCCGCCGTCTGGCCGTACGGGCTGGCCACCAACATCGTGCTCGGGCTCGGCGCGTTGGTCATCACCACCCGTCGGCTCCGCACGCCGTATACCAAGCTGCCGAAGTCGGTGCGGGTGGGATGACCACCGGTCGCAGACTGGCCCGCCGCGGCGAAGGTCGGTGCGGCCACGCCGTACCGGTAGCGTGAGATCCATGCGGAGCTTCGGCGCCATTTCGGCACGCATCTATCAGCTGTTCCACCGCAATCCCGAGTCGAACCGCATCGTGGTGGACCTGCTCGGTCTCACACCCGATGACCGTGTCCTCGAGATCGGCTGCGGCCCCGGCGCCGCCATCGAGCAGGCCGCTAACCGCATCGGACCGGATCGGGTCGCGGCCGTTGAGCCGTCGTCCACGTTCGTCGACATGGCCCGCAAGCGAGTACCCGGGGCCGACATCCGGCTCGGCAGCGCAACGGACATCCCTTTTGACGACGACACGTTCAGCGTCATCTGGTCTATCGCATCGATGCACCACTGGCCGGAGCGCGACCCCGGCCTCGTCGCACAATCCACCAAGCTGGCCCCGGGTGGACGGCTCGTCATCGCCGAGCGGCTACTCGACAAACCGGGGCACGGCATCACACCTGAAGAGACGGCGGACACCGTCAGGTACCTCGAGCAGCTCGGCCACGCTCAAGTACGGTCGTACACCCAACGCGACGGTAAGAAGACCATCCAGCTCATTGAGGGGACGTTGCCGGCCTGACCGCGTCAGCGCTCCATCGCCTCGGCAGCGACTTCGGCCAGCAGTTCGTCCTCCGCGTCAGTGGCCGGATCTCGCTCCGTGTCGAGCCTGGTGTGGGCGATCAGTGAGTGCAGCGCCCGCAGGACCGCACTGCACGTAGCCCCCCACGAGGACAGGTAGGAGAACTGCCACCACCACAGCGCCTCACTGGTCCGGCCATCGCGGTAATGAGTGAGACCGTGCAGCAGGTCAGAGGCGATGCTCGCCAGATCATCGGAGATTAAGAAGGTATCGGCACCCCGGGCCGGATCAACCGGATCGATGATCTCGACGTAGTCGTCGACCGGCTCGAGCAGGGCGGCCAGCCGCTCACGCAGCTCCTCCACGTCGGGGTCGGGGCCGGCGTCGGGCTCGAACCTCTCCTGCGGTACGACGTCGGAGATGGCGCCGAGCCGCCCGCCAGCCAGCGCGAGCTGGCTGACCTGGAGGAGCAGCATGGACAACGACGTACCGGGATCCGTGCCGCGGGCGATCTCGCGAACGGCCACCAAGAAGCTCTCGACCTGGTCGGCGATCTCCGCTGTAAACTCGGCGTACTCGTCGTCCGACGTGAAGGTGGGCTCAGACATCGAGCAACCTCCTTCCCTCGAATGCACGGCCCAAGGTGACCTCGTCGGCGTACTCGAGGTCACCGCCTACAGGCAGTCCACTGGCCAATCGTGTCACGCGCAACCCCATCGGCTTGATCAATCTGGCGAGGTACGTCGCCGTCGCCTCACCCTCGAGGTTCGGGTCGGTCGCCAGGATGATCTCCGTAATCGTGCCGTCGGCGAGCCTTTCGATCAGTTCGCGGGTACGCAGGTCGTCCGGGCCGATCCCTTCGATCGGGCTGATCGCACCGCCGAGAACGTGGTACCGGCCACGGAACTCGCGGGTGCGTTCGATCGCCACCACGTCCTTGGGTTCCTCGACGACGCACAACACGTGCGGGTCGCGGCGTGGGTCGGCACAGATGCGACACTGCTCCTCCTGCGCCACATTGCCGCACGTCGCGCAGAACCGGACCTTCGCTTTGACCTCGATCAGGGCATCGGCGAGCCGGCGGACGTCCGCCGGATCGGCGGCGAGCAGATGAAAGGCGATGCGCTGCGCGCTCTTCGGTCCCACCCCGGGCAACCGTCCGAGCTCATCGATGAGGTCCTGGACCACACCTTCGTACACGCAGTTACTCCCGGTCCGGCGGTGACTCGTCGGACGAGCCACCCCCGCCAAGCAGGCCGCTCAACGCATCACCGCCACCGAGTGCGCCGAACGCGCTGCCAAGCGAACCCATCTGCTCGGCCGCGATCCGCTGCACCTGCGCGTGCCCGTCGCGGACCGCAGCCACGATCAGGTCCGCCAACGTCTCGACGTCCTCGGGGTCGACAACAGACGGATCGATCTCCAGTGACACCAGCTCGCCCGTGCCGTCAACGGTAGCGCTGACGAGGCCACCCCCAGCCGTGCCCGTCACTTCGAGGTCGGACAGGCTCTGCTGCGCCGACAGGAACTGCTCCTGCATGCGTTGCGCCTGCTGCATGAGCTGGTTGACGTCGAACCCTTCCGAGCCGGACGGAAACACTGAGGGCCTCCAGGACGATGTCGGGGTGTGTGAGTCTGAGCCTAGTCGGGCGGGGTTGGCTATGCGGCAGTCGCCCGCCGTTTGGTCACTGGTGCTCGATCTCCTCGATGACGCGCGCCCCTAGTGCCTGCTCCAACAACTGCTGCGCGGGAGCGCCCGAACCATCGAGGTCACTGTCGTCGGGGTGGGCACCGTCGTCGGCTTCATCGGGTGAGTTCTCGGCCGGCGGCGGCGCCGAGGCCGTCGGCGACGGGCGCTTTCTGGATGCGGCCGGCCTGGCAGCCGGGGTTCGGCGTGGGCCGGCGTCGGGCGTGGACGCCGGGGTGTTGGCGTTCGAGGGCGAGCCTTCGCCGCCCAGCGACGCCGGCGCTCGTCCGGCCGGTTCGTTGCCCGGCACCGTGCCGCCGCCCGACGGGTCGACGATTGCCTCGACGCGCAGGTCGGCACCCAGGACGTCCACCATCGCCTGACGCAGGTGCTGCTGGAAGTCTTCACGCCGGGTGAAGGTGTCGCGAAGGGTCGCCTGCCGGAATGCCAGCGTGAGCACTCCATTCGAGACGTCGACGACGGTCGACTCCTGGGAGATGAGGCTCCACGGAGTGCGCTTAATCTCCCTGAGCCGGACGAGGACCTCCGGCCACAGCCGCCGGACGTCAGTGACGTTGACTCCGCCCGGCGCGCCAGGCCGTTGCTGGTCGGGTCGCTCGGCGTCGTGGTTGGGGCCGGCTGCGGACGGTGGCTGCACCTGGGCTGTCGGCTTGGGGACCGGCGTCGGCTCCGGTTCGACGTCCGAAGGCGGTGGTGGGGTTGCCGGCTGGGAAGCAGCTGGCTTGCCAGATTGGTCGCGCTGCTGCCCGGGCGCCGCCTCGTCGGTCGCTGCCGTGTCGGGTCGCTCGGCTTCCGGAGCCGGTCCTGCGGCCGGCGCCGACTCGGCCTGGGAGGTCGGTACCCCCGCGCCGTACGCGTCGGGCGCAAGAGTGAGCCGGCGCTCGAGCCGGTCGATCCGTGCCTGGATGCCGCGTTCGCTGTCGTCAGCGCCTGGCAGCAATAGCCGTGCACACACGAGCTCAAGCTGCAGCCGGGTCGGCGTGGCGCCCTTCATCGCGGTAATGCCCTCGTCGACGACGTCGGCCAACCGCACGAGATCGGACTGCCCGAACTGGTGCGACTGCGCCGCCATCCGGGCAGCCTCGTCCTCTGGCGCCTCGATCAGCCCACTGCTGACGGCATCGGGAACGGACCGGACGACGATCAGGTCCCGGAACCGCTCCAGCAGGTCGGTGAGGAAGCGGCGGGGGTCGTGCCCGGAGTCCATGACCCGGTCGAGTGCGTCGAACACCGCAGCCGCGTCGCCGGCTGCGATCGCGTCGACGACGTCGTCGAGCAAGGAAGCGTCGGTGAAGCCCAGCAGGGCGGCGGCGAGTTCGTACGTGACACCCTCAGGACCCGAACCGGCGATCAACTGGCCCAGTATCGACTGGGCATCGCGGGCCGATCCCCCGCTCGCCCGGGCCACGAGGGCAAGCGCGGCCGGCTCGATCGCGACACCCTCTTGTTCACAGATGTTCGCCAGGTTCTCCTGGAGAATGCGCGCCGTGATCAGCCGAAACGGGTAGTGGTACGTCCGCGACCGGATCGTGCCGATGATCTTGTCAGGCGCGGTCGTGGCGAAGATGAACTTCAGATGCGGGGGCGGCTCTTCGATGAGCTTGAGCAGCGCGTTGGCCGCACCGGGGCCCAACTGATGCGCCTCGTCGATGATGTAGATCTTGTAGCGGGACGACACCGGGGCGAAGTGTGCCTTCTCGCGCAACTCTCGGGCATCGTCGACCAGCCCGTGTGTGGCGGCGTCCAGCTCCACGACGTCGATGCTGCCGGGACCGTTGGGCGCGAGGTCGGTGCACGACCTGCACTCGCCGCACGGCTCCGGCGTCGGGCCCTTCTCACAGTTCAGCGACCGGGCGAGGATACGAGCCGAGGACGTCTTGCCGCAGCCGCGAGGGCCGGAGAACAGGTACGCGTGGTGAACCCGGTCGTTCGCCAATGCCCGCATCAGCGGACCAGTGACATGGTCCTGCCCCACCACGTCGGCGAACCGACCTGGCCGGTATGTGCGGTACAGCGCGAGCGACGACACCCCCGAACCATAGCCCGTCGGGCAGACAACAAAAGACCCCCCGCGCACCCGGTAGAGCCCACCTGCCCTTGCTGCCTTCCGGCCCTGGGGGAGTTCAGTGGGATGCCGCCGCACGGGGGGCTTGAACCAGTGTACGGGGTAGGCGCCGGATCACCAGATCCGGGCGTCAACGCGCGGGCGTGACGCCAATTACCGGCATCGTTCGCCAATGAATTCCGATTTCGATACGCGCGCCGCGATCGTGGCGCGGGCGTTGGCACGTGAGCGACGCTCGACACGGCGCGGCTGGCAGCAATCCTGACCCGCGAGGCCGTGCGTCGGCTCCGGACACGCGTCACGGTCGCACCTATCAAGTCCACGATGCGACGGCTATCTACCGGGGTTCGCGTGGATGAGGCCAACGGTCTCGATCACGAATCAGTGATCTCTCTCTGGACAACATTGTGACTGTGCCCGTCGGCCATGTTGGACGCCTGGTCGGTTACGTCACTCCCGAACAGGACCGCGAACTAGCCCAAGCGATCGTTGCGGCATTCGATCTGGATGCCCTCGGCCCACAGGGCTGGTCTCGATTTCGATGCCGTAGGCGATCTCGGTTACCCTCGTCGCGGAGGATTCGCCTAGTGGCCTAGGGCGCACGCTTGGAAAGCGTGTTGGGGGCAACCCCTCGCGGGTTCGAATCCCGCATCCTCCGCGCTTCTGACCAGCGAAAGCACCGCCCCACCATCGCATCAGGCACAACACGGACCTCTCGCCGGTCTCAGTTTCAGTCTCATTTGTGCCCTGCTTGGCCGCCGTACTGACGTCCGCAAGTGTGCGCGGAGCGAGTACACCGCCAGCCGCTCGGCCCGCCGTCCGGTGACACTGACATCGATCCTGCCTGGGCCGACGAGGCGTACACCGACGAGGCGCAGGTCGTGTTCGACCCCGACTACGCCAGCAAGACCGGCGGCAGTGTCCGCACCATCGGCTATTCCTCGACCGCAGGGTTCATCATCACGGACGCCTCATAAGCCTTGTCTAGAGCGGCGTGGTCTGGCGATGTCGCGATGACCATACGAATGGCCTGCCCGGGACACCCAACCTGCAGGTGCGCCGCGTGCTCACCCGCATCGCGCCGCAGACAGCAGTGGTATCCCGGTATCCCTTGCCTCTCCGTTCCAAGAAACCGGGGACCGGAGACCCTGGACCTGGGCCATGTCAGGGCGTTCAATATACGCCCCACAGTCGATGGGGACGATGACAACATCCACGGCCATGGTCAGCACGAACGGTCGGCCGGCTAAGGCCATGTCCTGAGAAGCGAAACCTTCATAGGCTGTCGGGGGGAACACGATGGCAGACGCGATGCATGGGGCGGAAGGTGTAGCGGCTGTGGACGGCACGGTCGCCGGGCTCACCGCCGCCGGGCTGGACGTCGTCCACGGGGTGCGCGGACCAGCTGCTTTGCCCGTGGCGGCCTCGGCCCTGGTGGGCCGGGAGCAGGAGCGCGCCGAGGTTGCTGAACTCCTCGCGGAGACGCGTCTGGTTACCCTCACCGGCTCCGGTGGCTGCGGGAAGACGCGACTGGCGCTTGAGGTCGCGCGCGACGTGACACCTTCCTTCGGGCACGGGGCGTGTTGGGTGGACCTGTCCGGGGTGGGCGATCCCAGTTCGGTCGTCCAGGCGGTCGCGGATGCGGTCGGCGTCCGCGAGGAGCCGGGGCGGGCCCTGGCCGACACGTTGATCGACCAGCTGGGCGTCTGGCACGGCCTGGTGGTCCTGGACAACTGCGAGCATCTGGTCAAAGCCTGCTCGACGCTGGTGGCCGCGCTGCTGCGGTCATGCCGGCACATGACCGTGCTGGCGACCAGCCGCGAGCCCTTGGCGATTGACGGGGAGGCAACGTGGGAGGTCCCCTCGCTGTCGGCGCCTGACCCACAGGCGACGTCGGCCGCTGCGATCGTGCAGGCGGACGCGGTACGCCTGTTCGAGATTCGGGCGCGGCAGGTCCGGCCCGGCTTCGCTGTCATTGACGACAACGCGTGGGCGGTAGCACAGATCTGCCGGCACCTGGACGGGATTCCGCTGGCGGTCGAGCTCGCGGCCGCGCGGACGCGGGTGCTGTCGGTCGGTCAGATTTCCGCGGGACTGTCAGATCGATTCCGGCTGCTCACCGGCGGGGTTCGTGGCGCTCCGACGCGGCAGCGCACGCTGGAGGCGTCGGTGGAGTGGAGCTTTGGTCTGCTTGCCGACGCTGAGCGGTTGGCGCTGGCCCGGCTGTCGGTATTCGCGGGCACCTTCGATCTCGAAGCTGCACAGGCGGTCGTCGCCGGGCCGAACATCGAGGAGTCGGAGGTGCTCGACATAGTCACGGCTCTAGCCAACCGTTCGCTGCTTCAGATCAGCGAACACGGCGGCCGGGCGCGCTACCGGCTGTTGGAGACGATCCGGTTATTCGCACGAGAACGTCTGGCTGAACTCGACGACCCGGCTCGGGTGCGCGACCGCCACCTGGACTTCTTCATCGGGCTGGCCAACCGTGCGAGGACCAGGCTGGGTAGCGCCGATGCCCCAGCGTGGAACGCACGGTTGGCGGCCGACCTGGCCGACCTGCGGGCCGCGATGGCATGGGCTGTCGATTCGGGTCGTCCGGTGGGGGTGCTGGACATCGCCGAACCGACCCGGCGGTTCTGGTTCGACCGGAGCCGCTACGCGGAGATGGAGCGTTGGTTGCGGGCAGCGGTGGACGCTCCGGAAGCCACCGACACCGACCGGGCCCGGGGATTTGTCACCGCAAGCCTGGTGATGGCCGGCAGTGGTCATGCCGCGAAGGCGCACAGCCTGGCCGACCGCGCGGTCTCGGTAGCGCGCACCCTCGAAGCCGAAGACATCCTTGCCTTGGGTCTTGCTCTGCGCGCCTACCCAGGCCTTATGTCAGGCCTGGCGAGCAGCGAGGCGATCGCTGCCGACGCTGACGCGGCGGTCGCGCTGGCCGACCGGCTCGAGGACGACGACACCCGCGCCATCGTCCTGGCCTTCGCTGGTGTCACCGCGTGCGATGGACGCTCGCTCGACAAGGGTGTGGCGCTGCTCGAGCAGACGGTGACCGTCTGCGAGAACGCCGGGGTCAGCTTCACCCGCCCGACCGCACACACCCAGCTGGGAATGTATCTGCTGTTCTCAGGCGAGCTTGACCGCGCCCGGGTACACACCCAGGAAGGCGTCGCCTGGGCCCGGCGAATCGATCGTCCCGGATGGGAAGCCTTCGCGCTGGCGGTGCATGCCGCCGCCGACCTGCTCGTGGGCGACATCGACGCTGCGCAGGAGCAGATTGCCGACGCGGAGGCGCTGCTACACGCCCGGGCCCTGTCGCCGAATGTGTTTGAGTTGGCTATTGGGCGCTGGACGGCACTCGTGGCGTACCGCGCGGGCGAGACAGGCGAGGCAGGCCGGGCCGCCGAAGCGTTGCGTCGCACTGCCCGCGATCGGGGTCTCCGGTTGTACGAGGCCTGGGCATTGTGGCTGCTCGGATTGGTCGCCCTCGCCGAGCAGCGCCGCGAAGACGCCAGGGAGCACCTTGAGTATTGCCAGCAGCTGTCGGTCGAGCCGCGCTACCCGTTCACGCTCGGCCGGGCGCTAATCGGGCTCACCTATCTCACTGGCGACCCCGAGGACGCTTGGGAGCTTTCGCACAAGGGCCTCGAGGTGCTGGCCCAATCCGGGGACCGGGTTGGTGCGGCCGAAGCACTGGAGGCGGTCGCCGGGCTGACCGCTGCACGCGACCAACCCGACCAGGCGCTGCGGCTGCTGGCCGCCGCCGAGCGGTTCCACGATGACACCGGCATCGGCCGGTTCCCGCTACAGGCCGAGCGGGCAGAGCGGCACACCGCAGCCACCCGGGCGCGGCTCGACCCGGACAATGCCGACGCGTGCTGGGCAGACGGGGCGCAGCTATCTCTGGACGAGGCGGTCGCCTACGCGCGCCGCGGGTGGGGTGAGCGGGGACGCCCGCAGGTCGGCTGGGCGGCGCTGACCCCCACCGAGCGTGAGATAGTGCGGCTGGTCGCGGAGGGCCGCACCAACGCGGAGATCGGCGAACGCCTGTTCGTCAGCGTCCACACGGTCAAGAAGCACCTCTCCCACGTTTACGAGAAGGTCGGCCTCGGCGGCCGCTCCGAACTGGTGGCTCAGGCCGCGCGCCTTGACCTGCGACACGCCGCAACGCCCGGCAGCGGTAGCCGACGGGGTCGTGAGACGTAGCCGACCGGCTGATGTTCTGGCCCAGGTGGTCCCCCACCGTTGCATCGGAGCAATCTGACAGGAGGCCACCATGACTGACGAGCGGATCCACCGAGCCGTCTCCGCAGACGGCACCGAGATCACCGGAAAAGTGCGCGGACAAGGGCCGCCGCTGGTGCTGGTCCACCCCCCGGTTGTCGACCCCGACATCGCCTGGGAGGCGTTGGTGCCCCACCTCACCGACCGGTTCACCTGCTATCGGCCCAACCTCCGCGGTCGAGGACTGTCCGGCGACAACCCGGACCACTCGCCCCCGCGGTTCCAAGAGGACTTCAACGCGTTCGTCGACAGCATCGGCGACCCGGTCTACCTCATGGGCTGGTCGGACGGCGGCTCGCTCGCGCTCGGTGCGGCAGCCCACTGTGGCTCCGTGACCGCCGTGACTGCCTTCGAACCCTCGGTGTGGCCCTTGATGCGTGAGGACGAACTCGTCCGTCAGGGCGCCATGGTGAAGCAGGTGGGTGCGGCGGCTGCCGACGGCCGGCTCACGGACGCGGCCCGCATCTTCCACCGCTACGTCTGCACCGACACCGAGTTCGATGCCTTGGATGCGGACTACCTCGAACGGCAAGGAGACTTCTGGCCGCTGCTGATGCGGGAGCTCCAGCAGGGCATGGCCTACGAGGGCCCCGAACCCACCGACCCTGAGGTGCTCGGACAGATCGATGCCCCGGTTCTGGTCCTGCTGGCCCAGCAAACTCGGCTGAAGACCTGGTTCACCGATTCGGCCCGGCACATTGCCCAGCACGTCGCCGACTCCCACGTCCGCGAAATACCGGGCGTGGGGCACTTTGCCCCGCTGGTCGCACCCAAGCCCATCGCCGAAGAGCTGATCTCCTTCTTCGACTCGGTCCGGCAACCCGCCTGACCGGGCTTCGCCCACCGCGATGGGTGGTGGCGCGACCCCGTCGCGGTGTACGGGGGACACATCCTCGCGTCGAGCCCCGGCTACATATCACCAGCCCAGTACTAAGACGCACGTCGCTAACGACGCAACAGGCGGGGCTGACCTACCACGTCGACCCCGAGTTCATCGGGCCTGTGGACGACCCACCGAAGCACGCCGATTCATCAGGCGCCGACCCGTCAGTGGTATGGGACGGTGCGTTCAATTTCGCCAGCAGCAGGTCAGTCATCATCGCCGCGCCGTGGCTGCTCCTCGTCGTACTCGACACTCGCTCGATGGCCGCCTCGCGAATCTGGTCGAGCGCCATCCCGTCGCGCTGGAATCCTGAGTGACAATGGATCTGCATCCACCGAATACTCAGATCAGAGCGTCCCGCGCGTTCAGGGTCAGACGCGGACGCTCGGAACAGAGCTATGGGCGTAGCCGCGGAGCGTCCCAATCTCGTGTTCCACGATCGCGCCCATCCTCAAGAGCTCGTGCTCGATCTGGGTGGGGAGCTTGCTCGACCACAGCCGCGTGTACCAGTTCAGTTCATCAGGGATATCCAATGCTCCTGGAGCAATCGCCGCCTGGATGGCCTGAACTCGCCACACTACGCCCCACCCCGGCGGCCTCCGGCGCGGCCTCGATAGCCGCCCCAAAGCACCGGCACGCCCGAGGGATCAACGTGCAGCGCCCCACCGGACCAACGACGTTGACCCCGACCAGCGCCGACGCACCGTAACGGTTGTCGGCGACGGCTGAAGACTGTCCACTGGTCGACGGGTGAAATCTGACCGGCCTGTCGTGACCCTGTGGAGGGTGATCAGTGTGCAGGACTGGGCAGAGATCCGCCGGTTGCACATGGCGGAGGGAGTGTCGATCTCGG
>DASUUH010000078.1:0-6213 GCA_036374175.1 Jiangellaceae bacterium | reverse complement strand
GACCACGGCTGCCCGGCCGAGGGACGGCAAATCGCCGTGCATTGCCGCGGACAGATACCTCCGGGCGGCGGCGCCCGGACGACCAGACCGCCATTCCGTCCACGCCGCCCAGCGGAGATGGCGTGGGTAGTCCACCGCGATGTCGTGGCGATGGGCGATCACCGGCAGTTCCCGAAGCATGGCGTCCATCTGCGACGACCGGTTCGCGTCGTGCCAGCGCAGGGCGACGAGTGGTTCTGGAACCGATGCCGGTGGACCGAACCGGGCCAGCCGGATCCACATGTCCCAATCCTCGTGGACCTGGAGTCCGACGTCGAAACCGCCGGCCCGAGCCAACGCGGATGCGCGCACAACGACGCTCGATGCGCTCGCGGGTACCGAGTTGTGGCTCGTCAGCAGGTCCATCACCTCGTCCGGGCCGGGAGGTGGGGTTCCGCCCACGATCCCGAGGCCGGCATCGACATCGACGTAGCCGGCGTAGACCCAGTTCCGCTCGCTCGCCGAGGCAGCCCTCACCTGCTTTGCGAGCTTCGTGGGAGACCACGCATCGTCGTCGTCGAGGAAGGCGATCCAGTGTCCCTTGGCAGCGGCGATGCCGGTGTTCCTGGCGGCGCTGACGCCACTCGGCTCGGCATGGCGGTGCACGGCGACTCGACCGTTCAGATCGTGGCAGTGCGGAGCGACGGCGTCTGCCGAGCCGTCATCCACGACGATCACCTCCAAGGTCACGCCGTCCTGAGTCAGCACGGAACGCAGCGCCGTCCTCAATAGCGGCATGCGGTCCCGAGTCGGGATGACGACGCTGACGTCAACCATCGGCGGGTACCGGCCGAAGGAGTCTCGCGAGAGCGCGTGCACGCAGCACGTCGGGCTCGATCGAGCCGGCTTCCCACCGCCCCAGGCGCCAGCGATCGCTACCACGGCCGACGGCCCGCCCCGCCCCGGTCCAGGCGGATTCGTAGCCGGCCGCACGGGTGTCGGCAGCGGTTAGAGCGTCCGTGCGGCCGTGCGGATAGGCGAAAATCGTCATGCGCTGCCCGGTGAGACTTTCTAACCGCTCCCGACCTTCGGTCAGCGCTCGGTGGCGGTCCGGTGGAGCGAGCCGAGGTAGGACCGGGTGTCTGACGGTGTGGAAGCCGATGGTCATCCCGGCTGCGACGAGCGCCGCGATCTCGCTCGGGGCCAGCTGATCGCCGGTGTCCACACCGTCGGCCTCCAGGTGATGCTGGCGGGCCGGGTCCTCCTCGCACGTCAGAGCAATGGCCTGCGGTTCCGCTCGGGGCGCATCTAGCGTCCGGGCTACCCGTTCGGGTCCGTCATGTCGTATCCGCGCCTCGAGTACCTCCCACCAGTAGGGGCCGAGACCATGCAGGGCTCTCCCGGACAGGAAGAATGTCGCAGGCACGTTGAACCCGCGGAGTACGGGGAGCACGTGGCGAGCGTGGGTCGCGTAATCGTCATCGAAGGTCAGGGCGAATCGAGGGCGGGTGGACTGTTTGGATGTGATCAACTCGTCGATAGGCACGATTTCGCCCATGACGAGCAGCGCCTCGAGGTGGCGCCGGAACTGCTCGACCGGCACGCAGGGAACCACCTCGTAGTCCTGGATCGGCTGCGGTCGAACCCGGTGATAGACGAGTGCGAGCGCCCGGCCGCGCCGAGCGGCCAGCCTTCCACTCACCGCGGCCACAGACCGCTGACCGAGCAGCATCGTCGCGCTTCGCCGCCACATCGCGGTTCGGACGGGCGAGGTGTTCTCGTGCAAGCCTGCCGGAGAGATGTCGGACCCTCCTTTCGCCGGATCACGACTGGTCACGATCCACTGCGGCTACGGTAGTCGCATGCGCATCGCCCATGTGGCGCCATCGGTAGGACGCTCCGCCTCAGGCATCCTGACTGTCCTCGGCCAGCTAACGACCGCACTCGCTCGGCGAGGTCACGACGCGGAGCTGTGGTACGACGACGATTGGCGCGCGCCGACCCTCAGCGCGATGATCAGCACCCTTGAAGACGCCGGGGTGCGATGCCGCCCGATCACGACGTCTCGCCGCCGGGGTCGGCTGCTGCCGACGGTTGTTCTCCCGGCTGGCACGGCTGTGGACGTGCTGCATGTCCACAGTGTGTTCGTCCCGTTGAACGCTGCCATTACGCGGGCTTGGCCGGGACCGGTCGTCGTCTCTCCGCACGGGGGGTTCGACCCGGTATCGCTGCGCCGCAGTTTCTTCCGTAAACAGATCTACTCGGCACTGTACGAAAAGCGCATGGTCCGCCGCGCGGTCACCACGGTCGCCCTCACCGAGGTCGAGGCCGAGCAGGTACGCGCCTACGCAGGCGACGTGGCGACGGTCGTGGTGCCGAACGGAGTCGCGCCGTGCCCTGCGGGCATCGCCGGGATGTCGTTCCGCCACAGCGTCGGCGTGCCGCCCGACGCGCGGCTGGCCGTGTTCGTCGGCCGACTTGATGTGCGGCACAAGGGTCTGGACCGGTTGGTCGCGGCCGCCGCGGACGCACCGGCCTGGCGGTTTCTCCTCGCCGGGCCGGATCACCGTGGTGGCCACCGACGGCTGCAGCGGATGGTGGCCGACCTGGGGATTGCGGAACGCATGTACCTGGTTGGCCAGCTTGAGCCGGCCTCCGTCGCAAGCGCCTATGCGGCAGCGGACCTCTTCGTGCTCCCCTCCCGGTGGGAGGGGTTGCCCATGTCGCTGCTGGAGGCGTTGGCGCAGGGTGTCCCGTCGCTCGTCAGCCAAGAGGTGGACCGGCTGGTCCCGGTGAGCCGCTCGGGGGCCGGATGGGTGTCTGCTCCGAGCGACTTCGGTCCCACCCTCGAGGCGGTCGCGAAGCTGCCTACTGCTGAGTGGTCTAAGGTCGCAGCGGCCGCCAGACGCCTGGCCCGCAGCTACAACTGGGACGACGTCGCGGCCGCCTACGAAGCGGTATACCAGGCAGCCCGCCAGCGTTGGGCAGAGGGTACGACGGCCGCTCGCGGCGCCTCGCCACGGTGAAGACGGGCCTGGCGGTGGCGGAGAGCCGGCCGGCGCCGATTCGTCGGGGCACGGCATGGCTGGCGGGCCTGTGCCTTGCCGCGTCCGCACTGGCAGCGATGGCCGTGGCACTCGTGGCGATCGTGCACATCGACGACCGGTATGCGGTGGACCACGCGTCGGGCGCACGAATTGCCCTGGCCAGGTATGCCGATCAGGGTGTGCTCTACCCGCCGCTCGTGGGGGAGGACACGTTCGGCGGAACCCGGTTCATGCCGTTGCCGGTGCTGCTGCACACGGCGGTCAGCCGGCTCACGGGTGAGTACCTGGTCTCGGGCAAGCTGCTAGCCGTCGCCACGATGCTGGCGGTGTGCATCGTGATGTTCGCGGTGCTGCGTGGCAGCGCCTGCCCGGTACCGATCGCCGCCGGGCTGGTCGGC
This sequence comes from Jiangellaceae bacterium, assembly GCA_036374175.1. Lineage (GTDB taxonomy): Bacteria > Actinomycetota > Actinomycetes > Jiangellales > Jiangellaceae > JASLBX01. The sequence continues at coordinate 2,789 of DASUUH010000078.1, read as the reverse complement.
GTGGTGCTCACGACGCAGACCGGCCTACTGGCCGTCACGGGCCTGCGCGGGGACAGCCTTCCGCTGCTGCTGCAGCTGCTGGCGATCGCCGTGGTCGCCAACTCGGGATCGCGGCGGGCCACATGGGCTTCGGCAGCCCTGGCGGCACTCGCGGTCACCGCCAAGTTACACGCCGTCTGGGCCCCAGTGGCGATTGTCGCGTGGTTGTGGATGTCCGACCGTCAACGCCTTCGTCATTTCGTCGCCGCATACGTGGGATTCTCCGCGGTCCTGCTCGGCACTCTCACCGCCGCGACCGACGGGCGCTTACTGGAGAACGTCCTTGGGCTCTCGGCGGCCGGAGTAAACGGGCCGGCCGCGCTGGTGACCTCCCCCTACCGGCTGCTGCATCTCCTGGTGAATGAGGCGCCCGGCACCTGGCTGCTCCTACCGTTCGCGCTCGCACTGGTGGGGTTTGCGCTTCGTCGGCGGTCGGTAGATCCCTGGCAGTGGGCCCTCATCGCAGCGTTTCTGGTGTTGCTCGTCGTGCTGACCGACATCGGCACCGGCGGCAACCAGCTGCTCGACATCGCCGTCCTCTCAGGGATCGTGGTCGGTACTGCGGCCGGGCATGCTCCCCCGGAGCTCCGCTCGGTGAGGCTTTGGCGCCCGGCGCTGAGCATTGTGATCGTCTGGACACTCGTCAGCGGAATGGCCGTCACCGTGGGGCCAGCAGTACGAGACGCCGTCGGCACACTGCGTGACCCGTCTCGCTACCATGCGGAGCCGCTGGCCGGCGTCGCTGACGAGACAACACACGTTCTTTCTGAGGACCCCTATGTTCCGGTGTCCCTGGATCAGGACCCCGTGGTCCTCGACCCGTTCATGCTGCTGCGAATCGGCAGGGGCGACCCTGCGGCGGTCCGTGCGCTGGTCGAACGGATCGATGAGCACCACTTCGAGGTCATCGTGCTGGTGCAGCCACTCGACGACTCAGCCTGGTGGGCTGATTACCACTTCGGGACCCGCGTGATCGCTGCGGTCGAGCGTTCGTACACGTTCAGCGAGCGCGTACAGGGTTACGACATCTACCGGCCGCGGCCAGAGGACTGAGTTTTACCTCGCCGCCCTGGTACAGCAGATCCCCGATGGTGAAGTTGACGCAACGGCTCGAGCCAGGACTCCGCACGCAGAGCCCACTCGTGCGCCTCATCCGTCCATCCGACGAGCCGGTACACGTCGCTTGTACCGACTGCCGGATGAGTCATCGCGATGGCCGCGCGGCCCAGCGACCGGATGTCCCCGCGAGCGACCGCGCGCAGGTAGTAGCCGGCGGCTTTCATCCGCCTGCCATCCTGTAGGCAGGTCCACGCGGCGCGGCGCATCATTGCCAGCCGATCGATGGTGATGCCGTACCGGCGGGCGAGCAATGCGGGCTCGCTGACCATCGGCGCGGGATCTGTGTCGGCGTTGCCGCGATGGTGCCGGTACGCCACCTGTGGACGACATACCCAGGCCGGCGGCCCGGTGCGTGCGAGCCTGATCCACATGTCCCAGTCCTCGGTACGCCGGAGCGACGTATCGAACCCGCCGACCGTGGCCAGCAGGTCCGCCCGAACCATCACGTTGGAGGCGCCCGACGGCAGCGTGTTCTGCGAGGACAGCATCGCCAGGGCGTCCGGCGGTGACAGCGGAGGACCACCACCCAGAAGGCGGAGCCGCTCGTCCACGTGCACGTCGCCCGTGTAGACCCAGCGGCAGCCCGCCTCTCGAGCGGCAGACAACTGACTCTCGAGCTTGTCCGGCGACCATGCGTCGTCGTCGTCGAGGAAGGCCACCCAAGTGCCCCGCGCCGCGCGGATACCGCTGTTCCTGGCAGCGCTGACGCCCAGCCGAGTGGTGTGCCGGACGACACGCAACCGGGCATCCTTCTGGTTCGCCAGCCAGTCCGCGGTGTCGTCCGTGGCCGCGTCGTCGACCACGATGACCTCGACGTCCACACGCTGATCCAACGCCGTCCGGACCGCGCAGCTCAGCAGATCGACCCGGCCGCTGGTGGGGATGACCACCGAGACATCGACGCTCATGGCCTAGTCGCCACGAGAAGGACGTTCTTGCCCACTGGGGGTCGGGACAGCACACGCTGAAGCGCGCGGCTGACTGGCACAACGACCCGATCGTAGCCCCACATCGTGGATCCGCTGATGTCCGTCTGCCGCATCACCTTGTAGACCACGTAGTACGGCACGACGCCCAGGATGTCGAAGTAGCGGGCCTTGTGTACCACCAGGCCCACCGCCTCAGTGAGCCGGCACAGCTGTGGAAGTGCGTACCGCCGGTAATGCCCGGCCTTGTAGTCGAGGTCGCTGTAGAGCGCTTCCAGCGCCGGCCCGAACACCAGCAGGGAACCGCCTGGACGAAGCACCGAGGCCGCGAGGCGCAGCTCGCGAGCGTCGTCTTCGATGTGCTCCAGAACATTCAGGTACAGCACCGAATCAAAGCCACCCTCACCTCTTCGGATGTAGTCGCTGAGGGTCTCTTGGTGCACCGTCACGCGATCACTGAGAGCGGCGTACGCGGTTAGCGGCTCCACCATGTTCTGCGCCGGCTCGAGAGCGACCAGCCGGCAACTCGGATACCGTTCGGCCAGCATTCGGGTGATGGTCCCGGCGCCAGCGCCGACTTCGAGCATCCTGCCCCGCAGGTGTGGGTCGAATTCGTCGAGCACCCAGTCGAAGAAGTGCCGTGCGGTACCGAGACGTTCGAGGTCGTCGGCGGCGCCGAAGTGGTCATCGGTGAAATCGCGGCCC
>DASUUH010000077.1:0-42040 GCA_036374175.1 Jiangellaceae bacterium | reverse complement strand
ACCGACCCCGAATGCAACAATGTCCCGAGACACCTGTCAACAGTGTCCCGGGACATCGCAAAGCGCGCCCCGAGGGATTCGAACCCCCAACCTTCTGATCCGTAGTCAGATGCTCTATCCGTTGAGCTAGGGGCGCATCCGGTGCGAGCGATCAACGAGCACCACTCACGTCCGGCGACTGAGTGTACCGGCAGTTCGACGCCAGGCTGAAATCGTCAGCCGTGGACGCCCGCCGCACGAGTCAGCAGTCACAGTGCACAGAACTGAGCGGTCCGGTTAGGGGGTCCCTGGCCTTGCGGACAGGTCCGGTGTCGGTCTCGACCAGGAAGCCCTCGCGGATCCAGTACTCGACGCCACCGATCATCTCCTTCACCCGGAACCCCAGCTCTGCCAGCGCCAACGCCGCGCGTGTCGCACCATCGCACGCCGGTCCCCAGCAATATGTGATCGCTGGAATCGAAGGATCCAGCAAACTCGCCGCGCGCTCCGGAATCTCGCCTGTTGGCAGGTGCACCGCGCCGGGAATCCGTCCCTGCGCCCACGCGTCCGCCCCGCGGGAGTCGACCAGAGTGAAGCCCGGCGATCCGGACCCCATCGATGCGTGGACATCCGAGACGTCCGCCTGGAAGCTAAGCCGCGCCGCGAAGAACGCCGCCGCATCGGAGGGAGAAGCAGGTGCCTGGCGCAGTGCAGGGCTGATCAGTGTTGTCATGCGACCGAGACTATGGCGGCGGCAAGCGCTTCTTGAACGTCATGCTCCCGGCAGATCCGCAATGTAGCACTGAGATCCACTGTATGAGAGCGTAATGACCGTGAATCACCTTGATGCCACCGACTGGCGGCTTCTGGACGCACTCCAGCAGAACGGCCGTGCCAGTTACACAGACCTCGCCCGAGTCGTGTCAATGTCACCGAGCGCGGTAACCGAACGCGTCCGCCGCCTCGAGGAAACCGGCGTCATCAGCCGGTACTCCGCCGTCGTCGAGCCCGAGCGACTGGGCCTGCACATCCTGGCGTTCATCCGTCTTCGTTATCCGACGAGCAACTACAAACCGTTCCATGATCTCCTCCAGGTCACACCAGAGATCATCGAAGCGCATCACGTGACGGGCGAGGACTGCTTCTTCCTCAAGGTCGCCGCCCGGTCGATGCGACACCTGGAATCCATCGCCGGACGAGTGGCCGGCCTCGGCTCGGTGACCACGACGATTGTGTACTCGAGCCCGTTGCCACGCAGGGCGATCACCGAGGTCACAGATCCGTCCGTCGGATAAAGGGCGGTTACCGGTACGGACCAGTCTAGAAATTGGTACGTACTGGATCGGACCATCGATCGTGCATCGCCCCTGGATGCAGGTACTTTGTGAGCCTGTTCACAAGCTGCTCGGTTCATAGCAGCTTGAACGGGCATCTACCGTCCTGATGTATCCGCAATGGAGCGGGCGAATCCCAGGGGCTACCGCAATCGCGCGAAAGGGTGCAGACGCATGACCGCCGATACGCTGACCAACCCGAGGCACGATCTGGATGAGGCGCCGACCTCCCACCCGAGGCTGCTGGCCTGGGTACGAGAGGTGGCCGAGCTCACCAAGCCGGATCGGATCTACTGGTGCGACGGGTCGGAGGCGGAGTGGACTGCCCTCACCGACCAGCTGGTGGAAGCGGGTACGCTCGTCCGGCTGAATCCCGACAAGAAGCCGAACTCGTTCTGGGCTCGGACCGATCCCACAGACGTCGCACGCGTCGAGGAACGGACGTTCATCTGCTCGGCGGACCCCGACGATGCCGGCCCCACCAACAACTGGCGCGACCCGGACGAGATGAAAGCCGAGATGCGCGAGCACTTCCGGGGCTCGATGCGCGGGCGGACGATGTACATCATCCCGTTCTGCATGGGCCCAGTGGAGGCCGAGAATCCGATGTTCGGCGTCGAGATCACCGACTCGCCGTACGTCGTGGCATCTATGCGGATCATGACGCGGATGGGCGCCAAGATCCTCGAGGCAATGAGCGACGATGCCGACTTCGTCCCCTGCCTGCACTCCGTCGGCGCGCCGCTCGAGCCAGGTCAGAAGGACGTCCCATGGCCGTGCAACGACACGAAGTACATCACCCAATTCCCTGAGGAGCGGATGATCTGGTCCTACGGGTCCGGATACGGCGGCAACTCACTGCTCGGCAAGAAGTGCTACTCGCTCCGCATCGCGAGTGTGATGGCCCGGGACGAGGGCTGGCTGGCCGAGCACATGCTCATCCTCAAGCTCACATCACCTCAGGGCAACGTCCACTTCGTCGCGGCGGCATTCCCGTCCGCCTGCGGCAAGACAAACCTGGCGATGCTCGAGCCGACGATCCCCGGCTGGAAGGTCGAGACGCTCGGTGACGACATCGCCTGGATGCGGTTTGGCGAGGACGGCCGCCTCTACGCACTCAACCCCGAGTACGGGCTGTTCGGCGTCGCGCCCGGCACTGGGCACCACACCAACCCGAACGCGATGCGGACGATGGCCCGCGGCAACAGCATCTTCACCAATGTCGCCCTTACCGATGACGGCGATATCTGGTGGGAGGGCATGACCGAGGAGCCGCCGGCCCACCTCACCGACTGGCGTGGCCAGGACTGGAAGCCAGAGTCTGGTGAGCTCTCGTCACACCCGAATTCGCGGTTCTGCACGCCGCTCACGCAGTGTCCGATCATCGCTCCGGAGTACGAAGATCCGCGCGGTGTGCCGATCTCGGCCATTCTTTTCGGCGGTCGGCGGGCCACCACTGTTCCACTTGTCACGGAGTCCCGTGACTGGACCCACGGCGTCTTCATGGGCGCCACGCTCTCGTCCGAAACGACCGCGGCCGCGGCCGGTGAGGTCGGCGTCGTCCGCCGCGACCCGATGGCGATGCTGCCGTTCCTCGGTTACCACGGCGGCGACTACTTCAACCACTGGATCCACCTCGGCAAGGAAGCCGACGCCGACAAACTGCCGAAGATCTTCTACGTCAACTGGTTCCGGCGGGACGCCGACGGCGGCTTCGCCTGGCCGGGATTCGGCGAGAACAGCCGCGTCCTGAAGTGGATCATCGAACGCATCGAAGGAACGGCGCCCGCGGCCGAGACTCCTATCGGTTACGTCCCGACGCCGGACGCGCTGGACGTCGACGGCCTGGATCTCACGCCGGAACAGCTGGAGGCCTGCCTGCGGGTGGACCCGGAAGAGTGGACGGCAGAGGTCCCAGGTATCGCCGAATGGTTCGACAAGTTCGGTGAGAAGTTGCCCGACCTGCTGTGGGCCGAGCTCGACGGCCTTAAGGCACGCCTCGGCATGTGATCGGATCACCCTAATAATGGCGATGGAGCCGGGTGTTGTCCCGGCTCCATCGCATTCTTATGTGAGGCTACTTAGAAATCCCACTCCAGCATCCGAATGCAATCCTTGACGTCAGAATCCTCGTCCGTGCCGTGGTGGACGATCTCGGTGCCCTCAGGGTTGGCGTAACACGCTTCGGGATCGACCGTCGTCGAGTCGTACACAAGCTCGCCGCTGGCGTCGTACCCGCGGAGTGCGGCCGGGCTTGGCATGACGTCGGTGCCCGAGATGGCTTCCTCGTACGGGACGTACCAATAACCGTCCTTCATGACAGCCTCGCGCTGAGGCTCCCCAGAGAACTGGACCGTGATTCGATCGATGTTGCTGGTGTACCGCCCGAAGTATGGATTCTCGCTGGAGACCTCGCCACGCAGGTACGGCGTGCCTTTGACGCCTGCCGTGCCGAACAGCATCGCCGAAGTGTAGTCACACAGCATCTTTGTCGAGCCCCGTTCGGCGATCAGCATGTACATCGGCAGGTCCGAGTCAGTCTCGATCGATATCCCGAGGACGGGCTCGAAACTCCGCGAATCGTCGGCACCCTCGATGCATTCCTCGAACGCCGCTCTCATCTCCGCCACTGTCATGTCATGTACAGCCGGCGCAGGGATGACTTCAGGACTCGAGAAGTCCGCCTCATCAGGCGCTTGGCCCGACTCCGCGGCCGCGAGCTCCTCGGCCAGCACCTTCTCGGCCTCCGCGATCTCCGACTGATCGACCTGCAGCGCCGGGTCCATCACGAAGGCCATCGCCTGCTCGAGGGTGATGTCGACGTTCGATACCGGCTCAAGGCTGTTGTTGCCGAACAGGTCGTACACGCCGACACCGGTGAATGAGCCGTCCGGGCGCTGGTACATGACACCGAGCAGGAGGTTGCGTGCTGGATCAGCCTCGGCGACGAACACCTGCTGCTCTGTACCCGGAACGGTCTGGTACTCGCAGTCGGCGATCTCCTCGCAGCCGATCACCGACGCCATGTCGCGCTCTGCATAGTCCCCCTCGGCGTATCCCGGCGTGGTTACCGCGACCTCGATCATGCCAAGACCACTCTCGCCTGGAACTTGCCATTCGAGCTTGGACGAAACCCGCCAACCGTGCTCACCACTACCAGTGCCAGCGCTCCCGAGTACCTCCGGCAGGTGAATCCGCTCCGGGTCGAAGTGTTTGGCAGCAACATCGAGCAAGCACTGACGGGTACCGGCGAACCCCAAATGCTCGTCGGCAGGAGCGCCGCCACCACAGCCGGCTTCGTCCATCACGTTCGGCTCACCAGCGGCGAAGAGTTCGGCACCGCTGTCGAAATTCGGCACGGCGAACGCAATGCCAGCACCGAGTGCCACGATTCCAGCCGTTGCGGTCGTCCACGCCGCTGTACGGCGGCGGTGCGCGCTGCGAGCGCGCACGAGGTCGTCTTCGGCACGCCCGGCATCAACCGGCTCGCCAGGAAAATTGAACTCCGCCAACCTACGCCGCAATTGGTCTTCTTCGTGCGTCATGACAGCCAGCCCTCCATCGTCACGTCGTCGGGTGACAGGAATTCCCGAAGCGAGCGAATCGCGCGAGCCGTCTGGCTCTTCACCGTTCCGGCCGAGCAACCGAGCTCTGCAGCGGTTTCGTCCACAGACAAGCCGTACCAATAGCGGAGAACGATCGTCGCGCGCTGCCGCTCTGGAAGCGTCTTGAGAGCGGTGATGAGCGCGTCGGTGTTTTCGTAGGACGGCGCGCTTGGCTGCACCGGCTCAACGCCGTCGAGCCCGAACCGCTCCCGCCGCCATGGCCGTCGCTTCTCGTCCAGGTACGCCCGGATGATCGTCCGTCGCGCGTATGCGTCTTCCGCACCTTCCCGCCGGATCCGTGGCCAGGCCGCGTAGAGCTTGATCAGGGCTGCTTGAACCACGTCTTCAGCCAGGTGCCAGTCGCCACAGAGCAGATAGGCAGTCCGGCGCAAGTACCTTCGCCGGGCCGCAACGTAGGTCACGAACTCGTCCGCCCGAGCCTGTTTGCTTCTCACGCGCCATCCGTCCGCTCGCTCGCTTCATCCTGCCGACAACTAAACGGAACTCGCGGCCGATCGGTTGTCGTCGGCCTTTCATCTATTCGAATCAATCAGCGGACGGCGACGGTCAAGAACTGGCTACCTGGCGATCCGCTTCTACACGCAGGTGGTGGGGTCGATTCGGCGGTGGATCCGCTGGCCGATCTCACGAAGATTCTCTAGTTGCCCCTTGGTCAGCGGATCGATGACGAGTTGACGGACCGTCTCGACGTGGCCCGGTGCGGTCTCGACTACCTTCTCCCAGCCCTTGTCGGTCAGGACGGCATTGGTGGCCCGTCTATCACCGGGACATGGCTCGCGGCGCACCCAACCGCGGTGCTCCAGCCTTGTCACGACGTGTGACAGCCGCGAGAGGGACCCGCTGGCGAAAACAGCCAGCTCACTCATGCGCAGCGTCCGGTTCGGAGCTTCGGAGAGACCGGCTAGAACCATGTATTCGAAGTGGCTGATCCCCGCATCACGTTGCAGCTGAGCATCCAATGCTGCTGGCAGCTTGACCATCACGGCAGCGAGCGCCCGCCAGGCGCGTTGCTCGTCGTCCGTCAGCCACCGCGGTTCGGCGGTGTCGGTGCGATTCGCGAAGTCGGTCTCCGTCATGAGTTCCAGAGTACGACGCACCTGTACTTGATGAAGCATCAAGTGACCTGCGCCACATCAACTTGACGCTTCAAGTTATAACCGTAGTATTGAAGTTGAAGGTTCAATTATTTCGACTTGCGGGGGAGACACGACCATGCGTGCACTGAACGTGCCCACCAGCGGCGCCGAGCCGACCATCTCCGATCTGCCAGTGCCTAGTGCTTCCCCAGGCACCGTCCTGATGAAGGTCAAGGCGGCGGCACTCAACGCGATCGACAACACGCTCGCTGCCGGCGTTATGGCGCAGATGCTTCCGCACGAGTACCCCCTTGTGCTCGGCCGCGACGCGGCGGGGGTCGTGGAGGCCGTTGGCGACGGCGTCGACCACGTCTCTGTCGGTGACGAGGTGCTCGGTCACGTCTTGCTCGCCCCACCGATCAAGGTCGGCACTCTCGCTGAATATGCCGTCCTTCCGGCCGATGCTGTGGTGGCCAAGCCGGCCGGGTTGGACTTCGTCGCAGCCGCGGCACTTCCGCTCGCCGGCGCAACCGCCGTTGCGTCGGTCGACGCGATTGATGCCCAGCCGGGACAGACGGTACTAGTAGTCGGTGCAAGCGGCGGAGTCGGCTCGTACGCCGTCCAGTTGCTCGCCGCGCGTGGCGTTACCGTCATCGGAACGGCCACCACGGACGACTTCGAGCGGCTGATCCACCTCGGGGTGAAGACGGTCATCGACTACACCGCGGGAGACGTTGCCGATCAAGTGCTGAATGCATACCCGGACGGCGTCGACGCGCTCATCGACCTGGTCGCTCAGAGCGCGGCCGCGATGCCGATACGCGTGGTTCGGCCCGGCGGCAAGATCGCCAGCACGCTCGGTGCTGCTGGGGACGAGGTCGTGGTGAATGCCGGTCTCACCGGCACGGACGTGATGGGCGGCCCCGTTCGCGACATCGTCGGTCCACTCGCCCAGCGGGCGGCCGCTGGTGAGATCGCTGTCGACGTGCGCCACGTTCTACCATTCGAGAAAGCGGCTGAGGGCCTGGCCATCCTTGCCAGCGGCGAGGCCCGCGGCAAGATCGTCGTGACCGTTGGAGAGTCGGCGTGAGTTCCATCCTCAATCCCGCTGTGCCGGCCGGGGCGTTCGACGAGTTTTATGTCGAGCACGCTCCGGCCAGCCGGAGGCAGCGGATCTGGACGCCGGACGACGGCCCGCTGCCCTCGCTCTACCTCAGCCACGGTGCACCACCGCTGTTCGACGACGCGGACTGGATTCGCGAGCTGTTCGCCTGGGCGCAACAGATGCCGAAGCCGCGTGCAGTGCTCATCGTCAGTGCTCACTGGGAGTCCGCGCCGCTGATGCTGTCCGCATCTGCGGCTGGGACCCCATTGGTCTATGACTTCGGCGGCTTCCACCCCCGCTATTACCGAATGAACTATCCGACGCCGGACGCCAGCGATCTGGCCGCCAAGGTGAGCGCGCTCATGCCGGACAGCGAACCGGTCCATGAGCACGCCTCCCGCGGACTCGACCACGGCGCGTGGGTGCCGCTGAAAGTGATGTACCCGCTGGCCGACGTCCCGGTCCTGCAACTGAGCATTCCCACGCACGACCCCTCCCGGCTGATGGAGATCGGCCAGCGCCTTCGGCCGCTGCGCGACGACGGCATCCTGATCATCGGTTCCGGTTTCATGACTCATGGCCTGCCGTTCCTCACCCGCGAGATGGTGATGCACAGCGAGGTGCCGAGCTGGTCCGCCGACTTCGACGCTTGGGTCGCCGACGCGTTGGAGCGGGGGGACGTGGACACACTCGCGGCCTACCGGTCCGAGGCTCCTGGCATGCCCTACGCCCACCCGACGGTCGACCATTACATCCCGCTGTTCGTGACGCTGGGCGCAGCGGAAGACCCCGAACGCCGCGCGCAGACGACCATCAGCGGCTACATGATGGGGCTTTCCAAGCGGTCGTTCCAGATCGCTTGACGCTGCCCACCATCTGAGCCTTGTCGTGCGTCAGACCGGGCCGGCGGGGGCGACTGATTGCGCCGGCAACGTGAAGAACTGCGGCACGATCCTGGATTGGAAGGTGCATCCCTGCCCATATCGGTCGCTTTTTCAAGATCGTGCCGCAGTTCTTCACAGCTGCTGCGCAAGCCTGGATGGGAAGCGACGCTCTACATCACGTGCCCTCGCTCTATACCGGCTGCAAACCGGTTGGCGCGGCTGCGCGGCGGGCAATGGTCAACGTCCAGACGCCGCCCGCCACCGCCACAGCCGCGCCAACGGCGAAGGCCACCGGGATCCCGCCAGCGGCGGCAACGAGTCCCAGCATGATCGGACCACCGCCGAGCCCGATGTCGATGCAGGCGCTGGCCGTGCCGGAGGCGGCACCGCGCTCGTTGGGACCCGCCGTCGCGAATACGGCGGCGAAGAAGGCCGGGGTGCTGAAGGTGACGCCAAGGGCCAGCACGATCGCGCCTGTGACGATGCCTAGCGGCGCGGGCCACAATGCGATGAGCACCAGGCCCGTTGCCATCATGACAAGGGCCGCCGCGCCCAGCTTGAGCGGCGGGAACCGGTCAGGCACCCGGGCGAAGGCAACCCGGCACACCACAACAACCAGGCCGTACAGGGTCAGCGGAAGTCCGGTGCGCGCCATGCCCACATTGCCGGCGTGCAGGGCGATGAAGGCGAGAAAACCGCCCATCGCCACGATCGAAGCGAGGAAACCGAGCGCGGGCGGGATCGCCGGCCAGTGGACGAACCGGCTCGGCCCGTCGGCGGCGGTCCGCGGAGCCCGAGTCTCACCGAGGCTGAGAACCACGACTGCGGCGATGAGCGACAAGGCCGCAGCACCATGCCACGCCGCCGCGAAGCCCCACGTCCGGACCATGAGATCGCCCAACAGCGGCCCGAAGGCTATACCCAGGTACAACCCCAGCGAGTTGTAGCTGACGGCCTCACCCATCCGGGTCGGCGGCGCTAGGTCGGCCAACGCGGCGAACGATGCGACGAAGAACGCCGCCTCGGCCACGCCCGACAGCAGCCGCAGGGCAACCACAACCGCCAGCGAGTCCGTATAGGCGGTGCCCGCCAAGCACGCTGCGGCCAGCACCGCACCGCCGATCAGGAGCGGGCGCCGGCCCAGTTCGTCCGTGAGCCGCCCGGCGACCGGCCGCAGCAGGAGCGCCGAGACCGCGAACGCGCCGAAGGCGAGGCCCGCGCCAGCGATGCTCGATCCTAACGGACCGGCGACGTACAGCGGCAGGACGAGGATGGCCAGCCCGGCAGCAGTGAAGTACGCCAAGTCCGCGACGGCGAGTTTCACGAACGCCGGAGTGACAAGACGCTCACGGGGCTGCGTGGGCTGGGCTGAACGTGTGGTGATAGCCATGCCGACAGCGTGGCGGCACCGGTCATGAGTCCGCCTGGGTAGACCTACCCATCTTTGTCTCGAGCAGCCCGTGCTTCATGGCGAACAACGCCGCAGCGGCTCGGGTCGAAGCGCCGATCCGGGCGTAGACATCCTGGACGTGATGCTCAGCCGTGCGCGGCGAGATCACCAGGCGCTCTGCGATGTCGCGGTTCGACAGGCCGCTGGCCACCAGCCGCAGCACCTCTACCTGCCGGCTGGTTAACCCGGCAGGCCCATGCCTCCTGCCCTGGGGTTGGTGGCCCGCCGCCTCGAGAACGGCCCCCACAGCATCTCCGTCGAGCCGCCCCTGCCGTGCCTCGTCGCGGAGTCGCTTCGCCGCACCGTCGGCCGACTCGCCATTGCTAAGCGCCACCAAGCAGGCGTACGCGTCCGCCGCGGCAAGCACTCGAGAGGCCATGGACATCCGCTCACCGCCGATGCCGCGGTGGTAACCACTGCCGTCGCAATGCTCGTGATGCTGGCCGGCCAGCCGGGCGATCTCGCTGAGTTCTGGGACACGGGCCAGGATGCGTTCGCTGTGGTACGGGTGGAGATGGGCTTGATCCCGCTCAGTGGCACTCAACGGTTCTGCCTTGTCCCAGATCCGGCTGGACACGGCAACCTTGCCGATGTCGTGGACATGCCCGGCCACCCGAACCGCATGGACGTCGCCGGCCAACCCGAGGCTGGCCGCGGCTCCGGCGGCTAGCTCCGCGACCGCGGACGAGTGCCCGTGCAGCCGAGGGCTCTTCAGGTCGACCAGGTCTCCAAAGGTGCGGGCGACCGTCTCAAGATCGTCCGGTCCGACTAATTGCACCGGATCCGGCTCGCAGTCCAGCGCCGCTTCGTAAGGATCCACCGCCTCGACACCATCGAGCAACTGGTCGACCTGCGAAACGAAGACGTCTGCCAGCGCCGGATCGAGGTACGTGCCCGATCGCCGGCGCACCTGGGCCACGGCCGCGTCCGGACCGGCATGCAGCAAGAAGAGGACGGCGATGGACGCGACATGCATTACACGAGTAGCGAGCGGGATCTCGTCACCGCCGCGGCGCGGATATCCCTTGCCGTTCCACATACACAGCGAATGAACGACCCCGTGCCGCACAGTTTCTGGCAGGCCCAGGCGGCTGGATGCCTCACGAGCAACGTCACACGTGGCAACCGGCGCAGTCGCGTCGAACCGCCGCATCGACCGCAGCGTGGTCGCGAGAACCGCCGGCCGCGGCCGTCCTGTCGCGGCCGCCATGCCGGGCACCCACACCCGTAGGACGTCACGGGGATCACTGAAGTCCATGAGGAACGCATTCCGGGTGGATGCGATGTCGTCGCCCCATACTTCGGCCGCTTCGTGCGAGAAGGCCGTGCATCCGATGTGCTCGAGAAGCGAGATATACACAACGTCGCGAATCTGTTCGTCGGCGCAGCCGGCCACCCGGGCTAACCGGGTGGCCACAATGCACCGGCGAAGCGACTCGTCGTTCGCCGCACCGACTCCCAGGTCGGTGACGGCGGCGAGCCCGCCGAGCAGCCCAAGCAGGCGGAACATGCTCCACAGTGGCATCTTCGGGGCTAAGTCCGCTAGCGCTAATTGCCGTGAAGCCGCCGCGCCGGCCATCGTAGAGTCGGTCCGTGACTACGGAACTGCACCCGAACGTTCGGCGGGTTGCCGAGATCCTGGCCGACAGCGGCGCCTCCGGGCAGGTCGTCGTCCTGACCGAGGCAGCACCGTCTGCCGCCGCCGCTGCGGCCCAACTCGGCTGCGAAGTAGGTGCGATCGCCAACTCGCTCATATTCGACGCTGACGGGAAACCCCTGCTCGTCTTGACCAGTGGTGCGCACCGGGCCGATCCGGCACGCCTGGCGGCCGCCGCCGGAGCGTCCTCCGTTCGCCGGGCGACGCCGGAGTTCGTTCGTGAGCACACCGGCCAACCGATCGGCGGCGTTGCTCCGGTAGGGCATCCGAAGCCAATTCGAACGCTCATCGACACCTGGCTCGCCAAGCATGATCAGATCTGGGCCGCGGGCGGCCACCCGCACACGGTGTTCCCGACGACGTACGACGAGCTCATCGCCCTCACCGGCGCGACGCCCGTCGAGGTCTCGGACTGAGGTTCAACTCGTCAGGATGAGCACATGACGGATGGAACGAAATCGCGGAAGGTGCGGCAGCTCCGGCTGGTCGTCGAGGCCGAGGATTATGAGGAGGCGCTGACCTTCTTCCGGGATGTCCTCGGTATGCCCGAAGAGCTGGCCATCTCCGGCGGCGAAGGGGCTCGGGTCACGATTCTCGATGCCGGCCGGGCGACACTTGAACTGGCGAACCCTGCACAGAAGCGGATGATCGACGAAATAGAAGTGGGGCGGCAGGTGGCGCCAAAAATGCGGGTTGCGTTCGAAGTGGACGACACCCGCGGGGTCACCGACGAGTTGGTGGCCGCGGGCGCGGATCCGGTAGCGCCGCCGACCGAGACCCCCTGGCGGTCGCTCAACGCGCGCCTGGACGCGCCCGGCGGGCTGCACATCACGATCTTCCAGGAGCTGGAGTCCGAGGCTTAGGTCCCGCAGTGCGGCCTAGGCTGACCTAGAACGCAGCAGCCAGCGTTCGTACGCGTCCGCCAGCTGTGGTGATCCAGCCGGGGCCACCACCCGATCCGGCCGACCCTCGGGAACCAGGTCCGCACCAGCACAGCGGGCAGCCAGCATGGCAGCACCGACGGCGGACGCGCTGCGAAGTCCGATGCGGCGCACCGGCCGGTCGAGGACGTCGGCAACCAGCTGGACGAGCAGCCGGCTGCGCCAGCCTCCCCCGGACAACGTGAACTCCGGTTCGGCGGCGGCCGCCGGACCCAGCAGCTCGACTCCCCGGCGAATGGCGAACATCACTCCCTCGACGGCGGCACGACAAAGGTCGTCCCGGCTCGTGTCGATGCCCGCCCCGAGCCACCCACCCAGGCTGGACGGCGTTGCCACACCGCCGCGTTCTCCGGTGAAGAAGGGCAAAAACGAGACCATGCCGCTACGTCCCCTGGCTGCGCCAGCTATCAAGCCGTCCCAACTCAGGCCTAATAGGCGGGCTGCGTGCTCTAATGCGAGGCCGCCGTTCTGAAGCGCGGCCATCGCGTACCAGCCGTCGGACGCATCGGCGTAGAGATGGGTGGACAGATGAGCGTCCGGCGACGATGCCGTCGGCCGGCGGATGATCACCTGGACTCCGGTGCCGAGGTTAATGAGAGGTCCAGTGCTGCCGACGGCCAGCAGCGCAGCAGCGGTGTCGGCGGCACCGGCAGCCACGGCAACGTCCGCTGTGCTCCCGGAGACGGTCCGGAACAGCCAGTCGGTCCGGCCGACCTCCTGGTCGCTCGGCATGGCGGTGGGTAGCAACCGGAGAGGTACGCCGGCCGCCGTGGCAACGTCCTGCGCCCACCGGTCCGCAGGCACGTCCCACAGCAGGGTGGCTGATGCATCGCTCCGGTCAGTGACCGGCCGCGGTTCAGCGGGATGGCTGGTAAGTGCGTGCCGGACGACGTCCTTGGCGTGCAGCACCGTGGCGGCACGATCGACAAGCTCGGGACGATGGTCGCCCAGCCACGCAAGGATCGGCCCGGTCATACCGGGCACAAGCGGGTTCGCCAATGCGGTCAGTCGCGTACCGGGCAGCGAGCGCCAGCGGTCGAGCACTGCCGTCGCCCGCCGGTCCGGCCACAAGATCGAGGGGCCGATCGGCCGGCCGGACTCGTCACACAGGGTCGCTCCGTGCATCTGCCCGCTGATCCCGATCGCACCGACTGTCGCCTTGGCCGGCTCGCCCGACATCTGCCTAGTGGCCGCGGCGGCGGCTGCAATCCAGGAGTCAGCGTCGCCCTCCACGTGGCCGGGTGCCGGCGTAGAGACTGGATACTGCTGCTCGCCGGCAGCAAGCACCCGGCCGTCCGCACCGACCATGACCGCCTTGAGGCCGCTGGTGCCGACGTCGATACCGAGGTAGGCACGCACTGCACGCTCACCCCTGCTGCTCGATCAACCGTGCCGGATTGTCGATGACATCGCGTAGCACTGCCAGCGCTCCACCGGTTAACGCGGCGTGGTCCGCAACCGGTGCGGCAGCCACCGTCACAGGTGCCCACGGCGCGCCGAGTACCCGGACCGCCAACTCCGCTTCGATGGCCGGCGCCAACAGGTCCGCGATCAGGGCGTAACTGCCACCGAGCAACACGTGGTCGATGTCCAGCAGATTCACCGCATCGGCGATGGCTTGGCCGAGCGCTGCTCCGGCAGAGTTCAGGGCGACGCGAGCCGGTTCGTCGGCGTGGGCCAACCGGTCGGCGATAAGTTCGTCCGGCGCGTCCACGTCCAGGCCCACCGCACTGACGAGCGCCTCCTTGCCGGCGTACCGCTCGAGACAGCCGGTGGAGCCGCAACGGCACCGCGGTCCGGCCGGGTCGATCGTGAGGTGGCCGATCTCGCCGCTCCAGCCGTGCTGCCCGTGAAATATCTCGTCGTCGACGACGATGGCCGCTCCGACGCCGACATCTCCGGAGACGTAGAGAAACGTTGGCCTTTTTTTCCGCTCTCCACGCACCGCCCAGACTTGGGCCAGAGCGGCAAGCTTGGCTTCGTTCGCCACACCGACCGGCACGTTCTGGGGAAGCCCCAGTGCAGGCAGCAACTCGACGCCGGCCCAGCCCAGGTTGGGGGCGACCTTCAAAACCGAGGTCCGGACGTCAACCAGGCCGGGCAGCGCGAGACGGGCGCCGGCTACTCGCATGCCGGCCCGCTCTGTCTGTTCGACGATGCGGCGCGCGAGACGGCCCAACCGGGTGAGGATGGCGGTGGGGTCGCTGGCGTGCAGATCGTCACGCTCGAGCAGTTCGGCGACCACCGAGCCGGTCAGGTCGATGGCCCGGCCGCCGAGATAGTCGACGTTCACTTCAAGGCCCAGCCCGACGATGGTGCGCGCCGCCGCTACGAGCGGCACAGCCGGCCGGCCGCGACCGACCGGCATCGCCGGAGGCAGTTCAGCCACGAGGCGGGCCGCCAGCAGCCGGTCGACGAGTGTGGACACCGTCGCCCTCGTCATGCCGGTCAATGCGGCGACGTCTGCGCGTGACAGCGGCTCGTCCGCGTCGACGACAGTACGCGCGACAATGGCCAGGTTCCGCTCCCTGAGCAACGCTTGGCGGGCAGGTGTTGTCGTGCTCACGGACTTGACCCTAGCGGCCCGCACGAAATAAGTTCATTGGAAGTACAAAAACGGCGAGGAGGCCGACGTGTCCGACATGCAGATCCCGTTCTCCTTTGGACTATGGACGGTGGGCTGGCAGGCCCAGGACCCGTTCGGCAGCGCTACCCGGCCGCCGCTCGATCCTGCCTACTCCATCCACAAGCTGGCCGAACTCGGCGCATGGGGCTTTACCTTCCACGACGACGACGTCGTGCCGTTCGGCGCGGACGACGACGTTCGAACCAAAGCCCTCAATTCGGTTCGCAAGGCAGCCGAGGAGACCGGGCTGGTGATCGAGATGATCACTACGAACCTGTTCAGCCATCCGGTGTTCAAAGACGGCGCTCTGACGTCCAACGACCGCTCGATTCGCCGGTTCGCGCTCCGCAAGGTATTACGCAACGTCGACCTCGCCGCCGAACTCGGCGCCCGGACGTTCGTGATGTGGGGCGGTCGCGAAGGCGCCGAATACGACGGCGCGAAGGATCTGCATGCGGCCCACGCCCGTTATGCCGAGGGCATCGATACTGTCGCAGCGCACATCAAACAGCAGGGCTTCGACCTGCGGATCGCGCTCGAACCCAAACCGAACGAGCCGCGCGGCGACATCTTGCTGCCGACGGTCGGCCACGCGCTCGCGTTGATCGCCCAGCTCGACAACGGTGACATCGTGGGGCTCAACCCGGAGGTTGGCCACGAGCAGATGGCCGGGCTCAACTACACCCATGCCATCGCACAGGCGCTATGGGCGGGCAAACTGTTCCACGTCGACCTGAACGGCCAGCGGTCCATCAAGTACGACCAGGACCTCGTCTTCGGCCACGGCGACCTGCTGTCGGCGTTCTTTACTGTTGACCTGCTCGAGAACGGCTTCCCGGCCGGTGGGCCGCGGTACGAAGGCGCACGGCACTTCGACTACAAACCATCCCGCACCGAAACCGAGCGTGGTGTGTGGGACTCCGCTCGCGCCAACATAAGTACGTACCTGCGGCTCGCGGAGCGTGCTGCCGCATACCGGTCCGACCCCGAGGTGCAGGACGCCATGCGACACGCCGGCCTCTTCGAGCTCGCCGAGCCGACCCTCGCGGCCGGTGAGAGCATCACCGACCTGCTCGGAGACCACTCTGCGTACGAGAGCTTCGATCCCGACGCCGCGGCACAGCGCGACTACGGCTTCGTACGGCTGAACCAGCTTGCCGTCGAGCACGTTCTCGGCCGGCCATGAGCCCGCTGGTGGCCGGCGTCGATTCGTCGACGCAGTCGTGCAAGGTTGTCATCCGCGAGGCGGAAACCGGCCGGCTCGTCCGGTCCGGCACGGCAAAACATCCAGACGGCACCGAAGTGGATCCTGAGGCCTGGTGGAGCGCTTTTCAGGAAGCTGCCGCCGCGGCCGGCGGGCTCGACGATGTCGCGGCCATCTCGGTTGGCGGGCAGCAGCACGGCATGGTCGTGCTCGACGAGCGCGGGAGCGTGATCAGGCCGGCCCTGCTCTGGAATGACACCCGGTCGGCCAACGCCGCCGTTGAGCTCATCGACGAGCTTGGTGAGCGTGCCAGCGGCGACGGCGTAATGCTCTGGGCCGCCTGGACCGGGTCCGTTCCGGTGGCGTCGCTGACCGTGACGAAGTTGCGGTGGCTACGTGATCATGAGCCGGAGAACGCGGCCCGAGTCGCAGCAGTGGCCCTTCCCCACGACTGGCTGTCGTGGCGGATCGCGGGATACGGGCCGGCCGACGAGGGATGGGAGCCAGACCTCGCTGCGCTTATCACCGACCGGTCGGACGCCTCCGGCACCGGCTACTGGTCGCCGCGCGACGAGGAGTACCGGTGGGATCTGCTCGCGCTGGGACTAGGCCGCACGGTGCGGGTGCCCAGGGTGCTGGGACCGGTGGAGTCGCTGGTGGCGCAACGGTCCGCCGTCGTGCCGCGTGGAACTCTCGTCGCCCCCGGAGCAGGTGACAACGCTGCGGCAGCGCTCGCTTTGGGGATGCGGCCCGGCGATGTGGCGGTCTCGATCGGCACCTCCGGTGTCGTGTCGGCGGTCAGCACGAGACCCACCGCTGACTCGACCGGGCTGGTGGCCGGATTCGCCGATGCGACCGGCGCGTACCTGCCGTTGGCGTGCACGCTCAACGCCAGCCGGGTGCTCGACGCCACCGCCGCGCTACTGGGTGTGGACCACGCGGGATTCGACGAGTTGGCGCTTTCGGCACCCGCGGGTGCGGACGGTCTGGTGCTGGTGCCGTATTTCGAAGGCGAGCGCACGCCCAACCGTCCCGATGCAACCGGCACTCTGCACGGGATGCGCCTGGCGACGATGACCCCTGCGCACCTCGCCCGCGCCGCCGTCGAAGGTGTGCTGTGCGGCCTCGCGGACGGCCTGGACGCGCTGCGCGACCAGGGCGTGGCGATCGATCGGCTGCTTCTCATCGGCGGCGGGGCGCGCTCGGCGTCAGTCCGGGCGATCGCACCGCAGGTGTTCGGCCTACCAGTAGAGGTGCCCGAGCCGGGCGAATATGTCGCCGACGGCGCCGCGCGGCAGGCCGCGTGGGTACTGTCCGGCACGGCGGAGCCGCCGTCGTGGGGTGTCGTCGTCGCGGAGGTGTCCGACGCGGCTCCGGAGCCGCACATCCGCGAGCAGTACGCCGCCGTCCGCGACCAGCTGGCTTGACCCCAACCCCTCACTCCCACCCCGCGTTTATCATGGGCGTTTCGTGGTTTCGGCTCGCCGTTTACCACGAAACGCCCATGATCAACGCGGAGTAGTGGGGTGGGGCTTACGGGCGGAGGACGTAGAGCTGGAAGAAGCCGGCGTCGACATTGAGCCGCCCCACCGAGCTGAATCCTGCCTGGGTGGCCAGCTCCTTGACGATCGGAGCGCGGATCACGGTGCCGATCCCAGCCGACGGCTCTTCTGCCAGCGCGGACGGAAGGCAATGGGTGACGCTCCAGCCGTACATCATGCGCTCGAGTTCATCGCCGGAGCCGCTGAAGTGGTCCGGCACGTTCTCGTCCGCAACGAGCACCACGCCGTCCGGACCAAGCGCCTCGCGCGCGGCCTGCAATACAGCGGCCGGCTGCGCCATGTCGTGCAGGGCCTCGAGGATGGTCACCAGGTCGAACGGGCCGTTTGCGGCCATCTCCTGCGCATCCGCGGCGAAGAACTTGACGTCGGCGTCCGCCTCCGCGGCGTTGCGCTGCGCCGATTCGATGCTCGCCAGGTCCGCGTCCCAGCCGATCACCTCGGCGTGCGGGAGTTGGTCCGCCATCGCGATGGTCGACCATCCGACGCCGCAGCCGAGGTCCGCCACCCGGCGCACCGACTCTGCCAGGCCGGGCACTGCCCCGATCCACGCCGGCACGAGGTCGTGAACAAAGGCCGGCCGGTTGATCGCGCCCTGACCCTCGCGGAGGTGCTCACCGTAGGCGGCGAACGGCACGCCGTCGCCGGTGCGGAACGCCGATGCGACCGCATTGATCGTCTGGGCGACGCCGCCGATCATGTCGGCAAGGGGTGAGACATGGCGTGGATCGTCGGGAGTGACGAATACGGCCTGGGCAGCTTCGGTCAACCGGTAGCGCCGCCGGTCCCACACCTCCCCGGCGTCCTCGACGGCGACAAAGCCGGCCACCGCCTGCTGCTCGAGCCATTCGCGCGCATACCGATCGTCGATGCCGGCTGCGACAGCCAACGCCGGCGCGGTCATCGGGGCGTCAGCGAGCGCCCGGTATAGACCGAGCCGCCGGCCGAGGTGGATCGAGAACATCTCAAGTGCGGCGACCGCGGATGAAACGATGCGGTCCTCCAGCGCCTGTTCCGGATTGGTGTCTGCGGTGGTCACGGTGCTCCATTCGGTCCGGCAGGCATGTGCCTGCTCGCTTGTGCTTCCACCTCTTAGGCGTGAGGTGGCGCCGCACACCGTGTGGTCAGAGCTTCCAGGAGACTTCCGCTGGCGGATCGTAGCGGCAGAATCGACCAGTTTGTACCGATCGTCGCAGGTGATCGGCCAGCTCGGGATGACCGGCGTTCAATCGGTCGATTGCAGCCCGGATGCGCCAGGTGACAGCGGTCCGCGCGCGCTCGGCCGTCTCACCCGTCGCCCTGCTTCGACCTCCCAGCCCGTACGCCGAGCTGAGCTCGTCCACGAGCGCATCGAGCTCAAGAGTCGCCTGCTCAGCGCGGTAAGGATCGTTGGCCCGGTCGGCGTCGTCCACCTCCGCCTGTAGTTCGCGAATCCGCTGCTGGTACTCGGCCCGCGCCCGCTCGTCGAGCACCGGTCCGGTGCCGGCAACCATCGCGCCCGCGCCGGCCAAATCCATCGCCGACACTTCCTGACCGGGCCGGCTCAGCAAGGTGGCGAGATCGGACATGCCCTTGGTGTGACGGGCGAACGCGGTCCGGTTAGCGAAACTCACCTTCCACACGTCGCCCTGGCGGATGAACGCGTTGGCGGCAGCTTCGTCCGGCTCCACGAGAGGCTGGTCCGGGGGCGCCCCGCCTGACGGTTCACTTCGCAGCGCCCGACAGGTCATGTCCAGCGAGTACTCGCCGACGAGTGGCGGCAGTGAGTCCGGGTTGACGCGTAACCGCGCCAGCAACTCCCTATCGGATGCGCTCAACGTCCGGGCCGGCAGCCGGCCAGCGGCCGCCAGGGCGAGAACGGCATCGTCGGTGGCACCCTTCCGCTCCAGTACGGCTGCGGCCACCATGAGCGCCTGGCGCAGTTCGACCACCTCGTGCGCGGCGTCGAACGCGACTAGGGCTTGAGCCGCATGTTCGGCGGCCGTGGCCAGGTCTTTGTTGAGCAACGACGCCAGAGCCACCTGGTAGGCAGCTGTTCCGACGGCCCAGGTGTGTTCGTGATGGCGGGCGTCGGCCAGCACTTCCGAGGCGAGCGTGGCCGCCCTGGCCGAGTCGATCCGGAGCAGGACGTGGCTCTCGAACAACCGGATGCAGCGCTGGCACAGGGCGTACTCGCGGCTTTCATCCTCCAACCGGGCCAGTAGTTGGACGGCCGCGTCCACGTCCCCCATGGCGAGAATGGCCAGAGCCCGGTGCCCGTCCAACTCCAGGACGTGCGCACGCAGACCGGCGGCTTGCGCTGCTGCGGCTCCTGCGCGGAAGTGTTCTACGGCCTGCTCGGGCTTGCCGCCCTGGCGGTCCAAGATGCCGAGTGTCCGATGCGCCAAGGCGGCTCCGAATCCGCCGCCGTCCAGTGCCCGAATGGCGGCCGAACGCGCGGCCGCGGTGCGGTGCGCTACCCGGTTGAGGTTCGACAACAAGCCCCAGGCGATACTTCCCACGTCTGGCCACCGCTCCACGAGGCGAGTGATGAGCTCTGCGGCCTCGGACTGGTAGCCGACGTCTTCGAGCCAATACAGCGGCATCAACATCCGGACGGCCCGCGCCGGCGTACGGTCGTTTTCGATGCACCACGTGACTGCCGCAGCGATGTTCCGGTAGTTGCGGCGAACTTCGTCGGGCGTTCGTGGATCCTGCATATGGACGACCGGATCCGACAGTCGGTCACATATGACGGCGATGGCGTCGACGAAGCGCTCCCGCGTCGCCCCCAGCCGGCCGCTCGTCGATAGCCGGCTGCGGCAGTGTGTCCGAATGGTGTTGAGCAGCCGGAACCATGACGTATCGCGGGCCGGTTCGCGGACCACCAGTGAACGGGTCACGAGTGTCTGAAGTACGGGCACGGCGTGCGCCGGGCTCGGCAGACCGGCGACATGGGCCGCCAGGTCCAGGGTGAACGGGCCGGCGCACACCGACACGGCCTCGAGAACCGACCGGGCAGTGTCGTCGAGCAGGTCGACCGACCACGCGATGGTCGCGTCCAGGCTGGACCGCCGGTCATCGGTACGTGGGCGAGCTCGGGACAGCAAGTCGAGGCGGGTCTCGACACTGTCCCTGATTTCGGCCGGAGTCAGCACTGCGGCCCGACCGGCGGCGAGCTCGATGGCCAGTGGCAGTCCATCGAGGCTGCGGCAGAGGGATTCGACGTCGTCCCACCGCTCGGGCGGTTGCTGACCGCGGGCGGTGGCAAGCGTGACGAACAGCTGCGCCGCGTCCGACGGCTGCCCTGCCAAGGAAAGCGGCGGCAGCACGAAGACCCGCTCGTCGGGAACGTCCAAGGGCTCGCGGCTGGTGGCTAGTACCGTTGCCTCCGGGCGCTGTTCCAGCAGCTCCAGCACCAGATCGGCGATCGGCCCGGCAAAGCGCTCGCAGTCGTCCAGGAGTATCAGCATCGGCCCGAGTCCGTCGTCGCTGAGTAAGGCGTCCCAGGACGAGAAGCCGAGGCAGCCAACCAGCTCTTCCGGTAGGTCATCGCCACGCAGGGTCGCGACGTCAGCCCTGAACACACCGCGGCCGTCCTGTTCCGCGGCCGCCCGGGCGAGGGTTGATTTGCCCACACCGCCGGTGCCGGTGATGGTGACGAGGCGGTGTGCGCGCAGCAACTCGGCCACGCTCGCCAGCTGCACCTCGCGACCAATCATGGCCTTATCATGCCGAAGGACCTTACGGCCTCCCAGATGTCGGCCGACGGCCGCTACTAACCGAGGCGCTCGGCTCCGGAGTCGAGACGGGCCGCCGTCCCTGACACGCGGACTCGTGGGTCCTCGGCGAGGAGTTCCACGGTAAGCAGGCTCGGGCGGCCCATGTCCTCGCCCTGACGCAGGGTGATCTGCGCCGACTCATCGAGCCGGACGAGCCCGTTGGCCCGCAGATAGGCACCGAACGCAGCCGCAGCTGCGCCCGTGGCCGGGTCTTCGACCACTCCGCCAACCGGGAACGGGTCGCGGACGTGGAACACGGTGTTCGACTCCCGCCACACAAGGTGCACGGTGGTAAGCCCTAGCTTCTCCATCAGGGCCTTCAACCTGTCGAAGTCATAGTCGAGATCCGCAAGCCGCTCTCGCGTGGCGGCCGCGATCACGAGATGATCATTGCCTGCGTTGGCGATGGC
This sequence comes from Jiangellaceae bacterium, assembly GCA_036374175.1. GTDB lineage: Bacteria > Actinomycetota > Actinomycetes > Jiangellales > Jiangellaceae > JASLBX01. The sequence continues at coordinate 20,428 of DASUUH010000077.1, read as the reverse complement.
CGGCGGCAGTGCCGGATCCAGGTCGCCGGGCCCCCAGCCAAGCGCCGCGAGGGCCTCGACGACGTCGTCCGCAGCCACTTTGGACGTGTGCGGCTCGATGCTGGTCAGGGTCGCGTACGGGACGCCGCCGCGTTCGGTCACGGTCACGGGGATGACACCCGCCGGCGTCGAGAAGACCAGCTCGCCTGGACCTATCCGCTCGGCCAGTGCGACCGCCGTCGCCACGGTCGCGTGGCCGCAGAATGCGACCTCGGCCAGTGGGCTGAAGTAGCGAACGGTGAAGCCGCGGCCTGGTGGCGCATCGAGATTTGGTGGCGGCGGGGTCAGGAACGCGGTCTCAGAGAAGCCGACGTCCGCTGCTGTCGACAGCAACTCAGCATCGTCGAGTCCTGCTGCGTCGAGCACGATTCCGGCCGGGTTTCCGCCCGCCGGGTCGCTGGAGAAAGCGGTATATCGCAGAACCTCGGTCGCCATGTCTAGGCGAACCGCCCGCACAGCCGCGGCATTCCACCGACCCGCGTGGTCACCACCTTGTGGATGCCAGGGAATCACCCGGGCCGATCAGCTGTTGCGATCGTCATCCAGTCGACAAGCCATCTGAGCGAGGAACTGCCCAGGTGAACCACGCTCACCCGCTCCAGTTCGGCACCTTCTTCACTTCCGCGCGCAGCGCTCCAGCGGCACCTGGGGTGGGGTGACACATGGCTACCGGCGCCTCCGCAGGCTGGAGTGGACGGACCACCGTTGTCCGCAACCTCGCCCGACCGCTGCGAGTATTCGTCGCGACCGAGGTCGGCAGCGCCGTCATTCTGCTCGGTGCGGCGCTCACCGCGCTTCTCTGGGTGAATTCGCCGTGGGGATCCACCTACGAGACCGTCTGGACCAGCGAACTGTCGATTCAGCTGGCCGGCGCGGAGCTATCGCTCGAGCTCCGGGAGTGGATCAACGACGGGCTGATGGCGTTGTTCTTCTTCGTCATCGGCCTTGAGATCCGGCGCGAACTCGATCTTGGTGACCTCCGGGATCGGCGCCGTGTCGCAGTGCCAGTACTGGCGGCGATCGGCGGGATGGTCGTCCCCGCGTCGATCTACCTGGCCATCAATGCAGGAACCGACGCGGGGCACGCGTGGGGCATCGTGATGGCCACCGACACAGCGTTCGCCCTTGGGGTACTTGCCCTCGTCGGCCGCCGGACACCGATGCGGGTCCGGGTGTTCCTGCTCACGCTCGTGATCGTCGACGACGTGGGCGCTCTTGTGGTCATCGCATTGGTCTACTCCAGCAACCTGTCGTTGGTTCCGATGGTTGTTGCGTCTCTGCTGTTCGGCATCGTGGTCGTGCTCCGAGCGCTCGGTGTCCAGCACGGCGGGCCGTACCTCGCCTTGGGCATCGGCCTGTGGCTGGCGATGCACGAGGCGGGCGTCCATCCGACCATCGCGGGTGTCCTCATGGGTCTGCTCGCCACGGCGTACCCACCGTCACGCAGCGATCTTGAGCAAGCAGCCTTCCTGTGGCGCTCGTTCCGCGAACAGCCGACATCACAGTTCGCCCGCTCGGCTAGCCGTGGCCTGCAGCAAGCGATATCGCCAAACGAACGAATGCAGCAGCTGTTTCACCCGTGGACCAGTTACGTGATCGTTCCGATCTTCGCTCTGGCGAACGCAGGGGTCGAACTGGATAGGGACGCGTTGGGAAATGCGGTGACGTCACCGATCACCATCGGGATCGTCGCGGGCCTGGTATTAGGAAAGCTGACCGGTATCACTGCGGCGAGCTGGCTGGCCACCCGCCGCGCCCTTGGCGGGTTCCCGCTTACGGTGCCGTGGCCGCCGCTGGTCGGGGCCGCCGCCGTCGCGGGCATCGGATTCACCGTCTCGCTGTTCATCGCCGAGATCGCGCTCAGCGGGGAGGCGCTCGGCCAGGCCAAGATCGGCATCCTGGCGGCCTCAGTGCTGGCGACCGGACTGTCCTGGCTGGCATTCCGGGTGGTCGACGGACTGCCGGCGCGGACGCGGACGGGCCGTGTGACGGCGGCCGTCGAGCCCATTGTTGATCTAGTTGACCCCGTGGATGCGGACAGAGACCACATCCGTGGCCCGAAAGATGCGCCCGTTACATTGGTCGAATACGGAGACTTCCAATGTCCGTACTGCGGCCAGGCCGAGCCGGTCGTCCGGGAGCTGCTGGCCGAGTTCGGGGCGGACCTGCGGTTCGTGTTCAGGCACCTGCCACTCGAGGATGTGCACGAAGACGCCCGGCTCGCTGCCGAGGCCGCCGAGGCCGCCGGCGCGCAGGGCAGCTTCTGGGAGATGTACGACGTGCTGTTCGCCCACCAGGACTCGCTGACCGCCGACGACCTGATGGATTACGCCCGCACGCTTGGCCTCGACGTTGGCCGGTTCAGCGCGGACTTGCGTAAGCGCAAGCATGCGCTCCGGGTTGAACGCGATATCGACAGCGCCGACCAGAGTGGAGTCACGGGCACGCCCACATTCTTCGCCAACGGCCTGCGCCACCATGGCGCCTTCGACATCGACTCGTTGCAGGCCCTGGTGCGCACGGCGCTGTCGCAGGCCGAGGAATCGTTGCAAGGTTGATCGGCTCTCTGCGAAGTCGCGCTACCGCCCCGCAGGTGGGGCCGGCCGCTGCTGCGGCCGGCCCCACCGGGGTGCTAACGGGCGGATCGGTCAGTCGTTGTACTTAAAGATCCACAACCCGTGGTCTCGATCGCTCGCGGCGACGTACTCTTGACCGTCTTTCTCGAATACCTCGACGCCCCAGAAGTTGTTTCCTCCCTCGGCGATGTAGTGGCCGACTTCGACGATCTTGTCGTTGACGATCTCGGCCACCCGGAACCCGGCCGCGTAGTACGAGAAGTACAGCCGGTTGGCGACCTGGTGCGACGTCGCAACTTCGTGCACGGACAGATCCCCGAAGCCCGAGGCATATGCCGGGTCGTGGGCCTCTGGAACGGCGTACGTGTCGAGCTCGGCCATCTTGCCGTCCTGGTTGCGGAACAGATGCACGTAGCCCCACCCGTCGAAGTACGACGAGAACCGGAGCGTGTCACCCTTCGTTCCGATCGGAATCGGGGCGAGCTGGCTCCCGTTGCCGGCCAGGCACTGCGCATTGTCGTACGGCGCGTTGAAGATGGCGAAGCCCTCGCCGCGCGGTGCAACACCGAACGTTGGAATGTTGCCTTCAGCAAGCATGCCGAGCGTCTGGTCACACGCGTCCGACCCGGTCCGGTTGAAGATCAGCAGCGCGTCCCAGCCGCCTGCCGCGACAACGTTTTGGACCTTCTCGGTGAATGTGCACAGACCCCGCTCCACCACGGCGATGTCGATCGCGTTCGGGTCGCCAGCGGGCACTGCCGGGTCGCCGTTGCAGGCGCGGCCGGCGAACGTGGTGCTGCCCTCGATCGTGTCGCCCGGTTGCAGTGGTGTCGTGTTGCTGCCCTGGCCCCCGGTGTTGATGTCGGTGCCGTCGGTGAGGTTGCGAGTGACCGCCGCGTAGGCGTTGAAGTCCTCGTCGGCACCAATAACGTACGCGTTGTCGGCCGTGAACTCCGCCTGGTGCCCATTGCCTTCCGGTGGCACTGGCTCGCCCTCATCGGTGAAGAAGCCGGCGGCCTCTGGGTCCGGGTCGGTGAAATCGGTGTCACCCAGGTACACGGGGTTGAGCACGTCGGTGACATCGACCTTGACGTATCCCGCGTCCCAGTAGGACAGCAGCATGACCTGACGGCCGTCGATTTCCTTGACGATCATGTCGTGCAGAAAGACTTCGATCAGGTTGCTGGGCGCAGCCTGGAGGATCTGCGGGAAAAGTACATCCAGATCGTATTCAGCGGCGAGGAACGGCTTCTTCGGGTTCGTGATGTCCATGATGTCGACATCCATGCCCTCTTCGTTGTCGACCATCACGGCATACGCCTTGTCACCTGCATCCCACGCAAAGACGCTGTGGATCTCATTCGCGGCCTTCTTGCCTTGGCCCGGAACGGTGAAGTCGCCGATTCCTTCGGCAAGCGGCGTTGGGTGCGTCGGATTGGTGATGTTGTAGATGTTCATCCCGCCGAAGCCGGCGTTCTCGTTGCACTTCTCGTTGTTGGTCACCAGGATGTCGCCGGTGAACGCCGGCGTGCTGATCGACAGTGCCTGGACACCCTCGCCCGGGTAGCTACCCTCCTTGGACGGGATGAAGGCGACCTCCTTCGGATTTTCCACGTCGGCGATGTCCACGACATGGACGCCGTTGTACTTACAGGTGACGACGCCCCAGGCGGCAAGGTATGCATAGTCGCCGAGTACTCCCACGTCGGCGATCTTCTCCGGGACGACGTTCTTCAGCTTCAACTTGCTGACAACGTCAATGTTGTCTGTGCTGCTCGCCGGCAAATGACCGGCGGTCTCCCCGTGCTGGTGCGCATCACGAGGTCCATCTGAAATATGTACGCCACCGTCGGACTCAGGTTCCGGGTGTGCACCGGCCGTACCACCGACCAGAGTAATCGCCGCTGTGACCATGACCAGGGCGGTCAGGCCACGACGCATGCCATTCGACATAGGCTCCCCACTTTTCGGGCCCGCTGTGCACGGGCGCTTCGGTCACGCTCTCCGTTCGAGCGAACCGTGGTGCCGGCAACGATAAGCTTTGCCAAACCGCTACGGCAAGAAGTTCTCCACGGATTGTCGTCGGATCCCGAAGATTGTCGGTTCAGCGCATTCGCAACAGGATCGTGCGTAAAGCGGGTATCAGCTTCGGCGGGACGGCTCTGCACCGGATCGCTGCGGCGTGCGTAACACTTCGACGACGCTGCTGAAGCCGTTACGTCCGTAGCCTCGGGCGATGGCGTCTCGCAACACCGATTGGACCAGTTGTGGGAGCGCAGTCGCGATCCTTCGACCAGCACTGGCCGCCACGATGTGATGGACACGCGTGACGACGTTTCGTGCCACACACCCTTCCAGTGATATACCCTAGGGGGTATAACACCGATGAGAAGGAGGTTGCGATGGGATACGGCATGACCATCCGGCTGGACACACCATTTGCTGAAACTACCGAGAAGGTGCGCGCCGCGCTGCAGGAGCAGGGCTTCGGCGTGCTGACCGAGATAGACGTGCAAGCGACTCTACGCAACAAGCTGGGGGCGGAGGTCGAGGACTACCTCATCCTCGGTGCCTGCAACCCGCAGCTGGCCCAGCAAGCTCTTAACGTCGACCGGCAGATCGGCCTGCTACTGCCATGCAACGTTGTTGTTCGTAGCGACGGCGGCGAGACGGTCGTGGAAGCGCTCGATCCGCAGGTCATGGTTTCGGTCGCGGAACGGGATGAGCTGGCGCCGGTGGCTGATGAAGCGACCCGCAGGCTCACGGCCGCCCTAGAAACGCTGGCAAGTGCCACGATCTGATCAGGCTCCGCCTATGACGACCTACCGGACGGTGAACCAGGCCTCGGCCCTGGCCACGCCATTAACCAGCACCTCGATTCGATGCTGGCCGGGATAGTGGGTGCGGGTGGTGTGCTGAGCCAGCGACAGACCCTTACGCACGTCACCCGCCTGCCCCGCCTTGAGCAGCATCGAGGCACCCTTGAAGACCTTCGGCGTCCGTGACCCGTTCGCCTTGACAAAGTGCACCCGGAAGTCCACTAACACTGGCTGCGCGTTCGATGTGTCGTTGCGGATCACCGCCTCGATCGCCACCTTCTCGCCGATTTCTGCCAGGTCCGGTGTCACCTCCAACTTCTCGACCGCGACCGGGGAGTCATGGCCGTAGCCGAGCAACTCAAGAGCGCCAGGATCTCCCTGCTTCACCAGAGTGCGCAGGCCATGTGTCACCAGCCGACGACGTTCGTCCGAGGCTCCTTGGAGCCAGCGCCGGCACACGTCCACGACCAGGTCCGGGTGATCCTTGGAGATGTCGTTGAGGTTATTGGCCACCGAGCGACGCACGAACTCTTCCGGATCGTCCTTCAACAACTCCAGCAGTTCGATGACCGGGGCCGGGTCGTCCTGAAAGCGCCGCAACCGCGGCGCCCAGGGCAACCGGGGCCGGGTTCCCTCTGACACCAGCCGGCGGACGTGCATGTTCGGATCCACCACCCACTCTCTGAGGCGCGCCAGCGTTCGGTCGGGATACCGGTCAAGGAAGGCCCGAATGCTGAATTCGGCGGTAAACCGCTGGGTCAATTCGCACTGAGCGGCGAGCGATTCTTCAAAACATTTCAGGCCGTGATCGGCCACGAAGAAGACGTGCGGCAGATAGACGAACGGCTCCATACCCTTCAGCTGCTCGGTCGTGGGGCCGAGCGAAGCGACCAGGATTCTGATGGCCTCCACCGGTTCGGGCGGCAGGTACCGCGCCAGCGCGTCAGCAATCCGGCGGGCGCGTGGGGTCAGCTCGAGCTCCTCGTAACCAGCAAGCGAGTACTCGACGAAGTCGCCAGCCGGAAAGCCCGGGTAGACGGCCTTGATCATGGCTGCAATGCGCTGCGGGACGTCGGCGCCGAAGCTGTTCTTCAGTGGTTCGGCCATCGGCTACAACCTCCGGCCCGGCCGGCAGCCACCAGGAGTCGTCGTCATCGCCCTAGGGTTGCCTATGGCACCGACAACTCCTATCGATCACCGGCTTCGGCGCTGAGCGCATTGAGGTCCAGGATGGTTACTCGGCCGCGGTTGAGTTTGATGAGGCCACGTTCGGCGAAATCACCGAGTACCTTCGTCGTGGTCTCCCGTGACGTTCCGGCGAGGGCAGCGAGTTGTTCGTGCGTCATCGCCACCACCGGACCACGCGCGGTTAGCGACGGCCGCCGGCCTTGCCGGGCCAGCGTGTGCAAGGTGCCGGCCACCCGCTGCGGGACGCTTTTGAACAAGCTGTCGGAAAGCCGGCGCTCCATCTCTGCCAGCCGCCGTCCGAGGATCTCAGCGATACGGGTGGCAATGCGCGCGTCGGAGAGCAGGAAACGGTTCACATCTGCCCGGCTCATCACACAGACGACGGTTTCTTCCATCGCTTCGGCGAAGTTGTCGTACATGTGCTGGCCGAGCAGCACCATCTCGCCGAAGATCGTCCCGGGGGTGATGATGGCGGTCGTCACAGCCTTGCCATCCGGAGTCACCCGGAACACCCGGACCCGGCCCCGCTTCAGAATGAACAGCGCCTCTACCGGGTTGTGCGGGGTGAACAGCAACTCGCCGGCGGAGTATGTCTTCGACGGCGCCGCCGCGTCGATAGCGTCCATCTCGGCGTCGCTGAGGTCGCGGAAAATGTCGACCTCATGCAGGCACCAGGCTCTGACCTCCAGCGTTCCGACGCGCTCCACGTCCACCGCCTCCTCACGACGACCAGGCGCCCACGGTGGTTGTCCGCCACCGCCGGCCCAGTCGAGAGCGTCGAGGCCCTCCACCAGACAGTACCTCTCTTCGCGCGCGGTCATCAGGTGCTACCGCCGGCTCACCATGCGGCGGTGCAGCAGCACGAACACAACGCCGAGCAGCAGGCCGTAGAGCAGATGACCCAGTCCACCGACCACGCCGGCCACGATGTGCCCGGGCATCACCGCTGTCAGCGGCACCGCTTCGCTCTGAGCCATCACTGCACTCCTCTCTGTGAGTTCCTCGCAGCGAACGTAGGCATCGGCGTCCAACCGTTCGGTGAGCGCCGACACACTTCGTCGGCGAGAGCTCGCTACGCAGGAGGAGAGATGATCACCACGTCAGTGCGACCACAATGAGCAGCAGCACACTATTGCCGATCTCGATAAGTCCAACGTGCATGGGAGTGAGTCGGCGGCCCGCCAGTAGCCAGGCGCGGAGCAGCAACCAGGCGAAAAGCAGAGCGGTGCCCGGGCCGAGCCAGACCGCCAAGGCGAGCGCTGCCACGTGATAGCCGATCGACAACCGCCGATATGCCACGCTGTTGCGTTCTCTGATCATTGTCTTGACGAACAACGCCGTGCCGGTGAAGTACAGGGCGCAGACGATGAACACACCGGCAACGGCAGCAGGGTTCGCGCCAGCGACGGTGGCCACGACGAACACCATCAGGCAGCTCTGGACCACCGACGCGATGTCATTAACCAGGTCGCGCTCCTGCCGCCGCCGCGCATACCAGGCGTTGATCAGCCACAGCGCGGCGTAGGCGGGCGCGTACCACAGGACGGCCGGCCGGGCCCACCCGACGACGGCCACCAACGGCAGGGTCAACGCAGCGTAGAGCGCGATCTGGTGCCGCCAGCGCCCGGGCCGGCCTGTCTTGATCGCCTGGAATACGTAGTACGACAGCAGGTAGCCGGCCAGCCACGCACCAGCCAGCGGCACCGCGACCCAGCTCCAGCCGGCGACGAGCAGTCCGGCCAGGTATGGCACGGCCAGCATCGCCCAGGCGCCGTGCTGTGGTGGCACGAACTTGCGTTTCACCGGATCACCGTAAAGGCGCCACGGGCCCCGCGATCGGCGTCAACCATGACGTGGGACAAGAACGGGTACCTGCCGGGTTCGGGAAACACCATCTCTACGAACCCGCCGGCGGCTGGGGCCAGATCGAGTACCTGTGCACCGCCGGGATCGCTTGGCTGCAACATCAGTGAGCCCTCGCGGTAGACGGTGTCGAACCGGGTTCCGACCACGTGGAATGCGCTGTGCCGGCTGGGCCCGACATTGAGCACCCATATCCTGACCCGCTCACCCGCCGCCGCGGTCAGTGGCCGGTGAGCGTATTGACTGACGTACCCATTGAAGACCACCGCGTCGGGCTGCTCATGCTTCATCTTCGCCAGGTCACCAGGTTCACCGTCGCCGCCGAGGTACAGCTCTGACTGAACCAGCACGTACTCACGATCTACCTCCGCCAGATCCGGCGGATCGATGATGACGGCGCCGTACATCCCGTTGCCAATGTGGTGCAGCATCGGCTCGGTGGCGCAGTGGTACATCCAGATGCCCGCCTTGGTCGCGGTGAACCGGTAGACCAGGTGTTCCCCAGGTTCGATGGGACGCATCGGCCGGTCTGGAGCCAGCGCGCTGGCGTGAAAGTCGATGGCGTGATCGATCGTGCCGTCATTGATGAGCGTCACTTCGAAGACGTCGCCGACCTTGCCGCGCAGCACCGGGCCGGGTGCCGTGCCGTTGTACGTCCATAACTGCTGCCGCACTCCAGGAGCCACCTCACGATCGACCTCCTGCACCCGCAGTGTCACCCGATGTACCCGGCCGTGGCTGACCGTAGGTACGGCCGCCGGCCTGGCGGTGAACCCCTCGCCGGGGTCGGCCATCGCATCCACGCGGGGTGCAGGTTCATGCCGCATTCCGTCGGGCGCCGACTCACTATCGCTCTCGTGAGACTCGTCCAAGACCGCAATGCCGAACACCATGCCGGCTTGCCGGTGTCCGGAGAGTGAGCACCAGCCCTCGAGAGCACTGCCGATCACCCCAGCGTCCAGGTGTGCGGTGCCGCCGGGCGCGATCGTCGGTGTGCGGGCGCCGTTCGCTAGCACCAGATCGTGCCGCCGCTGATCGAGATTCGTCACTTCGATGACCAATCGGTCCCCCGCGGGCACCTCAACGTGGTCGGGTTTGAACCGCATGCCCTCAGCCACGACCTCGACCGTGGTCGTGTTACCGGTTGCGTTCACCTCCGTCATCGCCGCCGCCGCGTCGTCGAACCGCGGGCCGGTGGACCGTTCACCGATCACCCCGATCACAACCGCAAGCAGGACCAGCGCGAGGCCGACGGCCACCCCGCCGAGTGGGCCGGCCGAGGTCACAGCAGGGCGAGCGCTCGACGGAATGGACACCTGGTCATCTCCTCCGATCGATGAGCAGCGCGCGGACGGCAGCGAGGATGAACTGCACCAGAGCGGCAAGCACCAGCAGCGACGTGGCGATGCGCACGTACGCACCGACCGGCAACACGAATACGGCGAGCGCGGCGTTGCCCATCACCACCCGCTGCGCCCAGTGCCGCTCCAGGACCGTGATCCGCGCCCGCACTGCGGCCGGGCCACCACCCAGGACCACTGGAAGCAGGTACGCTAGGGCGCCGACCAACACTTGAGCAGCGAATCCCGCCAGCAGCGGGACCAGCACCGCACCAAAACCGGCTGCAGCGGACTCGGGGTTACGTGCGCCTAGCAGGGTGGCGACATCTACCACGAGGCCCACCAGGAGCCACCCGGTGGCCGCGGCAATCGACCAAGCGGCGAACGACTGTGGTGCGCGCCGGCGAGCGGCCATTACTGCCGGAACGGCGGTCACGACGACGGCGGCGAAGAACAAGGCCACGCCGGCGGCCGCCAGCAGCGGCCACCACGCCAGCACTCCGATACTGAGAGCCACCAGCCCTGTCACGGCCATGGGCAATGCGATGTTGGCCGCCCGCACCGCACCACTGGCCATCCGTGTGCGCAGCACTGTCGGCCACAACGTCAGCACCGTGCCCAGCACCGTCAGGGTGACCCATCCGAGAACGTTGACGTGAACGTGGAACAGCAGCACCCGGGGGCTGTGGCCGCTCACCAGCATCACCGCGCCGGCCGGGATGCCGGCCAGCAGTGCGGTGGCGGCGGCCAGGTAGTAGTGCACCGTGACCACAAATGGAGCGGGCAGCGTGCGTCGCAGCCGCATTGCCAAGACGATCAGGTGGGCCAGCACCGCCGCGAAGACGACGACAGAACCGGCCACAGCGACCCACCGCCAGCCGCCTTCCCCAGACCCGCCGGCAAGGACGCCGACGATGCCGGCGTTGAGCGTGGCCAGCCGCACTGCCTCGCCACGCCGGTTGGCCGGCGCAGGTGCACGCAGCACGGCGATAGCGAAATGGTTACTCCACACCACGATGGCGTTGGTCACGGCGCCAAGTAGCAGCAGATGAACCAGCAGCCAGCGCCATTGCGGCAGCAGCGGGTGAGTGAACGCGACCACGACGATCAACACCAGGTATCCCAGCGGGACCATCCCGGCGCGCCGGTGCCAGCGACCGCGTCCGGTGCTCCCAGCACCCGCCACGGCGGCCGGCCGCGATGTCGCGTCCATGGAAGCTGTGCCCGGCCGCGGCGAGCTCTGCGGCGTGCTCGCGCCGGTCACGGTCAGCGAACCGAGTTCGGCACCGCGGTACCCACCCGTTCCCGGATCCGATCGATGGCGTCCCAATCCGCGGTGTTCAGATGGGAGAGTGCGGCGGGAAAGACGCCGTTCTGCTCCGCGAGGATGTGCTCGCGCAAGACGCGTACCGTCTCCAGCAATCGGTCCGGCCAGGCCGGATCAGCAGGCACTTCGTCCGCGGCCTCATCGAGCACATGAGAGATCTGCCGGTGTTCAGCCTCGAGGGCCGCGACCTTTTCTGGAAACTCGTCGGCCAGGGGCGGAAACAGCCCGCCCTCCTCCACCTGCGTGTGAGGTCCAAGGATGGCAGCGATCTGCCGGACCAGCCGGGCCAACTCGTTCACATCGCCGGCCGCGTGAACGGCGCGGACCTCGCTGATGAGCCCGACCACGCGGTCGTGCTCGTAGGTCAGCTCCTCGATAGCGGGCAGGTCTTGGCAGCCGCAGTATTCACACATTGGGCGTCTTCCGGTTAGTGGTCGTGATCACGGTCACCGTCGTGGTGATCATCGTCGTGGTGATCACCACCGCTGTCACCGAGGGAGAGCTCGACAGTCGCTGGCAGGCGAAGTGGCGGAGCCGCAGCGGAATACGAGACGCCGTTGGGTTTGGCCCCCACCGGAATCCGGGCGACCACGGCGTGCTCCACGATGTCGATGACCGCGACGTCGTTGCCGTAGGTGTTCGTCACGTACGCATGACGACCGGACGAATCGATGACCACCCCGTGCGGGCCTTGCCCGGTCTCGACAGTCGATGTCACCGCGAACGTCTCAATGTCGATGATCGAGACCGTGGCGCCAGGCTGCTCGGCGGTTCCTTCATTCGCCACGAGCAGGACACTGCCGTCCGGGCTGGCGTAGAGCTGGACCGGCCCGTCGCCGACGGCCACCGTGTCGATCACAGACTGGGCCTGGACGTCGATCCTTGCCACCGCGTCGTCAGCATTGAGTGATGCGTACGCGTACCGGCCATCGGGCGAGAAGGCGATCTGGACCGGAGTGGCGCCGACGTCGATGTCGGCGACCCGGGTATTGGACGTGGTGTCAATGACGCTGACCGTGCCGTCCTGCATATTGGCGACATAGACCCAGCGACCGTCCGGGCTGGGCCGCAAGCCATGCGGGTAGGCGCCAACTGGAATCGTCGCGATCGGCCAACTCGTGGCGACGTCGATTGCGGTAACCGTGTCGTCGCCCGCGTTCGTGACGTAGGCCGTGTGGCCGTCCGGAGCGACGATGACGTGTGCTGGGTGATCGCCGGTCGGCACCACCGCCTGCAGGTCGAGATCAAGCGAGCCGACCTGGACGGCCAGCGACTCGTGGCCACTGACAGCCCAAACGCTTTGATCATCCGGAGAGACCTGCACGTTGTGCGGCCCTGCGACGCCGGAGATGGTGGTGAGCACCTGGTTAGTGGCAGCGTCGATCACTGTCACGCTGTCGTCGTCCTCGTTGGCCACCCATACCGTCCCGGTGACCATTCCCTCGTGCGCCTCGGTCTTCCCCGTGACACCGATGCCGATCACCACAGCCGCTGCTGCCGCCACGACCGCGGCGGCAGCAGTGAGTGCTAGTGCTCGTCTCCCGGTGTGGCCGGCCCGTCCCACATCATCTCCTTCCACAACCCCACCAAGGATTCCGTGGAGACGGCGGGTGCAGTAGAGCCAAAAGTCCTGGGTCGACCGGTAAAAATGGCAAGCTCGTGACGGTCCCTCAACGGCCGTTCGTCACGGGATCAGGATCAAGCTGAGGATCCGCAACAGCACAGGGAGAGCGACCACATAGAGGAGGAACAGCACAACGGTGACCAGTGTGCCGCCGCCTTGTCCGGTTCGCTTGATGCCCCGCAGCGCCAGATGTCCGACAACGATCGCGGCGGGCCAGAACAGCGGTCCGAGTAGGGCCAGGACACCCGTGACCACCGCCAGCTTGCTCGTCTCCTTGGGCGGAGAATCGGCCGGACGGGCCGGGGCGCTCGGCGCCGGGGTCACATGTGTCGCACGCTGACGGGGCTGGTAGGTGTCGCGGCGAGCTTGGTCTAGCAACACATCGCGAGCCCGGACGATCTCTTGAAATGTCTCGGCGTCGCCGCCACTGTCGGGGTGGCCGCCGCGCAAGGCCTTTCGGTGGAACGCCCGCATCACCTGCCCTCGGTCAGCGCCTCTGGGTACGCCCAGAACGTCGTGTGGGTCACGTGCGCCACGACGCTGGACATCACTGTGAATCATGAGCCTTCCATCCTGCCGCCGGATTGTCCCGTGGCGTCGGACTGCCCGGCATCGCCGGCGGACGCTCCGATCCCCGCTGCCGTCGGTTGGTCGATTACGTCGACGAAGTACACCTTCGACAGCCAGGCCCGCACCTTTGCCCCGCGCTGCCGCGGCGCCGGGATGCCGTTCTCGTCGGTCTCGGGCCCAGGCTCGAACGGGACTCGATGCTCATACGAAGTGAGGGCGTACGCCTCGTGCCGGTTGAGCGGACGGTGTACCCCCGAGAAACGACCGTCGCGGCTGACCACGGTGACGCCGGTGTCACGCCCGTGCACAAGCGTGTCGCGGTCCCGGCGCTGCAGCCCTAAGCAGATTCGTTTCGTGACCGAGTAGGCCAGCGGAGGCATGACGATGACGCTTACCTGCAGGAACCGGGTCACCCAGTTCACCGGGACGTCAACCGCGGTCGCTATGACGTCGTTGCCACCAGCGATCCAGAGTAGGACGAAGAAGACGATGAACCCGACACCGAGTCCGGTGCGAGTGGGCATGTTGCGCGGCCGCTCCAGAATGTGGCCGTCGCCCTCCGCGCCAGTGACCTTCTGTTCTATCCACGGGTAGATCGCTAGCGCGGTGATCATGATTCCGGGCAGCACCATCGCTGGGATGACGACGCTCAGCGTCACCTCGTGTCCGAAGACATCGATCTGCCAGGGAGGCATGAGCCGCAGCGCGCCATCGAGAAACGCGATATACCAGTCAGGCTGACTACCGGCGCCGACGTGTGCCGGGTCGTACGGGCCCCGCAACCACACCGGATTGATCTGCAAGGTGCCCGCCATCACAAGAACGACGCCGAACACCATCAGCAGGTACGCGCCGGCCCTGGCGATGTGGACGGCGAACGGCGAGCCGACGCTGCTCCTGCCGGTCTTGCCGGCGCCACCCCACCGGGTGTGACCCTGCCGCCTTACCAGGACGAGGTGCGCCGCCAGGAGCGCCACGATCAGCGCTGGCACTAGGAACACGTGTAATAGGTACAGGCGGGAGACGATGTCGTCGCCCGGATATTCGCCGCCGAAGATGGCCGAGGACAGATACGTACCGACGATTGGGATCGCGAGGATGCCGCCTTCAACGACCCGCAGGCCGGTACCCGAAAGAAGATCGTCCGGCAGCGCGTGACCGGTGTAACCCCCGACGACACCCAGCACCAGGAGACCCAGGCCGATCAACCAGTTTCCCTTTCGGGGTGTACGGAACGCCCCGGTGAAGAACACCCGCAGCAGGTGCACCGCCATGGCGGCGACGAACACGTGCGTCGCCCAATAGTGGACCTGACGGACCAGCAGGCCGCCGCGGACCTCGAAGGAGATATCGAGCGTGGACGCATACGCCTCGGAGACGACCACGCCGCCCAAGGGCTCGTACGCGCCGTCGTACGTGACCGGTGCCATTGACGGCTTGAACCACAAAACGAGGAGCAGGCCGGACAGGACGATCACGACGAAGCTGAAGAGTGCAAGGTGGCCCAGCCAGAAGGACCAGTGATCGGGGGACACCCGGCCCGCATTGCGTCTCAGCCAACGACTCGACCGGGCTCGCTGATCGACGGATTCGACCAGCCGTTCGGCTTGGCTGAGGACCCAGCCTCGGCGCGGCGTGGTTCGGGTTTCGGCAGCCTCGGTCATGCTTGGCGCTCCCAATAGCCAGGCCCGACCGGCTCGGTGAAGTCGCTTCGTGCGACCAGGTATCCGTCGTCGTCGATCGCGAGTGGCAGTTGCGGCAGCGGTCGTGTCGCCGGGCCGAAGAGCACCGCGCCGTTGTCCGCTAGATCGAACGTCGCTTGGTGGCACGGGCACAAGACGTGATGCGTCGTGCGGTCATAGAGACTGACCGGGCAGCCGAGGTGAGTGCAGATCTTGGAGTAGGCGACGATGCCGTCCACGTGCCAGTTTTCCCGCCCTTCAGCGGCAGACAGTTCGTCCGGCTGCATTCTGACCAGCATGACCGGCGATTTGGCCCGCTCATTCAGCCGTGCCGGTCCTTCGTCGGGTAGTTCGAGGTAGCTGGCTGGCATGACGCTGACCATCTCGCCGACCTGCAGGTCGGATACCCGGATCGGCCGGTAGCCTACGTCGGTCAGCAACCGCACGCCTTCGGTCCATGCGGTGCGCTCGCGCCCGGTGCTTGCCAGCGGGTCGAATCGACGCAGCGCCCAGACGGCCGGCACGGGCAGCAGCGCAAGAGCACCGAGCAGGGAGTTGCGAATCAGCTTGCGCCGGCCGAGCCTGGCGCCTCTCACCGCTCCGGAGTCGCGCTGCGCGGGCACACTGGCATCGTCACTGCTGCGCTCGACTACGTCCGGGCCGGGCATCACCACCCGAGACCAGTGCACCACACCAGCGCCGGCGAGCAGGAGAGCCAGGCCAAGCGTGAGGCCGATCACGAGGTTGGTGACCCGCACCTCCCCGGCGCCGTCCGCCCCGAGCCCATCGCCGCTGAAGCCGAAGTAGAAGATCGCAGCGGCGACGACCAGTGACACGGCCAGTGATACGGCCACGATGAACAGGCCGGCGACTTGTCGTGGGGTATGCCGCCGGGCCGGCGGCTCAGTGGTCGTCGTTTGATTCGAGCTCGGTTGTGGCGAGTAAGTATGGGTCATGGCGTAGGTGGACTTCTCCGTCGGTGACTGGTCCTCTCTTACCTACGACCCCACAGCCCGCCCAGGTGTGACATCGAACGCCTACGCTCGCGTATGGAAGCGATGTGGGCGCGGCCCCGGGTGCGGCGCCCTGGCCCGAGAAACGGAGCAGACCATGCACACGCGCACACTCGGAGCTAGCGGCTTGGAGGTCTCGGCCATCGGACTGGGCTGCATGGGAATGAGCTCTGGTCTCGGACCGGCCGGAGACCGCGGCGAGATGATCGCTTTGATCAGAGCTGCGGTGGATCGCGGGGTGACATTCTTCGACACCGCCGAGGTATACGGCCCGTTCGTCAATGAAGAACTTGTCGGTGAGGCACTGCGGCCAGTCCGTGAGCGGGTCGTGATCGCGACCAAGTTCGGGTTCGATATCGACGCCGACGGCCGGCAGGTGGGATTGTCCAGCCGCCCAGAGCACGTCAAGCACGTCGCCAACGCATCGCTGCGCCGCCTCGGCGTCGAGGTGATCGACCTGTTCTACCAACACCGGGTCGACCCCACCGTTCCCATCGAGGAGGTCGCAGGCGCAGTCAAGGAGCTGATCGAAGCGGGTAAGGTCCGCCACTTCGGCCTTTCCGAAGCGGGTGTGCAGACCATTCGCCGCGCGCACGCCGTTCAGCGGGTCACCGCACTGCAGAGTGAGTACTCACTGTGGTGGCGCGAGCCTGAGACCGAGATCTTTCCCGCCTTGGCGGAACTCGGCGTCGGATTCGTGCCGTTCAGCCCGCTCGGCAGGGGCTTTCTGGCCGGCGCCATCGACAAGTCGACCTCCTTTTCCGACAACGACATTCGGGCCAGCCTGCCGCGGTTCTCCCCGGAGGCACGCGAGGCCAACCAGACGCTGGTCGACCTGCTCGGAGACATCGCCGCCGCCAAGGGGGCGACCCGGGCGCAGGTCGCGCTGGCCTGGCTGCTCGCCCAGAGACCTTGGATCGTCCCCATCCCGGGCACCCGCAAGCTGGCACGTCTTGAGGAGAACATCGCTGCGGCGGACGTTCAGCTGACCACCGGGGACCTGCGCACCATCAACACTGCCGCTGCCCAGATTGAAGTCCAGGGCGAGCGGTACCCCGAGGCCCTCCAGCGACTCATCGACCGGTGAGGGATAAGCCGCGGTCTCGTGCCCGAGTGATCCTGCCGGTACCGTGGCGACGTGGGGGCGGCCGAGGCGGCAAGCCGACAGATCCTGGAACGCGAGCGGGAGCTGGCGACGGTTGCTGGTGCCATCGAACAGTCCGCTATGGGCAGCGGCAGCGTCGTACTCCTCTCTGGAGAGGCTGGCATCGGCAAATCGAGCCTTGTCGATGCGATCCGCTCGCTGGTGCCACCGGACGGGCGCACCCTGGTGGGCTACTGCGACGACCTCGCGACTCGGCGGACTCTCGGGCCGTTTCGTGACCTTGCCAGTAGCGTCGGGTCCGAGCTCGCCAGGGCAGTGCAGGACGGCTCCGACCGTGACCGTACGCTGGCCGCACTACGCAGTGAATTGGCCTGGGCGCAGCATCCAACGGTACTCGTGGTCGAGGATGTCCACTGGGCGGATGATGCGACCTTGGACGCGCTGCGCTATCTAGTCCGCCGCATCGCTCACCTGCCCGCGGTTCTGGTTCTTACCTACCGGGATGACGAGCTGACCAGGGACCATCCGCTCCACGAGGTCCTTGCCCAAGCGCCGGGCGCACAGCGGGTACACCGGCTGCCGCTCAAGCGATTGTCGCGCGATGCGGTCCGGCGGCTCAGCAGCGCCGCCGGAGCCGACCCCGATCACGTCTTCTCCGTGACCTCGGGCAACCCGTTCTTCGTCAGTGAGGTGCTCGCTGCCGACGACGGCGACACCGTCCCGCCCACCGTGGTGGACGCCGTGCTGACCCGGACCCGGCGCTTGGACCGATCCGCGCGTCAGCACGTCGAGCAGCTCAGCGTGGTTCCGTCCGCACCCGAGCGGTGGCTGGTCGACGCGCTGGTAACGGGCGGCATTGCGGCCCTGGCCGCGGCAGAGGAGCACGGCGTGCTTATCGTGTCGCCGGAGCGCGTCAGCTTCAGGCACGAGCTGACAAGGCGGGCCATCGCCGACTCGTTGCCCGCAGCACGGCGCATCGAACTCAACCGGGCCGTGTTGGCCGCCCTGATCAGCCACGGCGAGGCGGATCTGTCGCGGCTGGTCCACCACGCGAGGGAAGCCGGCGACGTTGACGCCGTCGTGCGGTTCGGGCCGGACGCAGCCAGGGAGGCTGCGCGCGCCGGGGCGCACCGCGAGTCCGCCGCTCATTACCGACTCGTCCTCGAACACCTGGATCGGTTCGATCCTGCTGAGCAGCCCGAACTGCTGGAGTCGTACGCCGTGGAGTGCTACACCCTCGGCGCCGCGCAGGACGCCGTCGACAACCAGGCCCGTGCCGTCGCGCTACGGCAGAGCCTCGGCGACCAGCGGTCGCTTGGTTCCAGCCTGCGGTGGCTGTCTCGGATGCACTGGTGGAATGGTGACCGGCAGCGGGCCGAGGAGGCCGCGCTTGCGGCCATCGACGTGTCAGAGGACGCTGAAGATCGCCGCCTGCTCGCGATGGCGCTCAGCAACCACGCCCAACTGCTCTCGCTCGCGTACCACTCCGCGCAAAGCGTCGAGTTCGGCCAGCGCGCGGTCGAGCTCGCCCGTGAGGTTGGCGACCAGGCCGTCCTGTCCCACGCGCTGACCAACATTGGAATGTCGCGGTGGATCCTTGGGGACCGCGGCGGCCAGGCCGTGTTGGAAGAGGCGCTGCGGGTTGCGCTGTCCGCGGGCGAGACCGAACACGCTCTGCGCGCCTATGTGGGGCTCGCCTCGGAGCTGCTCGATGACTTCCGGCTTGTAGAGGCGGGCAACAAGCTGACGGCTGCGATCGAGCTCGCTGACCGCTCCGAGCAGGTCGCGTTCCTTCAATTCCTCACCCTCGAGCGGGCCAGGCTGCACCTTCACCAGGGAAACTGGGACGGCGTGTGGGCCGACGCGAGGTCGGCCATGGATTCCGTGCAGGCCCCGCTTCGCTGGGGTGCGCTGCTGCCTGTCGGCCGGATGCGGGTACGGTGCGGCCAGCCGGACGGGGATAGCGGCCTCGCCGAAGCCTGGGCGCTGTCGGTCAGGATGGACGAACTGCAACGGACCGGCCCGATCGCCGCCGCCCGTGCCGAGTCCGCCTGGTTACGTGGCGACCTGGCCGCGGCGCGTCAGGCGGTGGAACAGGTCTACGCCGATGCGCGGCAACTGGGTTCAGTCGCCCATGAGTCCGAGCTTGGCTACTGGCTGGCCAAGGCCGGCCAGTCAGTGGTAGCGAGCGGCGCCGATCATCCGTACGCGCTACTGACACGCGGCCGGTGGCGGGAAGCTGCCGAGGTATGGCAGGCGGCTGGTGCGCCTTATGAGCATGCCCTCGCGCTGACCGAGAGCGACGAACCGCAGCACCTGCTCGCCGCGCTGGAAGAGCTGCACCGGCTGGATGCGCGACCGCTCGCCCGGATCGTGCGCCGGCGGCTCCGAGAGCTCGGCATCACTAGAGTGCCCCGGGGGCCGCTGGATACGAGCCGCCGCCACCCGGCCGGTCTGACCGAACGCCAGCTGGAGGTACTTCGCCTCCTGGGCCAGGGCCTCACCAATGCAGAGATTGCCGATCGGCTCGTCGTCTCGGTTCGCACGGCGGAGACCCACGTCGCCGCCGTGCTGGACAAACTCGGCGTTCACACCCGCCGCGAGGCGGCAGAGAGGGCCGCCGAGCTTGCGGACAAGTAGCGGTCCCACCGGTTACTTGAAGAAGGCGAGCCACCAGAAACTCGGGTTTCCAACCGGCGTCGAGATCGACGCCGGAAGCAGGTCGGGATCCAAGGCGCCATGGGGCGCTACCGCGAGGTGAATCTCCGCAGCGGCCAGGTCGTAGCCCAGGTCCACGGCCGTCCCTAGCGATTCGGCCATTGGCCCGCCGAACACCGTGCTCCGGTGGTTGACATGCCCGGTGAGCGTGAGGGCCGGTCCGCCGACCACGTGCCCACCGGCGTTGAATGCGCCCGCCACAACACCGGGGTTGGTCTGCAAGTCAGGCCCATCGCAGTCGCCTTCGCACGCCTCCGGGTTGAAGAAGATGAACACCCACAAGCTGAACACCTCCGGGTGGCCGGCAACACCGCTTCCGGTCGGGCCGACCGGATACGTATAGCTGCCAGGCACCGGGGTCGGCATCGATAGCGATGCCGTCACGCCGTTCGTGGTGCGAAGAATCGCCGCCCCATCAACCGCTACCGTCGGGCCGTTCGGTCCCTGGCCGACGACGTCCTCCTGCTCCCATCGGTTCGCCGCATTTGCCACGGCGATCGACGTCAGAAGAGCCACCGCTGCGATCAGCGCCGCCGCGACGCCGCGACGACACGCCACCCAGCG
>DASUUH010000076.1:0-8288 GCA_036374175.1 Jiangellaceae bacterium | reverse complement strand
GGGCATGTAGTTAGGTCGGGCCGCCTGCCGAACGTGATCGAACTACGCGGTGACGCGGTCGCGCAGTTCGGTCTGAACCCAGTGGACGATCTCGTGGGTCGTTGCGCCGGGTGTGAAGATCTTCGCGACGCCCATCTCATCGAGCAGGGGCAGGTCGGCGTCGGGGATGATCACTCCCCCAAACACGACGATGTCACTGGCGTCGCGCTCGGCAAGCAGATCGATGACCTTGCCGAACAGAGTCATGTGCGCGCCCGACAGGATCGAAAGGCCGATCGCGTCCGCATCCTCTTGGATCGCGGCCTCGACGATCTGCTCAGGCGTCTGGTGCAGCCCGGTGTAAACGACCTCGACTCCGGCATCGCGAAGTGCACGGGCTACCACTTTGGCGCCTCGGTCGTGCCCGTCCAGCCCGGGCTTGGCCACCACGACGCGCAGTGGACTCGTTTCTGCCATGACTGCCTCCGTACACCGTTGTACTACGGAGTTCGGTGCCCCTCAACCAAAGGGCACCTTCGGTAGCAGCGTAACTAGGCCAAACTGCCGGCCTTACGCCCGACCAAGCTCAGTGGCACCAACGCGGTTCATCTCATTATGTGAGACGGCCCGGCCCTACCCATCCATGACGAATTTATGCAGGTCACGGACAGATTACGGGGTGATCAGCCATAGTACGGGGGGCAACGAGGGGCAGACACGGACATTTCATTGTGCCGGAGGGCTTGGCTGTCCGCTCAGGTTCCGTTATGGTCAGCCGGTCCCCTGCAGTAGATCGGAAGGCACTTACGGTGTCGAGACGCTCCGGCAAGGGGCGACATTGTCGCCGCCGCCGGCACGTATCCTTGCCCTCGGTCGTCGGTTCCGTAGCGGTGGTAGCTGCCGCCTCCGGAACGCTGACAATGCCATCGGCGGGCGCCTCCGACGGACTTTTCTTCTCCAGCGACGCCCTGCAACGCCCTGAGGCTTCCAGCCGGACAGCAAGCGGTTTGGACACCGTCGTGGCCGCCGGCCAGTCACTCAAGGAGGAGAGCGCCGAGCGCGCCGAAGCGGCCCACGAGGCCGCCGTCGAGCAGGCCCGCAAGGAGGCCGCCGAGCGCAAGGCCCGTGAGGAACGCGAAGCGCGCCGCTGGGTCGCCCCGCTGTCCAGTTATCGCATCAGTGCGACGTTCGGATCGACGGGACGGCTGTGGTCAGGCACTCACACGGGCGTCGACCTGGCTGCGTCTTACGGCGCGGAGGTCAAATCGGTCTCCTCGGGCGAGATCATCTGGACTGGGTGGGACGGCTCGTACGGTAACAAGATCATCGTCCGGCACTGGGACGGCACCGAGACCTGGTACTGCCACTTGTCGCGGTTCATCAAGCGGTCCGGAAGCGTAGCCCCTGGTGAGGTCATCGGCGCCGTCGGGTCGACGGGCAACTCCACTGGGCCCCACCTGCACCTCGAGGTACACCCGCACAGCGGCGGTGCGGTCAACCCGCAGACGTGGCTGGCTGAACGCGGGCTAAGCCTCTAACGAGTCGAACTCTCCGAGTTACCGGCGCGACCTAGTCGATCTGCTCTGCCACCTCCATCCACCGGGCCTCCAGCGCTTCGCGCTCGGTCTGCAAGGCTCTCAGCGCACCGTCAAGTTCCAGCACCCGCTCCGGATCCGTCGCGTGCGCGGCAAGCTCCGCGTGCAGACGCTCCTCGCGACGAGCCAGTTTGTCGACGTCCCGCTCGATCCGCGCGAGTTCCTTGCGCGCCGCCCTGGTATCACCCCCGCGCCGGCGGGATGCCGCGCCCGCAGAACCATCGCCTGCTTCACCGGCGGCCGCCGTCACCGCATGCCGCCGGGCCAGATACTCATCCACTCCCCCGGGCAGCAGGACGAGCGAGCCGTCACCCAGCAACGCCCAGATCGCATCGGTAGTCCGCTCCAGGAACCAGCGGTCGTGGCTTACCACGACGACCGTGCCCGGCCAGCCGTCGAGCAGGTCCTCGACGACTGTCAGCGTTTCGATGTCGAGGTCATTGGTCGGCTCGTCCAGCAGCAGCACGTTCGGCTCGGCCATCAGCAGCCGCAACAGTTGCAGCCGGCGACGTTCGCCGCCAGAAAGCTCGGCGACCCGCGTCCACAATGCGGGGCCGGAGAACCCGAACTGCTCGAGCAGTTGGCTGGCGGTCAGCTCGCGCCGGCCCACGGTTGTGACCCGCCGGATCTCTTCCACCGCACCTAGCACCCGCGCGTCCGGATCGAGTTCGGTGACCTCCTGGCTGAGGTACGTCGGCACGACTGTGCGGCCCACCCGGACCTTGCCGGCCTCGGGACGTATCTCGCCGGCCAGCAGGCGCAGCAGGGTCGTCTTGCCCGAGCCGTTGACCCCTACGAGCCCGACCCGGTCTCCCGGCCCTAGCCGCCAGGTCACTCGATCCAGCAGGGCGCGCCCACCGTAGCCGGCCGTCACGTCCTCGACGTCGTACACGCTCTTGCCCAGCCGTGCCGAGGCGAACCTGGCCAGCTCGTATCGATCGCGTGGTGGCGGTTCGTCAGCGATCAGCGCGTTGGCCGCCTCGATCCGGAACTTTGGCTTGGAGGTGCGGGCCGGCGGCCCACGGCGCAGCCAGGCGAGTTCTTTTCGCAGGAGGTTGGTGCGCCGCGCCTCGGTGGCCGCCGCGATCCGCTCCCGTTCGGCGCGAGCCAGCACGAATTCTGAGTAGCCGCCGTCGTAGCTGTGGACATCGCCGGACACGAGCTCCCACAAAGTCTCGCAAACCGCGTCCAGGAGCCAGCGGTCGTGCGAGACGAGCACGATGGTCCGCCCCGACGAACGCAAGTGGCGGGCCAGCCAGTCGATCGCCTCGACGTCCAGGTGGTTCGTCGGCTCGTCGAGCAGCAACAGATCGTCCGTGCCGATAAGGAGGCGGGCCAGGGTGATGCGGCGGCGTTCACCACCGGACAGCGGCCGGATGATGGCATCCAGCGGCACGGCCCCCAGCAGGTTCGCCAGGACTTCACGGATCCGCGCATCGCCGGCCCACTCGTGCTCGGCTCGATCGCCGAGGACGACCTCGCGAACGGTCTGGCCGGCCGGTAGATCGTCTTGTTGGCCGAGCACCCCGACCCGGAGCCCGCCGGTGTGGGTGACCCGACCGCGGTCCACGTGCTGGCGGCGGGCGAGGACCTGCAGGAGAGTGGTTTTGCCCGACCCATTACGCCCCACGACGCCGATCCGGTCGCCGCGGGCGATGCCGAGCGAGACGTCATGGAAGACCTGAAGCGTCCCGTGAGCCAGCCCGACCGACTCCAGGTTGACCAGATTGACCGCCATGACGCGGAAAGCCTCTCACAGCCGGAACCGCTAACTGAGACGCGCTCCAGGCGCCGGGCCGTTGACGACCCACGCATCCGCGCACACCTCGGATGCCGCGAGGCCGGCGGCGAGGTCCTCAGCGTGCTCGCCGTCGCGCGCCAGGAACACGCACGTCGGCCCCGAGCCCGACACGATTCCCGCGACGGCCCCGAAGTTCATCCCCTTCTCGAGAGTTGTGCGCAGGGACGGTTGCAGCGAGCACGCCGCCTCTTGCAGATCGTTATACATAGTGGCGCCCAAGGCCGCCGGGTCCCCGGCGCGCAGCGCGGTCAGCACGTCGTGCCCGATCTCGGGTCGGCCGATCGGCCGGCCGGCCCGAAGACGTTCCAGCTCGGCGTAAACCTGGGGAGTCGAGAGCCAACCCGGTGCCATGGCGACCACCCACTGGAACGTCCCGCCCACCATCACGGCGGTCAACTGCTCACCTCGTCCGGAGCCGAGCGAGGTGCCGCCGGCGAGCGCAAACGGCACATCGCTGCCGAGCCGGGCCGCCAGCATGGTCAGCTCGCCACGACCCAGCCCGGTATCCCACAGCGCGTCACACGCCACGAGCGAGGCAGCGGCGTCCGCGCTGCCACCGGCCAGGCCGGCCGCGACCGGGATCCGCTTGCGGATGTCGAGTTGCACTCCCGCACGCACGCCGGCGTACTCGGCCAGCGCCCGAGCGGCGCGGACGGCCAGGTTCGTCTCGTCGACCGGTACGTGGTCGGCGTGCAGCCCCCGCACCGTCACGGAGATCTCGTCAGATGGACAGGCCACCACCTCGTCGTAGAGGTTGAGAGCATGAAAGACCGTGGCCACTTCGTGATAGCCGTCAGGGCGCACTGGCCCGACCGCAAGAACCAGATTTACCTTCGCTGGTGCTCGCGCCGTGACCTGGATTCCGTCTACCTCCATACGGGCAGGAACGCTATCGCGATCTGTCCGGGCAGGGGCTGTTTCGCGCGCACGCGGGCATGATTGGTGAGGTGAAGGCAGGTGCGAAGGCCCTGATCGTTGTTGTGGTTCTGGGCGCGTTCGGATGCACGTCCGGCGCCGATCCAGCGGCCAGCCCCAGCCCCACTACGCCCGGCGCCGCGCCTCCCACCACGGCACCGTCCAAGCCGAGCCAGCCGGTCGCCACGCCGGAACCGGAGGCCGCTTCAACCACGCCGGCCCCTGAACCGCTGCACCCGGTCTCGTTACCCGCGCTGATGGCCACCGAATTCGACGGCCGTGACCTCGAGGTGGGCCAGATTCTGGACCAGAACAGCGCTTACTCCCGCTACGCGATCACCTACACCAGCGGCGAGCTGACCATCTCGGGAATCATGAACGTGCCCGACGGGGAGGGCCCGTTTCCGGTGCTGGTCCTGGCGCACGGCTACATCGATCCCGACATCTACACGACCGGCCGCGGCCTTGCCCGTGAGCAGGACTATCTCGCGCGCGAAGGTTATGTCGTCCTGCACACGGACTACCGCAACCACGCCGGCTCGGACGACGACCCGGACAACGAACTACACCTGCGGCTCGGCTACGCCGAGGACGTCATCAACGCCGTCCTCGCGGTGCGCGAGTCGGATCTGCCGTACCTGGACGGGGATCGAGTCGGACTGCTCGGCCGGTCCATGGGTGGTGGCGTGACGTATGACGTCCTGGTCACCGCACCGGGATTGGTCGACGCCGCCGTTGTCTACGCGCCGGTCAGCTCCAACGCCGCGGACAACTTCAACAGATGGGTCCGGGACGGACCGGCTGGCGACGCGATTCTCGAGGCTTACGGGGATCCTGACGACGCGCCGGAGTTCTGGCGCCAGCGATCGGCCCGCACGTTCTTCGACCGGATCACCGAGCCGGTGCTGATCCACCACGGCACCGCTGACGACACCTGTCCCCTCGAGTGGTCGCACGAGACGCTGGACGCCCTGAAGGACGCGGGCGTGGACGCCGAACTCATCGAATGGGACGGCGAACCACATGCGTTCGAAGCAGCCTGGGGAGAGTCGATCGAACTTACCGCTGAGTTCTTCGAGGCCCGCTTCGATGGGTGAGACGCCGGCTCTTGCACGGCGTGAAGTAGATCTATGGGAAGCGCCTGGCCTCGCGACCGCGTCGGGGTTTCCCTGGCGCGCGTCACGTGCCCGCTTCCTATACGTGCGCAGTGCAAAGCCTTGGGGAGAGCTAGACCGGAGGGGCAACTCATCTTGCTAAGGCGTGCTGACCGGATCGTTCCGGTGGGAGACCCATTGGTGCCTTGGCTTCCGCCGTCGAAACCGGCAGGATGGCCGCTATGACCCGCGCACTCATCGTCATCGACGTCCAGGAGTCGTTCCGCGAGCGACCCAACTGGGCAGCTGTCTCCAACCCCGCCATCGTCAAACAGGTCAACCGCCTCGTCTCGGCAGCGCGGGAGGCCGGCGACCTCGTGGTCTGGGTGCTTCACGCCGAACCCGGCACCAACACGGTGTTCGATCCGGCACTCGGCCACGTGCGGCTGATGGACGGTCTCGAGCCCATTGACGGCGAGCCGATCGTCACCAAGACCTCGATCAACGCTTTCACCACGACCAACCTGCAGCAACTGTTGACTCACCACGGCGTCCGCGAACTCTCGGTCTGCGGTATCCAGACTGAGCAGTGCTGCGAGACGACGACCCGAGTCGCGTCCGACCTCGGCTACGACGTGACGTTCGTGATGGATGCCACGGCAACATTCCCGATCGCGCACCGGGACGCCCCCACTGACCGCCCGCTGGACGAGATCCTGGCCGATCCGATGACACTCTCCACTGACGAGATCATCCGCCGCACCGAGTACGCGCTCGCCGGCCGGTTTGCCACCATCCGGACCGTCGACGAGGTCACGACCGGCTGACCAGATCGTGCCGCAGGTCATCTTCGTCCTAGTACCTCAGCTGCACCTGCTCGACTTGGCCGGACCGGTCCAGGCATTTTGGACGGCCGCGGACCTTGGGTACAGCTACGAACTCACCTACGTATCCGAGTCGACGACCGTATGCACGGCGCAAGGCATTCCGGTCATGGCGGCGACGCGCTGGCCCACCACCACCGCCGACGATTTGGTCATCGTCCCCGGCTGGCGGGCGGCCGGTCGGCCGCGACCCACCGTCGGCCCTGACAACCTCCGGCGGCTCGCCGACCACCACGCCGGCGGCGGCACCGTGGCCAGCGTGTGCGCCGGCGCGTTCGCTCTGGGCGCGGCTGGGTTACTGGACGGCCGTCGCTGCACCACTCATCACGACTTGCAGGACAGCCTGGCCAACCGGTTTCCTCGCGCCATCGTGCAGCGGGACGTCCTCTATACGACAGACGAACGTGTGGTGACGTCGGCCGGCATCGCGTCGGGCATCGACCTGGCCCTTCATCTGATCGCCGTTCGGGACGGCGTGGCCACCGCAGCCAGAGTCGCCCGGGAAATGGTGGTCTATGCGCGCCGCAACGGTGACGAGCCGCAGGCCAGCGCCATGTTGCGGTATCGGTCGCATCTCAGCGAGGCTGTGCACCAGGTCCAAGACCTCATCGACGCCCGATTCACCGACTCATTGCGATTGGCCGACCTCGCCGCCGCGGTCAGGGTCAGCGAACGAACGCTGACGCGGTTGTTCACGACGGCCACCGGCGTCACACCATTGCGCTACCAACAGGCGTTGCGTGTCGAACGGGCCGAGCACCTGATCGGGCACGGCAGCACGGTTGATGCGGCGGCCCGGGCAGTGGGCTTCTCTGACGCACGCATGTTGCGCCGCCTGCGTTCCCGCGCCGGCGCGCGAACACGGTAGCGAGCTTGCCAGGGAAGCCGCTCCTTGCTGATCAAACCGCCGGTGATCATGGCCAAAGCGCGGCTTTGGCGACGGTTTGATCAGCGAGGAGGGCTGTTCGTCGCAAGATCAACTCGGGAGTCTGGCGGCGGCGATGCGGGCGAAGTCCTCGACTGTCAATTGTTCGCCGCGAGCCCGCGGGTCGACACCGGCGTCCCGGAGCACCTGCTCGGCAGCAGCCGCCGATCCCGCCCACGCGCTGAGCGCGGCCCGGAGCGTCTTGCGGCGCTGCGCGAAGGCGGCGTCGATGACCGCAAACACACCTTCGCGATCCGCCCCCGGCGGTGGGTTTCGTCGCTCCAGCGCGACCAATCCGGAATCGACATTCGGTACCGGCCAGAACACCGTGCGGCTCACGGCTCCGGCCGGACGCACCTGCGCGTACCAGGCTGCCTTGACCGACGGGACGCCGTACGTCCTGGACCCCGGTGGGGCGGCGAGCCGGTCCGCTACCTCCTTCTGGACCATGACGAGCACGATGCGCAGGCTCGGAAACGTCTCGAGCATGTGCAACAGCACTGGGACGGCCACGTTGTACGGCAGGTTCGCGACCAATGCGGTCGGGCCGGGTCCGGGGAGCGACGTCACGCGCATCGCATCAGCGGCGACCACTTCGAGTCGGTCGGTCAAGGACGGCGCGAACTCGGCGACGGTCGACGGCAGCGCCGCCGCCAGCACCTCGTCCACCTCGACCGCGACGACCCGCTTCACGACCGGCAGCATGGCCAGCGTCAGCGATCCGAGCCCCGGCCCGACTTCGACGACGACATCGTCGGGCTTGAGACCAGCGGTCCGGACGATCCGCCGAACGGTGTTCGCATCAATAACGAAGTTCTGGCCGCGAGTCTTCCTCGGTCGAAGGCCCAGCGACTCCGCGAGCCGGCGAACGTCCCCTGCCCCCAACAACCTCGACTCGTACACCGGGCGAGCCTAGCGCCGCCCCAACATCAAGAACGCAAACAACCAGGTGACTTACCCGTCCGGAGTTCAGGCGCGGTGCTCCCGATGGCGTCGAGGTACCTGGGCTAGGCGGTGGGTCGGCCGAGCGCCGGACCGGGGCGTGGCCGGGCGTTGAGGGCGACGAAGGAGCCCGACGGGCGGGGGGCCGGCGCT
>DASUUH010000075.1:0-9672 GCA_036374175.1 Jiangellaceae bacterium | reverse complement strand
CCGCCTCGCCGGCCTCATCGCCGTCGCCGACACTCTGAAGCCCGAGTCGCCCGAGGCCGTCGGCCAGCTCGCGGCGCTCGGCCTCCAGGTCTGGATGCTCACCGGCGACAACGCCCGTACCGCCGAAGCCATCGCCGAGCGCGCGGGGATCGAGCGCGTCCTCGCCGACGTGCTGCCGCACGAGAAGGCCGAGCAGATCAAGGCGCTCCAGGCGCAGGGCCGCACCGTCGCCATGGTCGGCGACGGCATCAACGACGCCCCCGCACTCGCGCAGGCCGACGTCGGCATCGCCATCGGCACCGGCACCGACGTTGCGATCGAGTCCAGCGACGTCACCCTCATCTCCGGCCAGCTCGAGGGTGTGGTCACCGCGATCGCGCTCAGCCGGGCCACCATGCGCAACATCCGCCAGAACCTCGTCTTCGCCTTTGGCTACAACACCCTCGGCATCCCCGTCGCCGCCCGTGTGCTCTACCCGTTCATTGGCGTACTGCTGTCACCAATCCTGGCCGCCGCGGCCATGGCGCTGTCCTCCCTGTCCGTCGTGACCAACGCCAACCGGCTGCGCCGCTGGCGGGCACCGCACCTGCCAGCCGCCCGTCCCCGAGCCGCCGAACCTGTCGTCGAGGCGGGAGATGAACACGAGGAACCGGAGCCGCCGCCCGCGTTGGACCCGGTCTGCGGCATGACCATCGACCCAGCGCATGCCGCCGCCACCGCCACCCACGGCGGTCGCATTTATTACTTCTGCTCCACCGGCTGCCGCGACGAGTTCGTCGCGAATCCGTCGGGCTTCCTGGCGATCGCCGCATGAGCTCTGCTGCCGAGTTGTTGAAGCGCAGTTAATCTCCCGCCGGTGCGCCTTGACGCGGCACCTCCTCAGTGTGCCTTCGCCCCTATGTGTATCCCTTCGCCACGCGCCGACGTCCTAACTCTAGGCAACGGTCTTGGCGCCAGGCCGGGCTGGCATAGGTATTGATCCAACATATCTCGCAAAGGAGTGACCAAGATGTTCCACCGCAACGAAGGTACGGTCGATCGGGCAGTACGGCTAACACTCGGTGCAGTTCTGCTACCTACCGGTCTGCTTGTGCTGGATGGACTGCAAGGCGGCGCTGTCGGTCTTGTGCTTTCGGCCATCGGCCTGTTTGGTCTCGTAAGCGGCACGACCGGCTTCTGCCCGCTGTATCTGCCGTTCGGTTTCTCGACGGCAAGACGCGACGATTCGAACCTCGAGTTAATCAAGTGAGGAGGTGTTTGTGATGATGTGGAGTGGCTTCACCTGGGCCATCTTCATGGTGGCCTGTGTGGTGCTGATGGGCCGGATGATGATGGGGCATGGTCGTATGTCCAGTCACGCGAACCAGGTGCACGGGTCAGCCCAGCAGACACCGGTCGCGTCGGAGACGGAGTTCCCCTACGAAGCTCTCGAATGGCGGCTCGTCAATGGTGAGATCGACATCGACGAGTACAACCGGCTCCGCGATATTCTCGCGGATACCGACACCCAGTCCAGTTAGAGATCGGCACCTCCTGCGATAGCCCGCTAACGGCGGGCTATCACGCGTCATGCACGCCGTTCATTGGGCCGCACCGAAGAAGACACCGGATCGCACACGGTAACCCCTCGGTCGTCAGGCTCGAACGCGCAGCCGCCTTCGAGCGCCTCGCGTAGTCTCAGCCGCCCACGATGGATCCTGATCTTGGTGGTCGCCACGGTCAGGCCGAGCATCTGCGCGATTTCAGGGTTTGACAGGCCATATGCGTCATGGAGGAGGATCACCGAGCGGAAGTCGTCCGGAAGATCGTCGACGAAGTCCCGCACACAGTCGCTCATCTCCGTCTGTTCGACGCGGCGGTCAATGCGCGGAGCGGAGTCGGGTAGGTCCGCAACCAGGTCGGGCGCATCACTCGCCAGTTCGCCTGCGTATCTGAGCCGCTGCCGGCCCTCGGCCCGTACCCAGTCGATGAAGACATTGGTAGCCAGCCTGTAGAGCCACGGCACGAGAGCCGCTGGATCTCGCAGGGAGTCGAAGCGTCGCAGCGCCCGGAGGAACGTCTCCTGCGTGAGGTCTTCGGCCACATCGGGATCTTTGGCCATGCTTCTCACGTACCGGTAGATCCGGGCGCGATGTTCCACAACGACCAGGCCCAGATCGAGATCGACCGCCTCGCTCGACGCGTTCATAGGAGCCTCCTTTCGGCTCCTGACGACGTGCCCAAGGTCCGATGGGCTCAGGTACCAAGCTACGCCCGGCCTTGGGAGTCCGTGCCTGCCGAAAGACCTACGAAGCTGGGACCATGAGCCCTAGACAGGGGGGTCGATCGAAGCCCACGCGTTCGTAGTGTGACGACCGCGAGTGCCGCCGCGGCCAGCGCAAGCACGGCATAGACCGACAGGCCAACTTCTACTCCCGCTGCAAAGCCCTTCGGGTCCGCCGCGGAACCAGCCAGGTCGGCCGGCAATCTCGCCGACACGGTGGCGATGACCGCGGTGAACGGCAGCAGCGCGACGCCCACCAGTACCGCTCCTGCTCCTTGGGTCGCACGCATTCCGACCAGCAACGAACCGTCGGATGCCAGGCCGGCGACCAAGGAAGCTGCGGTGAACAGCGCCAGCCCGGCGAGGAACACCGGTCGGACTCCGAATCTGTCTGCCAGCATTCCGCCGCCTAGCGTTAGCACCGCGAAGGTTAGCGTGTAGATGTGTACCACCCACTCGAGTCCGGCGAGGCTCAGTCCAAGATCACGCTGAAGTGGGGCAACGCGACGACCATCGCGTGGTCCTCGAGCACGACGAGAGAGGGTGCGATTGCGGCAACCGCGACCATCCACATGCGGCCGACCGCCGGGCGCAACTGTTGACGTCATTTTGGCCGCTGTGTCGGTCGCCACCGCTATCGCCTCTCGTCTGACTGGTTTTTCAGGTAGGACGAGCACGCGAATCCGAGGAATACACCGCGATGGCCGCACAGCCAAGCGCACTTCACGCCGGGCTGTATCCCTTCGAGCATCGAGATCGTCCCCAATGCATATGCATCGCCGAAAGGAAGGCGTTGCGCGATGAGCGGTGACCACCAGCGGTGATTACCCGCCGTAGATGGCAGCCAGAGTAGGAGGACAACGATGAATACGTATGCCAGCACCCCTAGTGCGGCGTGGATTTCGGTGCCGGGACCCGACGAACTGCCGGAAGAAGTCGCGGCCGAGATCTCGCCGGTCGCCGAGCGGATCGGCTTTGTTCCCAATGTTGCCCGTCTGCTCGCCGTGACTCCGAGCCACTTTCAGGGCTGGTGGACATACTTCGATGAATTGATGCGCGGGCCGTCAGGCCTTACCAAGACTCAGCGTGAAATGATCGCGGTCGTCGTCTCTGCCGAGTCCGGCTGCCCCTATTGCGAGGCTGCGCACGAGGCCGCGCTCAGGTTGCGAACCAAGGACGCTGTGCTGGTGGAGAGGCTTGCTGCCAACTATCGCCACGTGGATCTCGCGCCGCGTGATCGGCTCATGCTCGACTTCGCCACCAAGCTCACCAAAACACCGGATCAATGCGAACAGAGCGATCTCGCGGCGCTGCGTGAGGTCGGATATACCGACGAGGACATTCTGCACATCATCGAAGTGACGGCAATCTTCAACTACAACGTCCGATTGGCCACCGCCACCGGACTGGTTCCCAATGTGGAGTACTACGATCTCGGTCGGCAGCAACGCTCATGAACTCAATGACTCCGCAATATGTGCGACCGCGAGTGTGGTGGCGGCCACAACGTCGGCCAACTGCTCATAATCCAGTGTGTCGGGAGTGTCGCCGGCCAGGTGGTAGTGCGGGTTGCGGAAGTTCGCGGTATCGGTGATCTGCACGGCGGGCAGGCCGACCTCCCAGAACGCCACGTGGTCACTGCGCACGAAGTCGCGCACGAGTGGCACGGTGCGGGCCAGCACCGGGCCGAGCAGCGGCACGTCACCCGGCGCACGTACAGGAACAGCCGCGTGGTCCCCTGCCAGTCGCCGCAACGCTTCGACGAACGCAGCCGCCAGCGGTTGTGACGTCCTGCGGTAGATCACCGCGGTGAAGTCGCCGCGTAGCCCACGAGCACGTAGCCGGCGGACGAGCCTCGGATAGATGACGCCCAGCCCTCCGGGCACACGCTGGCTTCCCGGCGTCCGGTCCCGATAGGCCAGCATCTCGAACACGAACACGCCGGCAACGCGGCGTTCGGCCATCAGTTGCCGAACCAGCTGGCGCGAGCCAACGAAACCCAACTCCTCGTGATCGACAGCGGCCAGCACGACCGTACGACGCAACCGCATCGGCGCGAGCAGCCTGGCCAGCTCGATGAGACCGGCAACCCCACTGCCGTTGTCATCTGCACCACCGCTTCCCGGCACGGTGTCGTGATGCGCGACCACGACGACAGCTTCGCTAGAGGCGCCATCTTTGGTGGCAACGATGTTGACTCCGGGCAGAATGTGCGTCCGAGTGCCGGCTGGATGCGATGCGGTGAACGGGCGCAGTTCGGCCTGCCACCCATGGGACACGAACGCATCGTGAATCATTGCGTCCGCAGCCTCCATCGCACCTGGGTCTAGGAACCTGTTACGCGGCGCGGGCAACGTCTCCACCAGGCGTCGCAGCCGAGCGGGATCGACGGCCGCTCGAATCTCTACCCCGTCCTGACGCATATCCCGATCATCAATGAACTCGGTGCCTGGATCCAGGGGCCATCGTCAGTTGTCCGGTTGGGCGGGGGTTCCCCAGCAGGCAGCTGATCTGTCCGGCCGGACAAGTTAAGTAGGGCACCGGTCAAGTACGGCACCGGCTAAGATCGCACGGGTGACCGGTACCCGGGTGATCGACATCCGTGCGCTGACCAAGCGTTTCGGATCACTCACCGCTGTCGACTCGCTGGACCTACAGGTAGCGCCAGGCGAAATCTACGGGCTCCTCGGGCCCAACGGCGCAGGTAAGACGACAACGATCCGAACGCTGCTGGGCTTTTTGAACCCGACGGGTGGCAGTGTCCAACTGCTTGGTACGACCCCGCGCGAACCCGCGGTTCGACGGCGGGTCGGGTACGTCGGCGGCGACGTCATCCTGGATCGCGGGTTGAAGGCGCGCGACCTGCTCGGCTGGTACGCCAACCTGCGCGGCGGCGTCGACACCGCGACGATCGACGACTTGTGCGAACGGCTCAGCCTCGACCCGACGCGCAAGATCGGCGAGCTGTCGACCGGAAACCGGCAGAAGGTCGCCATCGTCCAGGCGCTAATGCACGAACCTGAGGTGCTGGTACTCGACGAGCCCACGTCAGGTCTCGACCCGCTGCTGCAGCGCAACGTCCTTGACCTGATCCGGCTCCGCCGTGATGCCGGGACCGCCGTTCTCTATTCATCACACTTCCTCCCCGAGGTCGAGAACATCGCCGACCGGGTGGGCATCCTCCGGCGCGGGGTCCTGGTTCGCGAAGACACCATGGCGAACCTGCGCGACGTCGCCCGGCAGCGCATCGAGTTGCGCTTTGCCCGCGATGTACCCGCCGATGTGCTCAGCGGCGTCCACGGCATCACTGACGTCGAACTCGTCGGCCGCACGGCCTATGTGGTGGCCGACGGCAGCATCGCTGAGCTGATCAAGCGGATCGCGGAGTATGACGTCGAGCGCATCGTCAGCCATCACGAGGATCTTGAAGACGTGTTCTTCCGCTACTACCAGGACGGTGACAGCCGATGAGGATCGGCATCGTGCTGCGGCAGATGCTGCGGGAACGCCGTCGCGGTGTGTTGTGGTGGTCGGTGGCGATCGCGGCGCTCACAGTGATCACCGCCGCGAGTTATCCGGCGATCAAGGATGCCGGCTCGGTATTCGATCAACTGATGGAGCAGATGCCGGAGGGCATGCTCGAACTGTTCGGTGCGGAGGGCGGCATCACCAGTTCTGAGGGTTACCTCAACAGCCAGCTCTACTCGAACATCCTGCCGATCCTGCTGCTGGTGTACGGGATCGGGCTGGCCGGCTGGACCGTCGCCGGAACCGAGCGAGAGGGCACGCTGGAGCCGCTGCTGGCGAATCCGGTAAGCCGTTCGCGAGTGGCGCTGGAGCGGTTTGTAGGCACGGCCTTGCTCCTCACGGTGCCGCTGGCCGTATCGACGATCTTGTTGATCGCAACGCGATCGTCGTTTGAACTCGACACCCTCAGCACTGGTGAGCTGATCGCTGTCGGTGTCGCCACCTACCTGCTCGTGCTGCTGTTCGTGGCGCTCACCTATGCGGTGGGCGCGGCCACCGGCAGCAAGGCCGCCGCCATCGCGGTGGGGGCAGGCGTAGCGGCCGCCACGTACGTGATCTTCGGACTGTCCAGCTTCGTGGATTTCTTCGACAACCTGCGCTGGTTGTCCCCGTGGGACTGGTTCCTCAGCAACTCGCCGTTGACCGAGGGCTGGACATGGCCGGCCATCGCCTGGCCGCTGATCGTCATCATCGTCGCCGTTCCGGTCGGAACGGCATTCTTCACCCGGCGCGACCTCGGCTGAACCGGACAACTGCCCGGTTGGGGAACGTGTCCGGCCGGACAACTCGAACACCAGGGGCGCTGCGCCTGTCCGGCCGGACAACGGCAAGCTCGGGGAAGGTGTCCGGCTAGGGAATGTCGGCGTGGTTGCCGCCCGAGATGATCACGACGGTCGTGTCCCCCGAATCCGGCCGGAACGCCCCGGACACCAGCGCCGCCAGCGCCGTCGCACCGCCCGGCTCGGCGAGCACGCGGCACCGCTCCCAGAGGAACCGGCGCGCAGCCACGATCGCATCGTCCGGTACCAGGATCGAGGAATCACCGCGCCGAGTCGCTACCTGATAGGCGATCTCACCAACCAGGTACGCACCCATGCTGTCCGCGGCCACCCCGCTCACGTCCACCTGCACCGGCCGGCCCGCGCTGATAGCGGCATGCAGGTTCGGGCACAGTTCCGGCTCGACGGGCACAACCCGTGCGGCGTCGCCGATACCGGTGGCGACGCCGGCGTACAGTCCCCCGCCGCCGCACGAGACGAGCACCGCCGTAGCGTCCGGCACCTGCTCGGCGATCTCCAGGCCGACGGTTCCCTGGCCGGCGACGACGGACGGCATGTCATACGCGTGGATCTGCAGCACGTCGCGGTCGGCAGCCCATTTCTGGCTCGCCGTGAGCGCTTCCGGGTAGTAGCCGTCGACGACGATCACGTGCGCGCCGTACGACTTGATCCGATCCACCTTCGACTGCGGGGAAGTAGCCGGAATGAAGATCGTCGCGGGCACGTGCACCCGTCCAGCAGCCCAGGCCACGGCCGCGCCATGGTTACCACCGGACGCGGCCACGACACCGTCGGGCGTGACGTCTGCGGACAACAGCGTGTTCAGTGCGCCGCGCACCTTGAAAACGCCGACGTGCTGGAGCAACTCCAGCTTGAGCACAATGCGGCCCGGCACGCCGAGCTCGGATCCGGCAAGTTCGAGTACGGGAGTGCGCCGCACCTGGCCACGGATGCGCTCCGCGGCGGCGAGGACGTCCTGATAGCTGGGTACGTTCACCCGGTTATCGTGCCCGACGGCCGGCTCACGCCGTCAGGCGGAATGGCGGGTACTGATCAGTGACCAGGATCAAGGCGTAGCCAAAGACGCGGTTGTGCCACCGGATGACTCCCTCGACGAAGTCGAACATGCCTCGCGGGTACCTGCCCGTGAACAGGATGGCGAACCACGCGATGATCACCACGATGATCGCGGCGACGTCCAGGAAGAAGAGCACCACATAGTGCGGGATGGCGAGGAACCACTTGACCAGCGGCAGCCACCTGTTCAGTTGGGTGGGGACGTTGGGGTAGGGAAAGTCGAGCCGGACCGACTGATGTTCATCCGTCGATGGGTACTTGTCATCCATCAACGCCAGAAAGACGACCACGCGGTTGAAGAAGCGCAACAACTCCTGGTTCCAGTCGAACCACCAGCGGGGATACTTCTCGCGGAACAGAATCATCAGCAGCGGGCCGAAGAACAGCAGTCCACCGGCACCCACAGCGACAGTGGACCCGTTCTCGTAGGTCCACTGCCACGTCCCCCCGTTGACGCTTCCAAAAACAATCAAGATGGGGATGGCCACGAAGATCCGGAAGAATGTGGTGGCCCGGTCGAGATCTCGATCGGGGTAGTCGACGCTGAACTGTACGGGATGTGCATCCATGGCGTGCCCTCTCTCTCCAGAGGTGATCACTGCCAGTACACACCCGCGCCGGCCAGGCGACCTAGGGCCGCATCACCCTAACCGGCCCAGTCCAAGGTCCACTACCCCGATGACGTCAGGAGGCTTTGGCCTCGGCGGCGATCTGCTTACGGACCTCGTCCATGTCGACTGCCCGAATCTGCTTGATCAGGTCCTCCAGTGCCGCCTCAGGCAGGGCACCGGGCTGCGCGTAAAGCACGACTCGGTCGCGGATCGCCAGCAGCGTCGGGATGGACGTGATCTGGAACGCCCCAGCAAGCTCACGCTCGGCCTCGGTGTCGACCTTGCCGAAGACGATGTCGTCGTGCTTCTCGGACGAACGCTCGAAGATCGGCGCGAACATCCGGCACGGCCCGCACCACGCCGCCCAGAAGTCGACAAGCATTATGCCATCTGCACTGGTGATCTCGTTGAAGTTGTCCTTAGTCAGTTCGACGGTCGCCATTGCTTTCCTCTCGAGTTAGATACTCCTAGGGGTATGCAACCGCCGAGGGCGGCGATTCATTCCCGAGCCCTGTCGGGGTCAGGGCAGCCTGACGTATCCGTTACGAGCTTTCCACATAAAGTACTTTTCGAACAGCAACTTGGCACCGTGGGCTTGCGGTCCAGGGATGAGCACCCCGCCCTTGCGCGGCGGCAGCATCTTGTCCGCCAGGATCATCACGCCGTTGTTGCCGGCGTCCATGACGCAAACGGCCGGGATGTCGCCAAAGCTCTTGGTCCTCGTCGGCTCCCCGCCGAGCACCTGGCTGGCGATGTTGGTCGCCGCCACATGTGCCTGCACCTCGGTGGGGAATCCGGTCTTCGGTACTCCGACGGGGATGGCCGTCGTCCACGGCACGCTCACCGCCGCGGCTACGCCGACGGCATAGATGTCCGAATACGCGACCGACTGGTACGTGTCGTGCACCGGGACGAAGCCCTTGTCGTCCGCCAGCCCGTCGACCGTATGAACAACAGCCTGGCCTTCGAACGGCGGAATGATCACCGCGTACGCGAAGTGGATCGGGTCGCCTCCTTCTAGCAGCAACTTGCCGGGAGCGATCTCTTCCATGGCGACTCCGGTGATCGCGTTGATCCGCTCCTTCTTCAGGAACATCCGCAGCAGCCTCTCACCGCCCGGCAGCCCCCCGATGCCGAAGTGGCCGAGGAACGGCTCGGCGGTCACGTAGGTCAGATCCACCTCCCGCTTCAGGCCGGCCTTGCGCAACTGGTACGACATGTTGAACAGGAACTCGTACGCGGCTCCGAAACAACCCGCACTCTGGGTGGCGCCGACTACGACCGGGCCCGGGTCAGTGAGGAAGTTCCGCCATCCCTCGCCTGCGTGGATGGCGTCCTCCAGGGTAGTGATCGTGTACGCGCCGTCAGCCTCGGTGAAGCCTGGCACCGCGTCCATCTTGTTCTGGTAACCCGT
>DASUUH010000074.1:0-11981 GCA_036374175.1 Jiangellaceae bacterium | reverse complement strand
TACTCGACGCCGTCCGGGCGGCCGCTCACGGCGGGACGGTGATATCTCCGGTAACCACCCGCAGATTGGTAGACCACCTGGTGGCGGCGCGGCTGAGTAGAGAGCGTCCCGTCCCGAATGCCCTGGAGGTGCTGACCGAGCGGGAGCGTGAGGTGCTCGCGCTGGTCGCCCGCGGCTGCTCGAACCGAGAGATCTCCGCCAGGCTGCACATCGCCGAGCTCACGGCCAAGACGCACGTCTCGCGGTTGCTCACCAAGCTCGGCCTGGACAGCCGCGTGCAGGCGGCCGCGCTGGCGTATGAGACCGGCCTCGTACGTCCCGGCGAGTAGTCGGGGCTCGCGTACCTCGAACGGAGTACCGGCAAGAGCACTCTTTTCGCGGACGACCCGGGATGACGTGCACTCGTACGTTGACCTGCATGGACGCAGTAATCACCGTGGAGAACCTCCACAAGACCTACGGAAAGACCGTCGCGGTCGACGACATCTCGTTGTCCGTCAAGCGCGGCGAGATCTTCGGAATCCTCGGATCCAACGGCGCCGGTAAGACGACGACCGTGGAGATCATGCAGGGGTTGCGGGCCCGGACGAGCGGGACGGTCGACGTCCTCGGGCTTGACCCCGCTCGGGACACGAATCGCCTGCGCCGCCGCATCGGCTCTCAGCTGCAATCGTCGGCCCTTCCCGAAAGGTTGCGGGTGGGCGAGGCGATCCGGCTGTTCGCGCGCTTGCGCGACGAGCCGGTGGACGTCAACGGCACCATGGCCGCCTGGGGCTTGGATCCGCTGCGCAACCGTCCGTTCGGAGCGTTGTCCGGCGGCCAGCAGCAGCGGCTGTTCCTGGCCCTTGCGCTGCTCGGCGAACCCGAGCTCGTGTTCCTAGACGAACTCACCACCGGACTCGACCCGACCGCGCGGCGCGACACGTGGGAGCTGGTCAAGCAGGTGCGCGATCGCGGTGCCACGGTCGTCCTCGTCACGCATTTCATGGAAGAGGCCGAAGCGCTGTGCGATCGGGTGGCGGTCGTGGACGGGGGACGGGTGGTCGCCTGCGAAACGCCGCGCGCGCTGACGACAGCTACCGGCGGATCGATCAAGGTCACGTTCACCGCTAACGGGTACGGTCCAAGGCACCTGTTGGCTATCCCCGGCGTCGAGTCCGTGACCGTTGACGCCGGTCAGGTCGCGGTTGTCGGACAGGGCGCGATAGCTGCCCGCGTCGCGGCGGCGATGGCCGGACACGGGATGACGCCGAGCGACTACCGAACCCATTACCCGTCGCTTGAGGACGTCTTCCTGGCCCTGACCGGACACCGGATAAGTGAAGGAGCGTCGTCATGACCGCACACCTGGCCTGGACCGAAGTGAAACTGCTGGTGCGCGAGCCACTTGTGCTCGTCGTCAGCCTGATGTTTCCGATCCTGTTGATGGTGCTGCTGCTAGCTTCGTTCAGCGGCGACAACGATCCGATCTTCGTCGGCCTGGACGGCGCGGACTTCTACGTCACGTCCTACCTCGGAGCCGCGATCGCGGTGATGGGATTCATGGGCACGCCGACCCACATCGCTGGCTATCGCGAGAGCGGAGTGCTGCGTCGCTTCCAGGCGGCGGGCGTGCCGTCCCGTGACCTGATCGTCTCTCAGGTGGCGGTGCTCACGGTCCTGGCGGTTGTTGGTGCCGCTGCGATGATCGGTCTTGCCTACTCGGGCTTTGATATTGCGGTGCCGGAGTCCATCGGTGGGCTGGTCGCCGGGTTCGCCCTGGGCATCCTGGCGTTCGCCGGCATCGGCGCCTTGCTGGGTTCGCTCATGCCGAGCGCGCGGGCCGCGCAGGGGTTAGGTCTGTTGTTGTTCTTCGGGACGTTCTTTGTGGTCGGCGGCGGCCCGCCGCCCGGAATACTGCCCGACGTACTCAACGACATCGCCGCCTGGACGCCTATCGGACTGCTCATCGACGCCATCCGCACACCTTGGGCGAGCGGCGGGCTCGACGCAACGGCCATGCTGATGCTGGCGACGATTGCTGCGGTCGGATTCACGCTGGCCGCGCGGCGACTCTCGCGGAGCTGACGTCGCGAAGCTGCTTCGAGTTGTCCGGCCGGACAGGTGACTGGTGTGCACGAACGCGGCTGTCCGGCCGGACAACTCGAAAGGGGTGCGACCTGTCCGGCCGGACAGGCGTACCGCCGCAGGTTGGCGAGTCGTGCGGCCGGACAAGTCGAAATGCTCCTACTCGGCTTCGACGAGCCGGAAGTAGGCGCGGTGCTGCTCGCCGTCCTGGAGTGTCAGGACGAACTCACGGCAGGTGTCCACCCAGGCCTCTTCGGTCTGCCATGGGAAGGTGTACCGGCCGTTCGCACTCCTGGTCAGCGCAGATCCGCCCGCCGTATGCGCGGCGACCGGTGCTGCGCGTGGCGTGATCCGCGGTGGATCGTCGCTGGGCACTGCGAGGGTCTCGCAGTCCACTCGGCGCGAGAACGGCGAGTTGGGTGCCAGTATGTCCAACCCGGTCAATTCAGGCCGGCTGAACATCATCGGCACTGACCGGCCTGCTCCCACGGTGTTGAGCGCCGGCTGGGCCGCCACTGGAGCGGCGAAATCGTTGGCGCACTGCGGGTGCGTGTCGAACGCCTCGGTGCCGTCGTTGCGGTCGGTCGTACCGCCGTCGTCGGCGCTGTAGCCGAGGCCACGCCGGGCGAAGGAGGCCCAGATCGTGCACTGGTTGTCGCCACCGGTGAGGATGTCGTCAGCGGCGAGGATGGCGTCCCGGCCGACCACGAACGTCGGGCCGCAGCCCTGGATCTTCAGACCGTCCGTCACCAGCTGCAGGGCGAGGTTGTTGCCGCCGGTGTCCCACGGTTCGTACAGGTTCGGGTTGAACCCGTGCTTGTCGATCAGATCCCAGGTCATGTCCATCAGCACCGCGTTCCAGCCGTGGCCCACGCCGTGCGGAGTGGCCAGCGACGCGCCGTTGAGCCAGCCGCCGGTCTTGATGCTGTCGTAGCTGAACGGCTGGATCTCCCAGGTGCGTGAGTACGGCCGTGGCCGCAGCCCGTTGCCTTGGCGGTTGGGCTGGAACAGCGAGTACGGCACCAGTCCACGCGGACCGTCGAAGTCGTCCAGCTCCGGGTCGATCAGCATGGTGATGGCGTAGTAGTCGCTCCAGCCTTCACTCATCCGCTCCTGTCCGCTGATGCAGTTGATTCCGGGTCCGCCGACGAGGCGGTTGGAGATCCCGTGCCCGTACTCGTGAATGACGATTCCGTCGTCGAGATCGCCGGTGCGGATCCCGGGGTGATCCGGGTGCTTGCGCATCGTGCCGCTGGCCGGCAGCGCCGCCCGGACGGCATCTCCGTCTGCCGTGTTGAGGCTCATCAGCGGGATCTCGACCCGCGGCAGCGTGATCGGCCCGGTGAGGATGCCCGCGGTACCACCGCCGGCGATGATCAGCGCGCTTGCGCCTTGGGCCTGCGCAACTTGACCCTTGACGACGTTGTTGCAGGTACCCGTCGTGACCAGTGCGATCCAGTCGCCGGGCGGCTGGGACTCCGGGTACTGCGCTGCATCGCAGCCGTTGCCGGCGTCGATGATTTCGCCGCTCAGCCCAGTGCTGGTGGGAGCGGGTGAGAAGCGAGCCCACCGGCCGTCGAACGACCCGACGCCGTCGACCACGAGCTGGTTCTGGAAGCCGAACTGGTTGCCCGGCCACAGGTACATCTGCATCCGGGGCGTGCCGCCATCAGCAGCGGGGGTCGAGAAGTTGGCGTTGTTGGTGCCGCTGCCATCGGCTCCCTCGCAATTGACCGCGTCGCCGCCGGCACCCTGACCGGTGTAGTTGGTGGCCTGGAAGTTCCCCGACGCCTCGTCGAACCCGTAGCCGTACAAGACGTCGTGGATGACGTTGCACCAATAGAACAGGTTGGTCAGGTCCTGCTCGCGGTAGTTTTGCGCGTGTTCTGTCAGGTCGGCGTCGAAGTCGAAGGTCAGGTCTGGCCCGCCGTCCACTTCGAATCCGGGATCAGGAGTGTTGGAGAAGCCGGCGCCCTGGCCGCTGTCCTGGTCGAAGTAGGCGTAGACGTTGTTGCCACGGGTGATGGTGAACTCCGGTCCCGGGACGCCGTCGGTGTCATGCCACCCGAACGGCGACGCCGTCGCCTCGGCCGGGTTGGTGACCAGCACCGGCGGGCCGTCGTTGGGGCTGTCAGACGGGATCTGCAGCACGCGGTAGCTCGAACCGTCGTCGACTGGGTTGACCGGTCCGACGTCAGTCCGGGGTCCCTCGGCGGCCGACAGCCGGCTCGCGAACGCACCCGAGGAGACCTTGTCGCCGCGAGCTTCCAGGAACTCGATCAGACCGGAGTAGCTGCTGTCGCTCGTCCAGTCGTCGACGTCGAGCATCTCGCCAGTTGCCGCGTCGATGGTGGCGTTCCACAGATGGTCGTCCGACGAGTCGTCGATGACCAGCTGCCAGGCCAGCCGCA
Organism: Jiangellaceae bacterium; assembly: GCA_036374175.1. Taxonomy (GTDB): domain Bacteria; phylum Actinomycetota; class Actinomycetes; order Jiangellales; family Jiangellaceae; genus JASLBX01. Next base: position 7,503 of record DASUUH010000074.1, on the reverse strand, counting down.
GACCGTCGTCGGTGGGCTGCCAGCCGAGCTTGGCGGTGATCGGTTCATCCGAGATGCCGCCCCTGGTGAGGGTGATCTCGCCGCCCGCGGTCCGGGCACTCCGCGTGACCCGCAGGTTCTGTGGCTCGTCCAGGTCCAGGGCATCGGCGGCGGCCTCGACCGCTTCGACGGCGTCGAGGTCGGGAGCCTCAGGCGCCGCCTCGCGCAGATCGGCGACCAGGTTGCTGCCGACGTAGAGGATGCCGCCATCGCGGGTGACGTTAACGGTGACGTGGCCGCCGAAGACGTCCAGGCCGTCGTAGCGCTGAAGGAGATTGACGTGCGTCACGCCGTTGTGCTGGCTGGTGTAGCTCGATAACACGAAGACGTCACTAACGTCCTCAGCGCTGACGCCGAGATCTTCGGCGTTCTGCTTGACGTGATTTATCGCGAGGTCGTCGGGATTCGTTTGGGTCGCCGACTCCAAGGCGGAACCGGCGATGTCGCCACCGGCAGCGGGTGCTGCGAACGCGGCACCCGAGATCACCAGGGCCGCGGCGCAGGCGACGATAAGCGGACGTCTAGACACCATTGCCGACCTTCCTCTCCATTGATGAGGTGTGGTGTCGATAGCTGATGAGAAGGGGATGGACGCGCGTACGGGCCGCTACAGCGGTGGAGACCGGGGTTGGCCGCAACTCGCCGAGGACGTAGCGGTCTTGGCCACGGCGCCCCCCTTGGGAGGTGTGATATGTGACACCTTGCCGACATGAAACGCCCGATCTTGTAATGCGTCAATGCTCTACTGGCCGGTAGCCTCTGACGCTCTCAGGCGTAGCCACTTGTGCGAACATATGTTTCGATGTAGTGTTTGATTATCGGCGGAGACGATGAATCTGGGTTGATGAGCGCGCTGGTGTGACGTGGTGACGCGCAGTCCTTGCTTGACGTTGTCATGCGTAAGGGGTGCACGGTCATGGCTGCCACGCCACCGGGCGACTCGGCCGAGTTCGGTCGCGCTGTTCCCGTTCCGGTCCCGGAAGAGCTGGACGCGCTGCCACCCGGACCGATGCTGGCCGAGGTGCTGGACGAGGTGAGCGTCGAGCAGGTGTGCGGGTTCGACACGGTGCGGCTTCTCGAGGCGGCGTACCGGCAGCTGTGCCATGATCGAGCACTCTTCCTTTCCATCCTGCGAGAAACCGGCCTGCGCCGAGCCGGCTCGGTGCGATCGGTGGAGCGCACCAGGACCCCGAGCGAGTTCTCGTGTGAAGAGGCACGAGCCGCGCTGGTGTGGTCTCGCACGCGGGCTGCCACCACATTCGCCCTGGCGATGGACGTGTTCGACCGGCTGCCGATGCTCGGTGAAGCCATGCTGCGCGGTGAGCTCGACGAGCCGCGGGCCCGCGCGTTCGTTGAGTGGACTCAAGGGTTGACCGACGCCCAGGCCGCGGACGTTTGCCACAAGCTTCTTCCGGACGCTCCGCGGCTGATGGTGGGCGAGTTGATCGACCGGATCAAGCGGGCCTGCTTGGCGATTGATCCCGACTGGGCCGAGAAGAAGTACCGCATGTCGGTACGCACCCGTCGGGTTGTGGGCTCCCGGAATCCGGACGGCACTGCGAACCTCGGCGGCTACCAGCAACCCCTCGATCGCGTGGCGGCGGCTGCTGAGCGCATTGACGCGATGGCGCGGGCCTGCAAGCGGGCAGGTGACCGGCGGCCGATCGATCACATCCGATCTGACCTGTTCCTCGGCCTGGCCGACGGGACGTTCGAAGCAATGACCGAGGCCGAGATCATCACCTATGTGCTCGCCAATCCGTACGTTGATCCGGGCGATCAACCCGACGGTGGCGACAGCGGTGACAGCGGGGGCGGTGACGGTGGGGGCGGCAGTAGTGGTGGAGGCTCCGGGGGCGGGCAGCCAGGACAGGCCCCTCCCACGCCCGGCGGCCCGGGGTCAACGGATGGGGACTCTGGGGATGGCCACGAGTCAGGGGATGGAGATCGCGTTCGACGGCCCGGTGTCGGCAGTGGCGCTTGGACTGTGCCGGAGCTACGGGTCGCACTGTCGACGATTCTAGGCAAGGACGAACACCCGGGACACATTCCGCCGTGGGGCTACGTCACGGCTGCGCACGCCCGCGAACTGATCGCGAAGATGCATTCCGCCGAGTGGCGTTACGTGCTCTGCGACGCCTACGGGTACGCGATCGGTGGCGGGTTGGTGCGGGCTCGGCCGGTCGGTGTCGATGGTTCACGGGTGCGGCGGGATGCCCGTCGAGGTGGTCTGGTCGAGATAGCCGTATCCCACGACATTGCGCGAATGCTCATCACATCCCCGCCGCCATCGACGGCTGCCCAGGGTTGGCAACGCGTGCTGGCGGAGATCGCCAAGGCGGTCTCGGATAACAGTGTCCCGGAGGGCGGTGACCAGCGTCGCCGTGTTCCCGGTGCGCGGCTGCGCAGGTGGGTCGAGCTACGCGACCGGGTGTGCGTCCATCCCGCGTGCCGGGCCCCGGCCCGTACGGCCGACCAGGACCATCGTCACGATTACGCCGAGGGTGGGCCGACGACCGAGGACAACCTCGAACCGAAGTGCCGCCGTGACCACCGGGTCAAGCACGAGGGCGGCTGGCAGGTCGAGCGGCAAGAGCCGGGTGTGACGGTGTGGACGAGCGCACTCGGACACCGCTACGAGTCCAGACCACCGCCGGTGATCACGCCGCTACCGCCGCCGCTACCCGATGACAGAGACGACGAGCGGTTTGTGTCGCGCGGGAAGTACGAATGGCAGCCGAGGCCCACGCCTTGCGAGTGCGACGAGCCATGCTCTTGCGCGCCGCCGCTCCTGCCACCGGTTCCGCGCCGAGTGATTCAGGTCGAGCCGACAGTAGACCCATCGGCCACTGTGATCTTCGACCCCGATGACAAGCCACCCTTCTAGCACGGCACCGGAACGGCCGCCCGGCTTGCGGGCGCGCCAAGAAATTCAGCAGAGGATCAGCCGCGTCCTTGCTACGGTCTCGGCATGAAGCGCGCTGCTGCGACGACGACGCCGGAGAGTGTCCCGGCGCGCTGATACCCGCTTGATTCCAAGCCCCGGGGCGAGTGCTCCGGGGCTTTGCCTTGCGGTCGCTCGCCCGATACCTGCAAGGAGACCACAATGTATGACCACCGCAAGCTCGGTCGTGAGCTGGGCGTGTTCGATACCGACCCACTGATCGGAGCCGGACTGCCGTACTGGTTGCCGGCCGGTGCGACCGTGCGTCACGTCCTCGAGGAGTACATCCGCGGCGAGGAACGGCGGGCCGGCTACCAGCACGTCTACTCACCCGTTCTCGGCAAACGGGATCTGTACGAGATCTCCGGCCACTGGTCGCACTTCAGCGCGGACATATTCGCTCCGATGGACGTCGGCGGTGAGCAGCTCGTACTGCGGCCGAGCCTCTGCCCGCATCACGCGCTGATCTACCGTTCACGCTCGCACAGCTACCGCGAGTTGCCGTTTCGGCTGGCGGAGTTGGGCGGCATGTACCGCGCCGAGCTGTCCGGAGTGCTCGGCGGACTGAGCCGGGTGCGCGCCATCCAACTCAACGACGCGCATATCTTCTGCACCCTGGACCAGGTAGTCGAGGAGGCACAGGTGGCGCTCGAGATGATCCGGCGCGCGCACAAAGCACTCGGCATCGTCCCGGCCCGGTACCGGCTCTCACTGCCAGGGCCCGGCGGCAAGTACGTCGAGGGCGCAGACATGTGGCAAAAGTCCATCGCGATGCTCGTCGACATCATGGACAGGTCAGGACTCCCTTACGAGCCGGCCGAGGGACAGGCGGCCTTCTACGGCCCCAAGATCGACGTCCAGCTGGTCGACAGTGCCGGGCGCGAGTACACCCTGTCGACCCTCCAAGTGGACTTTCATCAGCCCGAGCAGTTCGACCTGCACTACATCGGCGCCGACGGGCGCAAACACCGGCCGGTGATGGTGCATCGCAGCATCATCGGCAGCGTTGAGCGGGCGGTCGCCCACCTCATTGAGCAGCATGGTGGCGCTTTCCCGGCCTGGCTGGCGCCCGTGCAGCTGGCCATCCTGCCGATCTCTGATGCCGAGCTGCCCGATGCCGTCGCGCTTGCCCAGCGCTGTGCCGAGATGGACATTCGGTGCGAGATCGTCGGGTCGGAGGCAGGCAGCCTGGGTGCGCGGATTCGCCGGTCGCGGCGCATCCCGTACCAGGGCGTCATCGGCGCGAAAGAAGCGGCAAACGATCAGGTCGCCGTCCGGTTACGGGACGGCCGTCAGCTCGAACCCGCGCCGGCCGGCGACATCCTGGCCCGCATCAGAGAACTGGTCGATGCGCACAGCACCGACCTACTGTGATGAGTTCTGGGTGGCCCGGGGGTCTATACCGGTGGACAGGACTGACGTCGAGTGCGAGCGAGGTACGAATGAGTGAACCTGCACCCCCGGTTAGCGACGAGATGGTGTCCGCCGCGCAGCGGGGGGACGAGGCCGCCTTCCGTGAGCTGGTGGAGACCTACCGTCGCGAACTGCACGCACACTGCTACCGCATGACGGCGTCGCTGGACGATGCGGACGACATGGTGCAAGAAGTCATGCTGCGAGCCTGGCGCGGCCTGCCCCGCTTCGAAGGTCGCAGTTCAATCCGGAGCTGGTTGTACCGCATCGCGACCAACGTCTGCCTGACCGAAATCAGCAGGCGGCCCCGTCGCGTGCTGCCGGCCGACCTCGGCGCACCGAACGGCCAGGCCTCCGGCGAACCGGTGTGGATCACGCCATACCCGGACGATGTCCTGGGTGTCGAGCACGCAGCGGCCAGCCCGGAGAGCCGCTACGAGCAGCGCGAAAGCATCGAGCTGGCTTTCATCGCCGCGCTGCAGCACCTCCCGGCCAACCAGCGGGCCGCGCTCATTCTGCGCGATGTGCTCGGATTCCGGGCCCGCGAGGTCGCCGACGCTCTCGAGACCACCACCACCGCCGTGAACAGCGCGCTGCAGCACGCCCGCAAGACAGTGCAGGCCCGCATCCCCGAGCAGAGCCAGCAGGCGACTCTCCGAGCGGTGGGGGACGAGCGGCTCCGCGCGATCGTGGCCGATTACACGGCGGCGCTTGAGGCGGGCGACGTCGATGCGATCCTGTCGATGCTGGCCGAGGATGCGTCCTGGTCGATGCCACCGCGCCCGGAGTGGTACCAGGGCCAGGAGGCGATTGCGGAGTTCTTCAAGGCCGGGCCGGCGACGGTGCAGTGGCGGCACATTCCGACCAGCGCGAACGGTCAGGTCGCGGTGGGCTGCTACGTCCTCGATCCCCAGACCGGGGTCTACCGGGGCGCGGTGATCGACGTCCTGTCCCTGCGCGGCACGCAGATCGCCGCGGTCACCGCGTTTATCGACAGCACCCTATTCGCCCGCTTCGGCCTACCCGAGGTCGTCTCCCCGTAGATCGGCCAGCGATGGGCAGTCGTCGCCGAAGTTAAACCGTTCACACTCGGACGACCCCGCGTTGCGGCGACGGTGGCGCGAGCCCAGCTCGCACTCCGCCAGGCGAACGGGATGGCGATGATGGTTAGTGCACCGAGCACGATGAGGGTGACGGGTTGAAAGGCGTCCTGGCCCAACTCTCCGATGGACACGCTGAGGTCACCAAGGGCGAGCAAGCCCGCGATGACCGCTCAACGTGATCACGGGTATCGTCGGCGACCCTGTTGCTGCTCGTCATCGCGTCGCTGGTGGTCAGGTACCGCCGCGGCGACGAGCGAACCCGCCAGCAGTTGCTGTGGCTGATCACGGCGGTGATCGCCATCGTCGTGATCAACCTGCCGCGCTCATCAACATCGAAGGTTTCATCCGCTAGTCCTGTCGTTTGTGCTCGTCCCGGTCGCCATCGGCATCGCCATCGTCCGGTACGAGCTGTTCGACATCCGGCTCGTCCTATCGCGCACGATCCTCTACGCACTCACGCTGTCCGCCGTCGTAGCGGTGTACGCGGTGATCGTGACCACCGTGTCGCTGCTCGTGCCGGCCGACGATGAGCGCGGCGTCCAGATCCTGGCGGCCATCGTGGTCGCGATCGGGTTCAATCCGCTGCGTCTGCTGCTGCAGCGGGCGATCGACCGGCGTCCTACGGCGCACGATCAGACCCGATCCGAACCGGACGCCGGATCAGTGAGCGACTCCAGCAGGACGACGACCTGGCCGGGGTGCTCGACCGCACGCGCGCGGCGCTGCGCCTGCCGTGGATATCACTGCGACGGGACACCGATGGCGTGGAGTTGGCAACGGCTGGTGACCCCTGCGCCGGGAATCCTAGCGTGATCATCTTTGTGTTAGACCTTGAGCTTGGCGCGTTCGCGCATAGTCGGAGTCACGGCCTCGCGCCGGCGCGACCGGATTATCGCGAGGATGATGCTCGCGACGGCGACAGCGGCGATGACGCCCACGGCGACGAGCCATGGCCGGCCTGATTCGTCGGCGCCGGGCTGGACGGCCCGATCCCCGCCGCTCGTCGCATTGCCGGTGTCGCTTACTCCTACCTCTTGGCCGGTGAGGTACTCGAGTTGACGCTGCGGCCACTTGATGCCCGCTTCGATCTGGGTTGTGCCGGCACCGGGCATGTCACCTTCGAGCGGCTCGGCCGACGCGGCCGGTGCAGCGAAGATGCTCAGGACGAAGGCAAGCACGGCCGCGGCCGCCTGCCACTTGTGGATTGCTGGGCCCCGTCGGTGATGAGAAGTCTTCATGATGTTCTCCCTGTTGCGGTTGTTGATGTCCTGATTCAGATCACCAGGTCACTCGTTAGGCTGGGGGCCCCTGAGGGGCACACAAGGGACACGACATGGGGGGCACTCCGACTTCGTTCGGGTATTGGGTTCGGCGCCGGCGGCTTGCGCTTGATCTGACGCGCGATGCGCTGGCTCGCCGGGTTGGGTGTTCGCCGTCCACCCTCAAGAAGATCGAGCGGGACGAGCGCCGGCCGTCGCGCACGATGGCGCACCGCCTGGTCGACGCATTGGGACTTGCCCCGGGTCAGAGAGAACGGTTCCTGGCTGCGGCACTGGGTGACGCCCCGCCGGCGCGGCGGGCCCAGACCGAGCCTGATCAGGATCTCGGCCTTGCGCCGCCGTGGCTGCTGCGCTCGCCGGTCGCCGAGATAGGCCCTGTCGTCGGGCGTGACCGCGAGCTGAGGTGGCTGCAATCACAGTTATCGGCGGTGGTGGGCGGTCGCAGCCGGGTCGTCTTCGTGGTCGGCGAGGCCGGCGTCGGCAAGACCGCCCTGCTGAGGGCGTTCGCGGACCATGCATCCGGCGATGTGCCCGACCTGGTGGTGGCGCGGGGGGCGGGAACGGCTGTCGGTGCCCTCGGCGATCCCTACTTTCCGTTCCGTGACACGTTCCGGATGCTCGTGGCCGATCGGCATGCGCCCCTGCAAGCTGGCCAGCTCACCCGGCGGCAGGCCGAGCGGCTGTGGGAGTTCTCGGCGTCGGTGGCCGAAACGATCGTCGAGGT
>DASUUH010000073.1:0-59106 GCA_036374175.1 Jiangellaceae bacterium | reverse complement strand
TCAGCAGTGAACGTCCCTGCCGGAACGGTGAAGTGCTGCATGATGCCCGGAAGGTCACAGAATCGGACGTCGATGAACTCGACGCCCTCGTCCTTGACGAACTTCAGCAGCTCGTCGCCGTTGGTGAACATTCAGCCTCCTAGCCCGGTGGTGCCGAGCGGTCCGGTGTCTGGCTACTCGCTTGCTAGGACCGTAAGAGCGGGCGGTTTCTCGGCTGTGTCCCGGGTGTTTCGCTCGTGTTACGTCACCGCCGTGAAGGTTTCACCTTGTCGACACAGTAGCCTGACGCGGTGACAAGCGGCGACAGAAAGCAGGCGCCAACCAGCCGGGCCGACCTCCCGACGGAGGGTCCCGGTTCGCCCGCCGGTTGGGGACGGCGGTTCGTTGCGTTGCTTGTCGACTGGGGCATCGGCAATGCGGTGGCCGTCGTCGTCGCCGGGCCGGCCGTCTGGCAGCGCGACAGCGGCTTGGCGTGGCTGCCGCTGGTGTGCTGGTTCGTGCTCGTGTGGCTGTTCACCTCGTTCACGGGCGCCAGCTTGGGCCAGTGGCTGCTGCGGCTGCGGGTCATCCGGCTGGATCGGCGGCGGGTAGGCCCCTGGGTCGGGTTGGTGCGCACGGCGCTTATCGCGCTGGTGATCCCGCCACTGATCTTCACGCAGGACCGGCGCGGTCTGCATGACCTGATCGCCGGAACGGCTTGCGTCAACGGCCCGCGGTCGGCCGCCTGACGCCGCACTGGGCCGCCCACCAGGGTTATCGACGTAGCTACACCCACGCATGCATGTAGGTACGTCGGGCCGTCTGCCGAACGTGATCGAACGGCAGGGGTGGGGCGGCAGGGGTGGGGCGGCAGGCGTGGGGCGGTCAGCGCTGCTGGGGCATTCCGCCGCGGGGAATCTTCAGGCCCTTGGGCAACGGGCCCTTCGGCATCGGCACCGGCTGCGTGCCGAGCGCCCGCAGGCGGGACCGCAACTCGGTGATCTCGGCGCCGCGCAACTGCCGCGGTAGTTTGCGGACCTGCCGGGCCAGTTTCGGCAGCGGAACTTCGTCGTCGCCACGCCCGACGATGATTTCGTGGATCGGGGTCTCGGGTGAGACGCGGGCATGGCGGCGCTTCTCCTGGCTGAGCAGGTTGGTGAGCCGCTGGTGCGACGTGCCCTCCGCGACCAGGATGATGCCTGGCTTGCCGACGGCACGGTGGACGACGTCCTGGTGCTTGTTAGTGGCGACGACCGGCGTGGTGTCCCAGCCGCGCCGGAGCGTGCCGAGAGCGGCCATGGCGGCCCCCGGCTGGCCCTCGATCTGGGCGTAAGCCGCCCGCTCGGCCCGGCGGCCGAAGATGAGCGCGCCGACCAGCAACGCCATCGGCAGCCCCATCACCGGATACAGGATCCGGCGGTCGAACAGGAAGCCGAGCACGACGAAAACCGCGAGGGTTAGCAGGATGGCGGCAAGGGTTATCCAGCCGATCCAGCGGTCGCTCCGCTTGGCCATCCGGTACGTGCTCTTGATCTGAGCGATCCGTCCGGGCTTCTTCTCGGCAGACTCCTTCTGCGCATCCTTGCGTGCCATGCGAGACAGGTTAGTTGCCCGCCCCGGCGGCGCCGAAATCGCCGCGCAAGGTCAGCACGAGAGGGCCGTCCTCGGTGATCGCGACAGTGTGTTCGCTATGTGCGCCACGTGATCGGTCGACGCTGCGCAGCGTCCAGCCGTCGGGGTCGGTGAAGATCTGTTGCGATCCGGCCAGCAACCACGGTTCGATGGCGATGACCAGTCCGGGGCGCAGCGGAAGGCCCCGGCCCGGGCGGCCGTCGTTCGACACCGGAGGGTCGCCGTGCATGGTGCGGCCCACGCCGTGGCCGCCGAACTGGGTGTTGGGCTCGTAGCCGGCCGCCCGCGCCACGTCGCCGATGGCGGCCGAGATGTCGCCGATTCTGTTGCCGACGACGGCCATCTTGATGGCGGCGGCAAGAGCCGTTTCGGTCACCTCGATCAGGCGCAGGTCGTCTTCTCGTGGTGTCCCGGCGACCAGGCTCAACGCGCTGTCGGCCACCCAGCCGTCGACCGACGCCGCGAAGTCGATCGAAAGCAGGTCGCCGTCGCGCAGCCGGTAGTCGTACGGCCGGCCATGCAGTACGGCGTCGTTCACCGACGTGCACAGGACCTTTCCGAAGGGATACGCGCCGAACGCGGGGTGGTAGTCGACGTAACACGATGACGCACCGCGCTCGCGGATCATGTCGTGCGCCAGCGTGTCCAGGTCCAGCAGGTTCACCCCGACGTCCGCGGCGTCCGCCACGGCGGTGAGCACATCGGCCACGAAGCGCCCCGCCGGTCGGATGGCCTCGATTTCGGCCGGTGTGCGCAGCTCGATCACGAGGCGTTCGCCGCGGCGGCGCGCGCCTCCATCGCCTGCCGGTACAGCCGCCCGGCGCGGTACGACGAGCGCACCAGGGGACCGGACATCACACCGGCGAAACCGATCTGCTCGGCCTCCTCGCGAAGCTCCACGAACTCCTCCGGCTTCACCCAGCGCTCCACCGGGTGGTGCCGCGGGGAGGGCCGCAGGTACTGCGTGATCGTGATCAGGTCGCAGCCGGCGGTGTGCAGGTCGACCAGCGCCTGCGAGATCTCCTCGCGGGTCTCGCCCATGCCGAGGATCAGGTTGGACTTGGTGATCATTCCGGCGTTGCGTCCCATCGTGAGCACGTCCAGCGAGAGCTCGTAGCTGAACGCCGGGCGGATCCGGCGGAAGATCCGCGGCACCGTCTCGACATTGTGGGCGAACACCTCGGGTTTGGCGTCGAAGACCTGCTGGAGCAGCTCAGGCCGGCCGGAGAAGTCCGGAGTGAGGATTTCGACGCCAGTGCCCGGGTTCAGCGCGTGGATCGCCCGCACCGTCTCGGCGTACAGCCAGGCGCCTTCGTCGTCCAGATCGTCTCGGGTGACCCCGGTGACGGTGGCGTACCGCAGCCCCATCGCCTGCACCGACTCGGCGACCCGGCGCGGCTCGTCGCGGTCGAGCGGGTCGGGTTTGCCGGTGTCGATCAGGCAGAAGTCGCATCGCCGGGTGCAGTGGTCACCGCCGATCAAGAAGGTGGCCTCGCGGTCTTCCCAGCATTCGAAAATGTTCGGACAGCCGGCTTCCTGACAGACCGTGTGCAGACCCTCGCGTTTCACCAGCGACTGAAGCTCGCGGTACTCCGGCCCCATCCGGGCCGTGGTTTTGATCCAGGACGGCTTCTTTTCGATCGGCGTCTGGCTGTTGCGCACCTCGAGGCGCAGCAGTCGACGACCTTCCGGCGCGACGCTCACGCAACCAGACTACGTTCCGCGGCGAGAATGGTGGATAGGTGGCGCTCGACGACTGGTGAGACCTCGGCCACAGTGATCGTCCGGCCCAACTCGGCGGTCAACGAGGTGACTCCGGCGTCGGCGATTCCGCACGGCACGATGCGCGTGTACCAGTCGAGGTCAGCGTCACAGTTGAGGGCGAACCCGTGCATCGTGACACCCTGCGCCACCCGGATGCCGACGGCCGCTACCTTGCGAGCCGGTCCACGGTCGTCAGCGGGCACCCAGACTCCGCTGCGGCCGTCCACCCGTCCCGCTGCCAGGCCGAACTCGGCACACGTGTCGATCAGCATTTGCTCGACGCGCCGCACGTACGCCACCACGTCGACCGGGTCGGGCAACTTGACTATCGGATACCCCACCAGCTGGCCCGGCCCGTGCCAGGTGATCTTGCCGCCTCGATCGACGTCGATCGTCGGCGCACCCGCATCCGGCAGCGGCCGCTCGTGTGGTTCGGTGCGCTTGCCCGCGGTGTAGACCGGCTCGTGCTGCAACAGCATGACCGTGTCAGCGATCTCACCGGCGACGCGACGGCCGTGCAGGCGTCGCTGCTCGTCCCAGCCGGCCTGGTACGGGACGTACCCGTCGTAACGGATCACCTCGGGTGGATTCATGCTGTCCAGCGTATGCGAGGCCGGGGCGAAAGGGCCGGGCAGCGCACCAGCGGCCGGCGGCGTTTGCAACGATACGCACGTGGACTCTCCCTACGTGCCGGGCTACGTGCTCGAGCAGCAGCTCGGCGTCGGCAGTCACGGTTCGGTCTGGGTGGCGCGCGAGGAGAGTTCAGGGGAGATTGTCGCGGTCAAACTGCTGGCCATCCCGTCGCCGCACGAGCGGGCCGAGGCGCAGCAAGAGGCGCTGGCTCTCACTGCGGTCGACCACCCCCATCTCGTTCCGATCTACGGTGTGATCGAGGTAGAAGGCGGCCTGGCGCTTGTGATGGCGCTCGCGGACGGCGGGAATCTTGCCGACCTGCTTGCGGCGCGGGGAGTGCTCGACCCCGGTGAAGTCGTCACCATCTGCGCCCCGCTCGCCGACGCGCTGTCCGAGATCCACCGCCGTGGTGTCGTCCACGGTGAAGTGCAGCCGGCCAACATCCTGTTCACCGCTGACGGGCGGCCGATGCTGTCGGACTTGGGCGTCGTCCGACTCACCGGCCGGTTGCCCGCACCCGTGCCTGGTTTGACCGCGCCGGAGGTGGAGGCCGGCCAATGGCCCTTACCCGCATCGGATGTGTACGGCATGGCCGCGACCGCGGTGCTCGCGCTCACCGGGTACCTGCCCGGCAAGCCGCTGACGCTGCCGGGCATTGCGCCGGCCGCACATGGGGCGTTGGCGCGTGCGTTGCAGCCCGAACCCGAACGCCGGCTGGACGCTGCCTCGCTGTCGAACGCAATGTTCGCGCTCGCCGACCCGGAGCCGGTCGGCCTGGTCGCCAACACCGGCGAGTTCGCCGAAATCGAGACCCCGCCGGAGGACGAAGCCGCCGTCGCCGACTCGGATACCCGCCGGCGCGGCGGTCGGCGGGCCCGCGGGCGCGGCGGCCTTGAGGGTCCACCTGTCGCTGAGGCCAGGGCACCTGCGGGTAAGGAACGCCGCCGGCCCCGCAGCCGCAAGGACGTCCTGCTGGCCGGGCTTGCCCTGCTGGTTGCGCTGCCGGTGGTCGGCCTCGGCGCGTACGGCGTGTGGAACCAGTTGCGCGGCGAGGACGTGAGCATGTTGCCCGGCGCTGGGCGGGTGACCTCGCCGACGACAACGGAGCAAGCCCAAGACCTGTGTGGCGGGCTCCAGCCCGCGCCAACTGAGAATCCACCTGAGGTCACCGACTGGACGCCGGTGATCGAAGGCATGTTCACCCTGCGTGCCGAGGCATTCACCGAGCTCGACTCGGAGCTGCTGTGCCGGCTCTTCGCGCCGACGAGCCCACACCTGGCCGCCGACTATGAACTCATCCAGCAGTACCAGGAGGCCGGCGTGCGTCCCCGCGGCTTGCGGTTCGAGGTCGTGGACGTCGAGGTCGTTTCCGTGGAGGGCGAGCTACCGGTCGTCCTGGAGATCACCGACCGCATCACCGCTTACGAGCTCATCGACGGGGACGGCGAGGTGGTCGCCGAGCTCGCTGGTGTGCCAGAGGGGACGTGGCGGGCCGAACTCATCGTGGCCGCGGACGCGTCCGGTTACCGGTTCAGCTAAACCGCCGGCTCAGCGGAGGCCGGCCGCGATGATGGATCGCGTGTCGGGGTGGTCGAAGTGAAAGCCTGCTTCCCGTAGCCGGCGCGGCACCGCCCGGTAGCTGGCCAGCAGTGTCTCGGCAAACTCTCCGTACCGCACCCGGAGCGCGAACGGCGGAACGGGCAGCAAGGTCGGTCGCCGCAGCGTGTATGCGAGGACGCGAGCGAACTCTCCGTTCGTCACCGGGCTAAGCCCGGTGACGTTGTACGGCCCCGTACATCCCGGCGTCTCGATCAAGAACCGCACCGCCCGTATCGCGTCGACGAGCGAGAGCGTGCTCCAGTACTGGCTGCCGCCACCGAGCGGACCCCCGAAGCCGGCCCGGAACCACGGCAGCATGCGGGCAAGCGCGCCGCCCCTGCGTGACATCACCATCCCGAACCGGGCGTGGCACACGGCGATGTCTGCATGCATCGCCGGTTCGGTCGCAGCCTCCCACTGTTCGCACACCGCGGCCAGAAAGCTCGTACCGGGCAACTCGTCCTCGTCGAGAAACTCGCGGCCATGGTGCAGCCCGTACATGACCACCCCGGACCCGGACACGAGCACCCGGGGCGGGTTGTCGAGCTTGGCCAGTGCGGTCGACAGAACATGCGTCGCGTTAGCGCGACTGGCCACTATCGCCTTCTTGTACGACGATGTCCAGCGGCGCGCGCCCACGGGAGCACCTGCCAGGTTCACCGCGGCGTCGATGCCCTCGAGGTCGGCCAGGTCGATCCGCCCCCGAGACGGGCTCCACTGGACCTCGTCGGCCGCTGCGGGTTTGCGGCGGACCAGCCGGACGACCTCATGCCCGTCGGCGATGAGTGACCCGCACAGCGCGGAGCCGATCAGTCCACTGGAACCGGTGATGGCGACGCGCATGCCCGTATCTTGCCCGACGTCAGCCGGCTAGATCACCTTCGAACTGGCCGGCCTCGAGCCGCTGCTTGATCGTGGTGAGGAACCTGGCCGCGTCGGCACCGTCGATCAGCCGGTGGTCGTAGCTGAGCGCGAGGTACATCATGTGCCGGATCGCGATCGTCTCGCCCAGGTCTGTGTTGACCACCACCGGGCGCTTCACGACCGTGCCGGTCCCGAGGATGGCCACCTGAGGCTCGAAGAAGATCGGCGTGTCGAACAGCGCGCCGCGGCTGCCGGTGTTGGTCAGGGTGAACGTGCCGCCTGCCACGTCGTCCGGCTTGAGTTTGTTGTCGCGGGTGCGCTGCGCGAGGTCGGCGATGCGCTTGGCCAGGCCGGCGATGTTCAGGTCACCAGCGTTGTGGATCACCGGGACCATCAAGCCGCGGTCGGTGTCGACTGCGAGCGCGAGGTTCTCGGTGTCGTGGTAAGTCACCTCGCCGGCCTCGATGTCGATGGTGGCATTGATCTTCGGGTGGGCCTTCAGTGCCTCGATGGCGGTCTTGGCGAAGAACGGCAGGAACGACAGCTTGACGCCCTCACGCTGCTCGAACGACCGCTTGGCCTGCTCCCGCAGCTTCGCGATCGCGGTGACATCGACCTCGACGACGGTGGTGAGCTGAGCGGTGTTCTGCAGCGACTCGTGCACTCGCTGTGCGATGACCTTACGGATGCGGCTGAGTTTTTCGGTCTTGCCGCGCAGCGGGCTCGGTTCGACCGCCGGGGCCGCCGCGGGTTGTTCGGCCGGCGCCGCCGGTGCGGGTTCGGCTGCGGGCTTCTTCGCGGCTTCAGCGGCGGCGAGCACGTCCTGCTTGCGGATCCGGCCGCCTACGCCGGTGCCCGTGATCGTGGACAGGTCGACGTTGTGCTCGGCCGCGAGCTTGCGCACCAGCGGTGTGACGTACGGTGCACCGTCGCGGGTCGGCTCGGCGGCCGTCTTGGCCGCCTGCGCCGGCTGGGGCTGCGCCGGCTGGGGTTGGGCCGGTTGGGGCTGCGCGGCGGAAGCGGGCCGCTGCTCCTCCTTGACCTCGGCCTTCTCGGCCGACTGGGCTTCGGCGGCGGCGCGCTCTTGGGCTTCCTCCTCGAGCGGGGTCTCGGCCTGCGCCGGTTCCGGCTCGGCTTGCGCCGGCTCGGCTTGGGCGGCTTCCTGCGCTGGCTGCGGCTGGGACGGCCGGGCCGCCGCCGGCGCAGCGCCCTCGGCGCCGATGATGGCCAACTCCGCACCGACTTCGACTGTCTCGTCCTCTGCGACCTTGATGTCCAAGACCGTGCCGGCCACCGGGGAAGGGATCTCGGTGTCGACCTTGTCGGTGGAGATCTCCAGCAGCGGCTCGTCCACCTCGACGGTGTCGCCGACCTGCTTGAGCCAGCGAGTGACGGTTCCCTCCGTCACGCTCTCGCCCAAGGCCGGAAGTGTTACGGGGGTGCCGTCGCCGACCGGCGACGTGGAGGGCTGCTCTGCCGGCGCCTGGCCCTGCTCGGCCGACTGCTGAGATGCCTGCGGCTCCTGTTCGGCGGGCTGCTCGGCCGCTTGCGCCTCCGGCGCGGCCTGTTCGGCCTGCGGTTGCGCGGCCGGCTGCTCCTCCTGCTGCGGTTCTTCCTCCTCCTGCGGCTGTGCTTGTTGCTGCGGCTCGCCGAGCAGCGGCTCGTCACCTTCGTCCGCGGCCTGCTGCTCGCCGGACGGGGCCGCTGCCTGGCCGCCGGACTCAGAGGCGTCACCGATGACGGCGAGCTCCGCGCCGACCTCCACGGTCTCGTCCTCCTGCACCTTGATCTCGAGCAGCACGCCCGAAACCGGTGACGGGATTTCGGTGTCGACCTTGTCGGTAGAGATCTCCAGCAACGGCTCGTCGGCCTGAACCTCCTCACCGGGCTGCTTTAGCCAACGAGTCACTGTCCCCTCGGTGACACTTTCACCGAGTGCCGGCAGTGTGACGGAGGTCGCCATCGTCGTTGTCCTTTCGACTTCCCTAGAGGATCAGAGCCTACTGAAGCATGCCAGTCAGCTGTGGACGTGCAGGGGCTTGCCCGCGAGGGCCAGGTGCGCTTCGCCGAGCGCCTCGCTCTGCGTCGGGTGGGGATGGATGAGCTGGGCCACCTCGTCGGGCAGGGCCTCCCAGTTGTAAATCAACTGCGCCTCGCCGACGAGTTCGCCGACCCGGGCGCCGACCATGTGCACGCCGAGCACCCGGTCGCCTTTGAGCCGGACGACCTTGGCGAACCCCTGCGTCTTGAGGATCTGGCTCTTGCCGTTGCCCGCGAGGTCGTACCGGTACGACTCGATGTTGTCGGCGCCGTACTTCTCAGCGGCGGCAGCTTCGGTCAGGCCGACCGACGCCACCTCGGGGTCGCAGTACGTGACCCGCGGAATGCCCGTGTCGTCGAACGGCACGGGGTGGAGACCGGCGATGTCCTCGGCCACGAAGATGCCCTGCTGGAAGCCGCGGTGGGCCAGTTGCAGGCCGGGCACGATGTCGCCGATCGCGTACACGCCGGGAACGTTAGTGCGCCAGCGCTCGTCGGTGGGCACGAACCCGCGGTCGAGGGTGACGCCGGACTCTTCGTAGCCGAGCCCCTCGGTCACCGGCCCGCGGCCTACCGCGACGAGCATGAGCTCGGCCTCCACCGTGTCACCGGATTCGAGAGTCACTCGAACGCCGGAATCGGCCTTCTCGACGCCCTTGAACGGCGTGCCGGTCGTGAAGGTGATGCCCCGCTTGCGGAACGTGCGCTCGACGACCTTGGACACCTCCTCGTCCTCGGCCGGGACCAGCCGGGGCAGCGCCTCGACGATCGTCACCTCGGCACCGAACGACCGCCAGACGCTCGCGAACTCGACGCCGATGACCCCGCCACCGAGCACGACGACAGATGCCGGCACGCGGTCCAGTTGCAGCGCATCGAAGCTGGAGATGATTCGCTCGCCGTCCAGCTCGAGACCGGGCAGCGTCTTCGTGTACGACCCGGTGGCCAGCACGACGTTGCGGCCCTCATACCGGGTGCCGTCCACCTCGACCGCGTTCGGTGCGACCAGCCGGCCAGATCCCTCCACCAGGGTGATCTTGCGAGCCTTCACCAGGCCTTGCAGGCCCTTGTACGCGCGGTTGACCACGCTGTCCTTGTACGACTTCACACCGGCGACGTCGATGCCGTCGAGGGTGGCCTGGACTCCGAACTGCTCAGATTCGCGAGCGGCGTCGGCTACCTCTGCGGCGTGCAGGAATGCCTTTGTCGGGATGCAGCCGTAATGCAGGCAGGTGCCGCCGACCTTGTCCTTCTCGATCAGCACGACGGACATGTCGAGTTCTGCGGCGCGCAGAGCGCACGCGTACCCGCCGCTGCCGCCGCCGAGGATGACGATGTCGTAGCTGGTGGATCCTTCAGCGTTGTTCGCCACGGGAGTCTCGCTCCTTGGTGTCGGATCGGATGGACCGGATCACGGCCCCGCGTACCGTATCTTTCCACTTTCGTCCACCCGGTGACCGTTCGGCCCGGGTGGCAGACTGCGCTGTCTCATTACGTAATCTTGGTCGCGGAGGTTGCGATGCGGTTGTTCGGCAAGCGGAAGGCCCGGGGCGCCGAAGGGAGCCTAGATCGGGCGGCGGACAGCGCTGACACGGCGCATCTCAAGGAGTTCGCCAAGACCCGCCAAGGGGTCGAGGCCTACGTCGAACCGGCCACCACCATGACGTCCACCACGGTGGTCTTCGTCGCTCACGACGGCGAGTGGACTCGGCGGCGAGTGCGGGACCCCAAGGCGGCCGAAGAACTGGCCCGCAAGCTCGAGATTCCGGTCTACGACGCGCAGGTGGTGGGCTACCCGCCGCGGATGCGGGCGTGGAATCAGCGGCAGCGGGGCGAATCGTCCTAGCTAACCAGCACGCACAGGCAGGTGACGCAGCCCTCGAGCTTCTCGAACTCGCTGATGTCGACGACGACCGGCTCGTAGCCTCGGGTCTGGAGCCACTCCGCAGTACGCGGCGCCGAGGCGGCGATCAGCACCGCATCACCGCCGAGCGGGACGACATGGCAGCCCGCCTCCTCGGAAACCGGGTGCACCGGCGGCATGGCCTTGGTGTCGAACAGGTCAGGTAACGCCAGCAGCGTTCCGTCCGGCAGCGCGGTCACGGCGGACTTCAGGTGCAGGACGTCCCCCAGGGGCACCGCGACGACCTCGCGCCCGTGCGGCGCCAGGTGCTCGCGCAACTGGGCCACGCCCGCATCGTTGGTGCGCCCGCCGGTGCCCACGTACACCGTGCGGCCCACCTGCAACACGTCCCCGCCGTCCAGCGTGCCGGGCGGCTCGATCCGCACCAGCTGAAGACCGAGCTCGCGGACGGCGGCCTCGGTGCCGGCCACTTCGCCACGCCGAGCGGGAGCACCCGGGTGGGCGAGCACGGCAAGCCCGTCGCACACCACGACGGTGTCCTCCACGAACACCGAGTCCGGGTGATCTTCGGCGGACGCGACCTCGGTAATGGTCCAGCCGGCGCCCGCTACGGCGGCGCGGTAGGCGGCGTGCTGGCGCGCGGCCAGTTCGGCGTCCACCGGCTGGCGGTCGATGTGCGTAACGATACCGTCGGCGAGGCGGCTGCTCGGCAGGCGGACCAGCGCGACGCCGTGGGTCACGGCAGCAGGCCCGCCTCGGCGTCGTAGGCGATCTGCACGAGGGTCCGCACCGCCGCACCCGTGCCACCTTTGGGGGTGTATCCGTACGGCGATCCGTCGTTGAAGGCAGGCCCGGCGATGTCGAGGTGGCCCCACTTGATGCCATCGCCGACGAACTCCTTGAGGAAGACCCCGGCGGACAACGCGCCGCCCCAGCGCTCGCCGATGTTGGCGATATCGGCGACCGCTGAGTCGAGTTTTTCGCGCAGTTCGCCCGGCAGAGGCAGCGGCCACATCGCCTCACCCGCGCGATCGGCTGCCTCGTGCAGTTTGGTGAGCAGGCCGTCGTCGTTGGACATGATGCCCGAAACCCGGGTGCCGAGGGCGACCACACACGCGCCGGTGAGAGTGGCCACGTCGACGATCACGTCTGGCTTATCCTCGCTGGCCCGTACTAGCGCGTCCGCCATGACCAGCCGGCCTTCGGCGTCGGTGTTGAGTACCTCGACCGTTTTGCCGCCGTAGATGGTGAGCACGTCCGAAGGACGCTGGGCGCTGCCGCTCGGCATGTTCTCGGCGAGCGCGGCGTACGCCGTGACCGCCACTTTGGGCGCCAGCTTGGCGATGGCGACGACGGCAGTGAGCACCGCCGCGGCGCCGCTCATGTCACTTTTCATGGTGACCATCGCGTCACTCGGCTTGAGCGACAGACCACCAGAGTCGAAGGTGATGCCCTTTCCGACGAATGCGATGTGTTTGGGGGCCCGGGCCGGCTGGTAGCTGAACCTGACAAGTCGCGGCGGACGTGTCGAACCTTGCCCGACCCCGATGATGCCGCCGTATCCGCCTTTGCCGAGCGCCTTTTCGTCGAGTACCTCCACGTCGACCTTGACGCCCTTGGCGTACTTGACGGCGGCGGCCGCGAGATCGGCAGGTGGCAGGTCGCGCGGCGGGATGTTGATCCAGTCGCGAGCCTTGTTGACCGCGTCCGCGATGATCTCGGCTCGGTCGACGGCCTCCTTGGCCGCCTTTGCCCTGATGCCCGGCCCGACGATGGTGGCGGCGCTCAACGGGGTCTTGGCCTCGGCGTTGGTCTTGTACTCGTCGAAGGAGTAGGCGCCGAGTAACACACCCTCGGCGATTGCGCCGGCCTGCTGCGCTTCGACGGCCGGCAGTGCGAACGCTGCTGACCCGGTGCCCCTCAGTGCCCGCGCCGCCGCACCCGCGGCCCGCCGGATCGCTTCGTAACTGGGACCGCCCTCGTCGACGGCACCCATCCCGACTGCCAACACAACCGGCGCCTTGGCCGCTCCACCGGACGGCAGCTTGGTCACCTCGTCCGCCGCGCCGGTCGCGCCCAGCTGCGTGAGTGTGGTCGCGAGCGTGCCGCCGAGTGCCGCATCGACCGGTTCGGCGCCCGCGAGCAGAGTCGGTGCGGCGTCCCCTTTCGCAACGCCGACGACGACGGCGTCGACCTTGAGGCCGCTCGGATCAGCAGACGACAGGGTGAGGGTTGTCACGACTCTCCTTGGACATCGACGCAGTAGGTGACCGGGGCGATGTTACGCGTCCGCCGCGGCCGGTGGCGCCATCAGGGGCGACGGCCGCGCGCGGGTTAGGGTGGCCTGCTGTGACCGACGATGCTCTGCGCCGCAGCCCGTTGCATGAGCGGCACGAGGCCCTGGGAGCCAAGTTCGCGGTATTCAGCGGTTGGGAGATGCCGCTGCAGTACGCCGGCGTAATGGAAGAGCATGCCGCCGTGCGTGAACGGGTCGGCGTATTCGATGTCAGCCACCTCGGCAAGAGCGTCGTGACCGGTCCGGGCGCGCGCGGCTTCGTCGACGAGTGCCTGACGAACTCGCTGGACAAGATCGAGCCGGGCCAGGCTCAGTACACGATGTGCTGCGACGAGTCCGGGGGAGTGGTGGACGATCTGATCGTCTACCTGCGCTCGGACGAGGATCTGCTGCTCATTCCGAACGCGGCCAACAACGCCGAGATAGTCCGCCGGCTGGCGGCCGCTGCACCCGAAGGCCTGCAGGTCCGCAACGCACACGACGAGTACGCGATCATCGCGGTGCAGGGTCCGAGCAGTGACGAGGTGCTCACTGCGATCGGGTTGCCGGTCGACCATGACTACATGTCCTTCACCGAGGCTGACTACGGGTCGGCGCGGCTGACCGTGTGCCGCACGGGATATACGGGCGAGCGCGGCTATGAGCTCGTGATCCCCGCGCCCGACGCCGGCCCGGTCTGGGACGCGGTGCTGGGCGCCGGCGAACCGGTCGGGATAGCGCCGTGTGGCCTCGCGGCGCGGGACACCTTGCGTACCGAGATGGGATACCCGCTGCACGGCCAGGACCTGTCCCCGGAGATCACGCCCAACCAGGCCCGAGCCGCCTGGGCGGTCGGCTGGAAGAAGCCCGCGTTCTGGGGCCGCGATGCGCTGGTCGCAGAGAAGGAGGCGGGTCCGCGCCGCCGGCTGCGCGGCCTCGTGGCGACCGGGCGGGGCATCCCACGGCCCGGCATGGCGGTGCGGATCGACGGGACGGACGTCGGCGAGGTCACCTCGGGCACCTTTTCGCCCACCCTGCGCAAGGGCATCGGGCTGGCCTTGCTGCCGCCCGGCGTGGCCGACGGCACGATCGTCGAGGTGAACGTACGCGGCCGGGCCGAGCAGTTCGAGGTGGTCCGCCCGCCGTTCGTCCAGCCGTCGACTCGTTAGGCGTCGTCGAGCAACTGTGCGGCGGCCTGGAGGTGCGGGATGGCCAGCCGCACGCCGAGGCTGAGCCCGCTCGCCATGCCGTAGTCGAGCAACGGGTTGATGCGTAGCCGCTCCAGTGCCGCGGTGTGCGCCGGGTCGGTGGTGCGTTGCGTGGCGGTCAGCCACCGGGTCGTCCGGAAGCTGACCCGCTGGCCGACCAGAGCGCCCGCCGCGGGCACCAGATCGTCCAGGAGGACCGGTGTGCGCCGCGCGGCCGCGCCGGCAATGAGGCCGGTTGCGGCGGCGACCTCCGACGCACGCAGGGTGGCCAGCAGGGTGGGGATCTCGCCGGTATGTGCCCGGGCCCGCCGTGCGGTATCGCGAACGGCCGCACAGGTGTGCATCCAGTCCCGGTCGTCCATGCCGGGACGGTGTCCCACGACCGCAGCGACGTCCTTTCCGGCCAGCAGGGAAACGACCGCCATCGCCGGCACGAGGTCCTGGCCGCCGGTGAGAGCGAGCAGATCCGCACCACTGTCTATCTGGGCGTCCGCAGCCGCCATGCCGGCCAGGAAGGCCGGTTCGGCGTCGGCGGGAACCTCCAGCGGCACGCGAGCGGTGTCGGGCTCCAGGCCGGACGATGCGCCGGCGTCAGCCTCCGGGGCCGTGTCATCCAGGGTGACGATGCGTATCCGCTCGAAGGGCGCCGCCGGGTTATGCCCCTGAACCGCTGCCAGCCACACCGCGACCTCGGCTAGCCGGCCGAGCCCCGGGCGAGCCTCCGCCACGGCCTGTGCTGCTCGGCGGATGGATTCGTCCGGCACGGTGATCCGGGCGGCCAGCGTAGGGATGTCGAGGGATTCGTGGGCTGCCTGCACGATCCCGAAGAATACGGCCCACAGAGGTGGGGCGCCGCCCGTGCCGACCCCTCGCACGGCACGGACGGTGTTCGCCCCTCGTCGACAGGACGCAGGAAGGGTCGCGATTATGACGCGGGTTTGAAAAGTTTCTGAGCCGCCATTGTCCGGCGTAGGGCGATAACCTCCACGGCATGGCGTGGACGTGGACGTACTACGGAGCCGACGGTGAACAGGTCGAGGGCCCCGATCCGGGCCGGTTCGGCACTCAGGCCGATGCCGAGACCTGGCTTGGGAAGAGTTGGCAGGCGCTGGCGGAGGCCGGCATCGCGTCAGTGTCCCTCCACGAGGACGGCCGTCAGGTCTACGGCCCGATGAGTCTTAGCCCGGAGTAGCGCGGCTAGAGGTCTTTGCCGAAGCAGCGCACCAGCTCGGACTTTTTGTAAATGCCGAACGGTTCTATTGCGGCGTATCCGCTCGACTGGTAGAGCGCAATCGCCTCGGGCTGGGCGAGCCCGGTCATGAGGACGGCGCGGGCGTACCCGGCCTGTGCCGCGCGCGACTCCAGCTCAGCGAGCATGCGCCGGGCCAGCCCGATACCGCGGTGATCTTCGGTCACGTACATCCGCTTGATCTCGGCCACACCGTCGGAGTGCCGCCGGAACCCGCCGGACGCGACCGGCTCCGAGCCCACGAAACCTACGAGGAACAACCCTGCGGGCGGGTCGAATTCTCCTTCGTCGATGGGCGTTTGGTCCAGGCCGCCGTACCGCCTGACGTACTCCTGCTGGAGTTCGGCTTCAAGCGCGCGGACCACGGGCTCGTTGTAGGACAGCGAGCGTACGAACAGCTCCTCGGCGCCGACCGGCTCGCTGGCTGCGGCGGTGCTCATATGGTGTCTCCCGGCCGGACGGTGGGCTTGGGCATGCGCAGCCGGCGGATCTGGGTGGTGCGGGCGATCGCATACAGGCCGTGACCACGTTGATCGTCGTCCGGGAACCGCTTGCGGATCTCGCGCTTTACCCGGACGTTGGTCAAGATCAGGTCGACGATGACCATCAACATGGTGGCGAACATGAACAGAGTCGAGAAGACCTGGATCTGAACGTTGCCGATCATGCTCAGCACCAGAATGATCAGGACGAGCGGCAGGAAGAACTCCGAGATCGTCCGTCGCGAGTCCACGAAGTCCCGGATGAACTTGCGGACCTCGCCCTGGTCACGCTTGAGGAAGTAACGTTCGTCGCCCTTGGCCATGGCTTCGCGCTGCTTGCCGCGGGTGGCCTTCATTCGCTCGCGGTCGCGGCGAAGCTGCTCACGGCGGGTTAGCGCCGGCTTGACGCGCTGTTTGCGGGCCTGCTCGGCTTCACGTCGCTTCGGGGTCGGCCGTCCCTTGCCCTGCGCTGCCGTGGCGTCGTCGGCCGGCTCGGAGAGCGTCGTGGTGTCAGAGTCATCGGGGTTGCGGCGGCGAAACACGACACCAGGGTATGCCAGCTTGCCGCCTGCTCTGCCATTGAGCAGCCCGACCCCGTAGGGTTACAAGGAGCATTGCGCTGTCATGCGGCGGCGCAGGACACAAACTTTCGAGAAAGGGCTATCTGGCCACAATGGGGATCCTTCAGCGCATGTCCATGATCTTCCGGGCCAAGGCCGACAAGGCACTTGATCGTGCCGAGGACCCCCGGGAGACCCTGGATTACTCGTACAAGAAGCAACTTGAGCTGCTCCAGAAGGTGCGCCGCGGTGTCGCCGACGTCGCGACCAGCCGCAAGCGCATCGAGGTGCAGATGTCGCAGTTGGCGGGCCAGTCTGACAAACTGCAGAACCAGGCCGCCAAGGCGCTTGAGCTCGGTCGCGAGGACCTCGCCCGCGAGGCGTTGACCCGCAAGTCGGGTCTGACCAACCAGATCTCCGACCTGCAGGCCCAGCACGCCAACCTGCAGGCGGAGGAGGAGAAGCTCACCCTGGCCGCGCAACGGCTGCAGGCCAAGGTGGAGGCCTTCCGCACCCGCAAGGAGACGATCAAGGCCACGTACACCGCGGCGGAGGCACAGACGCGCATCGGCGAGGCCTTCAGCGGCATCTCCGAGGAGATGAGCGATGTGGGTATGGCCGTCCAGCGGGCAGAGGACAAGACCGCCGAGCTACAGGCCCGCGCAGGGGCGGTGGACGAGCTCTTGGCGTCCGGCGTTCTCGAGGACGTCACCGGGACGGCCCAGGACGACATCACCGCTGAGCTCGACCGGATGGCCTCGACCAACGACGTCGAACTGGAGCTGGCCCGGATGAAGCAGGAGCTCACAGCCGGCCCAAGCGGGCAGGCCCCCAAGCAAATCGAGGCCGAGGGCGGCGCGCCCGCCCAAGAGCCGGCGGCTGAGCCGAAGCGCGAGGGAGAGCAGCAGTGATCGTCAGGATCATGGGGGAGGGTCAACTGCGGCTCGACGACGACGCTCTCCATGAGCTCAACCGGCTCGACGACGCGCTGGGTGAGGCCATCGACTCCGGCGATGACGTGAAGTTCCGCTCGGCGCTGGTGACGCTGCTGGACGGAGTGCGGGCGGCCGGCACGCCCGTGCCCGACGAAGAGCTGGTCGACAGCGACCTCGTGCTGCCGTATGCCGAAGCACACGTCGACGAAGTGCGCGCGATGCTCACCGACGAAGGCCTGATCCCTGAGAGCAGGTCCAGCTGACGATGGCGCAGACGCGTTTTCGCCCCGACCGGGGGCTGTCGGTCCGCATGGCCCTGACCATGCTGCTGCTCGCCGGGTTGTTCGTGCTGCTGATGTGGGCGATCGCCACCTACACCACGGGTGGCTGGTGGCTCGGCATCATCATCGGGCTCGGCCTGTTCTGGGCTCAGTGGTACTTCTCCGACACCATGGCGATGCGCGCCATGCGGGCCCGAGAGGTCACGCCGGAAGAAGCGCCGCGGCTGCACGCGATCGTCGATCGGTTGTGCGCGCAAGCGAACATGCCCAAGCCGCGGGTGGCGCTCGCGGATACGCCGATGCCGAACGCGTTCGCGACCGGACGAAGCCCGAAGCGGGCCGTCGTCTGCGCGACCACCGGCATCATGCAGCGTCTTGACGAGCGCGAGCTCGAAGGGGTGATGGCGCACGAGTTGTCGCACGTGGCGCACCGCGACGTCACCGTGATGACGATCGCTTCGGTGGTCGGCATCATGGCCGGCTTCCTGACCCGGATGGGGTTGTGGGGCGGCATGGGAGGGCGCAACCGCGACGGCGGCCCGGCGTTGCTTGTGATCATGGTGGTGTCGATCGTCGTGTACGCCGTGAGCTTCCTGCTGACCCGGCTGCTGTCGCGGTACCGCGAGCTGGCGGCCGACCGGGCCGGGGCGTTCCTGACCGGGCAGCCGTCGCACCTGGCCAACGCGCTCACCAAGATCACCGGGCAGATGGGCCAGATTCCCACCAAGGATCTGCGGGCGGCCGAGCCGTACAACGCCTTCTTCTTCGCGCCTGCCTTCACCAACAAGGTGGACCTGGCCTCGCTGTTCTCGAGCCACCCACCGATGGAGAAGCGGCTGGAGCAGCTGGCCAAGATCTCTCGTGAGCTAGGTCGCCAATAGGAATGGGCTTTCTCGACGCCCTGTTCGGTCGGACGAAGCAGGCGCAGCCCAATCTGGACGCGTTGTTCTCCGTGCCCGCCGCGGCGCTGACCCTGGAATCAGCGGCCGAGATCACGCCGACCGGGGCCGGCGCGGTGTGCTTCCGCGACATGGAGGGCGGCCCGTTCGCGCGGATCAAAGAAGAGGTCACCGCTCTGCTGGGGGGCTCGGCTCCGGAGGAGGTGCGGGACGGCTACGGCTACACCTGGCTGGTGATCCAGCGAACGGGTGGCGACGTCGTGCCCGCGCTTGTGACGGACCTGCATGCGGTGAACTCCACGCTCGAGGGCGAGGGCTTCGGGCCGTCGTTGCTCTGTTCGACGATCGGGTTCCGGACCGCGAGCGGGCAGCCGATGGCCCTGGTCTACCTGTACAAGCGGGGGACGTTCTACCCGTTCGCGCCCTTGCCGGGCGCCGCGCAGCGTCGCGACAGCGCACTTGAGCTACAGGTCCGGGCGATGCTCGAAGAGGACATCAAGGTCGAATCAGACCTGAGCCGCTGGTTCCCCGTCTGGGGTGCGCCCGGCCTCTGACGGTTGGTCACCTGATCGTCACTCCTTCGCCTGACCGGTTGGACCGGCGCGATCAGGCTGGGAATGACGGGCGTCTACCCGGGGTTAGCTCACCTGATCGCGCAGGCGGCTACTGAGGGACGGGATGGTGACGGAGCGTACTGATCGGGTGACCTTGCGCGACGGATTCGCGCTGTTGGGCCGCGGCATCCGGCACGAGCCGCTGATCTTCACCATCTCCATTGTCGGCAGCGCGGTGTTCGGCGCGGCCACCGTCGCCACCTCAATCGTCATCGGTCAGGTCACCGACCGGGTCATCGTGCCGGCGTTCCAGGAGGGACGCACAGCAACGGGAGCGCTGGTGGCCGCGGCGGCAGCGATCATCGGTGTCGGCACCGTCAAGGCCGCGGGCATCGTCGTCCGCCGGTACTTCGCCGGCGTCTGGATGCAGCGGCTGCAGGCCCGCTACCGCCGACGGGTGACGCGGCAGTACCTCAAGCTCCCGCTGTCCTGGCACCATCGCCATCCCACTGGGCGGCTGCTGTCGAACGCCAACGCCGACGTGGAGGCCAGTTGGTGGCCGATGGCGCCGCTGCCGATGGCGGTCGGTGTGCTCGTCATGCTCGTCGTCGCGGTCGTCTCGATGCTGTTGGCCGACGTCGTCCTCGCCGTCATCGGGCTGCTGGTGTTCCCGGCGATCCTGCTGATCAACGTCGTCTACCAGCGACGGATCTCGCCGCTCGCCACGCGCGCCCAGGCACTGCGGGCCGAACTGTCCGCGGTGGCGCACGAATCGTTCGACGGCGCACTCGTGGTCAAGGCGCTCGGCCGGGAAGCCGACGAGACCACGCGGTTCGCCGAAGTGGCCGACCGGCTCCGTGAAGCGAACGTGCGCGTCGGCCGGGTCCGCGGAGCGTTCGACCCGATCCTCGAGGCGATGCCCAACCTGGGCGTGCTGGCGGTGCTGCTCGTCGGCGTCGCCCGGATCGACGCCGGACTGCTCGAGCCGGGCACCCTCGTACAGGTCGCGTATCTGCTCACCATCGTCGCGTTCCCGATCCGGGCGATCGGCTGGGTGCTCGGCGAGCTGCCGCGCGCCGTGGTCGGGCTGCGCCGGGTCGACGACGTGCTGACCGCCACCGGCGCGCTGCCCTACGGCTCGGCTCGTCCCTCCAGCACCGACGAACCCACCGACCTGCGCGTGGACCGCGTGTCGTACGCGTACGACGAGGCGACCGAGACGCTCAGCGAGATCAGCCTGGACGTCGAACCCGGGCGAATTGTCGCCATGGTCGGACCGACCGGTTCGGGCAAGTCGACGCTGGCGAGCCTCCTGATCCGGCTCGTCGACCCGAGCAGCGGCGCGATCCTCGTCGACGGCCTGGATACCCGCGATCTCGCCCAGGGAGTGCTTGCCGACAACGCTGCTCTCGTCTTCCAGCAGGCGTTCATCTTCGAGGACTCCATCCGCGACAACGTCACGCTCGGCCGCGACGTCACCGACGACGACGTGTGGGCTGCGCTACGCCTGGCACAGGCCGACGGTTTCGTCGCAGCGCTGCCCGGCGGGCTGGATTCGCTCGTGGGCGAGCGCGGGACGAGCTTGTCCGGTGGCCAGCGGCAACGGCTGGCGCTGGCGCGCGCACTCGTCGGGCGGCCGCGGCTGCTCATCCTCGACGATGCGACGAGTGCGGTCGACCCCGACGTGGAGCAGCGGATCCTCGCCGGGCTTCGCGACGCCGCCCTGCCGTCCACGGTCGTTGTGGTGGCCTACCGCCGGGCGACCATCGCGCTGGCGGACGAGGTGGTGTACGTCGAGAACGGCCGAGTCATGGCCCGGGGCACGCACGAGGAACTGCTCGCCAGTTCACCCGGTTATCTCAAGCTGCTGACCGCATACGAAAGGGACGCGGCCGAACGTGCGGCACTCGCCGAGGATGAGGAGTTCGCGCAATGAGCGTTGCCTCCTCTGTCGGCGACGGGCGGGCCGCTGGTTCCTGGCGGACCATCCGGCGGGGCCTCGCCCTGTCGCCAGAGATCAAGCAGGGCTTGGCCGCCACCCTTGCGCTGGCGCTGGTCGCGACGGCCGGCCGGATCGTCGTCCCCATCGCCGTCCAGCAGACGATCGACCGCGGGTTGACCGGACCGGCCGGCGTCGATCTCGACTTCGTCCGTTGGGTGTGCCTTCTTGCGGTCGTCGCACTCGTCGTCACTGCCTGGTCGGCGTACGCCATGAACGTGCGGCTGTTCCGGGCCAGCGAGGCGGGCCTCGCCACGCTGCGGACAAAGGCGTTCCGGCATGTCCATGACCTGTCGGTGCTCACGCAGAACACCGAGCGGCGAGGTTCGCTGGTTGCCCGGGTGACGACGGACGTCGACACGCTGTCGCAGTTCGTCCAGTGGGGCGGCATCCTGATGATCGTCAGCGTCGGGCAGCTGATCGTCGCGACGGTCATTATGGCCATCTACTCGTGGCAGCTGACCCTGTTGGTCTGGCTCTGCTTCCTGCCGCTGTTCATCCTGCTCCGCCACTTTCAGCGGATCGTCTCGGCCGCGTACAGCGTCGTGCGCGAACGCGTGGGGATCATGCTCGGTGCGATCTCCGAGTCTGTTGTGGGCGCGCAGGCGGTCCGCGCCTACGCGATCGAGCAGCGCACCCAGGCGCGCATCGACGAGGCGGTGGAGAACCACAGGTCGGCGGCCGTGCGGGCGCAGCGGCTGGTTGCGTTGACGTTCTCGACCGGCGAGGTGATCGCCGGCATCGCCAACGCGGCGGTGGTCGTGGTCGGCGTGCTGCTCGGCGTGGCCGGTGATATCACGCTGGGCAAGCTGCTGGCCTTCCTGTTCCTGGTGACGTTGTTCGTCGGCCCGGTACAGGTCGGCACCGAGGTGCTCAACGAGGCACAGAATGCCGTCGCCGGCTGGCGCCGGGTGCTCGGGGTGGTGGACACGCCGGCCGACGTCGCCGACCCCGGACCGGACGGCGTGGTGCTGCCCCGGGGGCCTATCGACGTGCGGTTCGAAAACGTTTCGTACGCCTATCCCGGCGGTCCGACCGTCCTGCACGACCTCACGGTCGATATCCCGCCGAGGTCACGGATCGCTGTGGTGGGCGAGACCGGTTCGGGCAAGACGACGTTCGCCAAGCTGCTCACCCGGCTGATGGATCCCGCGACCGGCCGGGTCTTGGTCGACGGCGTCGACCTGCGCGACATCCGGTTCGATTCATTGCGCGATCGGGTCGTTATGGTGCCCCAGGAGGGCTTTCTCTTCGACGACACAGTGGGGGCGAACATCCGCTACGGCAGGCCGGGTGCGTCCGACGAGGACGTGACGCTGGCGCTGACCGAACTCGGGTTGGCCGACTGGCTGGACGGTCTGCCGTCCGGCCTTGATACTCGCGTCGGGCAACGCGGCGAGTCGCTGTCCGCGGGGGAGCGGCAGCTGGTGGCGCTGGCCCGTGCCTACCTCGCCGACCCGGACCTGCTGGTGCTGGACGAGGCGACGTCCGCGGTGGATCCGGCTACCGAGGTGCGACTGGCCAGGGCCCTGGAAGGGATCACCCGCGGACGGACCGCCGTGACCATCGCGCACCGGCTCTCGACGGCCGAGGCAGCCGACGAGGTCTTCGTCTTCGACGATGGCCGGCTGGTGCAGCGGGGCCCGCATCGCGAACTCGTGGCGCGCGGCGGCGTCTACGGCCGGCTGCACGCCGCGTGGGTAACTCAGTCGCGGTAGGAGAGCTAGCGGTTGGCGTCGCGAAGCGTCCCCGTGACCGACATGTTGGGGTCGCCGACCGTGCAGAGGATTTGGCGGTCGCCGTCGGCCCAAGACTCGTCGGTGGGTGCGAGGTAACCGAAGTCGAGCTGAGAGTCATCCCACGGCCGTCCTACGAATCGGGCGAACTCCTCGTAGCACGCCTCTTCGGCGCTTTCGCCGATGGCTTCGGCGCCGGGATACTGCTCCTCGTCGGACAGATCGAACTCCGCCATGATTTCGTCGGTGTGCTCCTCGGAACAGGGGACGGCTTGAACCGTGCTGATCTGACTGTTGTCAGTGAACCCGTCCAGGCAGTCGCCGACCTGAAGGTCGAACACGTTCACATCGGTTGCCTCAACGAGTTCACCGGTCTCGGGGTCACGTTCGGGGCCGTTCGAGCAGCCGGCGACCATCACTGCAAGCGCAACGGCGGCCGCTGCGCAGGAGGGTATGGCCCGCAGTCGCGGCATGCCGTTCACGCGGTCACTCCTCGCTCGTTGCGGATCACCGGCAGGTACTCAACCATGCCGACCGTGGCGCTGGAAAGCCGGACCGGCAGAATAGCGGCCATGGCTGGCCTGGATCCGTCTCTCGCGACGCATCTCAAGCGCGACTCGCACGGTTTGGTGGCCGCGATCGTCCAGCAGTACGACACCGGCGAGGTGCTCATGCTGGGCTGGATGGACGACGAGGCGCTGCACCGCACACTGACCACCGGACGCGCGACCTACTGGAGCCGCAGCCGGCAGGAGTACTGGGTCAAGGGCGAGGCCTCCGGCCACCGCCAGTGGGTGCACGAGGTGCGCCTGGACTGTGACGGCGACGCCGTGCTGGTCAAGGTCGACCAGGAAGGGCCGGCCTGCCACACCGGAACCCGAACCTGCTTCGACGACGGGCTGCTGCCGGCGGCCAAGGGGATGCCATCGTGACGACGAGCCCAGACCTGGAAGCCTTCAGGGTGCTGGCCAAGGATCGGCGGGTCATCCCGGTGACCCGGCGGCTGCTGGCCGACGGCGAGACTCCGGTCGGTGTGTATCAGAAGCTCGCGGCCAACCGGCCCGGCACCTTCCTGCTCGAGTCCGCCGAACACGGCGGCGTGTGGTCGCGTTATTCGTTCATCGGTGCGCAGTCTGCGGCGGTGCTCAGTGAGCGGGACGGCCGGGCGATCTGGCACGGCACCCCGCCA
Organism: Jiangellaceae bacterium; assembly: GCA_036374175.1. Classification (GTDB taxonomy): domain Bacteria; phylum Actinomycetota; class Actinomycetes; order Jiangellales; family Jiangellaceae; genus JASLBX01. The sequence goes on along the minus strand of DASUUH010000073.1, from coordinate 35,364 downwards.
GTGGGCATGCCGTCCGGCGTCGAACTGTGGGAAGCCGTCGCGGGCACGCTCGCCGCACTGCACACGCCGCGGATGCCCGACCTGCCGCCGCTGACCGGCGGGCTGGTCGGATTCGTCTCGTACGACGCGGTGCGCAAGCTCGAGCGGCTGCCCGAACTCGCCGCCGACGACCTCGGCCTGCCAGAGATGGCCTTCATGCTGGCAACCGACCTGGCCGTGCTCGATCACGAGGACGGGACGATCCTGCTGGTCGCCAACGCCGTCAACTGGGACGACACCGACGAGCGCGTCGACGAGGCGTGGACGGACGCCGTCCGCCGCCTGGACCGGATGACGGCTCAGCTGGCTGCTCCCACCCCGTCGTCGGTTGCCGACTACGACCCGGCGGCCGAGCCGGTGTTTTCGAGCAACACGCCGGAGTCCGGTTACCTGGCCGCTGTCGAGCAGGCCAAAGAGCAGATCCGGGCGGGTGAGGCGTTTCAGATCGTCGTGGCGCAGCGGTTCGAGGTTCCGACCCGGGCCGACGCCCTGGACATCTACCGGGTGCTCCGCCGTGAGAACCCGAGTCCGTACATGTATCTGGTCCGGATGCCAGGGCCAGACGGCGACGGTGACGGCGCCTTCGACATCGTCGGATCGAGCCCCGAGGCGCTGGTGAAGGTGAACGGCGACCGAGCCATGACCCATCCGATCGCCGGCAGCCGCGGCAGGGGCGACTCTCCCGAGGCCGATGCCGCTCTGGCCACCGAACTGCTCGCCGACCCGAAGGAGCGGGCCGAGCACCTGATGCTGGTCGACCTGTCGCGCAACGACCTCGGCCGGGTGTGCGCACCAGGGACCGTCGAGGTCGTCGACTTCATGACCGTGCGCCGGTACAGCCATGTCATGCACATCGAATCGACCGTTGTCGGTCGGATCGCGCCAGGCAAGGCGTCGCTGGACGTGCTCGCGGCCTGCTTCCCGGCCGGAACGTTGTCCGGAGCTCCCAAGCCCCGGGCCATGGAGATCATCGAGGAGCTCGAACCGACCCGCCGCGGGTTGTACGGCGGCGTGGTGGGCTATCTCGACTTCGCCGGCGACCTGGACGTCGCCATCGCAATCCGGACCGCGGTCGTCCGCGACGGGCGGGCGTACGTGCAGGCCGGGGCCGGCATCGTGGCCGACTCCGATCCGGCGTCCGAACATGCCGAGTGCCGCAACAAGGCGGCGGCCGTGCTGCGGGCCATCGCGGTGGCCGAGTCAATACGTCCGGTCTAGGCGCACCGCCCCATGCGCCGCCCTATGCGCCGCCGCGAAACCGCCGCGTACCTCGCCGTGCTCGGCGTTCTGCTGGTGGGTGCCGTCCTGTGCCTGGCCGGATCCGGCATGAGTTGGGGCCGCGCACAGCGGGCTGACCTGGTGACTAACGAGGTGGCCGTAGCTGGCGCTGACCTGGTTCCGGTCGCCCGTGCCGTCGGGTTGCTCGCGCTGGCCGCGGTTGTCGCGGTGCACGCGACGCGGCGGTGGGGCCGGCGGGTCGTTGGTGGATTACTGGGGGTGGCCGGGGTCGCCGTCGTCGCTCAGACCTACATCGTCGCAAGCGATCTGCAGCAGAACGTTCTCTTCCGGCTCGAGGGTCAGGCCGGAACCGAGCTGGCCAGCGTCGAGCCGGGCTGGGGCGGTCCGGTCGTGATGGGTGTCGGTGGGGCCGCCGTGGCTGCGGCCGGGGTCCTGCTTGCCGTGCTGGGTCCGCGCTGGCCCAGCATGAGTCCGCGGTACGAACGGCGAGCAGCCACCCGTCCGGCGAGCGGGTCCAGCGAGCGCGCGGCGTGGGACGCTCTCGACCGGGGTGAAGACCCCACCGTATGACGAGCCTGGACCTGGGTGCGCGGGCGTGGCCACACCAGGCAGAATGGGCATCGATGACACGTCGGTAGCCCGCACCCAGTCGCGATCAAGGAGATGACATGGCCACCCGCCACGATCACGGTCACACGCCAGCCGCCTGGACCGCGGTGCTGATCATTCTCGTCGGAATCTTCATCGGCGCTTTCGCAGTGGCGGTACTCAACTGGCCGTTGTTCTGGATCGGTGGAGTGGGAGTGATCGTGCTCGGGCTGATCGTCGGCAAGGTCATGCAGATGATGGGCCTGGGCAAGCCGCCGGAGGAACAGCCGAGCGACGAAGAAGTCGCTGCGGGTGTGCCGGAGGGCGACGGGTAAGGGCAATGGTCGCCCGGCGGCGTTCGGTCGACATCCCGCTCCTGACAGTCGGCGGGGTCACACTGGATGTCGCCACGGGCCGGGTGCTTGCCGCCGGGCGTGAGCTCGCATTGACCAAGACGCAGTTCGGGCTGTTGGAACACTTGATGCGGCACGAAGGACGGGTCTGCAGCCGGGCCGAGTTGATGTGCGAAGTCTGGGGCTACCGCGAACCGGTCGGCACTCGCACCATCGACGTCCACGTGGCCGCACTGCGCGCCAAACTCGGCCGGGCCTTGCCGATCAGCACCGTCCGCGGCCAGGGCTATCGAGTGGATCCCAGCGGCTGACCTGGGCCTTGACCCCTTGCGGGTGGGGCGATGGCGAAGAACTGAGCCGGCCTGGTTACGCTGGTTCGACCAGGCATCGATGGCATCGAGCAGACCCCGGGGGGACGAGCGTGAGCGTACTCGACGAGATCCTCGACGGGGTACGCGCTGACTTGGCAGAACGCCAGCAGCGCGTTTCTCTGGATGAGTTGAAGGCGGCCGCCGATCGCCAGCCGCCGGCCCGCGACCCGATGCCGCTGCTGCGGGCGCCGGGTGTTTCGGTCATCGCCGAGGTCAAGCGGGCCAGTCCGTCCAAGGGCACGCTGGCCGATATCTCCGACCCGGCTGCCCTGGCGCGCGAATACGAAGCCGGCGGCGCCGCCGCGATAAGCGTCCTGACCGAAAGCCGTCGCTTCGGCGGGTCGCTGGACGACCTGAAGGCGGTCCGGACGGCGATCGAGGCGCCGGTGCTGCGCAAGGACTTCATCATCACCAGCTACCAACTGTGGGAAGCCCGGGCCTGCGGCGCTGACCTCGCCCTGCTGCTGGCCGTGGCACTTGATCAGAACGCCTTGGTGGCGCTCATCGAACGCGCCGAATCGATCGGGTTGACCCCCTTGGTCGAGTGCCACACGGCGGACGAAGTCGAGCGGGCCGTCGTGGCCGGCGCCCGGCTGATCGGCATCAACGCGCGCGATCTCACCACGTTGCAGGTCGACATGACCACGTTCAAGCGACTGGCTCCGTACGTGCCGGACGGGGTCGTGAAGGTAGCCGAGTCGGGTGTGCGGGGGCCCAGGGACGTCATCGAACTGGCCCGGGCCGGCGCCGATGCCGTTCTGGTAGGCGAGAGTCTGGTCACGGGCAAGGAGCCGCGCACGGCTGTCGCCGACCTGGTGGCTGCCGGCGCCCACCCGGCCCTGCGCCAAGGGCCTGGCTAGAGCTGCCGCCGAGATGAGCCCACACACAGAAGTGCCGGACGCGCGCGGGCGGTTCGGCGAGTACGGCGGCCGGTTCGTCCCCGAGGCGCTCGTCGCCGCGTTGGACGAGTTGGACCGCGAATACCGCGCCGCATTGGCCGACGCCGAGTTCACCGCCCGGCTCGACCACTTGCTGCGGACCTACACTGGGCGGCCCAGCCCTCTTACCGAAGCGCACCGGTTCGGGCAGGAGGCCGCGCACGGAGCCCGCGTGCTGCTCAAACGCGAAGACCTCAACCACACCGGCTCGCACAAGATCAATAACGTGCTCGGCCAGGCGTTACTGACCAAGCGCATGGGCAAGCGTCGCGTGATCGCCGAGACCGGCGCCGGCCAGCACGGCGTGGCCACGGCGACCGCCGCGGCGTTGCTGGGCCTCGAATGCGTCGTGTACATGGGCGAGGAGGACACCCGCCGCCAGGCGCTCAACGTCGCGCGGATGCGGCTGCTCGGCGCGGAGGTCATTCCCGTCACCACCGGTTCACGGACGCTGAAGGACGCGATCAACGAGGCCATGCGCGACTGGGTGACCAACGTCGAGCACACGCACTACCTGTTAGGCACCGTGGCCGGCCCGCACCCGTTCCCGGTGATGGTCCGCGACTTCCACAGGGTCATCGGCCTGGAAACTCGCGAACAGGTTCTCGAACTGACCGGCGATCTGCCCACCGCGGTGGCCGCGTGCGTCGGCGGCGGCTCGAATGCAATCGGCATCTTTCACGCGTTCATCGACGACGCCGAGGTGGGGCTGTACGGATTCGAAGCCGGCGGTGACGGCGTCGAGACCGGGCGACACGCCGCCACCATCAGCGCCGGCTCCCCAGGTGTCCTGCACGGCGCCCGGTCCTACCTGCTCCAGGATGAGATGGGCCAGACGATCGAGTCGCATTCCATCTCGGCCGGCCTCGACTATCCCGGGGTGGGACCAGAGCACGCCTGGCTGCACGACACCGGGCGAGCCACCTACGAGTCGGTGACCGACGCCGAGGCGATGGACGCGTTCTCGCTGCTGTGCCGCACCGAAGGAATCATTCCGGCGATCGAGAGCGCGCACGCGCTCGCCGGCGTGCAGCGGCTGGGCAAGCGGCTAGGCGCCGGTGCGGTGATCGTGGTGAACCTGTCCGGACGCGGCGACAAGGACGTCGAGACCGCCGCCAAGTGGTTCGGGCTGGTGGGCTGAATGCGGCTCGCAGAGATGTTTGCCAAAGCTGCCGCCGATTCACGGGCGGCCCTCGTGGGCTACCTCCCGGCGGGTTACCCGTCCGTGGCCGGCGCCATCGACGCGCTCCGCGCCATGGTCGATGCAGGTGTGGACATCGTCGAGGTGGGCCTGCCGTACAGCGACCCCCTGATCGACGGTCCGGTCATCCAGCAGGCTGTCGATGCCGCGCTCATCGCGGGCACCACGACACCTGATGTGTTGCGTACCGTCGAAGCGGTGGCCGAGGCGGGGGTGCCCGCTCTCGTCATGTCGTACTGGAACCCGATCCTGCGGTACGGGCCGGAGCGGTTCGCCCGCGACCTGGCCGCTGCAGGAGGTGCCGGTACGATCACGCCGGATCTGATTCCCGACGAGGCCGATGACTGGCTGGCCGCTGCCCGGGCGTGCGATGTCGACACCATCTTCTTGGTGGCGCCGTCGTCCACGGACGAGCGGCTGGTGCTCACCGTCCAGGCCTGTCGAGGCTTCGTCTACGCGGCCTCGACGATGGGCGTGACCGGCACCCGCGACCAGGTGGGCGGGGCCGCCGAAGCGCTCGTCGCTCGGGTGCGACCGATCACCGAACTACCCATTTCGGTCGGGCTAGGCGTCTCGTCGGCCGCGCAGGCTGCGGAGGTCGCCGGCTTCGCGGACGGCGTGATCGTTGGTTCGGCGTTCGTTCGCAGGATGCTCGATGCACCCGACATCGTGACGGCGGCGTCCAGTGTTGCTACGCTCGCCGCCGAGTTGGCTGAAGGAGTTCGCCGCCGTTGAACGATTAGCGGGGAACCTGCTGGCACAGCGTGAAGTTGTACCGTCATGCGTGACGTCCGGCCGCGCCGGGTGAGCTTGGAGGAGCAGAGGGCAATGTCCGCGATGAGCAAGAAGACCGAGGCGCGCGACCGCGTGAAATCCATGCGAGAAGAGCAGGCTCGCAAGGAGCGGCGTCGCGAGCAGATGATGCGGTTCGGCATCATCGCGGCCGTGCTAGTCGCCGTTGCGATCATCGCCGTGGCGGTGATGGCCAACCGGTCGTCCGGTCCGGTCGATCCGGACGTTCAGCCGGCCGGCATCACCGAGTCGGGGGGTGGCTACTCGATCACCGAGGCGGCCGCCGACGCCCCCACGATGGAGGTGTGGTTCGACTTCAGCTGCCCCCACTGCCGCGACTTCGAAGCCGCGAGCGGGCCGTTCTTGAAGCAACTCGCCGACAATGGCGATGCCAACGTCGTCTACCGGCCGGTGACCTTCGTCGGCCAACTGGCTTCGATCAAAGCCACCAACGCCTGGGCCTGCTCGCTTGACGAGGGCATGGGCGAGCAGTACATGGACGCCATCTACGCCATCCAGGGCAACTACACCGACAGCCAGTTGCTTAGCGCCGCTGAGAGTGTCGGGCTGTCGAGCGACACCTTCGAGTCCTGCGTCGAAGACGGCACGTACGAGGGCTGGGTCAACGCCTCGCACTCGCTCGGTGTGAACGAGTTCAGCGTGAATTCCACGCCCACGATCTTCGTCGTGAACGGTGACCAGCGCACCGTCGTCGATTCCTCGCAGTGGAACCCGGCGGGTCTGCAGGCCGCCCTGGGATCGGGCACTGGCGAGGAAACCGAACCGGTCGAGCCGCCCGCTACGGACAGCGCGGCGGCCGAGGCTGAGGCTGACGAGTGATCGCCTCCATCCCCAGCCCCACCCAAGGAGTCTGGTACCTCGGCCCAGTCCCGATCCGGGCATATGCCCTGGCAATCATGATCGGCATTGTCGTGGCCGTCTGGTTGGGGGAGCGCCGCTGGGTCGCCCGCGGTGGGCGACCGGGAGATGTGCTCGATATCGCCATCTGGGCGGTGCCGTTCGGCATTGTGGGCGCTCGCGCTTACCACCTGATCACGGACTGGGACAAGTACTTCGCGGCCGGCCGCGAACCCCTTGAGGCACTGCGTATCTGGGAAGGCGGCCTCAGCATCTGGGGCGCCATCGCCGCGGGCGTGCTCGGCGGTTGGATCGGGGCCAAGCGCAAGGGTCTGCCGTTCCCTGCGCTCGCCGATGCCCTCGCGCCGGGAATCGTGCTGGCGCAGGCGATCGGCCGCATCGGCAACTACTTCAACAACGAGCTGTACGGCCGGCCCACTGATCTGCCGTGGGGCTTGGAAGTGCACCAGATGCGCAACTTCGAGGCCGTGCGCGACGCGAGCGGCGATCCCGTGCTGGTCGACGGCGGGCCCTTCCACCCGATCTTCCTCTACGAGTCCCTATGGGCCGTCGGTACGGCGGTGGTACTGATCTGGGCGGACCGTCGGTTCCGGATGGGACATGGCCGGGTCTTCGCGCTGTACGTCGCCCTCTACACGGCCGGTCGCACCTGGATCGAGAACTTGCGGATCGATGACGGCGGCGACGTGGCAGGCCCTGCCCGGGAGTTCCTGGGTATGCGGATCAACGCCTGGGTCTCGGTACTGCTCTTCGTCGGAGCGATCGTCTACATCGTGGTATCCGCACGGCTCAAGCCCGGACGCGAGACGGTCGAACTGCCTCCGCTCGAGGAGGAGGCCGAGGTTACCGCCGAGGTCACTGCCAAGGACGAAACCTCCGAGATGGAGGAAGTCTCCGAGACCGCCGACGAAGATGCGCCGACAACTGCCGACAAGGCGGCGGACGGTGACGGCGACACGGTCGTCGACGAGCCCGCTACGGCCGATGTGCAGGCAGCGGAGGACACCGAGGGGGACGAGGACGACGCAACCGAAGTCGTGTCGGCTCTCACGGCTGAGCCTGACGCAGACTCGGCGGAGCCTGTCTCGGACGGCACCGAGAGTGACTCGGCGGCCGAGCCTGAGACCAAGGCTGAGGCGCCTGCATCGGCTGAGGCCGAGGCGGCGGACGAGACCAAGGTTGAGGCGCCTGCGTCGTCCGAGCCTGAGAACGCTGCCCCGACTGAGACTGACGGCGGTGCGGTGAGTGACGAGGCCGCGGAAGCACCCGAACCTCAGCGCAAATAACTCGCCGCTTGGGCGCCTTGAGTCGAAATGATCTTGCTGGTCAATAATCGTGCTGCTGGTCAATGATCAAAGACGCGGCAGATCGCCGATTCGGCCTTGATCACGAAACCGTGATCATCGACCAGCATTTGGGTTATTGACCAGCATGATCGAGAGGCAGGCTGGGCTGCTGAGGTAAGGCTTGGCAACGTTGTTGGCCACACCCCCACTGGCTTAGCCTCACGATATGAGCACCGAGACACCCGCCATCAGCCACGAGCACGCCGACGTCACCGGCGGTTGGCTGCGGCCCGCGGTTTTCGGGGCGATGGACGGGCTTGTCTCGAACTTCGCCCTCATCGCCGGCGTCGCCGGTGGTGGGGCGCCACGCCAGGTCGTCATCCTCGCCGGTCTCGCCGGGCTGTCCGCGGGCGCGTTCAGCATGGCCGCCGGCGAATACACGTCCGTCGCGTCGCAGGCTGAGAACGCCGAAGCCGAGATCGCCAAGGAGCGGGAGGAGCTGCGGAACAACCCCGAGGGTGAGATGGCCGAACTGGCCGCGATGTACGTCGAGCGCGGGGTCGATCCCGAGCTTGCCGAGGAGGTTTCTCGGCAGATTCACCGCGACCCCGAGAACGCGGTCAACGTCCACGCCCGCGAGGAACTCGGGGTGACGTTGGAGGACCTGCCGTCGCCGGTGCTCGCCGCCGTCTCGTCGTTCTTTTCGTTTGCGATCGGCGCGATCATCCCTCTCATGCCGTACCTTCTGGGCTCGGACGCATTGCTTCCCGGCATCGTGGTGTCGCTTGTCGGGCTGTTCGCTGCCGGGGCCCTTGTCACGCGATTCACGTCGAGGCCGTGGTGGTTCGGGGGACTTCGTCAGCTGTTCCTAGGTGCCATTGCGGCGGCGTTGACGTACGGTATCGGAAACCTGGTTGGCGCCGGGCTCGGATAGGCCGGGTGTCACCTCAGGTAACCTTCACGAAACGCGCAGGGCCAGAGCCGTCCCTCGCACCCGCCGCCACCACCGACGACGGGAGTGCCCATGCGCTTCACCACACCGCACTCAGGCCCAGGCCCGCAGGGCCTCTACGACCCGCACTTCGAGCACGACGCGTGCGGCGTCGCCTTCGTGGCCACCCTCACCGGGCAGGCTAGCCACGACATCGTCGACCAGGGTCTCGCCGCCCTGCGCAACCTGCAGCACCGCGGAGCGTCGGGCGCCGAACCCGAGTCGGGTGACGGCGCCGGCCTGCTGGTGCAGATCCCGGACGTGTTCTTCCGCGCCGTCGTCGACTTCGAACTGCCGGCCGCCGGCCAGTACGCTGCCGGCCTGGCCTTCCTGCCGGACGAGAACGCCGCGGAGATCGCCGCCCGAAAGCGCATCGCCGAGCTGGCCGCCGAGGAAGGCCTGCGTGTGGTCGGCTGGCGCGCGGTGCCCACGACCCCCGAGCTGGTCGGAGCTACCGCGAGAGCCACTATGCCGCGGTTCCGCCAGCTGTTCGTCTCCCCAGCAGACGACGCCGAACTGACGCCCATCGAGCTGGACCGCCGCGCGTTCTGCCTGCGCAAACGCGCCGAGCATGAGATGCCGGTGTACTTCCCGAGCCTGTCGGCCCGCACCATCGTCTACAAGGGCATGCTGACGACGGGCCAGCTGGAGCCGTTCTTCCCAGACATTTCCGACCGCCGGTTCGCCTCCGCACTGGCGATCGTCCATTCGCGGTTCTCGACCAACACATTCCCGAGCTGGCCGCTGGCGCATCCGTACCGGTACCTCGCCCACAACGGCGAGATCAACACTGTGATGGGCAACCGCAACTGGATGCGCGCCCGGGAGTCACAGCTGGCCACCGACCTCATCCCGGGTGACCTGTCGCGGCTGTTCCCCATCTGCACCCAGGGCGCGAGCGACTCCGCGAGCTTCGACGAGGTTCTGGAACTGGTGCACCTCGGCGGCCGGAGCCTGCCGCACGCAGTGCTGATGATGATCCCGGAAGCGTGGGAGAACCACACCGAGATGGATCCCGCGCGGCGCGCCTTCTACGAGTTCCACAGCACGATCATCGAGCCGTGGGACGGCCCGGCCAGCATCACATTCACCGACGGCACCCAGGTCGGCGCGGTGCTCGACCGCAACGGTCTGCGTCCCGGCCGGTTCTGGGTCACCGAGGACGGCCTCGTGGTGCTGGCGTCCGAGGTGGGCGTGTTGGACATCGACCCCGCGACCGTCGTCCGCAAGGGACGCCTTCAACCGGGCCGGATGTTCCTCGTCGACCTCGCTGAGCACCGGATCATCGAGGACGACGAGATCAAGGCGACGCTGGCGGCCGAGCGCCCGTACGACGACTGGCTGCACGCCGGTCTCATGCGGCTGACCGACCTGCCCGAGCGCGAACACGTGGTGCACACCCATGCCAGCGTGACCCGGCGCCAGCAGACCTTCGGTTACACCCAGGAGGAGTTGCGCATCCTGCTCACACCGATGGCGAAGGTCGGCGCCGAGCCAATCGGGTCGATGGGCACCGACACACCTGTGGCAACTCTCTCGGACCGGCCGCGCCTGCTGTTCGACTACTTCACCCAGCTGTTCGCGCAGGTCACGAACCCGCCGCTGGACGCCATCCGCGAGGAGCTCGTGACGTCGCTGGCCGGCAGCATCGGTCCGGAGTACAACCTGCTCGCTGCCACGCCGGCGAGCTGCCGCCAGCTCGTGCTGCCGTTTCCAGTGATCGACAACGACGCGCTGGCAAAGATCATTTACGTCAACCAGGACGGCGACCTACCCGGGTTTGATCCGTACGTGGTGCGCGGGTTGTTTCCGGCCGGCGGCGGTGGTGAGGCGCTGGCCGAGCGGCTCGACGAGATCTGCGGCGAGGTCAGTGCAGCGATCAATCGCGGCGCCCGGATCATCATCTTGTCCGACCGGCACTCCGATGCGAACCAGGCGCCGATCCCGTCGCTGCTGCTCACAAGTGCGGTGCACCATCACCTGATCCGGGAGAAGACCCGCACCCGGGTCGGCCTCGTCGTCGAGGCCGGTGACGTCCGCGAGGTCCACCACGTCGCGCTGCTCATCGGGTACGGCGCGGCCGCGGTCAACCCCTATCTGGCCATGGAGAGCGTCGAGGACCTGGCGCGGGCCGGTGTCATGCTGCCCGGCGTCACGCCCGACCAGGCCGTCCGCAACCTCATCAAGGCGCTCGGCAAGGGCGTGCTCAAGGTGATGAGCAAGATGGGCGTGTCCACGGTCGCGTCCTACACCGGTGCGCAGATCTTCGAAGCCATCGGGCTCGCGCAGGAGGTCGTTGACAGGTACTTCACCGGGACCACGTCGCGGCTCGGCGGCGTCGGGCTGGAGGTAATCGCCGAGGAGGTTCGGCGGCGGCACGAGCGGGCCTACCCGCCGGGCGGTGTGGCGCCGGCCCACCGGACGCTGGAGGTGGGCGGGGAGTATCAGTGGCGTCGCGAGGGCGAACCGCACCTTTTCGACCCCAATACTGTCTTCAGGCTGCAGCATTCAACCAGCGCCGGTCGCTACGACATCTTCAAGCAGTACACCCGCCGCGTGGACGAGCAGGCCGAGCGGCTGATGACGTTGCGTGGTCTGTTCAAGTTCGCCGAGGGATTACGTGAGCCGGTCCCGATCGAGCAGGTCGAGCCGGTCTCCGAGATCGTCAAGCGGTTCAATACCGGGGCGATGTCGTACGGCTCGATCAGCCAGGAGGCGCACGAGACGCTCGCCATTGCGATGAACCGGCTCGGCGCGCGGTCGAACACCGGCGAGGGTGGCGAAGATCGGGAGCGGCTGCACGACCCCGAGCGCCGGAGCGCCGTCAAGCAAGTGGCCAGCGGGCGGTTCGGCGTCACGTCGGAGTACCTGACGTACGCGACAGACCTGCAGATCAAGATGGCCCAAGGCGCCAAGCCGGGGGAGGGCGGCCAGCTACCGGGGCACAAGGTGTACCCGTGGATCGCCAAGACTCGGCACTCCACGCCGGGCGTCGGGTTGATCTCGCCGCCGCCGCACCACGACATCTACTCGATCGAGGACCTGGCGCAGCTGATCCACGATCTGAAGAACTCCAACCCTGCCGCGCGAGTGCACGTCAAGCTCGTGGCCGAGGTAGGCGTGGGCACGGTCGCGGCCGGCGTGTCGAAGGCGCACGCGGACGTCGTGCTGATCTCCGGCCACGACGGCGGCACCGGGGCGGCGCCGCTGACCAGCCTCAAACACGCGGGCGGGCCGTGGGAGCTCGGACTAGCCGAGACTCAGCAGACGCTGCTGCTGAACGGGCTGCGCGACCGGATCGTCGTCCAGGTCGACGGCCAGCTCAAGACCGGGCGGGACGTGGTCATCGCGGCCCTGCTCGGGGCCGAGGAGTACGGCTTCTCGACGGCTCCGCTGGTGGTGTCCGGCTGCGTGATGATGCGGGTGTGCCACCTGGATACCTGCCCGGTCGGCATCGCGACGCAGAACCCCGAACTGCGGGCCCGCTACCGCGGCCAGGCCGAACACGTCGTCACGTTCTTCGAATACCTGGCGCAGGAGGTGCGCGAGTACCTTGCTGCGCTGGGGTTCGGGAGCCTGGACGAAGCCATCGGCCACGCGGAGATGCTCGACATGCACGCGGCGGTCGACCACTGGAAGGCGTCCGGTCTGGATCTTTCGCCGATCCTGCATGTTCCCGACGTGCCGGCCGGGATGGCGCGGCGGCAGGTCGTCTCGCAGGACCATGGGCTGGTCAAGGCGCTCGACAACGAACTGATCACCTTGGCGGCGGACGCGCTTGAGAACGGCGCCCCGGTCCGGGCACAACTGCCGATCCGCAACGTGAACCGGACGGTCGGCGCCATGCTGGGACACGAGGTCACCAAGCGCACCGCCGGTGATGGATTGCCCGACGACACCATCGCCCTGACGCTCGTGGGATCGGCCGGCCAGTCGTTCGGTGCGTTCCTGCCACGCGGCGTCACGCTGCGACTGGAGGGGGACGCCAACGACTACCTGGCCAAGGGTCTGTCCGGCGGCCGGGTGATCGTTCGTCCGGACCGGTCGGCAACCTTGGAAGCCGAGAGCAACGTGATCGCGGGCAACGTGGCGGCGTACGGGGCGACGAGCGGAGAGCTGTTCGTCCGCGGCGTCGTGGGTGAGCGGTTCTGCGTCCGCAACTCCGGAGTCACGGCGGTCGTCGAAGGCGCCGGCGACCATGCGTGCGAGTACATGACCGGCGGAACCGTCGTCATCCTGGGGCCGACGGGGCGCAACGTCGCGGCCGGCATGTCCGGGGGCGAGGCGTACGTCCTCGACTTGGCCGCGCACCGAGTGAACCTGGGCATGGTCGAGATCGAGCAGCCGTCCGCGGACGAGCTCGAGACGGTCCGCGCCCTCGTCGAGCGTCACGTCGAGGAGACCGGCTCGACATTGGGTGAGAAGCTACTGGCCGAATGGCCGGGGGCGGCGGTCCGGTTCAGCAAGATCATGCCCCGTGACTACAAGCGTGTGCTCGCCGCGAAGGCTGCCGCCGAGCGCGATGGACGTGACGTTCTCGAGGCGATCATGGAGGCGGCGCATGGCTGATCCACGTGGGTTCCTGCGCACCCCGCGGCAGGGCGCGGCCACCCGGCCGGTGCCCGAGCGGGTGGGCGACTGGAACGAGGTGTACGTCGGCCGGGGATTGCTGCCGATCATCACCAAGCAGGCCGGTCGATGCATGGACTGCGGCATTCCGTTCTGCCACCAGGGCTGCCCGCTCGGCAACCTGATCCCGGAGTGGAACGACCTGGTGTGGCGGGACGACTGGCGGGTGGCGGCCGAGCGGCTGCACGCCACGAACAACTTCCCGGAGTTCACCGGACGGCTGTGCCCGGCGCCCTGCGAGGCGGCGTGCGTGCTGGCGGTGAACAGCGACGCCGTCACGATCAAGAACGTCGAGGTGTCGATCATCGACCGGGCGTTCGAGGAGGGCTGGGTCCGGCCGCAGCCGCCCGAGCGGTTGTCGGAGAAGACGGTGGCCGTCATCGGGTCGGGGCCGGCGGGTTTGGCTACCGCCCAGCAGCTGACCAGGGCGGGCCACAGCGTCGTCCTGTACGAGCGGGCCGACCGGGCCGGCGGTTTGCTCCGGTACGGCATCCCCGAATTCAAGATGGAAAAGCGCCATGTGGACCGGCGGCTGGAGCAGATGCGCGCGGAGGGGACGATCTTCCGGACCGGCGTGGACGTCGGAGCTGACATTACGGGTCACCAGTTGCGCAAGCGGTACGACGCGGTGGTGCTCGCTGTGGGGGCCACGGCGTGGCGCGACCTGCCGGTACCGGGCCGGGAGCTCGCCGGCGTGCATCAAGCGATGGAGTACCTGCCGCAGGCCAACCGAGCTGCGCTGGGTGAAGCAGTGCCGGGCCAGATCACGGCGGCGGGCAAACACGTCGTGATCATCGGGGGTGGCGACACCGGGGCGGACTGCCTCGGGACGGTGCACCGGCAGGGGGCCGCATCGGTCACTCAGCTGGAGATCATGCCGGAGCCGCCGCCGTCGCGACATGAGTCGACACCGTGGCCGACCTGGCCGCTGATGCTGCGCACCTCGTCCGCCCACGAGGAAGGCGGCGAGCGGGTCTATTCGGTCTCGACCCAGGAGTTCCTGGCCGACGAGGAGGGGAACGTGCGAGCGCTGCGGCTGGTCGAGGTGCGGCGCGGTGCGGGTGGCGGGTTCGAGCCGGTGCCCGGAGCCGAGCGTGAGCTACCGGCCCAACTGGTGCTACTGGCAATGGGTTTCGTGGGTCCGGAGCGGTCCGCGCTGGTGGACCAGCTCGAGGTGGAGCTCGACGCACGCGGCAACATCGCCCGCGACGGCTCGTACCAGACGTCCATCCCAGGAGTGTTCGCCGCCGGTGACGCGGGGCGTGGCCAGTCGCTGATCGTGTGGGCCATCGCCGAAGGGCGGGCGTGCGCGGCGGCGGTGGACCGTTGCCTGACCGGAGCCGACCGGCTGCCCGCTCCGGTGGCCCCCACCGACCGGCCCCTCACCGTCTAACTCTCCCACGTTTGATCATGGGCGGATGTGCCCTTTCCGAGGCCAGGAAGGGCACATCCTCCCATGATCAACGCGGAGCTTCTGGCTGGAGGTCTAAACTGAATGAACGTGCGAAGAGCGAAGATTGTGTGCACCCTCGGGCCGGCGACGGACTCGGCTGAGCGGCTGCGCGAGCTGGTAGAAGCCGGCATGGATGTGGCGAGGTTCAACCTGAGCCACGGCGACCACGAAGAACACGAGCAGCGATACCGCCGGGTGCGGGCAGCAGCCGCTCTTGCCGGCCGCAACGTCGGCGTTCTCGTCGACCTGCAAGGCCCCAAGATTCGTCTCGGCAAGTTCGACCAGGGCCTGGTCCAGCTCGAAGCCGGTCACCGGTTCACCATCACCACCGACGACGTGAGCGGCGACGCGACGCGCAGCTCGACCACACACAGCCGGCTGCCGGCCGATGTGCATCCCGGTGACACCGTCTTGATCGACGACGGGCGGCTCTCGCTCGAGGTCGAGGAGGTCAAGGGCAGCAACGTGGTGACCCGCGTGCTCGAAGGCGGCCCGGTCTCGGACAACAAGGGCATTAACCTGCCCGGCGCGTCGGTCAGCGTGCCGGCCATGTCGGACAAGGACGTCGAGGATCTGCGCTGGGCGCTGCGGATTGGCGCCGACATGATCGCGTTGTCGTTCGTCCGCTCGGCTGACGACCTCGTCGAGCTCCACAAGATCATGGACTCCGAAGGCGTCCGCTTGCCGGTCATCGCCAAGATCGAGAAGCCGCAAGCGGTGGAACACCTGGATGAGATCGTCGAGGCATTCGACGGCATCATGGTGGCTCGCGGTGACTTGGGTGTCGAGCTGCCGCTCTGGGACGTCCCGCTCGTGCAAAAGCGGGCCGTTATGCTGGCCCGCCGCCGGGCCAAGCCGGTCATCGTCGCAACACAGATGCTCGAGTCCATGATCGGAAACCCGCGTCCCACCCGGGCCGAAGCGTCGGACGTCGCGAACGCGATCCTCGACGGCACCGACGCGGTCATGCTCTCGGGCGAGACGAGCGTGGGCGCACATCCCATCGAGGCGGTCAAGACGATGGCGCGGATCGTCGAGACGGTCGAGAGGAACGCCCTGGACCGGATCCCGCCGCTGGGCACCAAACCGAAGACGAAGGGCGGCGCCATCACCCGTGCGGCCGCCGATGTCGCGGACGTGCTCGGCGCGCAGTTCCTTGTCGCCTTCACCCAGACCGGCGACTCCGCACGTCGGATGTCGCGGCTGCGCTCTCCCATTCCGCTACTGGCCTTCACTCCGCTGGAGTCCACGCGTAACCAGCTCGCCCTGAGTTGGGGCATCGAAGCGTTCCTGGTCCAGGAGGTCAGCCACACCGACGCGATGGTGCTGCAGGTCGACCGGATGCTGCTGGAGATGTCGCGCTGCCGGCGAGGTGACCTCGTGGTGATCGTGGCCGGTTCGCCGCCCGGCATTCCCGGCTCGACCAACGCCATGCGCGTGCACCAGATCGGTGATGCCGTCGGTCAGGTTGCGCCGGGCTACCGCTGAGCGGGCTGCCCGGCGTGGCCGGCGCGGTACGTGTAACCTGCGAGCAGGTCGCCCCACCAGAGGCCGATGACGGCGGCAGCCGCGCTCCCCGTGGGTACTTCCGTCCAGCCGCGATGCTCGACCGTGACGCGCGTACCGTCTCCTTCCGGCTCGAAGGTGATCTCGACCTCGGTGTGGTCGGTCGGCGCCCACTGCGGGCCTTGCCACGCGAGGACGAGGCGGTTGCCTGGCTCCCACGCGATGACGCGGCCCAACTCGGTCGAGCCCTCGTCGGATACCTCGACCAGACGGTCGTCCTGGAACCGGACGATGGACGTCGCCGGGGCTGACCGGTGCCGGGACGTACGGCGCCACCACGCATCGATTCCACTGGTGAATAGGGCGAAGGCGGTCTCGGGGGATGAGCGGACGACGGTGCTCACCCGGACGCTGTCGGTTGTCATAGATTCTCCACGTGATCCTTGAAGGCTTGGAGTTGATCGGTCCAGAACGCGGCGACGTCGTCGAGCCAGTCTTTGAGGTCGGCGAACCGCTCCGGGCGCAGGGAGTACACGCGCACTCGGGCATCGTCGGCGTGTGAGCTCTCTTGCACCAGGCCGCTGCGGCGCAGCACACGCAGGTGACGGCTCATCGCCGGCGGGGTCAGGCCGACTGATGCCGCCAGTGCGCCGGCCGACTGTGGGCCGCTGGCCAGCAGGTCGACAACCCGCCGCCGGTGTGGGTCGGCCAACGCGGCGAGGGTGGTGTCGAGGTCGGCAGTCGTGCTCACGGCTGGTTTCGCCGTAGGGGAGTGGTGAAGATCCACCGGTGGCCTTCGGGATCGATGGCCCGGTAGACGCGGTCGCCGTAGTCCTGGTCGGCCGGCTCGTCCAGCACGATGGCGCCGGCTGCGCGGGCCTGCTGCCAGTGCGCGTCGACATCCGGCACAGCGCAGCGCAGCTGGCAATGGACGCCGCCGAGTTCGTTCGGCGTGGCCAACCCGCCGTCACGCCAGACGCTGGCCAGCGCGACGATGTTGTCGTGGAGTTCGAGCTCGGCGTGGCCGATGGTGCCGTCCTCACCGTCCATGCGCCACCTCTCCTTGAAGCCGAAGGCGCGGGAGAGGAAGTCGATAGCCGCCGGCGCGTCCTCGTAGGCCAGCATCGGGACGATTCGCTGAGTCATGGACGTCTCCTCTGGCAAGTAACTTGTACACCTCGAGCAAATATTAACCACTGAGTTAAGCATTTGGCCAGAGTGTGGTGACGCCGCTCAGGGGATCGGCTGCGACGAAAGGCGGGAGGAAGACCGGCCGGCGATGTCAGTGCCAGCCGCTACGGTGGCTGGCATGCCGAAGGGACGCATAACTACAAAGTAGCCCGGGTGGGATTCGAACCCACAAACACCGCATTTTGAGTACGGCGGCTTTGCCGATTTGCCTACCGGGCCCCGATATGTCCGAGTCTGCCGAAGGCTCGGACCGAGAGAAGGGTAGCGCGAATGCGCGCACGCGAGGAAGTCGCCCGTGCAGTGACCCTCGCTGCCGCTGGATTCAACGCGTCCGACATCGCTCGGGCAACAGGGATCCCGCGAACGACAGTGCGTATGTGGCTCAATGGCCAGAGCCCGAACTTCGATCAGCGCACAGCAGACTGCCCGGCATGCGCCGGACAGTTCGACCGCTTGCCACGCGGTGAATATGTCTATCTGCTTGGCCTCTACCTCGGCGACGGAACTCTGAGCGAGGGCAGGCGAAGCGTCTACAAGTTGCGCATTATCTGCGCCAACGCGTACCCGCGGCTCATGCGAGAATGTGAAGCCGCCATGGCCGCCGTGCTGCCCAACAAGATCGGCAGAGTGACGAAGGCAGGCTGCACAGAGGTTTATTCAAACTCGAAGCATTGGCCGTGCTTGTTCCCGCAGCACGGGCCTGGTATGAAACACACACGGGAGATCAAATTGGCCGATTGGCAACAGCGGCTCGTTGACAAAGACCCACGCCCCCTGATCCGCGGATTGATCCACTCCGATGGCTGCCGGGTGCTGAACCGAGCGGTGGGAACCAAGTATCCGCCGTATCCGCGCTACCACTTCACCAACACCTCCGCCGACATCCGGCAGATCTTCACGGACGCATGCGACGCGATCGGCGTGGAGTGGCGCCGAAACAACGCGACCAACATCTCTGTCGCTCGCCGAGCCAGCGTGGCGATCCTCGATTCGTTCATCGGTCCCAAGCAGTGAGCAACCGGCGAGACATTCGGGCTGGATCGCTAGGCTTTCCCTGTGAACGACACCACTTCCGCCGCTGCCCCGCGAGTGCTCGTCGCTGAGGACGAGTCGTTGATCCGGCTCGACCTTGTCGAGATGCTGCGCGAAGAGGGTTACGACGTCGTCGGAGAGGCCGGCGACGGCGCGGCGGCGGTCGAGCAGGCTGAAGTCCTCGGCCCCGATCTTGTCGTCATGGACGTCAAAATGCCGGTTCTCGACGGCATCTCCGCGGCCAAGAAGATTGTCGAGAAGCGAATCGCTCCGGTATTGATCCTGACCGCCTTTTCGCAGCGAGATCTTGTCGAGCGGGCTCGTGAGGCCGGCGCGATGGCATACCTGGTGAAGCCGTTCACCAAAGGTGATCTCGTTCCGGCGATCGAGATGGCGCTGTCGCGGCACGAAGAGATCGCTCAGCTCGAGCACGAGGTCGCGGACTTGACCGAGCGCCTCGAGACTCGCAAGCTGGTCGACCGGGCCAAGGGCCTGCTCCAAGCCAAGTTCGGCTTGTCCGAGCCAGACGCCTTCCGTTGGATCCAGAAGGCCGCCATGGACAAGCGCACGACCATGCGTGAGGTCGCACAAGTCGTCATCGCCGAGACGGCGGCATCGTCTGAGAGCGCCTGATTTCGTGCGTCGTGGGGGCGTCGCGGCGGCTGCTGCCTGCCTCATAACGCTGTCGTCGTGCGGCAATGTCGGTGATCTCATCGGCGGCGGCGACACGGAGCCGCGCGTGGGCAAGGTGGTCGTCCTGGTTCCCAGTGATGGTGCCGGTCCCGCTGACGGGGCCGGTGTCGCCGCCGCCGTCGAGCTTGCCCTCGCTGACACAGCGCCTTCGGGGTGGACCGTCGAGGTCGAGCAGGTCTCCGACGGTGGCACCAGATCAGGGGCGGCAGCTGTAGCCACGCAGATCGCTTCGGACCGGGACGTCATCGCTGTGATCGGCGGACTCACCGACGAGGTGGTTCGGGCGGCCCAGCCGGTTCTTGATCGCAACGGAATACCGTTCATCTCCCCAGCCGACGGCGTAACTGAGCACACCCGCGGTCCGGATCCGTCGGACCCGCTGCGACCGTACGAGACGTACTTCCGGACCGCGGTGGTTGGAGAGCAACCGGAGGCGTTCGCGGCCCGGTACGCGGTCGAAGGGCTCGGCGTGGACGCGATCGCCATCGTTCAACGTGATCGTGTCGCTGAGGCGGGCCGGGTGGCCAACCGTGTGCGTTCGGCCGGTGCACGTGTCGTAGCGGCCGAACCAGGTGACGTCGCGTCCGCTGTAGCGACCGCGAAGGACAGCGGTGCAGGTGCCGTGTACGTAGCAGGTGATGCCCGGTTCGCGGCCGCTGTCACGACTGAGGTGGTCAGAAGTGGCCTTTTCGCGTGGGTCATCGGTGGGGCCGATCTACTCGATGACGAGTTTCTTGCGGCAGCCGGTGCAGCGGCGGGCCGCGCCGTTGCCATCGCACCCGCAACACTCGAACCCACAGCCGACCTGGCGGTGCCCGGCGTGCCCGAGCCAGGACGGTTCGGTGCGGCGGCCTACGATGCCGGCCAAGTGGTCGCCGAAACGCTGGACCGGTGCCTTCCTCCAGTGAGGGAAGCTCAAGCCGCTAGCGCCCGAAAGGGATGCCTCGCAGAACTCGGTGCAACGTCGCTCGAAGGTGTGACCGGACCAGTGGTGTTCGACGCGTACGGAGACCGACCCGGAGCGTGGCCACTGGCCTATGTCATGGTCGATGGCGAGTGGCAGGAGGTCGGCGGCACTGTGACCGGCTAAGCCCTGCAGGTCACAGTGTCGTCACAACATGTTCTCGCCTCGGTACGTCTACTCCCTGAATGTGCTCTTGGCGACTAAGTTTCTCATCTCGGGACGAGAGTCCGTTCGTCAAGCCTGGCGAAAGTCGACTCGAACAGAAGGAGACCACTATGACTCGCAAGACCCCGCTGTGGCGGCTGCTGGCCGTCGCGGGCGCGGCGTCGCTGGTCCTCGCCGCGTGCGGTGGCGACGACGACGATGGCACCGAGCCAGAGGCCGAACCGACCGGGGAGGAAACCGATGGGGCGGCGCCTGAGGGCTTCGAGGGCCAGCTGGCCCTCGGCACTCTGCTGCCACAGACCGGTAGCCTGGCGTTCCTCGGCCCGCCCGAGTTCGCCGGTGTTGACCTCGCAGTTCAGGAGATCAACGAGGCCGGCGGTGTTGGTGGAAGCGACGTGACCGTCACCCACACCGACTCCGGCGACACGACAACCGACATCGCCTCGCAGTCCACGGAGCGGCTGCTGAGCGAAGGTGTGGCAGCGATCATCGGTGCCGCCTCGTCGGGCGTGTCGTTCACCGTGCTGGACCAGATCGTTCAGAACGAGACGATCATGTTCTCGCCGGCGAACACGTCGCCTGACTTCACCACCTACGACGACGGCGGTCTGTACTTCCGTACGGCTCCCTCGGACGTGCTTCAGGGCCGTGTGCTGGGTGACCTGGTGCTTAACGACGGCTACTTGGACGTCGGGATCATGGCGCTTCAGGACGCGTACGGCGAGGGTCTGGCCGAGAACGTCACGATTTCGATCGAGGACGGCGGCGGGACGATTGTCGAGTCCATCATCTACGACCCGCAGGCCGCGTCCTACACGGCTGAGGTGACTCAGTTGGCGGCCGCCGACCCCGAGGCGATCGTGCTGATCGGGTTCGACGAGACCTCAACTATCCTTCCTGAGTTGGAGACCCAGGGCATCGGCCCGCAGGACGTGCCGGTTTACTTCGTCGACGGCAACCTGTCAAACTACGGCGACGAGCTGCCCGAGGGCTTCCTGGAGGGCAACAAGGGCACGCTGCCTGGCGCCGAGGCGCCGGAGGAGTTCCAGCAGCGCCTGCTTGAGGTCAACGCAGACCTGAACGACTTCAGCTACGCCGGTGAGTCGTACGACGCCACGATGCTCATCGCGCTGGCCGCAATCCAGGCTCAGAGTGTCGAGTCGCGTGCCATCGCCGACAACCTCGTCGCGATCTCCAAGGATGGTACGAAGTGCACGTCCTTCGCGGAGTGCGTTGACTTGCTAGGTCAGGGTGAAGACATCGACTACGACGGCGTCTCCGGCCCGATCACCTTCAGCGACGTGGGTGACGTGACGGAGGCCACCATCGGTATCTATGAGTACCAGGCCGACAACACGTACACGAACGTCGACTACCAGTTCGGCTCGCTTGAGGAGTAAAGACCTCTCGCTGCCGAGGTTTACCGTTGGCCCTGTCCCATCGTGGACAGGGCCAACGGTTGTTTATGGCATGCACAACACGCAGTTTTCAAGGGGACACGAGAGTTCAGGGCGCAGCTTAAGCTCGCTCTGTGCGCCACTGGAGGAACAGATCCTGACCTCTAAGCTCGTCAGCGGGCAGGCCACGAACTCCAGAATCAACGACCAACACGTGATCGTTGGGCATCGAAGCGTCGGAGCACGACTGCTATGCGCGAGCGAGCGTCCCCAGGTAGAGCTCGATAACCTTTGGGTCGTGAATCAGTTCATCGCCGGTGCCGGTGTAGGCGTTGCGGCCCTGGTCGAGCACGTACCCCCGGTCGCAGATCTGCAGGCACCGGCGGGCGTTCTGTTCCACCATGACAACCGAGACGCCGGCCTGGTTGATTTCTCGAGTGCGCAGGAACACCTCATCCTGCAGGACGGGGGAGAGGCCGGCAGATGGCTCGTCGAGCAGAATGACCGACGGCTGGGCTATCAGCGCCCTACCCATGGCGACCATTTGCCGCTCGCCACCGGACAACGAGCCGGCTCGTTGCTTGCGCCGGTCTCCGAGCGCGGGGAAGAGACTCGCCACGAACTCGAACCGCTCGTTGAACTTCTTCGGATCGTGATAAAGCCCCATCTCGAGGTTCTCCTCGATGGTGAGGCTGGGAAAGACGTTGTCGGTCTGCGGGACATAGCCGACGCCCCTGCGAACAAGCTGGTCCGCACGTGCGTCAGTGATCTCCTTACCGCGCAACTTCACTGAGCCCTTGCGGACCTTGACAAGTCCGAAGATTGCCTTGACCAGCGTCGATTTTCCGGCTCCGTTGGGCCCGATGATACCGACGATCTCGCCTTCACGGCAGTACAGGTCGCAGCCGGTGAGGATGTCCACTTCGGGGACGTAGCCCGCCACCATCTCGTCCACTCGGAGTAGTGCGCCCTCGGCCTCCTTCATGTGGATGCTGCGGTCATGCACGTCGTCGTGAGCGCCTGGAGTGGTCATGGCTGTACCTCCTGGTCGCGCTGTGCGGCGACCTTCTTCTCAGCGAGAGTCTCGTCGTGGTGTGCTCCGAGGTAGGCGTCGATTACGCGCTGATCGCCCATCACCGAGGCCGGCGGACCCTCTGCGATGATCTTCCCTTGGGCCATGACGACGACCCAGTCGGAGATGTCGCGGACCATGTCCATGTCATGCTCCACGAACAGCACGGTCATGCCTTGCTCGCGCAGGTCCTTGACATGGTGAAGTAGGGACTGGGTAAGCGCGGGGTTCACCCCGGCCATCGGCTCGTCCAGCATCACGATTTCTGGCTCCACCATAAGTGCTCGAGCCATCTCCAGCAGCTTGCGCTGGCCGCCGGAGAGCGATCCGGCGTACTCGTCGCGCATATGACCGAGCTTGAACCGGCCGAGGAGCTCTTCGGCGCGCTCGGTGATCTTTTGCTCCTGATTCTTCCAGAGCCAGGAGAACATCGCCCGCCATATGCGCTCGCCACGCTGCCCGGTGGCACCCAGGCGCATGTTCTCCATCACGGTCAACCGGGAGAGGGCCTTGGTCAGCTGGAAGGTACGGACCATGCCGCCACGCGCCACTCGGTACGCAGGCACGCCATTGAGTTTGCGGTCTTGGAAGATCCAGTCGCCGTGGTCGGCACGGTCGAAGCCGGTGAGGACGTTGAACAAGGTGGTCTTACCAGCGCCGTTCGGCCCGATGAGGGCAGTGATGGACCCACGCTGGATTTCGAGGTGGTCGACGTCGACAGCTACCAGACCACCGAATCGCCGGAGGACACCGTCGGCCTTGAGGATCGGATCGGGCTTCGGCGCGCCAGGCTCGTGCGGAACGCTCGCGAACGCCGCAAGTGCTGCGTCTCGATTCGGCGTGGCGATCAGCGCCTCGTCGATCTCAGGTACCGCGCCGGCGTCTGCACGGGTCAGGGGCTCGTCAGGCACCTCAGCGGACATCGAACGCCAACTCCTTCCGATTGCCGAAGATGCCCTGTGGCCGGAAGACCAGCAACAGAATCAGGATCAGTCCTACAAACATAAACCGCACTGGCCCGACCTGGTTGGTAGTCATCAGGTTGAACGGGATGATGTCCGCCCTGATGCCGGCCTCCATGGTGGTGGCGAGGAATTGCAGCACGAACCAGAAGATCATCGCGCCCACGACCGGACTAAAGACCCGCGCGGCGCCGCCCAGGATGAGGATCGTGTACGCGTAGAAGGTGAACGTGGGATTGTAGAGGTCCGGTTGGATGGCTGCGTTGGCGATGCTGAACATGAAGCCGGCGAGCGCACCGAACAAACCACCAAGCGCCAGTGACTGCATCTTGTATGAGTACACGTTCTTGCCGAGGCTCCGAACCGCGTCCTCGTCCTCGCGGATGGCCTTAAGGACGCGCCCCCAGGGGCTGCGCATCAGTGCCCAAACGACCAGGCACGAGAGCAGAACGAGCACCCACCCGACGGTGAGAACCCAGGCGTCGCGCGGGCCGTACGTCCATGGGCCGAACCCGACCCGGTCGTCGAATGGATTGAGGTCGAAGAATTCTCCGGTGAAGCCGGTGAGGCCGTCCGAGCCGCCGAACGTATCGCGCAGCGAGGAGGCGCGGAAGATCTGTCTAATGATCTCCGATGCCGCGATCGTGACGATGGCCAAGTAGTCCGCTCGCAACCGCAATGTGGGTATACCAAGCAACATTGCGAGTACCAGTGCTCCGGCGAGACCGATGAGCAGACCGAGCCAGAATGGCAGGCCGAACGTGGCGACAGTAGACGCGAGCCCATATCCCGCGAGCGCGGCGAAGGCGGCCTGGCCGAAGTTGAGCAGCCCGGTGTAGCCGAACTGCACGTTGAGCCCGATCGCCGCAAGAGCGAAGACGATGGCCTCCTGGCCCACGAGGGAGCGGGCCGAAACCTCGAAGATGAATCCAAAGTCCATGTCTATGTTCCCTCGTCCCTTAGCCGACTCGCTCGCGTCGACCTAGTAGGCCCTGCGGACGGATGAGAAGGATGATCACCAGGATGGCCAAGGCGCCTGCGTTCTTCATTTCGGGCGGTATCACAAGCGTCGACATTTCGATGAGCAGACCAACCAGAATCCCGCCGAGCATGGCGCCCCATGCGGTGCCCAGGCCACCGAGGACGACCGCTGCGAAGATCAGCAACAGAATCCGCACACCCATGAGGTAGTCGACGGACTGGATCAGGCCGAATAAGATGCCCGCCAAGCCGGCCAGCGCGGTTCCTACCACCCAGACATTAGTGACGACCCGGTCAACGTAGATACCCGACGAGGCGGCCAGTGCCGGGTTGTCGGACACAGCCCGGACGGCCTTCCCGGCTCGAGTCCTTAGGAGAACGAGGCTCACCACGATCATGAGCGTCAAGGCGACGCCCATGATCCACAGATCACGTGGCGCCCAGCGGAATGGGCCGAACGCTGATGCGGACTGAATGACGAACTGGCGGTACTGCTGGCGCTCGCCACCGAAGATGAACAGGTAGAAGAACCGGAGGAACAGCAGCACGCCCACCGAGATGATCATCATCGGGATCAATCCGGTGCCGCGGTTCCGCAGCGGTCTCCAGAAGGCTCGATCCTGAGCCCATCCGAAGATCGCGGCGATGACGACCGTAAGCAGAGCCGCCCAGAGGAGGTGGAGACCCGCGCTGATATTGAGGAACCAGGCCGTGATCGCGCCGAAGGCCACAAGTTCCCCGTGGGAGAAGTTGACCAACCCGATGGTGCCGAAGATGAGAGACAAGCCCAGCGAGGCGAGGCCGAGGATCAGACCGAACCGCAGGCCGTTGCTGATCAATTGCCAGAATTGCGCCGGCCGCGCCGTCGTAGTGCCGCCGGGCTCCTCCAGCGCCTCTCCCTCTGCCCCGACATCCGCCTCGGCATCGGTGCCCGGTGCAGGTGCGTCGGGACGCTCGGTTTGGGTGGGCGCAGGTGCGGGCGGTCCACCACGCTCACCAAGACGGAACGCGACGGTGCGGTCCTGGAACCTGTTGACGTTTGTGGTGAGGCTCGGCTCGCCGGGAGGTGGCAGTCCCTCTGGCAGCGTTTCGACATCGAGCGTGATGACGAACTCGCCGGGAGAGGGAAGCGGCACGCGCCATCGGCCTTCGGCGTCGGATTCGGCTGTGCCGACTTCCGCGCCGTCGGCATCTGTGACGGTTAGAGTCACTCCTTCGACGGGTTCGCGTTCATGCCGGATGACGCCGCCGACGGACTCGTCGGTCTCTTCCTGCGCCAGTGCTGGCGCGGCGCCGAGGAGGGCCACCGCAAGCATGGCCAGCAGCCCTAACACGGCCTTGCTGAGGGTGCGCACGTGTCGACTACCTTCCGGTCTATGTTCTCGCGGCGGCGACGCTGGTCGTCCGAGGCGCGCCACGGGTTCGATGCTGGGCGAGCATAGTCGCACCAGGGTGCACGTCCGATACCCGCATGGCCGATGTTTCCGTTCCGAGACCTGTTTCATACGGCGGCGAGACTCGCGGAAGTGGTGTAACACCAACCTTCACACGCTGCGCAACAAGCATGTAATGCGAGCGGTGCAGACCCGCCGTCCCTCGTCGTCGGAGATCACTACCTCGTAGCTCGCGGTCTGCCGGCCGCGATGGGCGGGGACGGCCACACCCGTGACGTAACCGGACTGGACCGACCGGTGGTGCGTTGCGTTGATGTCCACCCCGACCGCGATCCGATCGGGCAGCGCGTGCATTGCGGCGGCGTACGAGCCGAGTCCTTCGGCCAGGACGCAAGAAGCGCCGCCGTGCAGCAGGCCGTACGGTTGCGTATTGCCTTCGACCGGCATCCGTCCCACCACTCTGTTCGGCCGGGCTTCGAGGATCTCGATTCCCATGCGCTCGTGCAGCGCGGCCGGTGGCAGGTGGGCCAGGACGGACTGCTGGTCGTCGAATGCGATGCTTGGTCCAGGGTCTGTCATACCGGGAGACTATGGTGGCGGCCGTGGCTGAATCGAAATCCGCTCCGCGATTGCTCCTTCTCGACGGCCATTCGCTGGCGTACCGGGCGTTCTACGCGTTGAAGGACGCCAACATGATGACGACGACCGGCCAGCACACCGAAGGTGTCTACGGGTTCACCTCGATGCTGATCAACGTTCTGCGCGACGAGCAGCCCACTCATGTCGCGGTCGCGTTCGACGTCTCGCGGCAGACCTTCCGCACCGAGGCCTACGCGGATTACAAGGCCAACCGGACATCCTCGCCGCCTGAGTTTGCCGGCCAAATCGAACTGGTCAAGGACGTGCTGCGGGCGCTGCGGATCCCGTCAATAGAAAAGGACGGGTACGAAGCCGACGACGTCATCGCCACCTTGACGAACCAGGCCGAGGCCGAGGGCCTCGATGTGCTGATCCTGACCGGCGATCGCGACACGTTCCAGTTGGTGAGCGATCAGGTGACCGTCCTGTATCCACGACGCGGCGTCTCCGACCTGTCGCGGGTGACTCCGGACTTTGTTCGCGAGAAGTACGGTCTGTCGCCCGCGCAGTACCCGGATTTTGCAGCGCTGCGCGGCGACCCGTCCGACAATCTCCCGAAGATTCCCGGGGTGGGGGAGAAGACGGCGGCGAAGTGGGTCGTGGAATTCGGCTCGCTGGACGAGTTGGCCGCCCGGGTCGACGAGGTTGCCGGCAAGGCCGGTGACGCGTTGCGTGCCCACCTTGGCCAGGTGCTCACCAACCGGCAGCTGACCGAGCTGGTGCGAGATGTGCCGATCGAGGCGCGGGTCGACGACCTGGCGCGGCAGGCATGGGATCGCGAAGAGGTGCATCAGATCTTCGACTCGCTCGAGTTCCGGGTGTTGCGTGACCGCCTGTACGAGACTCTCGAGTCGGCAACGCCCGAAGCCGAGGAAGGCTTCGAGCTCGATGTGGCTCACCTGCGCTCGGGTCAGGTCGCAGACTGGTTGGCCGAACACGCCGGTGCCGCTCCGGTCGGAGTATCCGTTCGCGGCACATGGGGTGCCGGCACCGGCGAAGTCTCCGCACTGGCGGTCGCGACGGCGGGTGGTGCCGGCGCGTGGTTCGAGCCGGCTGAGCTCACACCGGAGGACGACACGGCGGTGGCTGACTGGCTCGCCGACTCCGCCCGGCCGAAGGTGCTTCATGACGCGAAGGGCCCACTTCATGCGCTGGCCGCGCGCGGATGGCCGGTCTCGGGACTCGTAAGTGACACGGCGTTGTCGGCGTTTATCGTCCTGCCCGGTCAGCGCTCCTATGACCTGGCCGACCTGGCGTTGCGGTTCGTGGGGCGTGAGTTGCGCATCGATGGCGACGACACCGGCAGCCAGCAACTGTCGCTCGACGGGATGGACGAGGAGGCCCTGGGCGAGGCCGAGGCGGTGCGGGCGCGGGCCGTGCTCGACCTTGCCGCCGCGCTCGATGTCGAACTCGACAAGCGAGGTGGCCGGCAACTGCTAGACGAGGTCGAGTTGCCGCTGGTCGGTGTGCTCGCGGAGTTGGAGCGCGCCGGCATTGCGGTCGACTCCGATCATCTCGAAGCTCTGGAGTCGTCGTTTGCCGACGCAGTCAAACGCGCCGCAGACGACGCCTACGCCGCGATCGGTCACGAAGTCAACCTCGGCTCGCCCAAGCAGTTGCAAGTGGTGCTGTTCGACGAGCTCAACATGCCCAAGACCAAGCGCACCAAGACGGGTTATACGACGGACGCCGACGCGCTCGCCGAGTTGTACGCCAAGACGGCCCATCCGTTCCTTGAAGCACTGCTGCGACACCGCGACGCGTCGCGGTTGCGGGTGACGGTGGAGGGACTGCTCAAGTCGATCTCCGCGGACGGTCGGATCCACACCACCTTCAACCAGATGATCGCGGCCACCGGCCGGCTGTCGTCCACCGAACCGAATCTGCAGAACATCCCCATCCGGACGGACGAAGGTCGCCGGATCCGTGAGGCATTCATCGTCGGCTCCGAGTACGAAGCGCTCATGTCCGCTGACTACAGCCAGATCGAGATGCGCATCATGGCTCACCTCTCCGACGACGAGGGGCTCATCTCGGCCTTCGAGTCCGGTATGGACTTCCACGCGGCCACCGCCGCTCGGGTCTTCGGCGTTGACGCGAGCGAGGTTACGGGCGCCCAACGGGCCAAGATCAAGGCGATGAACTACGGGCTGGCCTACGGGTTGTCCGCGTTCGGATTGTCTCGGCAGCTCGGCATCGACACCGCCGAGGCCCGAGAGTTGATGGACGAGTACTTCGAGCGGTTCGGCGGCGTGCGCGACTACCTGCACGAGGTTGTCGACCGGGCTCGGATGGCCGGTTACACCGAGACGATGCTCGGCCGCCGGCGCTACCTGCCTGACCTGACCAGCGACAACCGTCAGCGTCGCGAGATGGCCGAACGCATGGCCCTCAACGCGCCGATCCAGGGCTCGGCCGCCGACATTATCAAGGTGGCGATGATCAATGTCACCCGGGCATTGCGGTCGGAGGGGCTCCGATCGCGGGTTCTCCTGCAGGTCCACGACGAACTGGTGGTCGAGATCGCGCCTGGCGAGCGTGCGGTCGCCACCGAGTTGGTCCGTCGCGAGATGGGCGCGGCGTACCCGTTGCGGGTTCCGTTGGACGTGTCGATCGGTATCGGCCGCAGCTGGCAGGACGCCGGCCATTAAACTTCTCGCAACGCCGGTCGGTGGTCCTACTGAACTGCGGCACTGTGCCGATCAGATGGAGGAATCCAATCTCTACCTCATTGGGGGTAGCGAAACCGGGGGAGAACGTGGCACGGTCGTACCTGGGGGAGATCCGCAACCGGGGGAGGGAGCTG
Source organism: Jiangellaceae bacterium (assembly GCA_036374175.1). Taxonomy (GTDB): domain Bacteria; phylum Actinomycetota; class Actinomycetes; order Jiangellales; family Jiangellaceae; genus JASLBX01. The sequence goes on along the minus strand of DASUUH010000073.1, from coordinate 5,803 downwards.
TCCTATGCGGTTGGTGCTCCGCACGCTAGGGGGCGGCGTCGTGGCGGCGTGCGCGCTGTCGCTTTCCGGTGCTGCGGCGATTCCTTCAACCGAGCGCATCGTTCAGTTCGTCCCTACAGTTGCGTCAGTCACCCGCATCGCACCTGACGGATCGATGCGGGGGGTCTCCGCCGAGCTCACTGATCCGATGAGCGCGGAGGACTCTGTCGTCACGGCCGAATTGATCACCGACGACGAACTGCTCACGGGCGACGAAGCCGCAACTAATCTGGCCATCTCGCCGTCCGACCTCAACATTCCCGAACTCGCGCTGAAGGCGTACCAGCGCGCGGCGGACGAAGCGCCGGGCCGCTGCGGCCTCCGGTGGGAGGTCCTGGCCGGCATCGGCAAGATCGAGTCGAACCATGCGCGTGGTGGCCAGTTGAACGCCGACGGCGACACGATCACCCCGATCGTCGGACCCGTGCTCAATGGCGCCGGGCCTATCGCGGCCATCCGCGACTCGGACGGCGGCAAGTGGGACGGCGACGCGGTCTGGGACCGTGCGGTCGGGCCCATGCAGTTCATCCCCGGCACGTGGAAGCGGTTCGGCACGGACGGCAACAACGACGGGGTCGCGAACCCGCACAACATGTGGGATTCCGCTGCGTCGGCTGCCGCCTACCTGTGCGCCGGCGGTGCCGATCTGTCGACGGACGCCGGATTGCGTAGTGCGCTGCTGCGCTACAACCGGTCGACGGCGTACGTCAACAACGTCATCCGATGGATCAACGCGTACGCCGGTGGCGAGGTCGTGGCCGTCGGTTCTACCGGCGGTGGCGGTTCCACCAGCTCTCGAGACGGGTCCGGCACATCTACCACCACGCGAGACCCGCAACCCATCGCCAAGCCGACGTCGCCGCCTTCCACGAACAGCAACGGCTCTAACTCGTCCGGTGGGTCGACGGGGGGCTCGTCCACGCAGGATCCGGTGGCTTCGCCGTCGATATCTCCCAGGCCGCCGACCACGGACCCGCCGGCCACTGAGGACCCGACAGACCCGCCGACCACGGACCCGCCGGCCACTGAGGACCCGACAGACCCGCCGGCCACCGAAGAGCCGGCCACGGACCCGCCAGCCACTGAGGAGCCGGCCACGGACCCGCCAGCCACTGAGGAGCCGGCCACGGACCCGCCGACGACCGAGCCGCCTGCAACTGAGGAGCCGTCGCCAGATCCCACCCAATCTCCGGCCGACGAGTGCACGGATGCTGCCGACGGCACAGACACCGGCGAGGAGCCGTGCGCTGGTGAAGGCTTCGCAGACGACGGTGAACCGGTCCGCGAGACCGATCCGGTGACCGTCGAAGAGGGCGAAGGCGACGGATAGACCGGCCGGCTCACATCAACGTGGGCGCCGACTCCGGGCGGGCTCGTGACGTTCGCTCGCGGCCAAAACCCCACAGGCAGACGATCGTGGCGGCGGCAAGGGCAGGCACCAGCACACCCAGCACGGTGGTTGCTGTCGTCTCGACGACGATGATGTAGGCCACGAGCACGATCCACACGACAGCGGTCGTCGGCCGGTCGCCGGCGGCCAGGTGGGCGTACACGAGCAGCTGGGCTATCGCGAAGATGGCGCCGAGCGCCGTGAAGCCGGGCACCCAGGTCGCGAGGCCCTCGTACTGGCTACCCACGACAACAGTGACCGCCGGTCGGGCGAAAAGGGCGGTAACCGCCACCAGCACGGCGCCACAACCGGCGACCGCCACCAGGCCGAGTCTCATCGCACCCCTACGGCGATCCGGGTCCGCCAGCGCCGGAAAAGCCATCAATGGAACGAACTGCGGCAGCCAGAATGCGATCTTGGTGAAGATGGCGCCTGCGCCGTAGAAGCCGCTGTCTTCGGCGGTGAGAACATGGCGGGCGAGGACGACATCGGCATTGGTCATCACGACGAAACCAAGCAACAGCCCGCCCGCGCCGAGGGTCGTCAGGAACGCCGGCCGGACTCCCACACCTCCCTTGAGCGGTGGCCGGGCCAACAGCCACGTGCCAACGCCGGCCACAGTGACTCCGATGGCCATTCCGGCAAGCGCACTCGCAGCGGTCGGGGAGACGGCCAGCCCGACCAGCCCGCCGGCGACTCGCAGCGCCGCTTGCCCGCCGACGGCCGCGCCCAGCGCATGGAACCGCTCATTGCCCTGGATCGTGCCAAGGGCCGGCCCGGTCGCTGCCATCGCAGTGATCGCCGCCGCGGCGGCCACGGCCGCGCCCGCCGACGACAGAGACAGAAAGGCGCTGACGGCCGGAGCAGCCGCCAACAAGGCAGCCCCGACCACTCCCGCGATCACCAGTCCGCTGACGACGGTGTCTCCAGTTTCGGCGCGTCGAGCGATCTCGCGTGCCACCGTGGCCTGAATCGCCAAGGCGGCCACGTTGCCGACGATGATCAATGCGAGTAGCGCACTGAACGCGCCGAACTCGGCCGGGGTGAGCGCCCGGGCCGCGATGACAGTCAGCACGTACGCGAGCGCATTGGCGACACTTGCGCCGGCCGCGACGCCGCCCGTCGCCTTGAGAAGTCGGCGTATCGGCCGTCGTGGAGTCATGAGTGGCATGCTTTCAGTTCGTCAGCCGAGATGGGCGGAGTGGCCCGCAGAGCGGCCGTTCGCCATCGGCAAACGGCCGTGATAATCGAGGTAACCGGTACGTAACAATGCGTCCCTTTCTTAGGACGGAGAAGCCGCAGCCGTGGTAGCAATGGCACGCTACTCGCTAGTAACTCGAGAATCCTCCAGTAAGGAGCTGGCGATATGCGGCGAAGCATTGTCGCCGGGTTGTTGCTTGCCGCTGCAACCGGTTTGTTGATCTTGGTTTCGGATCCGTTGAGCCTCAATGTGGAGCAGTTCGCTCTCATCGGTGTGCTCATCGGTGCTGTTCTTGGCTTGATGACAGATATCGCGGTCTGGGACCGTCTGGCCGGATTCGGCATCGGCCTGGTTGCAGCGTGGGTGACGTACGGCTTGCGCGCCGGCTTCCTGCCGGACAGTTCGGGCGGGCGGGCGGTCGCGGTTGTCGGACTCCTGGCCTTCCTCGTCCTGATCGTTTGGCTCGTCGGCGGCCGATTGCATCTCGTCCCGATGTTGATCGGTGTGACCGCCCTCGCCGGTGCCTACGAGTTGACCTTCATTGATGCACCGCCGCGCTTCCTTGAGGAATCGTCGGTGGCGGTCACCGGAGTGCTGCTGGCGGCAGCCGTCGGGTTTGCCTGCACAGTTCTCGCTTCAAGTCTGATCGGGCCCGATCGAGTGCCCGCCGGACGGCATCGCGAGGATGACGGCGACGGTGACGACACCGAGGCAGAAGTTCCCTTTGACGAGATGTTCTACCGCGATCAGGAGGTTCGGCCGTGACCCGCTTGCGCATGCTCAGGCCTGTTGCCGCGACGGCCGGCGTGATCGGACTCATCGTCGGCCTGGCAAGTGCGGCGTTCGGGCAAGAAGACGTATTCGTCACGAACCGTGAGAGCGTCCAGGCCTTCCTTTCATCCGACGGTTCGCTCGACGTGGCGCGGGTCTACGACCAGGTCAACGCCTATGGGGCCGGAACGGTCCGGATCGAGAATCCCGTCTCGACCGAAGGCCTGCGGAATCTGGACGGTTTCGGCGGCTATGACGTCACAGATGACAGGGCAGTGGTCGAGTTCGACGTCGACGGTGAGTCTTCGTTCCGGACGGTGAGTGACTTCACCGGTGAACTACCGGTGACTATCGAACCCGAGTACCGGCTGGATGGCCAGTTGGTCTCGCCCGGAGACGTCGTCGGTAAGTCCGGCACTCTGGACGTACGGTTCACCGTGCGCAACGTGACCGCGGCGCCGACGGATGTGACGTACTTCGACGCCAGCAACAACGAAGTCACGGTCACCATGGACGTGCCGATCCCGCTGGTGGGAATCTTCGAGACCGTCCTTCCGCCATCGTTCAGCTCGGTCGAGTCGAACGATTTCAACGTGGCGGGCGACGGCCGTGGGGGCACCGTCCTGCGGGCCAACCTGGTGCTGTTCGACGGGCTGCCCACGGGTGGCAGCACGGCCCAACTGTTCTACACCGCGAAAATCACCGGCGGCGTCATTCCCGAGGTACAGCTGGACGTGGCGCCGGTACAGCCGACGACGCACGCCAATTTCGCCGGGGCATTCCAGGCGAGCGCGCAAGGCATGCAGAGCGGGCGTCAACTGGCTCTTGGCGGCCAGCGACTCGACGACGGGCTTGGCCAGCTGCACGACGGCGCCGCAGAACTTCTAAGCGGTCTGGAGTTGATCGCCGAAGGAACTGAACAGCTTCGGGCCGGCCTCGCCGATGAGGCGGCGCCGGGTTCCCGCGAGCTCGCAACCGGCGCGAATCAGGCCGCGAACGGGGCCGGCGAACTGTCCGCGGGCCTTAACAACCGGCTCGCACCCGGTGCGCGCGAACTGGCAGACGGTGCGGGCGAGGCCGCCTCTGGCGCCGGTCAGCTCGCCAACGGTTTGGCCGGGCGGCTTGCGCCGGGGGCCAAGGAGCTTGCCGATGGTGCCGGTGAGGCTGCTGCCGGTGCCGGTGCGCTTGCCGATGGACTGTCCGGCCAGCTATCGCCCGGTGCTCGCGCCATCGCCGACGGGAACCAAGCCGCGGCGGATGGCGCCGGTCGCATCGCCGACGGTCTTGCCACTGCCAGCAGCAACGCTCCCCAGCTGATCGGTGGGCTTGAGCAGATCGGGGAGGGCCTGGGCCAGCTCGACGGCGGGCTCACGCTGCTCTACGACGGGATTGGCGGTGTCCCCGCCCAGGCACAGCCCATCCTCGACGGCATCAATGGAATCCGGGCAGGCATTGGGAGTCTGGGGGAGCCGGAGACCCTTCTCGGCGGGCTTGAACGGATTCGCCAGGGTCTCGCCGGCCTGGTCGTGCCCGGCCTCAACAAGGTCGGCGGCGGAATCGACTGCGCGAACTTGGCGCTCCAGGACATTCTCAGCGGCAGGACCTCTGACTTTAGCGAGGACTGTTATGGGGCGACTCTCGCAGCACAACTCGCGGCGGCGCGTACCGCCACGCCAGTCGACATTGACGACGTGACCCGGATGGTTCTCCAGGTGCTGTCGTCGCAACTGGTGGATCCGGCTGATCCTGTCAACGAGGACACCTTGCGGGGCGGAATCAACAGGATTCTTGCAGGCTTGCAGGATCCCACTGAAGGCGCGATCGCAGGGTTGGTGCGGGTGCAGTGTGGCCTTTCCAACACGGTGTTCCCGCAATGCGATTCGACTCGGCCGGGCGTGCTCCAAGGGTTGGATCTAGTGTTCGCCGGTGTCAACCAACTGGTCAATGGCGTCGTGACAACGGTGCAGGGTGCCGTTGGGGACGAGGACGACACTCCCGCCGACCAGACCCTGCGCGGAGGTGTCAACGGGTTGACCGATGGGGTCGAACAGATCGTGCAGGGCGGGAATGCCCTTCTCGCCGGGCTGAACCAGCTGACCGACGGCGCTCGCGCCCTGCATTCTGGCGGGCTTCAGCTTGCCGACGGCGCCGAGAGCCTTGCGGCGGGCACTGCGCAGGCGGCTCAAGGCGCTGGCCAACTCGCCGACGGCCTCAATCAACGACTTGCTCCGGGGGCTAGGCAGTTGGCCGATGGCGCTGCGGATGCCGCAGATGGTGCCGGGAAGTTGGCGGTCGGGTTGAGGCAGCAGTTAGCGCCGGGGGCTAGGCAGTTGGCCGATGGCGCCGGTGAGGCGGCGACCGGCGCCCGGCAACTCGCCGATGGGAACCGACAGATCGCCGAC
>DASUUH010000072.1:0-88965 GCA_036374175.1 Jiangellaceae bacterium | reverse complement strand
GTGCTGGGCGGGTCGTTCAGCAGCCGGTCGAGGCCGGGTTGCGCTGGCAGGGGGTTAACGCGGCGATCCAGCCGTCGACCTCGGGATGCAGCTGGCCGGTCAGGGCCACGGTGTCCTGGATCCAGCCGTTGTAGACGTTGGGTAGCGGCTTGATGCCTTGACCACCGACGCCGTCGGTCACCTCCGGCCCGGTCCCGAGCAGCACGCGCCCGACCAGCGTCGCATCGGTCCCGTTGCTGTCGCCGTTGGGATCTGGGTCCACCACGCCGAGGTGGTTGGCGTGCTGGTTGGCGACGTGCAGGTAGTAGCCGCCGCCCCGCTTCGCGCCCCAGTTGGCACCGTGGGTGCCGGCCGAGTTGCGCAGTGATGTCCCGACGTGGGCGACGACGGTGTCTGTCGCCGTGTCGATGATGGTTACGTGGTCCGGTGAGCCGGTGCAGGCCCGGTCCACGGTGGTGAGCGACAGCACCGCCACGCCGACGTAGCGACCGTCCGGGCTGACCGGCGTCTGGATGGGCGCCTGCAGGGTGTCGAAGATGCTGAATTGCGCACCGGTACGGCAGTCTGGGGTCAGCGTGACCGGGATGTTCTTCACAATCTGTTGGGTGCCGAGGTCGATGACGGTTACCTGACCGCTGACGATGTTGGCCACGTACGCCTTCGAGCTGCCCTTGATCCCAGCCGCCACCGGCATCAAGATCGCTGGGCCGGTGATTTCGCGGACTACCTCGAACCGGTCCAGATCCATGATTGAGATGGACCCGGCCACGCCTTCGCCCTTGAACACGTTCGGCACCACCATGAACTCGCCGTCGGCGGTGATCCACTGTCCGTGCGGGTGGTTGAGTCCGTCGCCGGTGGGTTCGCTGTCGAAGATGTCCAAGCCGTTGTTGTCTCTGATCGCGAGCACGTCCTGCTCGGCGCTGAGCGGCAAGGTCAGGGTTCCGTGCTGGTCGGAGTGCTCGTCCGGGTTGGTCACCGTGTGGGTCGGCGCGTGTCCCACGTCAATTGTTTCCAGGACGTCGCCGGTAGCTCGTTCGATCCGGTTGTGCCAACGGCCGAACCAGTGCCCGTTGTAGACGATGTCCTGGCGGGTGTCGCTCCACATGTTGTGCGGGTTGTTCCAGCGCCCACGAGCGTCCGGGTCGAGTCCGTTGACCTCCCGCTCCACGCTGAAGGAGGCTGCGTCCACGACCGTGATCGAGCCCGGCTTCGCGACGCCGTCTTTGTCGGCCTGACCGGGCACCCGCTCGAACTGGGTGTTAATCCACACTTCGCCGATCGCCGGTACCGCCGGCCGGGTCTCGTCCGCCGGACCGAGGATGTCCCACTTGGCGCGCTTGTCCGCGTCGGCCGGGGCCACCGCGGTCAGAACATCCAGCACGGCCGCTGCCGGTAGCGACTCGACGCCCAGGTGCCGAACGAACGGCAACTGCTGCGCGGTCACCGGTGGGATCACGCCGTTGCGGTCCCGGACGGCTACAACTCCGGTCATGTAGGGATGAACCTTGCACAGGAACACGTACACGCCAGGCACATCGAACGTCGCCGAAGCCACGCCCCCGTTGCGGGCGTCGTCCTGGTCGACCGAAAGCCGGGAACCGACCGGCTTGATCACCAGAGTGGCGGTGTGCTCGGTGTCGGTCTCGTGACCGGCCACGAAGTCCACCCGGCCACCGACGTCGAGAATGGTCACCGGGGTATCGGTGGTTTCGCTGCGGAACCAGTTGCCCGGCTCGTCAGTGAGCTGGAACGTGTCTCGCGCCGAGCCCCCTTTCGAGCCTCCACCCGATTCGGACGCCGCCAAACACGCCTCATGCGTCGGTGACGGATGCACGTGCTCCAGGTGATCACAGTCCAGCGGCCGCGGCTGGACATCACCGCCAGCCACGCTCCAAGGCGCACTGACCGTGAGCATTCCGGCGGCCACCAGCGCGATGACGAATCGAACAGTGCGAGGCCCATACATCTCGGACACCCCCTCGGTCCCGTCCAGCGGGATGTCACAGCAGGATCCACTAGCTGCACGGATGCGAGCGGCGGCTCGGTTCAACCGGCGGGCCTCCGGGGCGACACGGTCGTCTCATGCCCTCGGAGATTCAGCGCTGCGTCGACACCATCGGCGAACACCTCGAACTTTCGGTCTCCCTTTCCGACGTCGACCTGAACTGGCTGCGGTTACGTCCGAATCTGCTCGTTTGGCCACCGTTCTCCTGGGTGAGTCTTTTCGTAGCCGCCAGTGCGCACACGCGCAACTTCCTCCCCTGAGGCAGTGGAATGCTGCCGACTCGGGGCTGACCGGGCTGTTGCGGTATGACACGGGGCTTTGGGCCCTTGTCGGTGGAGGTGGACGGGCCCACGCTGATGACTGCAGGGACGGTCGAAGATGGACAACTTGGTTTCGGTGCACTGGCTCGCAGAGCATCTGGACGATCTGCGACTGCGGGTCTTCGACGCCACCGTGCAGGTGAGCCGGCGGCTCTGGCTGCCCACCATCCGCAGTGGCAGACGCGAGTGGCGGCAGGGACACATCCCGGGGAGTGCCTTCGCGAACCTGTTCGACCTGGCAGACCCGGACCGGCCGAAGAGGACGCTGACCACGCCAACGGCGGAATGGTTCGCGGCAAGAGCAGGGGCGCTCGGCATCGCAGACGACAGTCAGGTGGTCGTCTACGACCGGCGCGAGAACATGTGGGCCGCGCGGCTGTGGTGGATGCTGCGCACGTTCGGGTTCGACAACGCCGCCGTCCTCGACGGAGGCTGGACCGCCTGGCAGAAGCAGGACTATCCGGTGTGTACGACACCCTGTGGATACCCGCCCGCCACCTTCCACGCCACGGCTCGTCCAGACATGGTCGTCGACAAGCAGGCGGTCCTGGCGGCACTCGAGGACCCGGGCGTCGTCTTGATCAACGCCTTGGGCAGACGCCAACACCGCGGTGAAGTGAACGAGTACGGACGACGCGGGCACATCCCAGGATCCCGCAACGTCACCGCCTGGGAGATCCTCGATCGACCCACCCAGTGCTACCGGCCCCTACCTGAACTCCGAAGCAAGGTCGGCTCGGCATTGGAAGCAGAACGCGTCATCACCTACTGCGGCGCCGGCGCCGCGGCGTCGAGCCTCGCGCACGTCCTCGTCCGTCTGGGCCACCCACATGTCGCCATCTACGAGGGCGGACTGCTCGAGTGGTGCGCAGATCGGCACCTGCCGCTCGAAACGAGCTCGTAGCGAGGTACTACATCGCACCGGCAAACGCGCCGACCAGGCGAACCCACGCGGGGAACCAGCGGTGCGTCATAGCGCCGCGTCCGACTCACAATGTCTACGTGGACGACGATGTGGTGGCGTGGCTGCTCGAACAAGACTCGGCGGTCGAGTTCCAGACCCGGCGGGACCTGTTGGGCCACTACGAGGCCGACGTCCAGGAGCGGATCGGTCGGGAGGGCGCCGGGGCAGTGCTGCTCTCGGCCCGCGGGGCGCACGGCCACTGGGGCCGCGGCTTCTACCAGCCCAAGTGGACGTCGAGTCACTACACGCTCCTGGAGCTGAAGAACTTGGGGTTGAGCCGCGACAACCCCGAGGCCCGCGAGACCGTGGCGTTGATCCTGCGCGAGGAGAAGGGCCGAGACGGAGGGCTGAACCCATCCAGGACCGTCAAGGCGAGCGATGCCTGCATCAACGGCATGGCACTGGGCTACGCCGCCTACTTCGGCGCACCAGAAGCGCCACTGGCAAGCATCGTGGACTTCCTGCTTGATCAGCGCATGGCAGATGGTGGCTTCAACTGCGAGTTGAACAGGTCTGGGGCGCGGCACTCCTCGATGCACACCACGGTCTGCGTCATGGAAGGGATCACAGAGTACGACCACAGCGGCTACCAGTACCGCCTCGCCGAGCTCTTAGAAGCCCGTGCCACCTGCGTCGAGTTCCTGCTTCGGCACCGGCTGTACCGCAGTGAGCGGACCGGGCAGCCGATCGATACGGAGTTCACCCGCCTGCACCATCCACCGCGGTGGCACTTCGACGTGATACGCGGCCTAGATGCCCTCACCGAAGCAGGGGTCCAGCAGGACCCCCGGATGAAAGACGCCCTGGACGTCCTCATCAGGCGGAGAAGACCAGACGGCCGGTGGGCAGTCAACAGGGCTTACCCAGGCGCCACCTACGTGCCGCCCCTCCCAGCTGGCACACCGAGCCCTTGGATCACGCTAATCGCGCTGCGAGTACTCAACAAGTACGCACCACCGAAATGACCCACCGCCCAGAAGAACGGGCAGCAACATGCCCGAGGACCGCCCGGAGCCGCGTCATAACGCCGCGTGACGGGAGGCACGGGTGTGGCAGGGGCCGTGCCGGGGCGAGTCGGGTTCTTGCAGGTTTCAGCGTCCCTCGGGGTAGCGCTCGAGCCGTGACTTGTCGCAGCGCTTCCGCCAGCGCCACCTAGCGGGACCGGGACATCGGCGGGGCGCACCCTAACGTCGGGTTGCCCACCAGCGCGAGGGCTGTCAGGCCGGGAGTGTGAGGTTCCTTCGGCGTAGCAAGAGGATTCCCGCGGTCGACAGCAGCAAGCCGGCCAGGCCGAGACCCAGTATCGGTTCGGTGCTCACAGCAACGGCCGGAGCGTTGGGCACGTGGGTGAAGGGCGAGAGGTCCAGCAGCCATGCCGGCAGGCCCAGTGAGGGGCCGAACATCGGTCCGACGAAGACCGAGAACACCACCAGTGCCCACGACAGACCGACCGACAAGCGCGGTAGCAGCATGACCAAGGCGACGACCGCGGCTCCCAGGACTCCAATGGCGGGGAGCTGGACCAGTGCGGCGGCGACCAGGTCACGCAGCAGTGTCGTAGTGCCGCCGAGGACCTGACCGCCAGTGATGCCCATCGCCACCGCGAAGACGAGGATCAGCATCATGGCCCCGGCCAGGGCGTTGACGGCGTATGCACCCAGCCAGCGAAGCCGGGAGACGGCCGTGGCCAGCACCGACTCCAGCGTGCCCTGGGCCTCGTCGCGGTGCAGGCGAAGCAAGAGCGAGACCGCGTAGATCGCCACGGCCATACCGGCGATCTGCATCATGGAGGCCCAGTAAGCGCCGAGCAGGTCGGCATCACCACCGAAGGTGGCGTACCACTCCGTCGCCTCACCCTCGAGTCCCTCGATCTGGCCGCTCAGCGCCCCGAAGACCAGGCCGAAGCCGAGCAAGCCGATCGCCCAGCCCAGCAACGTTCCACGCTGCAGCCGCCAGACGAGGCCGGCGGGGCTCAGCAAGGCGGGGCTCGCGTGCGCGGAACCCCTGCGCTCGGGCCACATCCCTCTACCGACATCGCGTCTGCCGACGAGTACGACGGCCAACCAGAACAGCGAGCCCATGAACAGCACGGCGAGGCCCAGCGGCCACCACAAGTTGTCCGCGAACGGCCGCATCTGCTGGCCCCAGCCGATCGGAGAAAGCCAAGCCGGCCAGGCGCTGGTAACCCGGAGGGCGGCAGAGTCCACGGTGCCGAGCATGTTGCCCAGGGCCGCGAGCATGAATGCAACGCCGAGGACCGCACCGGCCAGCCCAGTCGCGCCGCGGGTGGTCGACGCCAGCTGTGAGGTCACCGCGGCGACGCCGGTGAAGGCGACGCCCACCAGGGCGATCGACGTGCCGGCGACTAATGACCCGGCTGCGGGCTGTCCCGCGACCACCATGCCGAGCGCGAGGAGCATGGCCAGCACAAGGTTCGCAGCCAGCGTTACGATCACCGCCGCGGCCAGGGAGGCGTAGCGGCCGACCACGCCAGCGCCCAGCATCTCTTCACGACCGAGCTCTTCGGCCTGACGGGTGTGTCGGACGACTGCAAGCACGCTCATCAGTGCGGCGAGCACGGCCAGGGTCAGGGCGTCCCGGTGCAGGGTGTAGCCACCGACACTGGTGCCCGTCACCAGGCCGAGCACCCGCATGCCGGGGTTCTCAACGACGATCCCGGTGTCCGGCTCCAGGAGCTGAGGGTGCTTGGAGTACTGGTCCGCGAACATTGCAGTCGTCGCAGCCAGGAATGCAGCCATACCGAGGATCCAGGCGGGCAGTGTGATCCGATCGCGCCGCATCGCCAGGCGGATCAGCCGTACCGTGCCAGTGAAGCCGCTCATCGTGCCGTCACCACCTCGGCATCCGCATCCCGCGGGGGTACGGCGATGCTTTCGCCGTAGTGCCGCATGAACAGCTCCTCGAGGGTGGGCGGCGAAGTGATCATCGACCGCACGTCGAGGTCGACCAGGTGCTCGAGCACATGATTCAGCTCGCCGGGGTCGACACTGAACTCCGCGTGGCCGTCGTGCACGCGGGCGTCGTGCACGCCGGGCAACAGCGTCACCGACTCCACTGGTTTGGCGGTGTCGACCACCACCGACGTGCGGGTGAGGTGACGCAGCTCATCGAACGTGCCGGTTTCCGCCGCCCGACCGGCCCGGATGATCGTGACGCGGTCGCACAGCGCCTCCACCTCGGACAGGATGTGGCTGGAGAGCAGGATGCTGCGTCCGGCGGCCCGCAGCTCCTGCACGACGCCCTGGAAGATTCCCTCCATCAGCGGATCCAGCCCTGACGTGGGCTCGTCAAGCAAGTAGAGCTCCACGTCGGACGAGAATGCCGCCACGAGGGCCACCTTCTGTCGGTTGCCCTTGGAGTACGCGCGGATCTTCTTGGTCGGGTCGAGCTGGAATCGCTCGAGCAGGTCCTCCCGGCGATCCGAGTCGAGCCCTCCCCGCAAGTCACCCAGCAGGTCGATCACCTCACCGCCGGTGAGGTTGGGCCACAAGTTCACTTCGCCGGGCACATAGGCCAGGCGCCGGTGCAACGCAACCGCGTCGCGCCACGGGTCACCACCGAGCAGGGCGACGTGCCCGGCGTCGGCGCGCAGCAATCCAAGCAGAACACGGATCGTGGTGGTCTTCCCAGCTCCGTTCGGCCCAAGGAAGCCGTGCACCTCGCCACTCTCGACATGCAACTCGAGATGGTCCAGTGCCCGGGTGCTGGCGCCGAAATCCTTTACAAGCCCGGAGACCGTTATGGCAGTCGTCACTGATACCACTTCCTCAGCGCCTGGTTCGATGGGGCCACACGTCCCCAACTCTCAGCACATCGCAGCTGAGCTGGGACGGGCAGGGCCGAACGCCACGAAGAGAAAAGCCCTACGTCCCACGAGGGGCCCGCCGTCCCAGCTAAGGCGCCAATGCGTCCCGATATCGGCTTCGAGTGATGCCAGCGCCGTGCCAGCAGCGTCCTCCGGGCCGCGGTAGCCCGCGTCATTCCAGGTACCGTCCCGTCGACGCGGCCACGTCATAGCGCGGCGTGTCGACGGGGCATGGCTTCACGGACACGCCCAGATTGGCAGGGGATCCAGAACCGGTTAGACGATCTTGCGGCGGTACGTGATCACGGCGAAGACATGGGCCACGATGAGGATGCCGGCGGACCAGGCCAGGGCGATCCAGATGTCGGTGCCGACCGGCTGCCCTGCGAACAGGTCGCGGATTGTGTTGACGATGGCCGTCACCGGCTGGTTCTCGGCGAAGGCGCGCACCGGACCGGGCATGGAGTCGGTGGGCACGAACGAGGAGCTGATGAATGGCAGGAAGATGAGCGGGTAGGCGAACGCGCTCGCGCCGTCGACGGACTTGGCGGTAAGGCCGGGGATGACGGCGAGCCATGTCAGCGCCAGGGTGAACAGGACAAGGATGCCGGCGGCGGCGAGCCACGCCAGCACTCCGGCTCCGGAGCGGAAGCCCATGAGCAGGGCGACGCCCACGACGATCGTGACCGAGATCATGCTGGACAGCACCGAGGTGAGCACGTGCGCCCACAGCACGCCCGATCGTGCGATCGGTAGCGACTGGAAGCGCTCGAAGATGCCGCTCTTGGTGTCCATGAAGAGCCGGTAGGCGGTGTACGAGACGCCCGAGGCGATCGTGATCAGCAGGATGCCGGGAAGCAGGTAGTTCACATACGACGCCGAGCCGGTGTCGATGGCACCGCCGAACACGTAGACGAACAGCAGCATGATCGCGATGGGTGTGATCGCCGTCGTGATGATCGTGTCCAGGCTGCGCGTGATGTGTCGCAGTGAGCGCCCGGTGAGGACGGCTGTGTCTTCGAAGAAGTAGGCGGTCATCATCGTTCCTTACTTGTCGCACCAGCGTTGATGTTCTCGCCGTTGTCGCCGACGAGGGCGAGGAAGACGTCCTCCAAGGACGGTTGCTTCTCGACGTACTCGACCTTGGCCGGCGGGAGAAGTTGCTTGAGCTCGGTGAGAGTGCCGTTCACGATGATCCGGCCTTCGTGGAGGATTGCGATCCGGTCGGCGAGGTGCTCGGCCTCTTCCAGGTACTGCGTCGTGAGCAGCACCGTCGTACCGGCGGCGGCAAGTTCCTGGACGGCTTCCCACACCTCGATCCGCGCCTGCGGGTCGAGCCCGGTCGTCGGCTCGTCGAGGAAGATGATCGGCGGATCGCCGATCAGGCTCATGGCGATGTCCAGCCGACGACGCATGCCGCCGGAGTAGGTGGCCACCTTCCGCCCACCGGCCTCTTTCAGCGAGAAGCGATCGAGCAGGTCATCCGCGATCGCACCCGGGTTGTCCAGGTGCCGCAGCCGGGCCACCAGCACCAGGTTCTCCCGCCCGGTGAGGATGTCGTCCACAGCAGCGAACTGCCCGGTCAGGCTGAACGATTCGCGGACTTTCGCGGGCTTCGCGGCGACATCGAAGCCGTTGACGCTCACCGTACCCGCGTCGCCGTTAAGCAGCGTGGACAGGATTCTCACGAGGGTCGTCTTGCCCGCCCCGTTCGAGCCGAGCAGGGCGAAGATGCTCCCCCGGGCCACGTCGAAGTCGACACCCCGCAGCACCTCGAGGTCTTTGAAGTTCTTCTTCAGGCCTTGGACGCGGATCGCCGGCTCTTGAACCCGGCTGGGTGTCATCTGCAGATCTCCTCTCGCTGTGGTCACGACTGGTCGCCTGTGGCGCGGTCGATGGCCTCGGTCAGGCGGGCTCGCTCCTTGTCGATCCACCGCGTGCCGCCGTAGGCCTGCGCAAACTCCTCGGCGAACCCGACCGGGTCATCGCCGACGATCTGCCGCACGGGCGTCCCGTCGACAGCGGCGCGCTCCCAGAGGTCCGCGAAGTCGCCTAGCATCCTGACCATGACGTCGCCGTCGGTGATGCCGCCGTAGTACATGAGGTACCGGTCGAAGGCCTTTGCGACGGTGGCGTACGGCTCCGTGAGGGCCGCGATGCGGGCCTTGTACTGCTTGTACTGCTTCTTCTGCTCGAGCGAGCCGGTGATGGTCTCGATCCACTTCATTGCCATGATCACTTCTCTCCTTCGTGGAGCTGTTCGATACGTTCTGCCAGGAAGCTCCACGTCCTCCAGAACTCATCGAGTTGCACCTGGCCCGCGGCGTTGAGCGTGTACACCTTGCGCGGCGGCCCCTTCTCGGACGGGACCTTCTCCACGTCGACCAGGCCGCGCTGCTCGATCCTGACCAGCAGCGCGTAGATCGTCCCTTCTGCGATGTCGACGAAGCCCTGCTCACGCAGCCGCGCGGTGATCTCGTAGCCGTACGCGGAGCGCACCGCCAAGATCCCGAGGACGATGCCCTCCAACGTGCCCTTGAGCATCTCGGTCAATTGCTTGCCCACAGAGCACCCTCCTCGCTTACTACTCAGTGTTATTGACTACTGGTACATAGTAACACTGAATAGCGCGGGCGCAAGCCGGGCCCGCAAGCATGTATGAGCGACTCGCGTCTGGTGGCCGGATGCGGGCCTCGCCCCGACGGAAGCCCCTCAGTCGGCGAGTGGTCGTGACCCGTGCGAGAACTGTCGCTCGAGCGCACGCATCACCGAGGGGCGGATCAGCCTGATGAATGGTCCGGTTGCCCGCCAGTAGCGCTGGAACCGCCTACGGCTGTCCTGGTCCGTCGCCGCCACCCGGGTTTCCAGGGTGAGGATGCACGCGTGCGCGCCGTACGGGCTGACCCTGGTGCTCTCGGCCAGCTTGGCGAAGCCGGGCTCGGAGAAGCTGGCGAAGTTCTCCGCGGTGACCGGTTGCTTCGGCTCACCACCGAGGGCCCGCCACGGCTTGGTCACGGTGCCGAAGACGAGTTCGGTGCCGGGGCGCTCTCCCAACAGGATCCAACCGTGCGCCGGCAGGTCCCGCACCCTGAACGTCGGCGGCTCCGGGGTCACAGCCTTTCCGCGGCGCCGTGCCCTGGCATCGGAGATTCGGGCCGGCAGGCCACGGGCGCCGATGAACACCCGGGTCAGGGGAAGCCGGTACAGATCCATGGTTACGGCCGCCTCGAATACCTCTTCGGGCGCGGCCCGGAAGACCTGCGAGACGGAAACGACGTGGTCGTAGGCGGGGAGAAACTCGTCCAACACCAAGGTCTCTGTCATGTCGCCCTCCTGGGTGCATTACCTCCGCTGCTGGGCCGGCTCCGGTCGTCAACTCGAGGGGAGAAGTGGCGGGACGGACCGCAACGCCGCGGCGCCCTGCTACGGATTGTCCCTCAGCTGGCGTTCGTGGAAGGGGTCAGAATGCCCCGCAGGAGAGCGACCAAAGTCCCCGATGTAGGCCGGTTCGCGACACCCCGGCACTCATCGGGATGGTGCTGGCATGCTGGGTGGCATGTGCAGGAACATCCGGGTACTCCATAACTTCGAGCCGGCGGCGACCGACGACGAGGTGCAGGCGGCGGCGCTGCAGTACGTCCGCAAGGTGAGCGGGACGACCAAACCGTCGGCGGCCAACGCCGAAGCCTTCGCCGTGGCGGTGGACGCTGTCGCCGAGGCGACTCGCACGCTGCTGGACAGCCTCGTCACCAAGGCACCGCCGAGGGATCGTGAGGTCGAGGCGGCCAAGGCGCGCGCCCGTGCTGCGGAGCGGTATGGAGTGCAGGCCGGCTGATCCCGTCACTGCCTCACCACCGGCCCCGGTGGACTACCGCCTCGACGGACCGCCGCCCCCGCTTGAGTGACGGCGAGCGACGGTCGGGGGCGCGGTGGCCGAGCGCGATCGCACCGATCGGCTTGTAGTCCTCCGGCACGCCGAACTCGTCTCGAAACGGTTTGATCTGATCCGGCGGGATGCCGAAGAAGCAGGCCCCTAGGCCCTCGTCAGTGACGGTCAGCAACATGAGCAGGGCCGCCATCCCCGTGTCGATGTCCCAATACGGCGCGGGCCACCGGCGTTCGTTCCGGTCGGTCCAGCCTTTGTCCGGCTCGGCATACCGCTCGAGGTAGGCCCGTTTGCACGACAACGGGACGATGATCAGCGGCGCCCGGCGCATGCCTTCGGACCACACGTCGGACCCGCCGCCTGGTGGAGTGGTCGCCGACCAGAACCGCCCGACGTCCGCCGGACTGTCGAGCACGAGAAACGCCCACCCTTGGCTGAAGCCTGCGGACGGGGCGTGCAGTGCGTTGGTGAGCACTCGCTCGAGGGCCGCCGGATCGACCGGCCGGGGGTCGAAGTTGCGTACCATTCGCCGGCGCTGCACGACTTCCTGGAACTCCATGCGGCCCAGCCTGCCGGACGCCGGGGGGCGACAAACCGAAAGGGTGATGACGCCGACTTTCTCCGACCTCCGCAGCGCCCCACTCGGCCCGAGATCGAGCACCATAGTGACATGGCCGATCGCTACTACACGCGCGATGAGAATGAAGCCGAGCAACTCGATCGGCACTGGCTGGAGCTGCTTCAAGAGCTTCGGGTGGCCCAGACGGGCGTCCAGATCCTGTTCGCCTTCCTGCTGGTCGTGGCGTTCAGCCAGCCCTTTCAGGACGCCGGCACGTACACGCATGCGGTATTCGCGGTGACTCTGGTGCTCACCGCGATGGCAACCGGGCTGCTCATCGCGCCGGTCTCGGTGCACCGGCTGGTGTACCGCCGCCGGCTTCGGCCCGAGTTGGTGCAGACGGCGGCTCGGATGGCCGTGGGCGGGCTGTTCCTGCTGCTCGGGGCAGTTGCCGGTGGATTACTGCTGGCTTTGGACGTCGTCCTGTCGCGGTTCGCAACGATCGCGGTGGTCGTGGGTGTGGTGGTGTGGTTCGCCATCTTCTGGTACTTCGTGCCCCTGGCCATTCGGCGCCGCGGCCCCGTCGTGAGAACCTCGGATGGTGAGGCTGCTGAATCGCCACGACGGTGACGGGTGGGTCACGTGCGCGGCCGGCCATCGGCATTGGGGCCGGTACGGCGCCGCGGGCCTGCTGGCGATCGCCCCGGACGGAGCCGCCCTACTGCAACACCGCGCCGAGTGGAGCCACCACGGCGGAACATGGGGCGTGCCGGGAGGTGCCCGGTCGTCTGCCGAGCCGGCGACGCAGGCGGCGTTGCGCGAGGCCGAGGAGGAGGCCGCCGTCCGCCCGAGCGACGTCACCCTCACCCACGCCTGGATTGAGGACCACGAGACATGGTCGTACACAACAGTCGTGGCCCACGTGCCGCATCGGGTCCCGGCTTGGCCGTCCGATTTGGAAAGCAAGGAGATCCGGTGGGTGCCCGCCGACGAAGTCGCCGAGCTACCGCTGCACCCGGGATTCGCGGCGACCTGGGAGCATCTCCAATCTCAGACGCTGCGCCGGCTGGTGCTGCTGGTCGACGTCGCCAACGTCATGGGATCTCGGCCGGACGGCTGGTGGCACGACCGGCTCGGCGCAGCGGCCAGAGTCCGCGACCAGATCGCCGGTGCGGCACGGGACGGCCTGCCGGCGCAGTTGCTCGGCCTGCCGGGCAAGACGTGGTGGCCGGAACTGCACCTCGTGGTCGAAGGCCAGGCACGAGACCTGCAGTCGGTTCCCGGTGTCGACGTGTACGCCGCCGAGCGGGACGGCGATGAGTTGCTCGCCGATCTGGCGGCTGCGCAGGTGGCTGAGCGCCCGGACGACTACGTCGTCGCCGTCACGGCGGACCGCGAACTGCGCAGCCGACTGGAGGACGCGGGCGCTTCGGTAGTCGGCCCGAATGCGGTGCTTAACGCGTTGTCGTGACGGCTGATCCGCCAGCAGTCCTCACAGGTGGGCAGCTCACCAGGTGCGTCGGTGCCGTGCCACCCGCACGAGCCTGGTACGGCAAGCCTGCGGGTGCTGAACGTGATCGAACTTACGCCGACTTGCGCTTGGCGGTAGCCTTCTTGGCGGGTTTCTTCGCCGGCGGCTCTTCGGCCTCCTCGCCGCGCTTCTTCTTCGCCTCGGCGACGCTCCGGCGTAGCGCCTCCATCAGGTCGACGACCTTGCCTTCGTCCGGGGCGACTTCGGGTGCCTTGGTGATCTCCGCTCCCGCGACCTTGGCCTCCACTACGTCGAGCAGCGCGGTGCGGTATTCGTCGACGTACTCGTCGGGATCGAAATCGCCGCCCATGGCCTCGACGAACGATTCGGCCATTTGCAACTCCTGCGGCCGAACGGTCGGCTCGTCCTCGAGGAAGCCGAATTCGGGACGGCGGACCTCGTCCGGCCACAGCATCGTCTGCACGACGAGCACGCCTTCGCGGGCCCGCAGAACGGCGAGCCGCTCCCGGCTCCGCAGCGAGATCTTGACGATGGCCACCCGATCGGCCCGCTCCATGACGTCACGCAGCAGCACATACGGCTTGGCGTCACCGCTGGGCTCCGCGTAGTACGCCCGGGACAACCCGGTCGGATCGATATCGGAGAACGGCACGAACGCCATCACCTCGACGATCTTGCTGGAGGAGACCGGCAGGTCGGTGAGGTCCTCGTCGCTCAGGACCACCATGTCGCCGCCGGGCAGCTCGTAGCCCTTGGCAATGTCGGCGTAGGCGACCTCGTTGCCGCAGGCGTCGCAAACGCGCTTGTACCGGATCCGCCCGCCGTCCGCCGCGTGGACCTGGCGGAACCGGACGTCCTTCTCTTCGGTCGCCGCCACGAGGCGGACGGGGATCGACACGAGGCCGAATGAGATCGACCCTTTCCACACCGTCTGCATCGTGCGCTCCTTCCGTCACAGCCGATCATCCCCCGAAACCCGGTCGGCAAGCCAGGGGTTCCGGCGTGGCTCCTCAAGCATGGCAGGTCGGTTTGGCATGGTCGAAGGCATGGAGACGATGCAGCAGTGGTGCGCCGGGTGCGCGTCGGTGCGTGAGTTCGTCGTAGTGCCCGATTCCGAGCCTGCCGAATTCGCGTGCACGGGCTGCGACGCCGCCCTGGTCGGGCCAGGTGAGCAACCGGTTGACACCCGGACTGTGGTTCTGGTCTAGCCGACCTGCGGCACTCGCGCCGGACCCCGCCAGCGCCGGACGCACGGGCTACTGCGGCGGCTTGCGCATGACGTATGCCGCGATGGCGGCAGCGGCGGTGACGTTGAGCGAATCGATTCCGGGAGCGAGCGGAATCACGACACGCTCGTCGGCCGTGCTCATCCAGCGCTCGGAAAGTCCGGCCCCTTCGGCCCCGAAGACAAGGGCCATCCGGTCGGTGTGCGCGACCTCGTCGATCGGGATGGCGTCGGCGGCCGGTGTCATGGCCAGCACCTGAAAACCTGCGGCTCGAACCTGGACCAGGCCGTCGTACCAGTCGGTGATCCGCGCATACGGAACGGCGAAGACCGCACCCATCGAGACTTTCACCGACCGACGGTAGAGCGGGTCGGCGCAACGCGGGCTCAGCAATACCGCGTCCATACCAAGGCCTGCGGCGCAGCGGAAGATCGTACCGACGTTCGCGTGGTCCACGAGGTCCTCGCACACGATGATCCGGGTGGCGTGCGCCAGCACCTCCTCGACCGGCGACAGCGAACGCCGGTGCATGGCCGCCAATGCGCCGCGGTGCACGTGGAATCCTGTGACCTGCTCGATCAGTGCTTCGTCGGCGACGTAACACGGCACGCCGCCGGCCACGTCCAGAATGTCGGCGAGGGACGCGAGCCAGCGCGGCGCCATCAGGAACGACCGCACCGCGTAACCGGCTTCGACCGCTCGCCGGACGACCTTCTCCCCTTCCGCGATGAACAGGCCGTGTTCGGCTTCCAGTGACTTGCGAAGTTGTACGTCGCGCAGTGACACATAATCGCCGAGCCGGGGGTCGTCGACAGTCGTCACAGGTTGGACGTCGGCCACGTCAGCACAATCTCGTAGCGATCGTCGTCTTCGACCACCTGGACCCTGCCTGGAGAACGCCGGAAGATGGCCATCATCGGCTCGTTGCCGGTCAACACGTCTGCGGTGAAGCCTCGCACGCCGTGCCGGCGCGCGTAGTCGACCGTTATCCCGTGAAGAGCCGATCCGAGCCCCTTGCCTTGCCATGCGGGATCGACCAGGTACGCCACGTCCGCCAGGCCCGTCTCGGGGTCAAGGAAGTAACTCGCGGTGCCGACGATCTCACCGGCCTCCCGGCCACCGGCGACGGCTGCGAAGGTCATCTCCTCCTCATAACCGACGCTCGCCAGGTGCTCCGCGTGGGCGAGCGTCAGCGAGGACAGGCGGCGGAAGAACCGGGTCAGCACGTCCTCCGGCCGTAGCCGGTAGAACAGCGCCTGCAGGGCGGCGGCGTCCGCCGTACGGGTCGGGCGGACCAGCACAGTGCTGCCGTCGCGGAGCTGCAACTCGCGCTCTTCGTCGACCGGATACGCGCGGCGGCTGCGCAGGCGCTGCCCCGGCGGAACCAGCCCGAGCGTTGTCGCGGCGGCGAGCAGCTCGTCCCGATGGTCCGGGTGCGCGATCTCGATAAGGGCGATGGCACGCTCCCGTAGCGAGGCGCCTTGCAAGTACGCGGTGCCGTACTCGGTGACCACCCAGTGCACGTCCCAGCGCGGGATCGTGACCGGCTCGGCCGGGCCCAAGGCCGGTTTGATGGCCGGCGAACCGTCCGGCGACACGGCCCCCAGGCACACGATCGCCCGGCCGTCACGGCAGCGCGCCGCTCCTCGGTGAAAATCGACCTGCGCGCTGACACCCCCGTACGCGTAGCCCGCCCGGGCTTCGGCACAGACCTGGCCGGTCAGGTCGATGGTGAACGCTTGGGTGAGCGACACCATCCGGCGCTGGGCGGCCACCACATCGGGATCGCCGACCTCGTCGATCGGGCGCAGGATGACGTCCGGATTGTCGTCGATGAACTCGTACAGGCGGCGGGTGCCGAGGGCGAGGCTGGCGACGGTGCGTCCCTTGCTCATCGTCTTGCGCCGACCCGTCACCGCGCCGCTTTCGATGAGGTCGACGATGGAGTCGGTGATGACGTCGGAGTGGATGCCGAGGTCGCGCCGCGAGCCGAGGTACTGCAGCGCCTGATTGGGTACCCGGCCCAGGCCGACCTGCAGCGTGGAGCCGTCGTCGACGAGCCGCGCCACGTAGCGGGCGATCTGTTCGGCGACTTCGCCGCCGGGGGGATGGACGTACTCGGCCACCACCGGCTCGACCTCGACGATCGCATCGAACCGGTCGAACTGCACCAAGCTGTGCGGTCCGGTGCGGGGCATGGCCGGATTAATCTCGGCGATCACCATGTCGGCTTGCCGGACAGCCTCGAGTGCGATGTCAACCGCAACGCCGAGCGAGCACCGGCCCGCGATGTCCGGGGGGCTCACCTGGACCATCGCGACGTCGACTCGCAGCCTGCCGCGCCGCATCAGCCGCGGCGCCTCGGCCAGCGGCAGGGGCACGTACTCGATGCGGCCGTTGGCCATCAGGTCGGCGACGTTGGTTCCGACGTAGAAGACCCGCTGGCGCAGGACGGCGCTGGGCTGGCCGGAATCGGCAAGAAAGTGGATTAGTTGCACGCCCGGATGCTGCACAGCCTGCTCCTGAAGTGCCGCGACGAGCGTGCGCGGCGTACCGGTGGCCGTGCCGACGAATACATGCGCGCCGGCCGGCACGCGGGATACCGCCTCGCTGGCGGACACGCACGCCTCGCGCCAGTTGCGCGCGGCAAGGCCGGGCAGCCGCATGGCACCTCACACTAGCGTGACGACGGCGACGATCCCGATGAACACGACGGCAGCCCGCAGCCCGGCGGGCGGGAGCAGGCGCGCCAGCCGAGCACCCGCGAGCCCGCCGGCGGCCGCCCCTACCGCGACGAGCCCGGCTGCCGCCCAGTTGACGTCGGCGACTACGATGAACAGCACCCCCGCGGCCAGGTTGGCCAAACCCGCCAGGACGTTCTTAGCGGCGTTCACCCGCTGCAGCGTCTCGTCCAGGCCGAGGGCCAGCACGGCGATGAGCAGGACGCCCTGAGCGGCGCCGAAGTATCCGCCGTACATGCCAGTAGCGAACACGAACACCGACACCAGCGGGCCGCCGTGGTCGCGTCGCGGCCGGTCGGCCAGCTTGCGTACGAGCCACGGCTGGATGAGTACCAACACACACGCCAGCAGGATCAGTGCCGGCACCACAGTGGCGAAAACACCGGGCGGCAGCACGAGCAGCAGGGTCGCGCCGACGATCGAGCCGAGCAGTGTCCCGGTGCCCAGCCGGAGGAGGCGGCCGCGCTGGCCGATGAGCTCACGGCGGTAGCCCCAGGCGCCGGACACCCCACCTGGCACCAGACCGACCGTGTTGGAGACGTTCGCCACGACCGGCGGCAAACCCACCCACACCAAGGTGGGGAACGTGATCAGGCTGCCCGACCCGACCACGGCATTGATGGCCCCCGCTGCCAGCCCGGCCAGCACGATAAGGCCGGCCTCGAGCAGGCTCACCGACGTGTCCGGCCGGACAACTCAGCCACCTGCGGTGATGGGACAGGTGTAGCCGGACAAGTCGGTCACTGGCTGCCGGGCTCAGTGGGGCCCTGCCCGGGTTCAGTCGTCGCCTGCTGGGCCGATCGCAGCGCCTCACGGACCTCATCCTGAGCCGCTTCCACGGCCGCTTCGCTTTCATGTGCGGCTTCTTCAGCCGCGGCTTCGACCTCGGCACGCGCTTGGGCCAGTTCGTCGAGTGCCACATCGGCCTCCGCGTCCTCGACGATGCCACCGGCGAGCTGTCCCATCGAGCCCACTGCGGAGCCGAGGCCCTCGAGCGCCTTGCCGATCTCGCTGGGCACGACCCAGACCTTGTTGGAGTCACCCTTGGCGATCTCCGGCAGCATCTGCATGTACTGGTAGGCCAGTAGCTTCTGGTCTGGGTTGCCGCGGTGGATGGCGTCGAACACGGCCTTGATCGCCTTGGCTTCACCGTCGGCCTGCAGGATCTGGGCCTGCTTGCTCGCCTCCGCGCGCAAGATCTGGGACTGCTTGTCACCTTCGGCGGTCAGGATCGCGGCCTGCTTCTGGCCCTCCGCGGTGAGGATCTGCGACTGGCGCACACCTTCGGCGTTCAAGATGGCGGCCCGGCGGTCACGCTCGGCGCGCATCTGCTTCTCCATCGAGTCCTGGATCGACGGCGGCGGGTCGATGGACTTGAGCTCGACCCGGTTGACCCGGATGCCCCACTTACCGGTCGCCTCGTCCAGCACGCCGCGAAGCGCATTGTTGATCTCTTCACGGCTGGTGAGCGTTCGCTCGAGGTCCATGCCGCCGATGACGTTACGCAGCGTCGTGACGGTCAGCTGCTCGATACCAGCGATGTAGTTGGCGATCTCGTAGGTTGCGTCCTTGGCGTTCGTGACCTGGTAGTAGATCACCGTGTCGATCTGCACGACCAGGTTGTCCTCGGTGATCACCGGCTGCGGCGGGAAGGAGACGACCTGCTCGCGGAGGTCGATCAACGGCAGGACTCGATCGATGAACGGGATGACAACGGTCAGGCCCGGTTCGAGAACCCGCCTGAACTTGCCTAGCCGCTCGACGATGCCCGCCCGCGCCTGCGGCACGATGCGCACCGACCTGGCCAGCGTGACCAGGACGAACACGGCGAGCAGGAACACCACGAACAGCAACAGCGTCTGTCCAGCATCCATGGGAGACCCTTTCTTCGGGGGCGACCACGTTATCGGTTGGTAAGCGGGCGGTGCCGCCAGGCAGCACGCGGGAGCTTACGGGCCTTCGGCGGCGAACACGAGTGCAGTCGCTCCCTGGATCTCAACGACGTCAACGCTGGCGCCAACCTCGATGACCGAGCCGTCGTAGCTGCGCGCCGACCAGACCTCCCCGGCCAGCTTCACCCGGCCGCCGTTGCCGTCCACCCGCTCGAGTACGGTCGCGCGGCGACCGACGAGCGCAGCCACTCCGGTGCGCTCGCTGATCGCCTGGTGCAGGTGGCGCTTTGCGATCGGCCGCACAACGCCGAGCATGGCGACGCTGACCGCAATCGCTGCCAGCGCCTGCACCAGAAACGGTGCTCCCACAGCGGCGACCGCCGCTCCGCCTGCAGCGCCGACGGCGAGCATCAGAAAGACCAGGTCGAGTGTCGTGGTCTCGATGATGCCGAGGATCAGCGCCAGACCGGCCCACAACGTCCATTCGTTGTCGCCGATCCAGTCGAAGGCGTCCCGCATGGCCCTAACCCTAGGCGATTCAATACTTTTCTTAAAGATCGCTAACTGCTCGCCAGTCGCGCACGAGCAGACCACCGTCCGTCGTCCCGGCTCACTGTGAGCGGCAGGCCGAACGTCGTGCTCAGCGACTCTGCGGTGAGCGTCTGCTCAAGCGGCCCGGACGCCACCACCCGGCCCTCGCGCAGCAGGAGCACATGCGTGAAGCCGCGCGGAATCTCCTCGACATGATGTGTCACGAGCACCATCGCCGGCGAGGCCGGATCGGCGGCGAGTTCACCCAGGGTCGTGACGAGCGCCTCGCGCCCGCCGAGATCCAGGCCCGCCGCCGGTTCGTCCAGGAGCAGCAGTTCCGGGTCGGACATCATCGCGCGGGCGATCTGCACCCGCTTGCGCTCTCCCTCGGAGAGCGTCCCGAATGTCCGGCCGGCGAGTGATGCGACGCCGAGACGCCTGAGCAGGACGTTTGCGCGATCTTCATCGTAGGACTCGTACGACTCGCGCCAGCGACCCACGACCGCGTATGACGCGGTCATGACAACGTCGCGGACCCGTTCGTCGAGCGGGATGCGGTCGGCGAGGGCCACACTGGTCAGCCCGATGCGGGGGCGCAGTTCGAACACGTCGACGCCGCCGAGGATCTCGCCGAGAATCGCCGCGTAACCCTCGGTCGGATGCATGAGGGCGGCCGCCACCTGCAGCAACGTCGTCTTGCCGGCGCCATTCGGACCGAGGATGACCCAGCGGTCGGACTCGGCGACCGACCAGGTGACCTCCTGCAGCAGGTAGGTGCCGGAGCGACGCACCGAGACGTCGGCCAACTCGAGGACGTCGGTCATGCCAGTGGACCTTACCGACTGCTCCGGCCGGTCCGGCGGGCACCGTGGGGCCACGAGTGCTAGTGGAGTTCCATAGGCTGGGGCAATCATGGTCTCGATACCTCGATCGGTTCGGTTCGCCGCCTGGGCGGCGATGTGGTTCGAAGGCCGGTGCGACGCATCGGAAGTGATCGACCGCGTGCGCGGTGACGACGAACCCCACGAGCTTGAGAACGCACCATCAGTGGCTTCACTGGATTTGGTGCTGCCGTTCTGGCGCGAAGCCGGGGCGTACGGCGTCGCCGCGGCCCTCCCCCGGCCCGGTGACCCGCACGGGCTTGGTGGGCCGGTCGAACTGACCGAATCAGCCGTCGCGGCGGGTGAGGCCGTGGTCGCCGTCGGCGCGCCGTACGCGCTGGTGCCGCGGGTGAGCGCATTCGGCCCGCCCGGTGACCAGGGCCACTTCGTGACGTGGGTCTGGTACCAGGCGAACCCGCCGCCGGCCGGGCCGACGATCACGCAGGCGGATCGGGATCTCAACGACGCGCTGCTCGCTGCCGGGCGAGTGCTGGCCGACCTGGATGTGCCGTCGTGGCGGCCGGAGGTGGCCCAACTGCTGGACGATGTACGCGCGGGCAGAGCGTCGGCGCCGCTGCCGCACGGGTACTCGCAGGAAGCCCAGGCGCTCGCAGCCCGCGCGGCCCGGCTGTGGACGATTGCCGAGTTCGCACTGGCCGACGACGGCGGGGCCGTGACGACGGCCGAGGCGTCGGCGCGCCGCGAGGCCCTCCGTCAGCTGGAGCGTGCGGCCCGGCACGGGCTCGCCGCTGCGTGCAACAACCACCTGCCGGTCAGCTGATCGCCATTCGCTCACCTGCCTACCCGTCCCAGAATCGGCGGGAGTTAGCCTGAAAGCGTCATGAACCTGCCTGCACCAAGCACTGTCCTGGCCATCGTCACCGGACACGACCGTCCCGGCGTCACGGCTCGGCTGTTCACGGCAATATCCGAGCACGCCGTCGATGTCGTCGATGTTGAGCAGGTCGTGGTGCGGGGCCGGCTGATCTTGGGCATCCTCGTCACCGCACCCGACGATGAGCCGGCGTTTCGAGCGGCCGTGGGCAAGGTCGCCGCCTCGCTCGGCTTGGACGTCGAACTCGTCACCGGTTCGGGGGACGCCGGCCAGCAGCCGGGTCGAACCCATGTCACGGTCCTCGGCAAACCCCTGCGACCTGCGGCGATGGCCGCAGTAGCGGGCCGGATCGCAGCTCGCAGCGGCAACATCGACCGGATCGTGCGCTTGGCGTCGTATCCGGTGACCTCGATCGAGCTCGAAGTCTCCGGCGTGGATCCGGCGGTGTTGCGGGTCGAGCTGGCCGGCGAGGCGCTCAGCCACGGTTTCGACGTCGCGGTCCAACCGTCCGGGCTCATCCGGCGGGCCAAACGGCTCGTCGTGATGGACGTCGACTCCACGCTTGTGCAAGGCGAGGTCATCGAGATGCTGGCCGAGAAGGCCGGGGTGCTGGATCAAGTGGCCAAGGTGACTGCTGAGGCGATGCGCGGCGAGCTCGAGTTCACCGACTCGCTGCGCGCCCGGGTCCGCCTGCTCGCCGGGCTGCCGGCGAGCGCGGTCGACGAGGTCCAGTCGTCGGTACAGCTGACTCCGGGTGCACGCACGCTGGTCCGCACCCTGAAGCGGCTGGGATACCGCGTTGCCATCGTGAGCGGCGGGTTCAGCCAGATCACCGAGTACCTGGTCGACGAGCTGGGGCTCGACTACGCGGCGGCCAACACCCTCGAGATCGTCGACGGGCAGCTGACCGGTGAACTCGTCGGGCCGGTACTCGACCGGTCCGGCAAAGCGCAGGCTCTGCGCCGGTTCGCCCAGGCTGCGGGTGTTCCCCTGTCGCAGACGGTGGCGGTCGGCGACGGCGCCAATGATCTGGAAATGATCGCCACGGCCGGTCTCGGCGTCGCGTTCAACGCCAAACCGGTCCTGCGTGAAGCCGCCGACACCGCCGTCAACGTCCCGTACCTGGATGCCGTGCTCTACCTGCTGGGCATCAGCCGGCAGGAGATCGAAGCGGCCGACGCCGCCGACGGGTACGTCACCCCGGCGCCGCCGCTCGACTGACCTAACCGGTGGGCCGCCCACCAGGCCTGGCGACGTAGCTACATGCATGCATGCCTGTAGCTACGTCGCGCCGTCTGCCGAACGTGATCGAACGTCAGCCGCGGGGAATGGCTGAGGTGAGCAGCCGAGCCGCACCCGGATTAACTTCCGGCCAGGTTGGGCCGACGTCGTAGATGGCGATCGCGCTGGTCTTGAACTCCAGGGCGCCTCGGGCGCGGTCGTCCAGAATGGTGGCCAGATTGCCGATGCTCGGGTTGTGCCCGACCAGCAGGGCCACCCGCACCGAGGCCGGCAACTCGCGGACCGTGTCGAGCAGGTCGCCGGTGCTAGCGCCGTACACGGAGTCGGTGATGAGCGGCTTCGGAGCTGGGTCGAGCTCGGCGGCGGCCAACTCGAACGTCTCGCGGGCGCGCCGGGCGCTGGACACCAAGGCCAACTCCACGCCGATCCCCTGCTCGCGAAGCCAGCGGCCGACGGCGGGGGCATCACGGCGACCGCGCTCGGACAGCGGGCGGTCGTGGTCGGCCACGCCGTCCGGCCAGGCCGACTTCGCGTGCCGTAACACCACGAGAGTCTTAGCCATACTCCCGAGCCTAGAACAAGCGCGGGTTCGGCAGAGCTAAGCCCCGCGTCGGCGGCGGCGAGGCACCGAGCCGCTGGGCGACGATGGTGGGACGCTCGCGCCGCAGCACAATCTCCAGGCTCAGAGCTCACCCCTGGCCATCTTGATCAACCGGTCCAGGACGTCGCTGGTCTCGCGCAGGCCGTCACGTTCGTAGGCGTTCGTCTTCCAGACCCGCAGGCCACGCACAGCGGCCGCCGTGTCGTCGGCCAACCGCGCGTCGACGTATATGTCGTCGGTGTAGAGGGCGGCGGCGACCGGCACCTGGTTGGCCGCGAGAACGGTGCGGTCATAGAGCGCCGGCCAGTCGTCTCGCTGGGCCAACAACTCGGCCGCGTTGCGGAACGGCCGCAGCGCGGGGTCGTCGTCGAACATCCAGGGATAGATCATTTCGCCGGTCAGCAGCAGTGGTGCGGCGTCCGGATCGAAGTCGGCCGGCCGGGTGCGGTCAGCGGCCCACCGAGTGGCCGCGCCCTGCGCATAGATGGGTTCGTGCAGTACCGCGTAGAGCGGCGCCTCGGCGAAGCTCAGCTCGGAGTAGACGCCGTGCAGGAACGTGTGCGACAACTCCGGGCCGTCCGGCCCGTCGACGAAGGCCTCCTCGAGCAGGTAGTGCACCTTCGGCACGGCGATCGTGCCGCCGAGTCTTATCCCCATTGTCTGGAAGCGCCGGACCGACAGCGGCGACCCGTCGGGCAGCCGCACATCGTGCTCACGCAGGTAGGCCGCGATCCGCTCGAGCCGGTCCTGGTCGTCCGGGAACGCGTGATGGTAGGACGTGTTCTTGGCGCGGACGACCGCGTAGGTGGCCTGGTAGACCTCCTCGGCCGGCGCGTCGAGCGGGCCCAACCCACCGGTGATGTACGCAGCAGCGAGGTTGTCCGGCGCGACCGAGAGGTAGTGCAGAATGCAGAAGCCGCCGTAGGACTGGCCCAGCACGCTCCATGTCGAGTCCTCGCCTAGCAGCCGGCGGCGGATGAGCTCGGCGTCGGCGACGATCGCGTCGGCCCGCAAGTGAGACAGGTACTCGGCCTGTGCACGGGCGCTGCTCAGCCCCAGGATGGTCCGCGGCGTCACGGGGGTCGAGCGTCCCGTGCCTCGCTGGTCGAGCAGCAGCACCCGGAAGTCCTTCACGGCACGGTGGATCCAGGCCGGCGAATCGGCCGGCCGCGGCGCCTTTCCGCCGGGCCCGCCCTGCAGGAACAGCAGCCACGGCTTGTTCGCCGCCGGCTCGTCGACGGCGACGACTTCGCGTGCGTAGACCGTGATGGTCTCCCCGCCCGGCTCGGCGTGATTCAGCGGGACGTCGAACCAGTGATCACGAAGTCCGAGCCCGGAGATCCGCAGCGTGCCGTTGGGCGCGGCCGGAATCATCTAGGCCCCCGTGGCGTGGTACCCGCCGTCGACGTGGACGATCTCGCCGGTGGTCGCCGGCAGGAAATCGCTCAGCAGGGCCACGACCGTACGGGCGGCCGGTTCGGGGTCGCTGCGATCCCAGCCCAGCGGCGCACGTGCGGCCCAGCCGGCTTCGAGGTCCTCGAAGCCGGGGATGGCTTTCGCCGCGAGCGTGCGCAGCGGCCCCGCCGACACCAGGTTGACCCGGATGCCGTCCGGACCCAGGTAACGGGCCAGGTAGCGCGCGGTGGATTCCAGGCCGGCTTTGGCCACGCCCATCCAGTCGTACACCGGCCACGACACCGACGCGTCGAACGTCATCCCGACAATGGCCGAGCCGCGGCCGAGCAGTGGACGGCACGCCATCGCCAGGGACTTCAGCGAGAAGGCCGACACGTGCAGCGCCTGGCCGACGTCCTCCCAGGGCGTGTCGAGGAACTTGCCGCCGAGCGCCGTCTCGGGGTTGCCGTACGCGATCGAGTGCACCACCCCGTCGAGCCCGCCCAGTGCGTCGTGCACCTGCTCGGCCACGCCGGCGAGGTGGTCGGAGTTGGTGACGTCCAACTCCAGGACCGCAGGCGCCTTGGGCAACCGGCCGGCGATGCGCCTGGTGATCGACAGTGCCCGGCCGAAATTGGTGATGGCCACCTCGGCGCCCTGCTCCTGGGCCACTCGAGCGACGTGGAAGCCGATCGAGGTGTCCATCGTCACCCCCGTCACGAGGATCCGCTTGCCCTCCAGAAGGCGGCCCGCAGCCGCGTTGTCGTAACCCATCAGTGCCCCATCCCCAATCCTCCGTCGACCGGTATGACCGCCCCCGTGATGTACGCCGCGCCGTCGCTGGCCAGCCAGCGCACCGCTGCTGCCACCTCGTCGGCCAGCGCATAACGCCCGAGCGGAATGCCGCGGAGAATCTCGGCCCGCCGATCGTCGGACAACCCGGCGGTCATGTCGGACTCCACGAAGCCCGGCGCGACCACATTGGCGGTGATGCCCCTGCTGCCGAGCTCACGCGCCAGCGAGCGGGCCATGCCGATCAGGCCGGCCTTGCTCGCCGCGTAGTTGACCTGCCCGGGTGAGCCGAGCAGCCCGGCGACGCTGCCAATAAGGATGATCCGCCCGCGCCGGGCGCGCAGCATGCCCCGCGCGGCCCGCTTGACCACTCGGAAGGTGCCGGTGAGGTTCGTCTCGAGCACGCTGGTGAACTCGTCGTCGCTCATCCGGAGCACCAGAGTGTCGTTGGTGATGCCGGCATTGGCGACGAGCACTTCGACCGCCCCCTGCTGTTGCTCGACCTCGGCGAACGCGGCATCGACCGACTCACCGTCGGTGACATCGCACCGCACCGCATCCAGCCCGTCGGGCGGCTCACCACTGCGGTAAGTGATCGTGACGGCATCACCCGCGGCGGCGAATGCTCGGGCAATGGCCAGGCCGATGCCGCGGTTGCCACCGGTGACCAGAACGGACCGGCTCACAGGCGTGGGCTCCTCTCCTCGATACAACCGGGATCGACCGTACCGGCTCCAGCCGACGGCCCGTGATGGCCGTTGCCGACAAGGACCTCACGCGTCTTCTAGCCGGAAGCCCACCTTCATGCCGACCTGAATGTGCTCGATCTGCCCGTCGACCAGGTGGCCGCGGATCTCGGTGACCTCGAACCAGTCGAGGTGGCGGAGGGTCTGTGCGGCGCGGTCGATGCCGTTGCGGATCGCGTGGTCAACCCCTTCGGTCGACGTACCGACGATCTCACTGACCCGGTATGTGCGGTTCATGGAACCTCCTTATGACGTCACAATGACTGCCATGATTCCGTACCAGGCCCTGCTTCGCGGGCGCGCTGGCACTTGAACCCGTGCGTCCGCGTACTACGCCGTCGGGCGGACCTCATCTGGTCAGGTCAGGCGCCGCGGCCTACCGTGGAAGGTGAACGCGGGTTCGGGTCACCGCTGACGGGGTAGACGCGGACATCAGGCAGGAGATCCGTTGAGAACGAACGTGCAGTCGGTCACCACCGCCCGTCCCGGGCGGAGCGACGACCTCAGCGCACGCCAGCGCCGCTACTTGTGGATGATGGGCATCCGCATTGTGTGTGTGCCGTTCGCGCTTCTCGTCGAGGGTTGGGTGCGCTGGGTGTTCATCATCGGCGCGGTCGTGCTGCCCTACTTGGCGGTCGTGGTGGCCAACGCCGTGGGCCGGCCGGCACCCGGCGCCCTTACGCCTGTGCCACCTATGGAACAACGGGCCATCGAGGCGCGCCCGTCGAGCGCCGGCGACCTGAAGTGATCAAGCTCTTCCGGCAGGCGGAAATCCG
This sequence comes from Jiangellaceae bacterium, assembly GCA_036374175.1. Taxonomy (GTDB): domain Bacteria; phylum Actinomycetota; class Actinomycetes; order Jiangellales; family Jiangellaceae; genus JASLBX01. The sequence continues at coordinate 62,252 of DASUUH010000072.1, read as the reverse complement.
TGTCATACTCCGATCCGCACGCGTTCCGGACTTCCCCCGTCGGTGCGCGTTGTGATCGGCGGCGCCGGGCAGCTTCCCCCGTGGTTGCCTGGCGCCGTCTTCGCGTCTTGAGTGACTACCCGCCGATCGCCGACATCGGCCGCGTCGGCTGCAGGAATCCTGGGTCGTTGATGCCGTGCCCGGGTAGCTTGCCGGCCATCGCCACCCGCCACAGCCGGGCCAGTTCGGCGTCGTCCGCGCCGGCGCGCAGCGGAGTGCGCAGGTCGGACTCGGTCGTGGCGAACAGGCACGTGCGAACCTGGCCGTCGGCAGTGAGCCTGGTGCGGTCACACGCGGCACAGAACGGCCGGGTCACGGTGCCGATGACGCCGACCGTCGCAGGCCCGCCGTTGACGGACCAGGTCTCGGCCGGTGCGCTGCCCCTCTCACGCCGGCCGGTGGGCGACAGGTCGAACTCTGCCTGCAGCGCGGCCAGGATCTCTTCCGCGGTGACCATGCGGTCGCGGTTCCAGGCGTGCTGGGCATCGAGCGGCATCTGCTCGATGAACCGCAACTGGTAATCCTCGCCGATGGCCCAGCGCAGCAGGGCGGGCGCTTCGTCGTCGTTGATGCCCCGGAGCAGTACCGCATTGACCTTGACCGGGCGCAATCCGGCAGAAGCGGCCGCGGCCAGGCCGGCCAACACGTCGGGCAGCCGGCGGCGTCTGGTAATGGCTTCGAACCGGTTCGGGTCGAGGGTGTCGAGCGAGACGTTCACCCGGTCCAGCCCGGCGTCGGCCAGCGCGTGGACGATCCGCGTTAAGCCGATGCCGTTGGTGGTCAGTGACAGTTTCGGGCGCGGCTCGAGCCGGGCGCATTCGGCCACGATCTCGACCAGCTCTGGCCGGACCAGCGGCTCTCCCCCGGTGAACCGTACGTCGCGGACGCCCAGCCGTTCGACGGCCACCCGCACCAGCCGGACGATCTCGGCGGCGGTCAGCACCTCGGGTTTGGGCAGCCAGTCAAGGCCCTCGGCGGGCATGCAGTACTGGCAACGCAGGTTGCATCTGTCGGTCAGCGACACCCGCAGGTCCGTGGCCGTGCGGCCATACCGGTCGATGAGCATGACTACAACCCTAGGCGCCCGCACCCACATCGGCGGGCTACGGTCAGGGTGTGCTTGATTTCCTGGCGTCGCGCCAATGGGTCGTGCGAATCATCGCGGGCCTCGTTCTGGCGACCGCGTTCGTGCTGCTCGGGCTCTGGCAGCTGGACCGCAACGAGCAACGCCAGGCCCGCAACGCCGCTGTCGAGGCGGGCCTCAACCGCCCTCCTGCGCCGATTGACGACGTGCTGGCCGCCGGGAGACCGGTCGACGCCGGCGACCAGTGGCGGACCATACAGGCGACGGGTCGCTACGACGGTGACAATCAGCTGGTGCTCCGCCTGCGACCGCAGGGCGGGCAGGCCGGCGTGCATGTTCTCACTCCGCTGGTCACCAGTTCTGGCGTCGCTGTGTTGGTCGATCGAGGCTTCGTGGCGACCTCGGGGGTGGACGTACCCGATGTGCCGGCACCACCGCCCGGTGACGTCGAGGTGATCGCCCGGGTGCGGGCCAGTGAGGACGGCGGCAGCCGCACCGGTGACCCGTCGACCGGCATGATCCGGTACGTCGACCTGGAGGTGCTGGCGCCTGCTGTCGACCGGCCGCTGTACGGCGGCTGGCTGGAGCTTGTCGAGCAGGACCCGCCGGCGGACGATTCGCTTGCCCTCGTCCCGCCGCCCGAGATCGAGGCCGGCCCGCACTTGTCCTACGCGATCCAGTGGTTCGCGTTCACGGTGATCGGTATTGGCGGGTTCGTCCTGCTTATCCGGGCCGAGGCCAGGGTCCGCCGCGAAGAGGCGAGCTCACCCACGAACGACGGCCCCGTCGGCGCGACGACGGCTGGCCACCCCAAGTAGAACTCGGCGGTTCGATCACGTTCAGCATGCCTAAGGGTGCCGCACCAGGGCCGTCGGCACTTCACCAGGCGCGTGCGCATGGTACGGGAGGGCTAGGCATGCTGAACGTGATCGACCGGAGCTTGGGTGGCGAACTGGGTGGCGTACAACTCGGCGTATAGGCCGCCCGCGGCGAGCAGTTCAGTGTGCGTGCCGCTTTCGACGATGCCGCCGCTGTCCACAACGAGGATCCGGTCCGCATGCCGGATGGTCGACAACCGGTGGGCTATCACCAGGGACGTGCGTCCGGCCAGTGCGGTGTCGAGCGCCTGCTGGACAGCCACCTCGGACTCCGAATCCAAATGTGCGGTGGCCTCGTCCAAGACCACGATCCGCGGTGCCTTCAGCAGCACCCGCGCAATGGCCAGCCGCTGCTTCTCGCCACCGGAAAGCCGGTAGCCGCGGTCACCCACCACGGTGTCGAGCGCGTCCGGCAGCGACGAGACCAGGTCCCAAATCTGCGCGGCCCGCAGCGCCTGCTCGAGATCCTGATCGCTGGCGCCCGGCCGGGCATAGATCAGGTTGGCCTGGATCGTGTCGTGGAACAGGTGAGCGTCCTGGGTGACGACACCGATGGCATCGTGCAACGACTCCAGCGTGACGGTACGGAGGTCCTGGCCACCGACCCGGACGACTCCCTCGGTGGGATCGTAGAGCCGCGACACCAGGTGTGTGATCGTGGACTTGCCGGCTCCGGACGGACCCACCAGCGCGACCATCTCCCCCGGCTCGACCCGGAACGAGACCTCGCGCAGCACCTCCTCGCCGGCGCCACTCTCCGAGGGCCGCGCCGTGGATTCCAGCGACGCCAGCGACACCTCGTCCGGGCCCGGGTAGCGGAACGACACATGGTCGAACTCGATGGACGCGGCGTCGTCCGGCAGCGGCCGGGCATCAGGTGCGTCGCGCACCATCGGCTCGAGGTCGAGCACCTCGAACACCCGCTCGAAGCTGACCAGCGCGGTCATGACGTCGACCTGCACGTTCGACAGCGCGGTCATCGGCCCGTACAGGCGGGTCAGCAGCGCGGCGAGTGCCACGAGTGTGCCGACCTGGATCGCGCCGTCGATGGCGAGCCAGCCGCCCATGCCGTACACGAGCGCGGTCGCCAGGGACGCCAGCAGGGTCAGCCCCGTGAAGAAGTAGCGGGCGTACAGCGCTTGCACCACACCGATGTCGCGAACTCGCCCGGCCGCGTCGCTGAACGTCGCGTTCTCGTCGTGGTACCGGCCGAAGATCTTCACCAGCAGCGCGCCGGCGACGTTGAACCGCTCGGTCATGGTCTGCCCCATCGTGGCGTCCAGTTGCATGGCGTCGCGGGAGATCTCCGCGAGCTTGCGACCGACGATGCGGGCCGGGACGATGAACAGCGGCATGAGCGCCAACAGCAGCACGGTGATCTGCCAGGACAGCAGCAGCATGGCCGCGAGGGCCAGCACGAGCGTGACGGCGTTGCTGACCACCTGCGACAAGGTGGTGGTGATCGCTCGCTGCGCCCCGATCACGTCACTGTTGAGCCGGGTGACCAGCGAGCCGGTCTGGGTGCGGGTGAAAAAGGCGATCGGTTGGCGCTGGACGTGGTCGAACACCTGAGTCCGCAGATCGTAGATCAGGCCCTCGCCGACCCGCGCCGACGCCCACCGGCCGACGAGGCCGAGCCCGGCGTCCAGCACGGCGAGCAGGGCCACTGCGACAGCGCCCCACACCACGAGATCGCGACGGCCGGGCGCAACGCCGCTGTCGATGACGAACTTGAGCAGCAGCGGTACGGCCGCCGCACTGGCCGCACCGGCCACGGTGGTGCCCAGGAACACCGCGATCTGCCGGGTGTAGGGGCGGGCGTAGCGCATGATTCGCCGCGCCGTGCCCTTGGCGAGCGGCTTGCGCGCAACGTCGCGGTCGCGCGAGTACGACCGGACCATTCCCCAAGCCGACATCGGCCCGCCCATCGACACTGGTGCTCATCCTCCTTGCGTGCTGACCGGCCGAACGTTCGGCGGAGGGGGAATCTTCCCCGGTGCGCTGAGGGTGAACAACCTAGGCGCGGCCCGCGATCTCGCGGATGCGCCGAACCTGTGCGGCCCGCTCGGCGGCCAACTGCTGCTCCGCCGTGTTGGCGACCGCACTGCGAAGTAGCGCCTTGGTCTCGCGCAACGCGCCAGCCGGAGCGGCGAGCAACGCGGCCACCAGATCGTCGACGGCATTCCGGAGCTCGTCCGAAGGCACGGCCGCCAACGCCAGTCCGAGGTCGACGGCTTCGCGCGCGCCTACCCAGCGCCCAGTGGCACAGATCTCGAGTCCCCGCGGGTACCCGACGGCTGCCACGAGCGGTGCTGTGCCACCGAGATCGGGTACCAACCCCAGCGACGTCTCGCGCATGGCGAATCGGGCGTCCTCGGCACAGACGACCAGGTCGCAGGCCAACGCCAGCTGAAAACCCGCGCCGACCGCGTGACCCTGAACGGCAGCGACTGTAACGGCCGGCGACGCCCGCCACCAGGTGAACGCCGCCTGATACTCGGCGATCACCGACTCCGCCTCTGCGGCGTCCAGGGTGGCGAGCTCGGCCACACTTCGCTCGCCCGGAATGCCGGTGCCGTCCAGCATTCTGCGGTCGAGCCCCGCCGAGAACGACGGACCGAGGGCGTCGAGCACCACGACACGAACGTCGTCGGGCAACGTACGCCCGATGGTGGCCAGATCCCGCCAGGTGGCGGGAGTCTGCGCGTTACGCGCCTCAGGCCGGGCGAGTGTCACCCGGGCAAGTGGCGGTTCGACTGAGAGTTCGAGTCCACCCATACTCGAGCCCTCAGCCGTTATGCCGTGGTTCAGGACTTCTTCTTGCCCCGTGTTGCGCCGCCACGGCCACGCAGGTTCACGCCGGACTCCGACAGGAGCCGGTGCACGAACCCGTACGACCGCCCGGTTTCTCCGGCAAGATCGCGGATGCTCTTGCCGCCTTCGTACTTCTTCTTCAGATCGGTGGCCAGCTTGTCTCGCTGCCCGCCGCTGATCCGCGCGCCTTTCGCTAGTTTCTCGGCCACGCGTCCTCCCCTTGGTTGATATGCATGGAGCTACGGGACCATGATCCGCCGCATTATCGGTGTTCGCCACCAAAACGCAAGATCAGGTCCACCATGTGCACGATCATGCCAGAGCGACCAACTCGGCGTAGTCGGAGTTCCATAGATCCTCCACGCCATCCGGAAGCAGCAACACCCGCTCGGGCCCGAGCGCGCTCACAGCCCCTTCGTCGTGCGTTACCAGCACAATCGCACCTGTGAAAGATCTTAACGCGGCAAGGATCTCTTCGCGTGAAGCTGGGTCAAGGTTATTCGTCGGCTCGTCCAACAGCAGAACATTGGCCTTCGACACGACCAGAATGGCCAGCGCCAGCCGGGTCTTCTCCCCGCCGGACAACACCCGCGCGGGCTTATCCACGGCGTCGCCGGAAAACAAGAACGATCCCAGAATCCGGCGGGCTTCGAGATCGTCGAGATCCGGTGCGGCGGACCGGAGGTTCTCCAGAACGGTACGGTCCGAATCCAGGGTTTCGTGCTCCTGTGCGTAGTAACCCAGCCGCAGCCCGTGGCCGGCTTCGACGACTCCGGTGTCCGCCTGCTCGACCCCGCCCAGCAGCCGCAGCAGCGTCGTCTTGCCGGCGCCGTTAAGCCCGAGGACCACTACCCGGCTGCCGCGGTCGATCGCCAGGTCGACATCGGTGAACACTTCCAGCGAACCGTACGACTTGGACAACCCGGATGCCGACAGTGGAGTCCGGCCACACGGCGCAGGGTCGGGAAACCGCAGCTTGGCAACCTTGTCCGTGCGCCGCTCCGCCTCGAGGCCAGCCAGCAACCGCTGCGCCCGGCGGTCCATGTTCTGCGCTGCTGTCGCCTTGGTGGCCTTGTAGCGCATCCGGTCGGCCTGGGCCTTGAGCGCGGCCGCCTTCTTCTCGGCGTTGGCGCGCTCGCGCCGGCGGCGGCGTTCATCGGTCTCGCGCTGCTCCAGGTACGCCTTCCAACCGAGGTGGTAGATGTCCAGCTCGCACCGGTTGGCGTCGAGGTGCAGGACCTTGTTCACGGTGCGCTCCAGCAGCGCGACGTCGTGGCTGATGACCACCACGCCGCCGGAGTAGGAGCGCAGGAAGTCGCGGAGCCAGGTGATCGAATCGGCGTCCAGGTGGTTAGTCGGTTCGTCCAGCAGCAAGGTCTGCGCGTCGGAGAACAGAATCCGGCCCAATTCGATCCGCCGCCGCTGGCCACCGGAGAGGGTCCCGAGCGGCTGGCGCAGGACTCGTTCGTCCAGGCCGAGGTTGGCAGCGATAGTGGCGGCCTCGCTTTCGGCCGCGTAACCGCCGTAGGCCAGGAACTCGGTCTCGAGCCGGCCGTAGCGGCGCATGCCCCGTTCGTGAGTGTCGGCGTCGGCGGAGGCGATCTCCTTCTCGGCCCGCCGCATCCCCGCGATGATGACGTCCAGCCCGCGGGCCCCGAGGACCCGGTCTCGGGCAGTAGTGTCGGGCGCGGCCGCACGGGGATCTTGCGGCAGGTACCCCACGCTCGCGGTCCGGGTGACAGTTCCGGCAGCGGGCGGCAATTCACCGGCGAGAATCCGGGTAAGAGTGGTCTTGCCGGCGCCGTTGCGGCCCACCAGGCCGATCTTGTCGCCGGCGGCGATGCGAAAGCTGGTGTCCCTAAGCAGGAGCTGGGCGCCGGCGCGAACTTCGAGCTTCGTGGCGGTGATCATGTCGGGAACGTTCTCCGTGGCAGGAATTGGGCAGACTGCGGCTCTGATTCGTTACGCAGGATCAGCTCGCCACGGACATCATGAGCGCCATTCTACGGAATTGGAGAGGAGCCGGCGATGAGGCTCAACCGGAGCGGGCGGCTGGACCCGTCGCAGGTCTCGGACCGGCGCGGCTTCGGCCGAGGCGGCGGGATCGCAGCCGGCGGCGGCATCGGCGTGCTCTTGCTCGCGGTGCTCGCGCTGTGCACGGGCGCCGATCCGTCCAGCCTCTTCGCCACCGATGCACCGATCAACGTGCCCGAAGGCGATGCCGGCAACCTGGAGCAAGAGTGTCAGGTGGTCGCGGACATCGACGAAAATCCCGACTGCCGATTCGTGCTGTACGTGAACTCCATTCAAGACTTCTGGGACGCCGAGTTCGCCCGCCGCGGCGCGCGCTACCAGGAGGCCGTGACCACGTTCTTCACCGGCGGCGTACGCACCGCGTGCGGAGCGGCGTCGTCGCAGGTCGGGCCGTTCTACTGCCCCGCCGACCGCGGGGTGTACCTGGATCTCGGGTTCTTCTCGGAGCTCCGCAACCGCTTCGGCGTTGAAGCCGGTGCCTTCGGTGAGGCGTATGTCCTGGCACACGAGTACGGCCACCACATCCAGAACCTGACCGGTCAGATGCAACAGGTCCGGCCGGGCAGCGGCCCGACGTCCGACGCCGTCCGGCTGGAGTTGCAGGCCGACTGTTATGCCGGCACCTGGGCCCACCACGCCACGACGACACCGGCCGACGACGGTCGTCCGCTCATCCTCGAGTTGACCGACGAAGACATCCGACAGGGCCTGAACGCCGCGGCCGCGGTGGGCGACGACTACATCCAGGAGCGGTTCCAAGGGACGGTCACGCCCGAGTCGTGGACGCACGGATCCAGCGAACAGCGGCAGAGGTGGTTCCTCACCGGCCTGGACACCGGCCGGCTGGAGTCGTGCGACACCTTCTCGGCATCCGAGCTGTAGGGGTGCGGACAACTACCGCCGTCAGACCTTGTCGCGCTCCACAGTGAGCGGTGCACCTGCTCGCCCTACGGTTGTGGCCATGCCTCGAATCACAGCTACGCGACTGACCGTCGTAGATCTGGCCCGGATCGCGGTGTTCGCCGCGCTCATCGCCGCCCTTGCCCAGGCGTCGGTGCACCTGTTCGGCAACGCCGTCCCGATCACGGGCCAGACGCTGGGCATCATGCTCGCCGGTCTGATCCTGGGGGCCGTTCGCGGTGGCCTGGCCGCGCTGGTCTACGTCGCTCTCGGCGCGGTCGGCCTGCCGGTGTTCGCCAATGCCACGGGAGGTTTCGGCGTGATCTCCGGGCCTACCGGCGGGTTCATCTTGGCGTTCCCGGTGGCCGCCTTCGTCATCGGGCTGCTGGCCCGGCGGCAGCTGACCGGCTCGACGGCCTTCACGGCCTGCGTCGTCGGCGGCATCGGGCTGGTCTACCTGGTCGGCGTGCCGTGGCTGGCGTGGCGCCTGGGCCTCGGCGCCGAACAGGCACTTTTGACCGGCGCCGTCGCGTTCTTACCCGGTGACCTGCTGAAGGCGGGTCTGGCGACCTACATCGCGCTCGGGGTGCACCGCGCGTATCCCGCCCTGCGGGTACAGCGGCCCCAGCGGGCGACCGAGCCGGAACCGGCGAGCAGCAGCGTTTGATCGAGATCCGCGACGTCACCCACTCCTACGGTGAGCGAGTCGTGCTGCGCTCGGTGAGCGTGACCCTTGCCGAGCGCAGGATCGGCGTGATCGGCGCCAACGGGTCGGGCAAGTCTACGTTCGCCCGGCTGCTGAACGCTCTAGTCGTGCCGGACGCGGGCACCGTGACTGTGCACGGTGCCGACACGGCCAAGGATGCGGCTGCCGTCCGCCGGATGGTCGGGTTCATGTTCACTGATCCCGACGCGCAGATCGTGATGCCGACCGTCGCCGAGGACGTCGCATTCGGCCTCCGCCGGCGCAGGCTCGGCAAGGACAAGACCGAGTGGATGGTCGCCGAAGCCCTTGAGCGGGTCGGCTTGTCCGGCCATGCCGAGCACCCGGCGCATCTGCTGTCCGGCGGCCAGAAGCAGCTGCTCGCGCTCACGTCCGTGCTGGTCACCGAACCCAGAATCCTCGTGTGCGACGAGCCGACGACACTGCTGGACCTGCCCAACACCCGGCGCGTCCTCGATCTGATCGACGAGTTGCCTCAACAGGTTGTGATGATCACCCACGATCTGGAGTCGGTGGCGGAGTACGACCGGGTGCTGGTGTTCGACGACGGGCGGCTGGTGGCCGACGACGAACCCGGCCCCGCGGTGGCGTTCTACCGGGCGCTCGTGACATGAGCCGCGCGGCGCGCTCCTGGCTGCATGGCGCCCCGGCCTCGGTCAAGCTGGGCGGGCTGGCGGTGCTGGCTACCGGGGTGCTGGCGCTGCCCTCTGCAGCCACGGTCGGTGTCGCCGCGGCCTGCCTCGTCGTGCTGTACGCGTCGGCCGGCCTCTCACTTGCCGTGGCGTGGGCGCAGATCCGGCCGCTGCGCTGGGTGCTGGCCCTCTTGTTCGGTTTTCAGGCTGTCGCCGGTGGTTGGGAAGTCGCCGCGACGGTGACCGGCAAACTCGCGGTCACGGTGGCGCTGGCCGCGTTGTTGACGCTGACCACGCAGGCGTCGGAACTGCTCGACGTCCTTGAGCGGGTCATGCGGCGAGTCCCGCGGGTCAACGCGGAGCGGGCGGCCCTCGTCCTCACTCTCGCGATCAGGGCCATTCCCGTCGTCGCGGCGCTCGCCGCCGACATTCGGGACGCCCAGCGAGCCCGGGGCGGCGGCCTCGACATCCGGGCGTACGGGGTGCCGCTGGTCGTGCGGTCGCTGCGTTATTCGGACGCGCTCGGCGAGGCGCTCGTGGCGCGAGGTGTGGACGACTAGTGGCCGCAAGGACTGGCCGGAACCTAGCCCAGATCCACCGGGTCGATTCGCACCCGGACCGGTCCGCCGGCGTGTTTTGCCGACCGTACGCCCTGCGCGGCCTTGAGCGTGCCGGACAGCCGCTGGCCAAGCCGCCGCGGGACGCGGATCACGACGCGCTCGGTGCCGTCCTCGCCGGCCGGCACCGGGCCAAGCACATCCGTCCCGGCCGGCAACTCGGCCATCTGCAGCAGGGCTGCGACGTCTTCGGGCTCACCGGTGAGCTCGGCGACTCTGGCCACCGGCGGAAATCTCAGCGACTGCCGGTCGGCCAACTCGTGCTCAGCGAAGCCGGCCGGGTCCCAGCGCACGAGTGCTTGAACCGGCCGCGCGCTCGGCTCGGCCACCAGCACGACCTGGCCGCCCGCAGGCGCCGGACGCACCAGGGCACATGCCGTCAGCCAGCGCCGGAGCGCCTCCTCCGCCGCCCGAAGGCCTGGCCGGGCGAGCATGGCTTGTCCATCGAGCAGCAGGGCTGCGGCGTAGCCGCCGTGAGCCACCGGCTCGGCCCCCGGCGTGGCGACAACGAGCGCGGCGGCCGATTCGACGGCCGGCACAACGGCATCGCCCCGCGACAGCCGTACCGGGATGCCGGGAAACGCTTTGCCGAGTTCTTCGGCGGTACGCCGCACACCCGGTGTTATCACCCGCAGTTGGTGGCTGCCACAGGCCGGGCAGACCCACCCGGACTTCCCGCACCAGCGGCACTCGGGTTGTTGGTCCCCTCGGGCCATCGCCACCGGTCCGTGGCATTCGGTGCACCGGGCGACGGCGCGGCACTGCTGGCAGGCCAGCGCTGCGACGTATCCGGTACGGGCGACCTGAACCAGAACGGGACCGTGCTGCAACGCGTCCTTCGCCGCCCGCCACGCCAGCGACGGAATCCGGGCCGTTCGGGCGGCGGGGTCACGCACCTGCTCGTAATCGTCGCCGGATACCCGCACGATCGGTGCCGTGGCGCGCACCCGGTCTCTGGGCGGCGACACCGCGCGGGCCCAGCCCGAGGTGACCAACTGCTGGGCTTCGGCCGTCCGGGCGAACCCGCCGACCACCGCAGCTGTGTTCTGCTCGTGTGCACGCAGCAGCAGCACCTCGCGCGCATGCGGGTACGGGGCCCGCTGCTCGGCGTGCAAGTCGTCACCGTCGTCCCACAGCGCGAGCAGGCCCAGCTCGGCAACTGGTGCGAACATCGCCGAGCGGGTCCCGACAACCGCTCTGGCCGCACCCCGGCGTACAGCCAGCCACCTGCGGTACCGCTCGGACGGCCCGAGCTCGGCGGCAAGCACGACATGGTGGTCCGGCCCCACCAGGCTGGTCAGCGCGGTGTCCACCCGTGCGACGTCCCGCGCGTCGGGCAGGACCACGACCGCTCCCCTGCCGCCGGCGAGGGTGGCGGCGACAAGCCGGGCCAGCAGGTCCGGCCAGTCGGCTGCCGGACCAGGGTTCCACACCGCACGCGGGCTGCGCCCCCGGGTAAGGGCCGTCAACAGGGCCGGGCCGTCCTGATGCTCCAGCCAGCCCCCCGGACTCGGAGCGGGCGGCGGCGGCGGTGCCACGCCGGACTGTTCCGCTTCGGTCTTGGCATGGCGCGGCGGCACTGCCAGGCGCAGGACGTCCGCAACAGTTCCGGCGTAGCGGTCGGCCACGGCGCGAGCCAGTTCGGCGATCGCGGGCGCGAGTACCGGCTCCGGCGAGATGACCCGCCGCAACCTGGTCAACCGGCCGGTGTGCTGCGTGGTGGTCGCGCGCTCCACGACGAAGCCGTCGTGCACTGCACCTGCGAAGCGGACCGAGACACGGGCTCCAGGCACCGCAGCAGAGGCCATCGACTCCGGCACGTGGTAGTCGAACGGGCGGTCCAGGTGCGGCAGCGGGATGTCGACGAGGACGCGGGCGACCGGTGACACCGCGGCCAGCGGCTCGGCCTGGCGGCGCGGCTGCTGCCGGGTCGCGGCCGCAAGCGAGCGCGTCAAGGCCGGCTGGGCCGGCTCGTCGGGCGTACTCACACCGGCGTTCCTATCGCATGCGCTGGTACGGCCGGTCGGCGTGGCAGTCCGGGACTAACCGACAGCGGCCTGCAGTTCGCCGATGCGGTCGGTGCGCTCCCACGTGAAATTGGGCAGCTCGCGGCCGAAGTGTCCGTAGGCCGCCGTCTCGCCGTAGATGGGGCGCAGCAGGTCGAGGTCGCGGATGATGGCCGCCGGCCGCAGGTCGAACACCGACATGACCGCGTCTTGAATCCGATCGACGGGCACGGTCTCGGTACCGAAGCACTCGACGAAGAACCCGACCGGGTGCGCCTTTCCGATGGCGTAGGCAACCTGCACCTCGCACCGCGTGGCAAGCCCGGCGGCAACGATGTTCTTGGCCACCCAGCGCATCGCGTACGCAGCGGAGCGGTCGACCTTGGACGGGTCTTTGCCGCTGAACGCACCGCCACCATGGCGGGCCATCCCGCCATAGGTGTCGATGATGATCTTGCGGCCGGTGAGCCCGGCGTCGCCCATCGGCCCGCCCACCTCGAACCGCCCGGTGGGGTTGACCAGCAGCCGGTAGCCGCCGCTGTCGATGTCGAAGTTCTCCAGCACTGGTTTGACCACGTGCTGCTCGATGTCGGGCGTGAGCAGATTGTCCAGGTCGATGTTGGCCGCATGCTGGGTCGAGACCACCACGGTGTCGACCCGGACGGCACGATCTCCGTCGTACTCGATCGTGACCTGAGTCTTGCCGTCCGGTCTCAGGTAGGGCACGGCCCCCGATTTGCGGACCTCTGACAGCCGCTGGGCCAGCCGGTGCGCGATGTTGATCGGCACCGGCATCAACTCGGGTGTCTCGGCACAGGCGTAACCGAACATCAGCCCTTGGTCGCCCGCACCCTGCCGGTCGAGCGGATCGGCCGAGTGCGCGGCATCGACCCGGTGCTCCCACGCGTCGTCGACACCTTGAGCGATGTCCGGCGACTGCGAGCCGATTGACACCGACACACCGCAGGAATTGCCGTCGAATCCCTTCGTCGACGAGTCGTAGCCGATGTCGAGAATGGTCTCGCGGACCAGTCCCGGGATGTCGGCGTACGCCTGCGTCGTCACCTCGCCGCCCACATGCACCAGGCCGGTGGTGACGAAGGTCTCGACCGCTACCCGACTGGCGGGATCATCCTTGAGTAGCGCGTCGAGAACCTTGTCGCTGATCTGGTCGCAGATCTTGTCCGGATGGCCCTCGGTGACCGACTCGGACGTAAACAGACGACGCGACATTGGGAGCAACTCCTGTCGGGTATCGATGATCGTAGGTCCGCAACGGGTACGGACCTACGAAGATTATGCGATGCCACGGACGTCGGCTGGGCGGGTCCGCGACGTGGTCATGGTCGCCGGTGGCGCGGCTACCTTAACCGGTCGGCCACCAGATCCCACACCACGTGTGCCAGGACGGCCTTGGGACCGAGCGGCACCGGAGTTGCCGATCCGTCCGCCCCGAGGATCACCGCCTCGTTCTGCTCGCTCTCGAATCCGCGCTGCGGCCCGACTTCGTTCACCACGAGTAGATCACAGCCTTTGGCGGCCAGCTTGCGGCGCCCGTGGTCGAGCACGCTGCCGGTCTGGTCCCCCGTCTCAGCGGCGAAGCCGACCACGATCTGGCCGTCGCGGCGCCGAGTCGCCGAGAGCTCCGCGAGTATGTCCGGGGTCTGCTCCAGCTCCACGACAGGGACGGCTTGTTCGGCCGTCTTCTTGATCTTCGCTGCCGCATAGGCCCGGGGACGGAAGTCGGCGACGGCCGCAGCCATCACCACTGCGTCCGCGCTACCGGCGGCATCCAGCACGGCGTCGCGAAGCTCTGCGGCGCTGCCCACCGCAACAACGTCAGTACCTGCTGGGTCTGGGAACGACACGTTGGCCGCGACGAGCGTGACGCGCGCACCGCGCGAAGCCGCCGCGCGGGCCAGCGCGTAGCCCTGCCGTCCGGACGAACGGTTGCCGATGAACCGGACCGGGTCGAGGAACTCGCGCGTGCCTCCCGCCGATACGACCACGTGCCGGCCGGCCAGGTCGGACACCGCGGACTTGCAGGCCAGCAGGTCGCGGGCCACGGCGACGATCTCGTCCGGCTCGGGCAGCCGGCCCTTACCGGAGTCCACGCCGGTCAGCCGCCCGACGGCCGGCTCGAGCACCACGGCACCCCGATCGCGCAGCGTCGCGACGTTGGCGGCGGTGGCGGCGTTCTCCCACATCTCGGTGTGCATGGCCGGCGCGTACAACACCGGGCAGCGGGCGGTGAGCAAAGTCGAGGTCAGCAGGTCGTCGGCCAGCCCGTGCGCCGCACGGGCCAGCAGGTCTGCGGTGGCCGGTACGACAAGGACCAGGTCGGCCTGCTGGCCGAGCCGTACGTGCGGGACTTGGTCGACCTCGTCCCACACCTCGGCGGAGACCGGATGACCGGATAGCGCCGCCCACGTGGTGGCACCGACGAACTGCAATGCCGCGCGAGTGGGTACCACGCGAACGTCATGGCCGGATTCGGTGAGTCCGCGCACGACCTCGCAGGCCTTGTACGCGGCAATGCCCCCGCTGACGCCGACGACGACGCGGGGGCGTTCGGGCGCACCTTCGGTCAGTGACGCCACCGAAGGAGTTACTCCTGCTCTTGCTGCGCTGGGGTGCCAGGCTCCTCGGCGGTCAGCAAGCCTTGGTCGATCTCGCGCAGTGCGATCGACAGCGGCTTCTCCTGGACCTGAGTCTCGACCAGCGGGCCGACGTATTCGAGCAGGCCCTCGCCGAGCTGTGAGTAGTACGCATTGATCTGCCGCGCGCGCTTGGCCGCGTAAATGACCAGCGCGTACTTGGAGTCGGACTTTTCGAGCAGGTCGTCGATGGGTGGGTACGTGATGCCCTCGGCCACGCCGTGGGTTCCGGACACGTTGATGCCTCCGGGCTCAAAGGGGACTCGATACTGGTGCAGATTCCCTCAGGCAGGGTCGTATGGCTCCGCTGCGGGACTCATCAAGGTTACCAGTTCCTTGCACACCTGCTCGACATCGTGATTGACGATGGTCATGTCGAACTCGTCTTCGGCGGCGAGTTCTTCCTTGGCGGTCGTCAACCGGCGCTCGCGTTCGGCGGCGTTCTCGGTGCCGCGGCCCACCAGTCGCCGTACCATCTCGTCCCACGTTGGCGGCGCGAGGAAGACGAACAACGCATCCTGTCCGCTGTCGCGGATCTGCCGGGCACCTTGCAGGTCGATTTCAAGAAGGCACGAGCGGGCCTCGGCAAGCGCCCGCTCAACCGGACGCCGTGGCGTGCCGTATTTGGCGTGGCCATGGACGACGGCCCATTCGAGGAACTCACCTTCACGAATCATCTGGTCGAAGGTGGCCTCGTCGACGAAGTGGTAGTGCACCCCGTCGATTTCGCCAGGACGGGGGAAGCGGGTGGTGACGGACACCGAGATCCACAGTTCAGGGTGGGTGGTCCGGAGCCGCCGGACGACCGTCGTCTTTCCCACAGCGGTCGGCCCGGATAGGACCACCAGCCGACCCGCTCCCCCGTAAGGCGTGGGCGTGCCGTTCAGGCGCGGCCTCCGAACTCGCGCTCGAGGGCAGCGATCTGGTTGGCACCGAGGCCACGCACGCGGCGGTTCTCGGCGATGCCGATCCGCTCCATGATCTGGGCAGCGCGGACCTTGCCGACGCCAGGCAGGGACTCGAGCAGCGCGGAGACCTTCATCTTGCCGATGACGTCGTTCGATTCGCCCTCTTTGAGCACCTCGGTCAGGGAGGCGCCGGAGTGCTTCAGTCGATTCTTGACCTCCGCACGCTCCCGGCGGGCCTCAGTTGCCTTGGCGAGCGCAGCAGCGCGCTGTTCGGGGGTCAGGGAAGGGAGCGCCACGGGCGGTTCACCTCTGGTTTCACTCGTAATGCGGGTATGGACAACCGGAACCTAGCGAGTATCGGCCCCTGAGGGCAACGTGAACTCGCTAATCGCTCGCGCTGTTGCCGCGAGCAGGGCCTCCGGATCGGGCCCGGCCTGCAGGATTTCACGGGAACTGGACGGCAGGACGTTCGGCAGCGTGTTACCGAAAACACGCCGCAGACCGGCCAAAGTACCGCCTTGTGCGCCAACGCCCGGAGCCAGCAGCGGACCTCCGACATCGAGATCTTCGCTGGTCGAGCCGATGGTGGCGCCTACGACACAGCCGACGCTACCCATGGTGGGAGCGCCGGCATTGACCTTTCGGACGTGGTCGAGCACTGCGCCCGCCACGGTTTGACCGCTAGCCAGCCTGGCTTGCTGCACCTCCGCGCCTTCGGGGTTTGAGGTCAACGTGACGACGAACACACCGTTGCCGTGGGCCAGGGCGGTGTCGATCAACGGGCGGAGCGCGTCGAAGCCCAGGTACGGGGTGGCCGTCACGGCATCGGAGCAGAGCGGTGAAGCGGGATTGACGTAGGCGTCGGCGTATGCCTGGATCGTCGAGCCGATGTCGCCACGCTTGGCGTCCATGAGGACCAGGGCACCGGCCTGCTTGGCCGCAGCAACGGTGCGTTCGAGCACGGCCACGCCGCGTGAGCCGTGCCGTTCGAAGAACGCGGCCTGCGGTTTGAGCACCGCAACGTGCGCACCGATGGCCTCAACCACGGTCATGGCGAACCGCTCGAGTCCCGACGGGTCGTCCGGCAGACCCCACGTCGCCAGCAGCGCCGGATGAGGGTCGATCCCGACGCAGAACGCGCCGCGGGTGTCCATGGCGGTGCGTAGCCGGCCGCCGAACGTCATCTGCGTCCTCCATCGCGTTCCGCTGCCAACCGCCGCAGGGTGCGACTTGGCCACAACGGACCGCCGTAGACGAGTCCAGTGTAGGCCTGTACGAGCGTCGCACCTGCCTGTATGCGTTCAATGATGTCTTCGGCGGACTCGATTCCGCCTGCGGAAACGATGGTGAGCGAGCTTCCGGCGTGCGCGCGCAGCAGGCGGAGCACCTCCAGAGATCGCTCCTTGAGGGGCGCTCCGGACAGGCCGCCGGCGCCGATCTGCTCGACCTCGTGGGGATCGGACGCCAAGCCCGCACGGTCGGTCGTCGTGTTCGTGGCGATGATGCCGGCCAGGCCGAGTTCGGTGGCAAGCTCGGCGATGCCCCGGACATCGTCGTCGGCCAGGTCTGGAGCGATCTTCACCAGCAGCGGGACGGGCCGCTGCGCGGCGTCGTCCACCGTGGCGCGTACCGCTGCGAGCAGCGGCCGGAGCTGATCGATGGCTTGGAGGTCACGAAGTCCCGGTGTGTTCGGTGAGCTAACGTTGACGACGAGATAGTCGGCGTACGGCGCGAGCCGGCGGGCGCTGGTGACGTAATCGTCGATGGCCTGCTCTGCAGGTACGAGTTTGGTCTTGCCGATATTCACTCCCACGACCGGGCGGTGGCGGGTTTTTCCTCGGCCGCGCTTGACGCGCTGCGCCAGTCGCCGCTCGCGCCGGGCCAACCGGGCCGCCACCGCGGGCGCTCCGTCGTTGTTGAAGCCCATCCGGTTGACGACGGCCCGGTCGCGCGGCAGGCGGAACAGTCGTGGTCTGGGATTGCCGGGTTGCGGCTGACCGGTGACGGTTCCGATCTCCACGAAACCAAAGCCCAGGGCGGCTATGGCGTCGATGCCCACCCCGTTCTTGTCGAAGCCGGCGGCCAACCCCAGCGGGTTCGCAAAGCGCAGTCCCATCGCTTCCACAGGCAGGTCTGGTACATGGCAAACCCGGTGGACCAGCCGATTGCCCCCAGGTGTAGCGACGAGTGTGCGCAACGCCCGAAAGCTCCACCTATGCGCGCGTTCGGCATCCAGCCGTCGCAGAAGTGAGTTGAACACCCACTCGTACGTCTTCACCGGCCGCTCCCCTGAGGCATCACCGGATCGCTGCCGACCACGACTGCAGCGACCGCACGCCCAACGGGCCGGCCAGCATCGCCTCGATCCCCTGCACGGCGGCCGCCAGGCCCTGCACTGTCGTGATGCACGCGATGTTCGCCTGGATGGCCGCCCGGCGGATCTCGTACCCGTCGTTGCGCGGGCTGCCACCGGAGGTCGTCCCGCTCGGCGTGTTGACGATCAGTGCGATGTCGCCGTCCAGGATCCGCGACACGATCGTCGGCGAGCCGTCCGGCTCATGCCCGGTCCACAACTTGCCCACGACCTCCGCGTCGACACCGTTGCGGCGTAGCACGTCCGCCGTCCCGGCCGTCGCGACGATGGAAAAGCCCAGGTCCGCCAGCCGCTTGATCGGGAAGATCATGTGCCGTTTGTCGCGGTTCGCCAACGAGACGAACACCTTGCCGCTCGTCGGCAGCGGCCCGAACGCGGCCGCCTGCGACTTGGCGAACGCCGTGCCGAACAGCGCGTCGATGCCCATCACTTCACCGGTCGAGCGCATCTCCGGGCCGAGCAGTGTGTCGACGACGCGCCCATCCGGCAGCCGGAACCGGTTGAACGGCATCACCGCTTCCTTCACAGCCACCGGCGCGCTCGGCGGAAGATCCAGGCAGTCGCCTGCCGGCAGCAGTCCTTCGTCCCGCAAGTCGGCCACCGAAGCCCCCAGCATCACCCGTGCCGCCGCCTTGGCCAACGGCACACCGGTCGCCTTCGACGCGAACGGCACCGTCCGGGACGCCCGCGGGTTCGCCTCGAGCACGTACAGCACGTCGCCGGCGAGCGCGTACTGGATGTTCAGCAGCCCGCGCACGCCCACTCCCCGGGCGATCGCTTCGGTCGAGGCGCGAATCTGCAGCAGGTCTTCGCGCCCCAGCATGGTCGGCGGCAACGCGCACGCCGAGTCTCCCGAGTGGATCCCGGCCTCCTCGATGTGCTCCATGATGCCGCCAAGAAACAGCTGTTCGCCGTCGTACAACGCGTCGACGTCGATCTCGACAGCGTCGTCCAAGAACCGGTCCACCAGCACCGGATGCTCCGGGCTGGCGTCGGTCGCCCGGGTGATGTAGTTGCTGAGCGTCTCCTCGTCGTACACGATCTCCATGCCGCGGCCACCCAGCACGTACGACGGCCGGACGAGTACCGGGTACCCGATGTCCGCCGCGATCTTGCGGGCCTGCTCGAACGACGTCGCCGTCCCGTGCTTCGGCGCCGGCAACTCAGCCTCGGCAAGCACTCGGCCGAACGCGCCGCGCTCCTCCGCCAGGTGGATCGCCTCCGGCGAGGTGCCCACGATCGGCACGCCGGCGTCGGCCAGCCCTTGCGCCAGCCCCAGCGGCGTCTGCCCGCCCAGCTGGACGATCACCCCGGCCACCGGCCCCGCCTGCGACTCCGCGTGCACGACTTCGAGCACGTCCTCCAGCGTCAACGGCTCGAAGTACAGCCGGTCCGACGTGTCGTAATCGGTTGACACGGTCTCCGGGTTGCAGTTGACCATCACAGTTTCGAACCCGGCCGCGCTGAGCGCCAGCGCGGCGTGTACGCACGAGTAGTCGAACTCGATGCCCTGCCCGATCCGGTTCGGCCCGCTGCCCAGGATGATCACAGCTGGACGCAACCGCTGTGCCACTTCAGACTCCTCGTCGTAGGACGAGTAGTGGTACGGCGTGCGGGCCGCGAACTCGGCGGCACAGGTGTCGACCGTCTTGTAGACCGGGCGCACGCCCAACGCATGCCGCACGCCGCGCAGGACGTCCTCGCTCATGCCTCGCAGCTGCGCGAGTTGGTTGTCGGAGAAGCCGTGCCGCTTGGCCATCCACAGCAACTCCGGTGTCATCGCCGAAGCGGTCCGCACCGAGTCCGCGACCTCGACGAGCAGCAGCAGTTGGTCGACGAACCACGGATCGATGCCAGTCGCCGACGCCACCTGATCCACGCTCGCGCCCGCGCGCAGCGCCGCCACCACATCGCCGAGCCGGCCGTCATACGGCGTGCTGATCCGCTCAAGCAGGTCCTCGGCCGTCCCCGGCGAGCCGGTGAAGTCGAACACTGCGGACGGCTTCTCCAGCGAGCGCATGGCCTTCTGCAAGGCCTCGGTGAAGTTGCGGCCGATCGCCATCGCCTCGCCGACGCTCTTCATGTGCGTGGTCAGGCGCTGGTCGGCCATCGGGAACTTCTCGAACGCGAACCGCGGCACCTTGACCACGACGTAGTCGAGCGCCGGCTCGAACGACGCAGGCGTCTCGGCGGTGATGTCGTTCGGGATCTCGTCCAGCGTGTAGCCCAGTGCCAGCTTGGCGGCGATCTTCGCAATCGGGAACCCGGTCGCCTTGGACGCCAGGGCAGACGACCGCGACACCCGCGGGTTCATCTCGATGATGATCACTCGCCCGGTCGCCGGGTCAACTGCGAACTGGATGTTGCAGCCGCCGGTGTCGACGCCGACGGCCCGAATGACCGCGATCGCCTGGTCGCGCATCACCTGGTATTCGCGGTCGGTCAGGGTCAGCGCCGGCGCGACCGTCACCGAATCGCCGGTATGCACGCCCATCGGATCGACGTTCTCGATCGAGCAGACGATCACCACGTTGTCCGCCCGGTCGCGCATAACCTCGAGTTCGAACTCCTTCCACCCGAGGATCGACTCCTCCAACAGAACCTGGGCGGTCGGCGACGCCGCCAGCCCCGCACCCGCGATCCGGAAAAGGTCCGCCTCGTCGAAGGCCATGCCCGAGCCGGCGCCGCCCATGGTGAACGAGGGCCGTACGACCACCGGAAAGCCCAGCTCGGCCGCAGCGGCCAGACATTCGTCCATCGAGTGGCAAATGATTGATGACGCTGTTTGGGCGCCGACTGTTGCCACGATCCGCTTGAAAGACTCGCGGTTCTCCCCGCGCTCGATGGCCTCGATGGACGCGCCGATCAGCTCGACCCCGTACTTGTCCAGGACGCCGCGCTCGTGCAGCGCCACCGCCGTGTTGAGAGCCGTTTGCCCGCCCAAAGTGGCCAGCAGCGCGTCCGGCCGTTCGATCTCGATGACCCGCTCGACGAACTCCGGGGTGATCGGCTCGACGTAGGTGGCGTTAGCAATCTCCGGGTCCGTCATGATCGTGGCCGGGTTGCTGTTGACCAGCACGACGCGCAGCCCTTCGGCGCGCAGCACCCGGCACGCCTGGGTGCCCGAATAGTCGAACTCGCAGGCCTGGCCGATCACGATCGGGCCCGAACCGATCACCAGGACCGATTCGATGTCGGTACGCCGCGGCATCAGCGTGCCCTCATCAGCTCGACGAACCGGTCGAACAGGTACGCCGCGTCGTGCGGGCCGGCAGCCGCCTCCGGGTGGTACTGGACCGAGAACCCGCGCAGCTTGCCGTCGGATCCACGCAGTTCAAGGCCCTCGACCACGTCGTCGTTCAAGCAGACGTGGCTCACCGACGCCCGTCCGTACGGCGTCTCGACAGGTTCAAAGGATGGCGCGGCTGTGTTCCATTGGATCGCGAAACCGTGGTTGTGCGCCGTGACCCCGACCTTGCCGGTCGTACGGTCCTGCACCGGCTGGTTGATACCGCGGTGGCCGTAGCGGAGCTTGTACGTCCCGAAGCCCAGCGCCCGGCCGAACAGCTGATTGCCGAAGCAGATGCCGAAGAACGGCACGCCGCGCTCAAGTGCCCCGCGCAGCAACTCGACCTGGTGGTCAGCCGTTGCCGGATCGCCCGGCCCGTTGGAGAAGAACAGCCCGTCGGGCGCCAGTGCCAGCACCTCGTCAAGCGTGGACGTCGCCGGCAGCACATGCGTCTCGACGCCGCGCTCGGCAAGCCGGCGCGGCGTCATCGATTTGATCCCAAGATCGATCGCGGCCACGGTGAACCGCCGCTCGCCGGCCGCCGCCACGACGTACGGGGACGCCGTCGTCACCTCGCCCACCAGATTCGCACCCACCATCGACGGCGCGGCGAGCACCCGTTCACGCAGCGCCTGCGGGTCGGTCTCCGCCGTCGAGATGCCCACCCGCATCGCGCCGCGCTCGCGCAGGTGGCGGGCCAGCGCCCGGGTATCGATGCCGCTGATGCCCACGATGCCCTGCCGGGTCAGCTCCTCGTTCAGGCTCCGCTGAGCCCGCCAGGACGACGGCCGCCGCGCCGGGTCGCGAACCACGTAACCGGCCACCCAGATTCGAGATGACTCCGCGTCGTCGTCGTTCACTCCCGTGTTACCGATGTGCGGCGCGGTCTGGACGACCACCTGCCGGTGGTACGACGGGTCGGTGAGCGTTTCCTGGTAGCCGGTCATCCCCGTGGCGAAGACCGCCTCGCCGAACGTCTCGCCCGCCGCACCATACGGCCGGCCCCGGAACGTCCGGCCGTCCTCCAGGACGAGTAACGCACCGCCGTCGTGAGGTGGGGTCACTGGAGAGCTCCGTCCAGGACGGTGGGCCGGCCGCGCAGGAACGTGGCGACCACCCGGCCGGGCAGTTTCATGCCCTCGAACGGCGTGTTGTGCGACAGCGACGCCATCTCGCGGCCACTGACGACCCGCGTGTGCGTCGGGTCGAGGAGCACCAGGTTGGCCGGCTCGCCGGCTACCAGCGGGCGGCCCTGCGGTGTCGCACCCGAGTCGCAGCGTGCGATCCGGGCCGGCCGGTACGACATGCGGTCCGCAACACCGGCCCAGTCCAGCAACCCGGTATCGACCATGGCCGCCTGCACGACCGACAGCGCGGTCTCCAGGCCGAGCATCCCCATCGCAGCGGCATCCCACTCGCAGTCCTTGTCCTCGACCGGGTGCGGCGCGTGGTCGGTGGCCACGATGTCGATCGTCCCGTCGGCGAGTGCCTCGCGCAGGGCGGCCACGTCGTCCGCGGTCCGCAGCGGCGGGTTCACCTTGTACCGCGGGTCGTAGGTTGCAGCCAGCTCGTCGGTCAGCAGGAGGTGATGGGGTGTTACCTCGGCCGTGACGTCCCAGCCCTTCGACTTGGCCCACCGGATGATCTCAACCGAGCCCACCGTCGAGACGTGGCAGATATGCACGCGCGACCCGACGTGGGCGGCCAGCAGGACGTCGCGGGCGATGATCGCCTCTTCGGCCACGGCCGGCCAGCCGCGCAACCCGAGCCGGCCGGACAACTCGCCCTCGTTCATCTGCGCGCCCTCGGTGAGCCGCGGCTCCTGGGCGTGCTGGGCGACCACCCCGTCGAAGGCCTTGACGTACTCCAGCGCCCGCCGCATGAGCACGGCGTCGGACACGCAGTGCCCGTCGTCGGAGAACACCCGCACGCCGGCCGCCGAATCGGCCATCGCGCCGAGTTCGGCGAGCCGCTCGCCGCGCAGGCCGACGGTCACCGCCCCGACGGGACGCACGTCGACGTAGCCGGCTTCGCGGCCGAGCCGCCACACCTGCTCGACCACACCGGCCGTGTCGGCGACGGGGTCGGTGTTGGCCATCGCGTGCACCGCCGTGAACCCGCCGAGCGCCGCCGACTGCGACCCGGTCTCGACGGTCTCGGCGTCCTCGCGGCCCGGCTCGCGCAGATGCGTGTGCAGATCGACCAGGCCGGGCAGCGCCACCAGGCCGTCGCCGTCAATCGTCTGCGCACCAGCGGCGTCGAGCCCGGTACCTATCTCGGCGAATACGCCGTCGCGCACCAGGATGTCGGCCGGGTCGCCGCCCAGCGGTTGCGCGTTCTTGATCAGCCAGTTCACGACGCCGCCTCCGCTTCTCCCCCGGCCAGCAGCAGGTACAGCACCGCCATCCGGACATACACCCCGTTCGTCACCTGTTCCACGATCACCGAGCGCTCACTGTCTGCGACGTCGGCGGTGATCTCCATGCCCCTGTTCATCGGGCCGGGATGCAGGACGAGAGCATCGTCCGGCAGCAGCCCGAACCGCCGGGCGTCCAGCCCGTACCGGCGGCTGTACTCGCGCGCGGACGGGAAGAAGGCGGCGTTCATCCGTTCCCGCTGGACGCGGAGCATCATCACCGCGTCGCTCTTGGCCAGCACTGGGTCAAGCTCGTACGACACCTCGCACGGCCAGGACGCCACGCCCACCGGCAGCAGGGTCGGCGGGGCCACCAGCGTGACGTCGACACCCAATGTGTTCAGCAGCAGCACGTTGCTGCGCGCAACCCGGCTGTGCAGGACATCTCCCACGATGGCGATCCGCCGGCCATCCAGCTCGCCGAGGTGGTTCCGCATCGTGAACGCATCCAGCAGGGCCTGCGTCGGGTGCTCGTGGGTGCCGTCGCCGGCGTTGACGACGTTCGCGGTGATCCAGCCCGAGTGTGCGAGCCGGTGCGGCGCACCGCTCGCCGAGTGCCGGACCACCACCGCGTCCGCCCCCATGGCGGCCAGGGTCAGTGCGGTGTCCTTGAGGCTTTCACCCTTGGACACGCTCGAACCCTTCGCGGAGAAGTTCACCACGTCGGCGGACAGCCGCTTGGCCGCCAGCTCGAAGGACGTGCGGGTGCGGGTGGAGTCCTCGAAGAACAGGTTGACGACCGTGCGCCCGCGCAGCGTCGGCAGCTTCTTGACCGCGCGGCCCTCGGTCAGGCGCGCCATCTCGGCGGCGGTGTCCAGGACCAGCGTGGCTTCCTCGCGGCTCAGGTCGGCCGCGGACAGCAGGTGCCGCATCTAGCCCACCCCTTCCTGGGTGCCGATCAGCACGGCGTCGCGGCCGTCGACCTCGCTGAGCAGCACCTTGACGCTTTCGCGCATCGACGTCGGAATGTTCTTGCCCACGTGGTCGGCGCGGATCGGCAGTTCGCGGTGCCCGCGGTCGACCAGCACGGCCAGCCGCACCGCCCGCGGGCGGCCGACGTCGTCGAGGGCAGTCAGGGCGGCCCGGACGGTTCGTCCCGAGAACAGCACGTCGTCGACCAGCACCACCACCCTGCCGTCGACGCCGCCGGACGGAATGTCGGTGTGCTCGAGCGCACGTGCGGGTCGCAGCCTCAGGTCGTCGCGGTACATCGTGGCGTCGAGGGCCCCGACGGGAACGTCATGCCCCTCAGCGGCGCTGATGAGCTCGCCCAGCCGGCGCGCCAGCGGAACGCCGCGCGATGGGATCCCGAGCAAGACCAGATCGGCTGCACCTTTGTTGCGCTCGACCAATTCGTGGGCCATGCGGGTTAGAGCGCGGGAAATCTCGCGGTCGTCGAAAACGGTACGGGCACCGGCGAGATCGCGGGTCGGAGAGCCCGCTCTGGACACAGGGGTAGGCATAGGCCTGGACCTCCTTTCCCGCCTCACGGGACGGGACTTAAAGGATGTCGGACGACAGCAAGGCTACCAGGCGCAGACGCCGCTCGAGGGACCCTTCCAAATCCCGAGAACAGGACATAGGGTGCGCCAATGGCTACATCGGCGGCCTCCACCCCGGACCGAGCGCGCGTCCGGCTCACCGGCATCAGCTCCCGGGCCTACGAACACCCGGCCGACCGGGGCGCGTTGGTCGCGTTGCGCAAGCTCAACGGCTTCGACATCGTGCTGCGCAAGATCTCCGGGTTGTTCAGCGAGCGCCGGCTCCGACTGCTCTTCCTGGGCAGCGCCGTCAAGGCCGGTGACACGCAGTTCAAGGACCTGCACCACTACGTGCGCGACGCGGCATACGTGCTCGACCTTCCGGAGGTGCCTGAGCTGTATGTGGTGCAAGATCCGCAGCCGGCACTCATGGCGGTGGGATCCGATCGCCCGTTCGTTGTCATGACCAGCGGCATGTTCGACTTGCTCGACCCTGCCGAGCGGCGATTCGCCATCGGGCACGAGGTGGGACACATCCTGTCCGGGCACGCCACCTATCGGACTCTGCTGCTGGGGCTGACCCGGCTGGCTGCCCGGGTCGCCTGGGTACCACTCGGTTACCTTGGCCTCCGGGCTATCGTCACAGCGCTGGAGGAGTGGTACCGCAAATCCGAGCTGTCCTGCGACCGGGCCGGACTGCTGGCCAGCCAGGATCCTGACGCGGCCAAGCGGGCTCTGATGAAACTCGCCGGCGGCTCACGCCTGGCGGAGATGAACCCGGACGCGTTCCGCGAGCAGGCCCACCAGTACGAAACCGACGGCGATGCCCGCGACGGGGTGCTGAAACTGCTGTCGCTGATGGGCCGCACCCATCCGTTCGCCGTGGTGCGGTTCGCCGAGTTGGACCGCTGGATGACAGCCGGGCATTATCAGCGGATCTTGGATGGCGACTACCCGCGTCGCGCCGACGACCAGACCACTTCGATCGGCGACGATGTGCGTGAAGCCGCCCGCTCGTACCAGGAGGCCTGGAACCGGTCTGCCGACCCGTTTTTCGGGCTGGCCCGTGACGTGGTTGGGGGCGCTACCCAAGCCGGCCGCGGGCTCATCGGCAACGTGTTCAACCGGGCCCGCTCGTCCTGACCTTCGCCGAACCGGCTCAACGCGACAGCCCTGGCTGTTCCATCAGCGCCGTTGCGGACTAGCCTGCTGCCCGATGGATGCCAACGAAGCCTCCGTGCCCCAGCCGCTGACGCGCGCCAGCGACGCCGATCGGGAGGCCGCGGCCGAGCAGTTGCGGGCGGCGGTCGCCGATGGCCGGCTCGACCTGGCCGAACTGGACGACCGGCTGACCGCCGCGTACGGCGCCAAGACCCGCGCGGACCTGGCTTTGGTCACGGCGGACTTGGAGCCGGTCGGTGCCGCGTCCGGACCGTTGATCTTGCGGACCAAGAGCGGCTCGATCAAACGAACCGGCCATTGGGACGTGCCGGCAGAGATCATCGCGGAGTGCAGCTCCGGCACGATCAAGCTCGACTTCACCGAGGCCAGCGTCCCCCACCGAGAGGTCAAAGTACGCGCCACGGCGACATCTGGCTCCGTCGTGCTGATCGTGCCGCACGACTGGGTGGTGGTCATGGACGACGTGTCTAGCGTCAGCGGCAGCATCGCCAACAAGGTGGGCGGCCGGCCCGGCCCGTACCAGCCGGTCCTGCGAGTGAGCGGCAGTGTCCGCTCGGGCACGATCGTGGCCCGCCACCCTCGCCGCAGTTTCTGGGACTGGCTGCGAGGCCGCAAGCATCCGCGGCCCGCTGACGACTAGGTCCCAATCCAGGTGCGGACCGTGACACGTGTCATGGCAGTAGGGTTTCGCGGGTGCGCTATCTCGGGCCGGTGAGCGGCAGGGGAAGCTGGCGGCGCAGGGCCGGCCGCTGGTTGCCGGAGTTCCGTCACCCGTCACAGGTAGTGGTCGCCGGGTTCGCGGCCACCATCGCGGTGGGGACCGTCCTGCTGTCCCTTCCGATGGCGAAGGCCGGGCCAGGGTCGGCGACGTTCCTCGAAGCCGTCTTCACTTCCACGTCGGCGGTGTGTGTGACCGGGCTGATCGTGGTGGACACCGGCGGCTACTGGAGCGGTTTCGGTGAGGTGGTCATCGCTGGTCTGATCCAGGTCGGCGGATTCGGCTTCATGACCATGGCCACCCTGCTCGTCATGGTGGTCACCCGGCGAATGGGTCTGCGCTCGCGGTTGTCCGTCGCGACCGAGACCAAGGCGCTCGGCATCGGCGACGTGCGGTCAGTGGTGGTGGGTGTCGCGAAGATCACCGTCCTATTCGAGGTCTCCCTGGCCGCCATCCTGGTCGCCAGGCTGGCCGGCGGCTACGGCCACTCGTTCAGCGAGGCCCTGCGCCTCGGGGCGTTTCACTCGATCTCGGCGTTCAACAACGCGGGATTCTCGCTGCACGAGGACAGCCTGATCCGGTACAACCAGGACCCCTGGATCCTCCTGCCCATCGCCGCCGCTTTCATCTGCGGCGGGTTGGGTTTTCCGGTGCTGCTGGAGTTGCGGCGGCAGTTCCGGCGGGCCCGGCAGTGGAGCCTGCACACGAAGCTCACCGTCACGATGACGGCCATCCTGCTCATCGGCGGCTTCGCCTTCATGGTGGGCAGCGAATGGCGCAACCCGGCGACCCTGGCCAACCTGAGCCTGCCGGACAAGCTGCTCAACGGCTTCTTCAGCGCCGCCACGACCCGCACGGCCGGCTTCAACAGCCTGGAGGTCGGCGACATGACCCACGGCACCTGGCTGGGGACCGTCGTGCTGATGTTCATCGGCGGCGGCAGCGCCGGCACCGCTGGCGGTATCAAAGTGACCACGTTCGCCTTGTTGTTCTTCGTCATCGTGGCCGAGATTCGCGGTGAGCGAAGCGTCACCGTCTTCGATCGCCGGGTCGGCGCCCGAGTTCAGCGGCAAGCGCTCACGGTCGCTCTGCTCGGCGTAGCCGCCGTCGTGGTCGCCACGCTGGCCTTAACCGAGTTGACCAGCCACTCGCTGGACGAGCTGCTGTTCGAGGCCGCGTCCGCGTTCGGCACCGTGGGCCTGTCCACCGGCGTCACAGCGAACCTGCCGCCAGCCGGCCAGATCGTCATCATCCTGCTGATGTTCTTCGGCCGCCTCGGCCCGATCACGCTGGCCAGTGCGCTGGCGATCCGCGAGCGTGGCAGGCTGTACGAGCTGCCCGAAGGGAGACCCATCATTGGCTAGGAAGTCTGTCGTCGCGGTCATCGGGCTCGGCCGGTTCGGCAAGTCGCTCGCGCTCGAGCTGATGAGCGAGGACACCGAGGTTCTCGGCATCGACAACAACCCGAAGACGATCGAGTCGGTGGCCGGCCGGCTCACCCACGCTGTCGTGGCCGACTCGACCGACGCCGAGGCGCTCGAGCAGTTGTCAGTGCAGGAGTGCGACCGCGCAGTAGTCGGCATCGGCACCAACCTCGAAGCCAGCATCCTCACGACGTCGGTCCTGGTTGAGATGGGCGTCCCGCTCATCTGGGCAAAGGCGATCAGCAATTCACACGCTCGCATCCTGCGCCAGATCGGTGCGCACCACGTCGTCCGTCCCGAGCACGACATGGGACTGCGAGTCGCCCACCTGGTCCGTGGCCGGATGCTGGACTTCATCGAGTTCGACGACGACTACGCCATGGTCAAGACGCTCTCGCCGGACCACATGATCGGCAAGACGCTGCGCGAGACGGGCGTCCGGCATCAGTACGGCGTGACGATCGTGGCCATCAAGCGTCCTGGCGAAGGATTCACCTACGCGACCCCCGAGACGGTCGTCACCGAAGGAGACACGCTCATCGTCTCTGGAAAGATCACCGATACCGAGCGCTTCAGCGAGCTCATCTGATCGTTTGAGCGGGCGGCCGTCCCTCTCGTCACCAAGATCATGCTGCGGCCGGAGTAAGTGGTCGATCCGTCCCATTTGCCGGGCCAATCGGGGCCTTTCTCCGGCCGCAGCATGATCTTGCACTTCCCAGCAGTCGCGGTCGTGGGCAGACTGCCTTCCCGTGGACGTTGAAGATCTCCTTCTCCAGGTGCCCGGTGGGGTCGCGACCTGGTCTCAATTGCGGATGTACGTCACAGATCGACAGCTTGCGGCGGCGCTCGGCACCGGTCGGGTCAAGCGTGCCGGGCGAGGCGTTTACCGGGTCGCGGCGTCCGCGCCTCACTACGGCGTAGCCGCAGCTTTGCACGGGACGCTCTCGCATCTGAGCGCGGCGCAGCATCACGGCTTGACATTCCGCCGGAGCAGATCACCGGCGGCGTCACCGATGTCGTCCGCACGGTGCTCGACTGCGCACGCGACTGCCCGATTCCGGACGCTCTCGCGGTCGCCGACAGCACACTGCGCTACCACAAAGCCGACCGCGACGACCTAGTCAAGGCCGCGGCCGAACTGCGCGGCCCGAAGAGTGGCCGCGTGCGCACTGTCGTGCACTGGGCGGACGAGCGCCCAGCTTCGGTCATGGAGTCCGCGCTCCGCGGCCCGCTCTGTGCAGCCGGCTGGCCGATCTTCGAGCCGCAGTTTCCGATCAAGGTCTCCACGGGCGACATCTGGCATCCGGATCTCGGGCACGCCGCCAGCCGCGTGGTCATCGAGGCCGACAGCGTGCTCAACCACGGCACGACAACCCGGCTCGAGATCGACACTCAGCGCTACGACGAGTTCGCCTCCGCCGGTTACGTCGTGTTGCGCTTTACCTGGCGGCAGATCACCGAACGGCCGGACTGGGTCGTCGACATGGTGCGGCGCACGCTCAAGCAGAGAGGCTGGGCTTGACCTGCGCGATCCTGCCGAGCAGGCCGTTGACGAAGCCCGGTGACTCCTCGGTGGACAGATCACGGGCCAGGTTGACCGCCTCACTGATCGCGACCGCGTCCGGCACGTCGTCGCGGTAGAGAATCTCGTACACACCGATCCGCAGGACGTTCCGGTCGACGGCGGGCATCCGATTCAGCGTCCAGTCCACGGCATAGGTCGAGAGCAGCTCGTCGATCCGGTCGCGGTGCGCGATGATCCCTTCGACCAGCGCGACCGTGTAATCGTTCAGCGGCGGATCGGCGGCCGTCAGGCGCCGAGCAAGCGTCACCGACACCTCGATGCTCTGCATCTCGGCCTCGAACAGGATGTCGAGCGCCCGCTTGCGGGCCTTGGTGCGGGCAGCCATGCCGGCCTTAGGACGCTCGGCCGAGGTACGAGCCGTCGCGGGTGTCGACCTTGACCTTCTCGCCGGTGGTGATGAACAACGGCACCTGAATCTCGTATCCGGTGTCCAGGCGGGCCGGTTTGGTGCCGCCGCTGGACCGGTCACCCTGCAGGCCCGGTTCGGTGTAATCGATGGTCAGGACGACCGACGCCGGGAGTTCGACGAACAGCGCCGTGCCCTCGTGCAGGCCGACAATGGCGTCCTGGTTCTCCAGCATGAAGTGCTCGGCGTCGCCGACGACGGACTGTGGCACGTACAGCTGGTCGTACGACTGGGTGTCCATGAAGACGAAGTCGTTGCCGTCGCGGTACAGGTACGTCATCTCGCGCCTGTCAACCGTCGCAGTGTCTACTTTCACCCCAGCGTTGAAGGTCTTGTCCACGACTTTGCCGGACAGCACGTTCTTGAGTTTGGTACGCACGAACGCGCCGCCCTTGCCGGGCTTGACGTGCTGGAAGTCGATGACGGTCCACAGCTGGCCGTCGAGGTTGAGTACCAGGCCGTTCTTCAGGTCGTTGGTTGTAGCCATGCGCTTTCTTAAGGTTAGGCTCGCCTATGCGTCGAGAACGAGCAGGTCCTTGGTCGTCGTGGTGAGCAGTTCCGGATCCGCACCGTCGCGGACGACGAGAGTGTCCTCGATGCGGACACCGCCTCGACCGGGTACATAGACGCCAGGTTCGACGGTGACGGAAGTGCGATCGACGAGTTTACCCTCTGCCGAGTAGCCAATCGTCGGGGCCTCGTGGATCTCCAACCCCACGCCGTGCCCGGTCCCGTGGCCGAAATGTTCGCCGTAGCCGGCCGCCTTGATCAGCTCGCGGGCCGCGCGATCGACGGCCGCGTACTCCACGCCTGGCGCCAGGGCCGCCCGGCCTGCCTGCTGAGCTGTCGCGACCAGCTCGTAAACCTCGCGTTGCCACTCCGTCGGCTGCGCGCCCACCACCGACGTTCTGGTGCAGTCGGCGTGGTATCCGCGGTACAAGGCGCCGAAGTCGATCTTCAGGAAGTCGCCGCGCTCGACGGCACGATCGGTGGGCCGGTGGTGCGGGATCGCGCTGTTGGGCCCGGACGCGACGATGGTCTCGAAGGCCGGCCCGTCGGCTCCATGGCCGAACATCCGGTTCTCGAGATCACGAGCGATCTCCTTCTCCGTCCGCCCGGCGAAGCCACCGGCAGCGTAGAGGTACTCGAGCGCCCGGCACGAGATCGCGCACGCTTCACGGATCATCGCCAGCTCGTCGTCGTCCTTCGCGATGCGCAGATCCTCCACCGGCCGGCCCAGGTGGACGAGTTCGACCTGGTCCGCAGCTTTGCCGATCGCCTCGGCCAGCGCGAGCGTCACGTCGTGTTCCTCGATCCCCAGCCTGATCGTCCCACCGCCGGCCGCTCGTGCGGCCAGCGACGTCGCGACAGTTCGCTCTAACGCGATCTCGATGTCGGGAGCGATCTGCCTGGCTGCGGTCACGTACCGGCTGTCGGTCGCCAGCACTGCGCCGCCGTCGGGCCGGATCAGGACGGCGGCGTTGCTGCTGGCCAGGCCGGTCAAGTACCGGACGTTGACCAGGCGGGTGATCAGGGCGGCGTCGACACCGGTCTGCTGGACGGCGGCAGCCAGGCGGCGACGACGCTGAGCGTGGATTTCGGGCACGAGACACAAGGGTACGTGGCCGGCGGTTGCGCGCGCCGCGCGCCAAAGGCGTGCAGCAAGTACATCGCACTCGTCAGGTCAGGGTCCGGTGCCAGTGCGCGATCACTTCGCCGTGGATGTCGACCTTCATCCGGCCGGTTCGTGAGAAGCCGAGGCGCTCGTACAGCGCGATAGCCCGGGCGTTGGACTCGTGCGTCCACGCCTGCGCCGCGGTGAAACCCGCGAGCCGCGCGTCATCCAGAAGTGTCATCAGCACCTTCAACGCCAGCCTGCGGCCCCACGCGGTCGGCACGACGGCGACGAGCGAGACGTGCAGCAGTTCCGGGATCGGTTCGGACCCCGCGCCGTCGTCGACGCGCGCCGGTACACCGATCGCCATGGCGATCACCTGATCGCCGGCGCGGGCCACGACGGGAAAGCTCCCTGCGCGGCTGAGCCGGTCGACGACGAGGTGACGGGCCTGCTCGATCGAGGTCGTGGCGGGCAGTCCGATGTCGGCCCGGCGCTTGCCGTCGGCCAGCACCCACACTTCGGCCATCGCATCGACATCGGCTGCGGACGCCGCGCGAATGGCGTGACTCATCGGTCGGCCACCAGCCTGGCGACGGCGCGGAGGGCGAGCAGGTAGGACTCGGCGCCGAACCCGGCGATCGTGCCGGTGGCGACGCCGGCGATCACGCTGGTGTGCCGGAACGACTCCCGGGCCGCCGGATTGCTGAGGTGCACCTCGACGAGCGGTGCGGTCAGTTGGGCGCAGGCGTCGCGCACGGAGTACGAGTAATGGGTGAACGCGGCCGGGTTCAGCACAACGGGAGCACTCGCATCGGCGGCCTCGTGGAGCCACCGGACCAACTCCGCCTCGTCGTCGGTCTGCCGCACATCGACATCGAGCCCAAGCTCGCGCCCGGTCTCCTGGCATTGCTTGACCAGATCGTTGAAGTTCGTAGATCCGTACACATCTGGTTCACGGATGCCAAGGCGCGCCAGGTTCGGCCCATTGAGCACCAACACGCGGGTCATGTGCAGCTCCTAGTGCGAGATCGCGGAGTAGGCGGCCATCAGCAACTGAGGTTCCGGGCCCTCCAGTATCCCTGGCTTGGCCAATCCGTCCAGGACGACGAAACGCAGGGTTGCACCTCGAGCCTTCTTGTCCACGCGCATCGCGTCGAGCAGTTCAGGCCACGCCTCGGCCGGGTACGCGGTTGGCAGGCCGAGCGATGCCAGGATGGCCCGATGCCGGTCAGCGGTGCCGTCGTCGAGTCGGCCGGCCACCCGGCCCAACTCGGCGGCGAAAACCATCCCGACCGAAATCGCCGCGCCGTGCCGCCACCGGTACCGTTCGACCTTCTCTATCGCGTGGCCGAGAGTGTGCCCGTAGTTGAGAATCTCGCGCAGTCCGGATTCGCGGAGGTCGGCGGCTACTATCTCCGCCTTCATCCGCACCGAACGCTCGATCAGCTCGCGGGTGTGCGGTCCGCCCGGGTCCGCGGCCCCCGCCGGGTCGGATTCGATGAGATCCAGAATTGTCGGATCGGCGATGAATCCGGCCTTGACCACCTCTGCCAGCCCGGTGACGTACTCATTCCTGGGCAGCGACTCGAGCGTGGCCAGATCACAAACGACGCCGGCTGGTAGGTAGAAGGCGCCGACAAGATTTTTGCCCTCGCCGGTGTTGATGCCGGTCTTGCCGCCCACGGCAGCATCAACCATGCCCAGCACAGTCGTCGGCATCAAGACGCACCGCACCCCTCGAAGCCAGGTCGCGGCCACGAACCCGGCCAGGTCGGTGGTGGCGCCGCCTCCGACGCCGACGATGGCATCGGAGCGGGTCATGCCCATCTGTCCCAGCGCCGACCAGCACGACGCGGCGACCTCGGCTGTCTTGGCGCCCTCGGCGTCGGGGACGTCGATGACGTATGCCTCGTAACCGCCCGCGCGCAGGCTGTCCAGGACCGCTTGTCCGGTGGCGCGAAGCCCCTGCGAGCAGATGACGGCGACCCGCATGGCGGCCTCGCCCAGCATTGCCGGCAGTTCGCTCCGCAGGTCTGTTCCGACCACGACCTGGTAGGAGCGCTCGCCGCCCACCGTGATGCGCGTCGGCTCAGTCGACATGACCAAGCACCTCGTCGGCCACCTCTTCCGGCGTGCGCCCGGACGTGACCACCGTGATCGTCGCCACCTGCTGGTACAGCGGCCGGCGCTCGTCCATCAGCTTCTTCAACTGGGCACGCGGGTTGGCGATCAGCAGCGGCCGGTCGCGGTTGAGCCCGACTCGCGAGGCGGCGTCAGCCAGGCCCACGTCGAGGAACACCACGCGGCGGGTGGACAGCAGCTCGCGGGTTCCCGGGTCAAGCACGGCTCCCCCACCTAGCGCGACGACCCCGTCATGCTCGTCGAGGGCGGCGGCGACGGCAGTGCGTTCGAGTCCCCGGAACGCCGCCTCGCCGTCTTCGATGAAGATGTCACTGATCGGCTTGCCGGCGGTGCGCTCGACGTCCGCGTCGGTGTCACGCAGGTGACCGCCGAGTTTGCCGGCCAACAGCCGGCCGACGGTGGTCTTGCCGGCACCCGGCGGCCCGACGATCACTACCTGCCGATTCACGTCCGCACCGCCAGCGGCTCGGGCAGGGCATCGAGGTAAGCGCGACGGTTTCGGGAGGTCTCGGCCACAGAGTCGCCGCCGAACTTCTCCAGCACCGCGTCGGCCAGCACGAGCGCGACCACCGCCTCGGCGACCACGCCGGCAGCCGGCACGGCGCAGACGTCGGACCGCTGGTGATGTGCAGTGGCGGGCTCGCCCGTCGCCGTGTCGATGGTGCGCAGGGCACGCGGAACGGTCGAGATCGGTTTCATCGCCGCGCGCACCCGCAGCAGCTCGCCGGTGGACATGCCGCCCTCCGTGCCGCCGGAGCGGCCGGACGCCCGCCGCGGCCCGTCTTCCGACGGGACGATCTCGTCGTGAGCCGCCGATCCGCGCGTGCGGGCCAGCTCGAATCCGTCGCCGACTTCGACACCTTTGATGGCCTGGATGCCCATCAGCGCCCCTGCCAGCCGGGAATCCAGACGGCGGTCCCAGTGCACGTGACTGCCGAGCCCCGGCGGCAGTCCGTAGCCGACGACCTCGACGATGCCGCCGAGCGTGTCGCCCTCGGCGTGTGCTTTGTCGACCTCGGCCACCATCGCGGCGCTTGCTTGAGGGTCGAGACAGCGCAGCGGATCGTCGTCGAGCCGGTTGACGTCCTCCGGCACTGGGACGGCGTCCGCCGGCGCAGAGACCGTCCCCACGGCCACCGTGTGGGCGACCAGCCGGATGCCCGCCGCCTGATCAAGAAATGCGGCCGCCACGGTACCGAGCGCAACTCGCGCGGCCGTCTCGCGAGCGCTGGCCCGCTCGAGTACGGGGCGAGCCTCGTCGAACCCGTACTTCTGCATTCCCACCAGATCAGCATGACCGGGACGCGGGCGGGTGAGCGGTGCGTTACGCGCCAGCCCCTCGAGTTCGGCGGGATCGACCGGGTCCGGATTCATCACCTGCTCCCACTTCGGCCACTCGGTGTTGGCGATGTGGACGGCGATCGGTCCGCCGAGCGTCCGCCCGTGCCGCACCCCGCCGAGGAAGCTGACCTCGTCCCGCTCGAACGTCATCCGGGCGCCCCGCCCGTAACCGAGCCGCCGGCGCGATAGTGCGGCCGCCACCGCTTGAGTGGTTATCTCGACACCAGCGGGCAGGCCTTCGAGCGTCGCAATCAGGGCCGGACCGTGGGACTCCCCCGCAGTGAGCCATCGGAGCATGCCCAATCCTTTCACCCAGTCGTGTTGATCAGCCGCGTCGGGGTCAGGCGTAGGCAGCCAGGATGGTGCTCCCCCAGGCCACCGCCACGAGGGCACCGGCCAGCATGAACGGCCCGAATGGAATTTGGCTGCGCCGGGTGGCCCGTCCGGTCGTCAGCAGCACAAGCGAGAACACTCCGCCGAGCAGGAAACCCGCGAACGCACCGAGCATGACGTGTCCCCAACCGATCCACCCGACCAGCAGCCCGAGCGACGCGGCCAGTTTGACGTCACCGAGACCCAGCTCTCCGGGGCGCAGCATGGCCAGGACGAAGTAGCCGGCGGTCATGACGGCGGCACTGAGCCACGCGCGCCCGTAGGCCTCCCATTCACCGTTTACCCCGGCCGCCACGGCGAGCAAGAGTGCCGCGCCGGCAAACGCCGAGTACGTCAACCAGTCCGGCAGGCGGTGCTCCCGAATGTCGACGTACGACATGGCGACGCCCAGCCACATTACGTACAAGTACGCCGGCAGGGCCGCCATCGGTGCTACCCCGCCGCCGGCCACCGCCGCCCACGTGAGGGCCGTCGCTGCGCTAAGGAACCAGCCCAGCTTGGGCACTTCGGCAAGGATCCGGTAAGGAGTCCGGGCAGACTCCCCCGCTTCGGCCGGACGATCTGGCAGGCGGGCGATGACCCACGGAAGCACGGCCCCGGCGGCGATCCCGACAGCAGCCACTATGACGACGGTCACCGGATCGCCGCGTGCAACAGGCTCGGGGGCACGTCATGCCCGGTCATTAAGGCGAGTTGGCCGACCGCCTGGTGCACGAGCAGGTCCAAGCCACTGGCCACCGCGCCGCCCTGCTTCTCCCATGCGGCAGCGATCGGTGTCGGCCACGGGTCGTAGACCACGTCGAACAGCAACCGGTGCGGTGCGGCGGTATCGGCCAGCGGCTCGGCGAGCGGGTCCGCGACTCCTGCCGGGACGGCGGACACGACGACGTCCGCGGCCGCGCATTGCTCGGCGACCTGCCACCCGAGGATCACGACAGGCATCCCCAGCCGCCGGGCAACCGCGAGCGGTGCCTCGGCCCGCCGGGTCTCGCGGACATGCAGGTGGATCTCTGCGGCGCCCAGTTGGGCGATGGCGGCCACTGCACTGGCCGCCGTCGCGCCACCACCCCAGATGCAGGCGGCCTCGGTCACGCCCGGCCGGCGGCGTTGGATCGCGGCGGTCAACCCCGGAACATCGGTATTGTGCGCCGACCACGACCCGTCCTCCTCGTGCACCAGTGTGTTGGCCGCACCGACCTGAACGGCGAGGTCGCTGGCCCGCGCCGCCACCTCCAGGGCAACTCGTTTGAGCGGCATCGTCAGCGACAGGCCGCGCCAGGACAGATCGAGGGTGGCGACGAATCCGCTGAGTTCATCCTCACGCACCTCGTGCGCCGTATACGACCAGTCCAGGCCCAGGTGCTCGTATGCGGCGCGGTGCAGCAGCGGCGAGAGAGAGTGCGATATCGGCGAGCCCAGCACGCCGCACCGCCGGCGCACCGAATCGGAGGTGGTCACGACCGTGACTCGGCCACGTTGGCCTGGTGCTCCGCCTCGGTGACCGCGAACTTCGTCTCTCCGCTCTCCAGATCGACGGTGACGAAGTAGCAGAAGTCCGCACCGGACGGGTCGAGCGCGGCGTTGAGCGCTTCCTCACCCGGCATGGCAATCGGGCCTGGCGGCAGGCCGCCGTGGCGGTACGTGTTGTACGGCGAGTCGGTCTTCCGCTGCTCCTCGGTGGTGAACACCGACTCGTAGGAGTTCAGCGCGTAGTGCACGGTGGAGTCCATCTGCAGCCGGGCTTCCGGTACACCGTTGGCCGCGCACTCCCCGGACAGCCGGTTGTAGATGACCTCTGCGACGTGTGCCATGTCCTCGTTGTGGCGGACCTCGCGCTGGATGATGCTGGCGATGGTGACCGCTTCGAGCGGGGTGTACCCGGCGGCGTCGGCACGCGCGGCGAGATCCACCTCCTCGGCCGCCCGGTTGAACCGGGAGATCATCGACTGGATCAGCGATTCCGCGGTGGTGTCCGGACGGATGTCGTACGTGGCCGGGAAGAGGAAACCTTCGGTCTGCTCCTCCGCGTACTCCGGCAGGCCGAGCTCGGGTGCGCGTTCGATGGCCGCGGTGAGTTCTTCCTCGGTGAACTCGGTCTCTTCCGCGATCCGCGCCACCACCTGCTCGGTACGGAATCCCTCCGGGATCGTCACCCGGTCAACGATCATCGTCGCCGTCAGCAACGCCTCCACCGCGTCAGAGGCCTTCATATGCTGCTGCAACGTGTAGTCGCCGGCCTGGATGTTGAGCCCCTCGGGGTGCTCCTGGGCCGCGTTGACGAACGCGTCGGCGCTCGCGACGACGTCGACGTCCACCAGGATGTTGCCGATCTGGCGGATCGTGGCGCCCGACGGGATTGTCACGTCGACCGACCCCTGGCCGGGTCCCTCGTAGTCGGCCGGCCCGGCGAACAGATCACCCAGCCACTCACGGCCGACCGTCACCGCGCCGTAGGCGATGCCGCCGACCACCGCGACCGAGAGCACGACGGCGAGGAACGATCCGAATCCGCGGCGCTTGCGTCGCCTGCGCCGGCGCTCACGACGGGGCGTATAAGTCTCGTGGTCGGTCAGCTCGTCGAAGTAGCTCATCGCTCCAGTTGCACCGTCTCGCCGGGTGCGCGTCCCGAGGTTCGCTCGAAATCCAACGCATCTTGCAGGATCACTACCGCCGCCGCCTGGTCGATCGTCCCCCGGGCTTCGCGGCTTGAAACCCCGCTGGCGCGCATCGCTCGACCTGCGCTCACCGTGCTCAACCGCTCATCGACTAGCCGTACTGGGCATGGTGCCACATGGCGGGCCAGGCGCTGAGCGAACCCCCGTGCTGCCTCCGCCGCCGGCCCTTCGCCGCCGGACAACGACCGGGGCAATCCGACGACCACCTCGATCGCGTCGTGTTCGGTGGCCAACTCCGCGATTCGGCGCACATCACCGCGCCCGCGGGCGACCGTCTCGACCGGCGTGGCCAGCACGCCGCCAGGATCGGATACCGCCACTCCGATGCGGACGGTCCCCACGTCCACCCCGAGCCGGACCCCCGGTCGCAGGCTCAACGTTCCCCTGCTGCGGCGGCGCTGATCGCCTGCTCGATCTGGCCGAGCGCGGCACCTACCTTGCTGGGGTCCGCGCCGCCGCCCTGTGCGACGTCGTCCTTGCCGCCGCCACCACCACCGAGCGCCTGCGCCGCGATCCGCACCAGCTGACCGGCTTTGAGACCGGCGCTGCGGCCAGCGTCGTTGACCGCAACGACGACGAGTGGACGCTCGCCGGCCACGCCTGCGACCGCGACCACTCCGGGCCGGTCCGCGGGCAGCCGGCCCCGCACGTCGAGTGCGAGGGTGCGCATGTCGTCGCCGTTCGCCGAGCCGTCCGGCACCTGGTGGGTTACCACGAGCGTGCCGCCTACATCGTGAGCGCCATCGGCCAGGGCACCCGCGCCGGCAAGCAGTTGGGACCGTCGGATCCGGTCGATCTCGCGCTGCGCGTCCCGCAGCTGGGTCACGATCGAGTTGACCCGGTCCGGCAGCTCGTCCGGCCGGACTTTCAGCGCCTCGGTGAGCTGGTTGACCAGGATGTGCTCACGGGCGAGGAACTTGTACGCATCGACTCCGACAAGGGCCTCGACCCGGCGTACGCCCTGGCCGATCGATGATTCGCTCAGCAGCTTGACCAGGCCGAGTTGACCGGACCGGCGCGCATGCGTGCCACCGCACAGCTCGCGCGCCCACTCGCCGACCGACACCACCCGCACCTGGTCGCCGTACTTCTCGCCGAATAGCGCGAGCGCACCCGCGGCGATCGCTTCGCGCTGGCTCATGATCTCCGCGTGGACGGGCAGGTCCGCCGAGAGCAGTTCGTTGACGCGCGCCTCGACATCGGCCAGGACGCTGGCCGGGACCGCACCGGTCGCTGCGAAGTCGAACCGGAACCGCCCGGGAGAGTTCTCCGAACCAGCCTGCGTTGCCGTCTCGCCGAGCGCCTCGCGGAACGCCTTGTGCACCATGTGCGTCGCCGTGTGCGACCGGGAGATAGAGCGGCGCCGGTCGATGTCTACGAGTCCATGCGCCTCGGCACCGACTGCGACCGATCCGGAAAGGACGCGGGCCCGGTGCACGATAAGCCCGGTGATCGGTGACTGGACGTCCAGCACCTCGATCCGTCCGCTCGGAACCTCGATCACGCCCTGGTCGGCGAGTTGCCCGCCGCCTTCGGCGTAGAAGGGAGTGCGGTCGAGGACGAGTTCGATCTCGTCGCCCTCCTCGGCCTCTACGCTCTCCGAGCCACTGACGAGCAGGCCACGGACCGTCCCGGACGTCGTCACCTCGTTGTACCCGGTGAACTCGACGGGTCGGCCGAGTTCGTCCGCAAGCCCGCGGTACACCGACAGGTCGACCGCACCGGTCTTCTTGCGCCGCGCGTCCTCCTTGGCCCGCTGGCGCTGCTCGGCCATCAGCCGGCGGAACTCGCCCTCGTCGACGGACAGCCCCTGTTCGGCCGCCATCTCGAGGGTCAGGTCGATCGGGAAGCCGTAAGTGTCGTGCAGCTTGAACGCCGTATCTCCGGCCAGCGCGGGACTGCCCGCACCCTTGGTCTGGGCTACGGCCGTGTCGAAGATCTGCGTGCCGGTGCGCAGCGTCTGCCGGAACGCATCCTCCTCGGCGTATGCGGTCTGAGAGATCCGATCGAACTCGCGCTCCAGTTCCGGATACGCAGCCTTCATCGCGTCCTTGCTGACCGGCAGCAACTCAGGCAGGGTCGGCTCGTCCACCCCGAGCAGGCGCATGGCTCGCACGCTGCGCCGCAGCAGGCGCCGCACGACGTAGCCGCGCGCCTCGTTCGACGGCCGCACGCCGTCGCCGATGAGCATCAGGGCGCTGCGGACGTGGTCGGCGATGACCCGAAGGCGGACGTCGTCGTCGAAACCCGGATCATCCTTGGCGTGCCGGCCGTACTTCTTGTTGGCGAGTTCGGCCGCGCGGTCGATGACCGGCATCACCTGATCGATCTCGTAGAGGTTGTCGACCCCCTGGAGCAGGTACGCGACGCGCTCGAGGCCCATGCCGGTGTCGATGTTCTTGTTGGGCAGATCCCCGAGGATGCGGAACTCGTCCTTGGCCTTGACGTCGGTGATCGCCTCCTGCATGAAGACGAGGTTCCAGATCTCCAGGAACCGGTCTTCGTCGACGATCGGCCCGCCGTCCGGGCCGTATTCCCGTCCGCGGTCGACGTAGATCTCCGAGCACGGGCCACCCGGGCCGGGCTGGCCGGTGTGCCAGTAGTTGTCCTTCTTGCCGCGCCGCTGGATCCGTTCGTCCGGCAGGTGGGCGATGCGCTTCCACAGCCCGGCGGCTTCGTCGTCGTCGTAGTAGACCGTCACCCAGATCTTGTCGGGATCGAACCCGTACCCGCCGTCGGCCTGGGACTTGGTGATCAGATCCCAGGCGTAGGTGATGGCACCTTCTTTGAAGTAGTCGCCGAACGAGAAGTTGCCGTTCATCTGGAAGAAGGTGCCGTGCCGGGTCGTCTTGCCGACCTCTTCGATGTCGAGGGTCCGCACGCATTTCTGCACGCTCGCCGCCCGCTTGTACGGCGGGGTCTCCTGGCCGGTCAG
Source organism: Jiangellaceae bacterium (assembly GCA_036374175.1). Lineage (GTDB taxonomy): Bacteria > Actinomycetota > Actinomycetes > Jiangellales > Jiangellaceae > JASLBX01. Next base: position 20,980 of record DASUUH010000072.1, on the reverse strand, counting down.
GTAGGGAATGAACGGCACCATGCCGGCGACGGTGAACAGCAGCGTCGGATCGGGTGAGACCAGCGAGGCGCTGGGCACCACGGTATGCCCGGCGCGCTCGAAATGGTCCAGGAAGCGGCGCCGGATCTCGGCCGTCTCCATTGTCTCAGGTGCCTCTCGAGTAGTCGTTGTCGAAGGTGCGCTGCAGCCGCTCGGGGTCGAACTCGGCCGCGCCGCCATTGTCGGCAATGCCCAGGGCCTCACGCAGCTCGATATCGCGCTCTGCCATACCCGCTTTGACGTCGTCGGCGAACTCGCGGAACGCCTGGCCCAGTCCGCCCAGCGCCGTGGCGACCCGATCGGCCGCTCCGTCCGGTGTGAAGTTGCGCGCCGTCTTGGTGATCTGCCGGGCGACGAGTATGCCCGCTGTAGCGCCGAGCGCGATCCAGAAGATGCGCTTCATCGCCGCCTCCGCCGGCCCTCGCGGCGGGCACGCCGGTCCGAAAGCGCTCGCCGGACGCCGTACGTGAAGGCGGCGGTTCGCACCATCGGACCGCCGAGCGTGGCGGCGAACAATGACGACATGGCCGCGACGTTTCCGGTGACCGTCTGCGCGTTGGATGTGATCGCGTCCACGCGGTGCAGCTGAACGTTGGCCGACGCGAGCAGCTCGTTGGTCTCGTCGACCGTGAGGGCGGTTTTGCTGACGTGCTCGCGGCGCAGGTCGCGAACCGTCTCGGTCAGTTCGTCGACGGTCTTGCCGAGCTTGAGGATGGGGACGGCCAGCAGCGCCACGAGCGCGATGAAGGCGGCTGCGGCCAGCAGCGCTGCGATCTCGCCGACGGACATGTCTTGCCTGCCTCCTCGCCTGGATGATTACCAGCGTCCGACCCTACCGCGCCTCGGTCCTGCCCCGGGCACTCACCGAGGTGCTAGCCGGTACTGCTAGCAGTGCCGCCCTGTTCTCCGCGGACGATCTTGCGGAGCCGGGCGTACCGCTCAGCGTAATCGCGTTCGGCACCCCTCGTGCCCGGCTGGTAATACTGTTTGTCCGCGACGACGTCCGGTGCATACTGCTGCTCGACGACTCCCCGCGGATCGTCGTGCGCGTACGCATAGGACGTGCCGTGGCCCAGGCGCTTTGCACCGGCGTAGTGAGCGTCGCGCAGCTGCGGCGGCACCGGGCCGATCAACCCGGCTCGGACGTCGCTCGCTGCCGCCGCGATGGCCTTGACGACACTGTTCGACTTGGGCGCAAGAGCGAGCGCGATGACCGCGTGGGCAAGGGTGATCTGCGCCTCCGGCCAGCCGATGAGTTGGACCGCCTGCACGGCGGCGACGGCTGTCTGCAAAGCGTTGGGATCGGCCAGTCCGATGTCCTCACTGGCCAGGATCACCAGGCGGCGGGCCAGGAACCGTGGGTCCTCTCCCGCTTCGACCATCCGGGCCAGGTAATGCAGGGCCGCGTCGGCATCGCTGCCCCGGATCGATTTGATCAGTGCGCTGGTGACGTCGTAGTGCTGGTCGCCGGCCCGGTCATAACGAACAGCGGCCCGGTCGACGGCGCGCTCGGCCGTGGGCAGGTCGATGGTGTGGTCGTCGCGCTGCTCGGCGGCGTTCGACGCCGCCTCCAGGTAGGTGAGCACCCGCCGTGCGTCGCCGCCGGCTAGGCGGACGAGGTGCTCGCGCGCATCGTCGGCCAGCGTCACCGATCCGTTCAGGCCGCGCTCGTCCTCGAGGGCCCTGGTGACCACCTGATCGATGTCGTCATCGGACAGTGGCTCCAAGGTCAGCAGCAGCGATCGTGACAGCAGGGGGCTGATGAGGGCGAAGAACGGGTTCTCAGTGGTCGCGGCCACGAGAGAAACCCAGCGGTTCTCCACGCCGGGCAACAATGCGTCCTGCTGGGTCTTGGAGAACCGGTGCACCTCGTCAACGAACAGCACCGTCCCGGTTCCGGTGCGGACCAGCTCTTTGCGCGCCTGGTCCATCACCGTCCGGACGTCCTTCACTCCCGCGGTGACCGCCGACAACTCGACGAAGCGGCGCTTGGTAGCTCGGCTGACGACGTACGCCAGGGTGGTTTTGCCCGTGCCAGGCGGTCCCCAGAGCACCAGAGCCATCGACTGATCGTGCTCCACGAGCTGGCGCAGCGGCGAGCCCTCGCGAAGCAGGTGGTCCTGGCCGATGATCTCGTCCAGTGACTGCGGTCGCATGCGGACCGCCAGTGGCGCGCCCACGTAGTCCGCTTCGGCGCCGGCCAGGGAGCCCGGCGGCGGGGCTGATCCTGGACTTCTGACCTCGAAGAGCGCGCCGTCGTCGTTCATTTGTACGAGGCTAGCCGACCGCAGAGCCGTGATTTGCACCGTGGAAGCTCAGTGTCGCCTTCGACCCGCACCACGGAAGCTCGGTGTCGCCAGGACGACATCATGGAAGCTCGGTGCAGGCGATCAGCAGCATTATGGAAGCTTGGTGTGGTCGGGCCGTGACGCCGCGCTGCTACAGAGGTTGCGCCGCACCCCCATGACCGTCCAGCCCCAGCCTGATGAACATGTGACGCGCGAAGTCTCCGAGCTCGATCGCAGCCAGGGCGTCAAGCTCGAACCAAGCCACATCGACAGTTTCGTCGTAGTCGGGCCGGGGTGATCCGCCCACGACCTCGGCCTCGTACACGATGCTCACATACGCCGTCCGGTCGCCGTTCGGGTACGTGATCCGAAACTCTGGACCGCCAACCGCCGTTAGTAGGCGGGTAAGCCTGACGTCGACACCCGCCTCCTCGGCGGCTTCGCGGACGGCCGCAACCGCCGGATCCTCGTCCACCTCGACCGAACCACCGATGGTCGCCCACCTACCGGTGTCGGCCTGTTTGACCAGCAGGATTCGACCGTCACGGTCGCGTGGCAGAACGGCCACGGACGGCACGAGGAGCAACTCCCGCCCGATCGACTCACGCATCTTGCGGATGTACGGCGAGATTGGCATGTGTCTACACCTATCAGTCAGTGGGCAGGCGTAGCTCGTCGCCGGTCCAGCGCCGGCGGAGCCAGCGGTCGTGCGATACGGCGACGACGGGCAGCTTCGAACCCAGCACGGCTTGCTCCAATTCCTCTACCAGTGTTAGCGAGAGGTGGTTGGTCGGTTCGTCCAGTAGCAGCACCTGGGGGCCAGCGGTCAACAGCCGGGCCAGGGCGAGTCGCCGCTGTTGGCCTATGGACAGGCGCCCGACCGGAGTGTGCACATCGCGGGGCGGCAACAGGCCGAGACCGACCAGGTCGCCTTGGTGGTCTTCCGGCACACCAGGGCGGCCGGCGGCGAAGACCTGGAGTGCGGTCGCGGTCGGGTCAGCAAAGCCACCCTCCTGCGGCAGCCAACCGATGCGCAACCCCCGGGCGACCATGACCCGGCCATGCTCTGGTGTCAAAGCGCCGGCGAGCACGGCTAGGAGAGTCGACTTGCCGGCACCGTTCGGCCCGGTGACAAGCAAGCGGGTGTCTGCGCTGACGTCGACGGCGTCGATGTGGAGGCGGCCGGGCAGGTCGATATCCCGGCCAGAGATCAGCATGCCGGTGGGGACGTTGGACGTCAGGACCGCCGAGAATTCCAGTGCTTTGGGCGGTTTGGGCACACGCAGCTCGCGTAGCCGCGCCAGCCGGTTCTCGGCGTCACGCACTCGCCGGGCTACGGCGGCGTCAGAGCGCTGCGCGAAGAAATGCGGCGCGAACTTGTCGTTGTCGCGCGGCGCCCGGTTCGAGTGGCCGACGTGCCGTGCAGTCTGCTTGACCGCCGCCTGCAGTACGTTCACCTCGTCGGTCCAGGCGGCGTAGGCCTGCTCCCAGCGCGCCCGGGCGGCTGCCTTTCCGGCCAGGTACTCCGAGTATGCGCCGGTGTAACGAGCCGGGCCGACGGCGGGGCTGCCGTCCGCATTAACTGTGAATGACGGGTCCAAGTCGAGGATCGTCGTGCATACGGCATCGAGAAAAGCCCGGTCGTGTGAGGCGGTCACCAAGATTCCACTGCGCTCACGCAAGGCGGCTTCCAGGTAGGCCAGGGCATCCTCGTCGAGGTGGTTCGTCGGCTCGTCCAGCAGCAAGATCTCCGGGGCGCGGACGAGCACCAGGGCGAGCGCCAGCCGGGCTCGCTGCCCGCCGGACAGTGTGTCGACCGGCCGTTCCTGAGGCAGGTCGCCGAGGCCGAGGCCGCCCAGCGCCTTGGCCGCGCGCGCATCCGCCGACCAGCCGTCATGGTCCTCGTACTCGGCGAGCTCTTCGCCATACTCGGCCAGGACGTCCTCACCACGGGCCATGCGGTGTTCGAGTGCACGCATGCGGTGCTCGAGCGTGCGGAACCGTGCTAGGGCGGCGTCGACGGCGTCACCGATGGTGCGGCCCGCCGGCAGCTCGGGTTCCTGCGCGAGGTACCCAACGTCTCCTTGCCAGACGACCTCGCCGCCGTCCGGCCGCTCACGCCCGGCGACGATGCGCAGGAGGGTGGACTTCCCGGCGCCGTTCTGACCGACCAGGCCGAGCCTTTCACCGGCACCGGCCACGACATCCAAACCGCTAAGGACGATCCGGCCTTGGTAGCCGTGGAAGAGATTGACTGCGGAAAACTGAGACACCTGACGACCTCACGTGAGAGTCGATCGGAGCCCGCCGGGCGTAGCCTCGGGCGCGGGCCGGACACAGGTGTCAGCTGAACATCGCTTTCACAGTGCCATCCGAACGAGCTGCCCGGCAAGTCAATTTCTTTCGATCTTGCAACTGGGCGGCGATAAGGCGTACAACGACGAGGTGACACGCATAACTCGGGCCTGGGCGGTCTGCTGGTTCATCGCTTGCGTCGTTGCCGGCGGCTGCTCGGATGCCGACGAGGCGGATTCGCGCGCAACCTCCTCGCCCGCTGACCCGTCCGCCGGCACGTATCACGTCGAGGTCGAGGTTGGAGAGCGGAGCTACGACATCTACGCGCCGCCGGGTTCAGATCTGCGGCCGCTCGCCCCAGCGGTTCTCGCCTTCCATGGCATGCCCGGTTCGCCAGACACGATCAGTCGAGAATCTGAGCTAGCGACCCTGGCTGACGAGATGGGTTTTCTGGCCGTCTTTCCCCGGGGCGAGGACCAGCGATGGGAGCCGGAGGCCGGCGGGCGCGACGTGGATTATGTCGAAGCCTTGATCGGCGACCTCGTCGACTCGTGGGGTGCCGATCCCGACCGGATCTACGTCACAGGCTTCTCCAACGGCGCCGACATGGCCATCGTGTCGGCCCTGAGCTTGCCTGATCTCATATCCGGAGTTGCCGCTGTGACGCCTTCAGGCACGGGATCGGTGGCCGAGGTCATCGATGACGTCGCCGCGCCCGTGCCCGTTGTCGCCTTCATCGGCGAATCCGATTCGCGGGCGTCACTTGGCTTGGACATGCTCGAGGCGTGGCGCAGCGGCGTCGGTTGCGACGAGGCCGACCCCGGTGAGCCGCCAGCCGGTGTCACGACCTTGGCCTTCACGTGCGGTGGCGAACCGTTCCGCGTCCATGTCGTGGCTGATCAGGGCCACGTGTGGTTCGGCAGCGCTGACGATCGCGAGCCGTTGTGGGCCAGCGAGACGATGTGGGAGTTCTTCAGCGAGCTCGGCTGACGGCTTGCGGATCCAACATGTGTCTCGGCTCATACCTCATCGCCACCGCACCCGAGCCGAACTCCAGCCGGCTCACGAGCTTGAGGCGGGGTGACTGACAGTCCCCGTTCTAGCCCGCAGAGTCCTCCTCAGGCATCACGTCGACACCTGCCTCGGCACGCTGCTCCGGGGTGATCGGCGCGGGCGCAGCGGTGAGCGGGTCGTAGCCGTTGCCTGTCTTGGGGAACGCGATGACGTCGCGGATCGAGTCCGACCCGGCCAGCAGTGCGACGACGCGGTCCCAGCCGAACGCGATGCCGCCGTGCGGAGGCGCGCCGTACTTGAACGCGTCCAGCAAGAAGCCGAACTTTTCCTGCGCCTGCTCGGGCGTCAGGCCCATCACCCGGAACACCCGTTCCTGAACGTCACGCCGGTGAATACGGATCGACCCGCCGCCGATCTCGGTGCCGTTGCACACCAGGTCGTACGCGTATGCCAGCGCCGATCCAGGGTCGGTGTCGAAGGTGTCCATGAACTCCGGCTTCGGAGACGTGAACGCATGGTGTACGGCCGTCCACGCACCTGAGCCCACGGCCACGTCGTCGGTTTCCGAGACCGGCTCGAACAGCGGTGCGTCCACGACCCACACGAACGACCAGGCGCTCTCGTCGATCAGGCCGGCCCGGCGGCCAATCTCCGCTCGCGCGGCGCCGAGCAGCGCCTGGGACGGCTTCCGGAATCCCGCAGCGAAGAAGATCGCGTCACCAGGTCCGGCGCCGACGAGCTCGGCCAGGCCCGCCTGCTCCTTTTCACTCAGGTTCTTGGCCACCGGCCCGCTCAGCGCGCCGTCCTGCCCGACCAACACGTACGCAAGCCCACGCGCTCCGCGAGCACGTGCCCACTCCTGCCAGCCGTCGAGTTCCTTTCGGGTCTGCGACGCCCCTCCCGGCTGCACCACTGCGCCGACGTACGGCGCCTGGAACACCCGGAATGTGGTGTCCGCGAAGTGCGACGTGACCTCGGTGAGTTCTATCCCGAATCGCAGGTCGGGTTTGTCTGAGCCGTACCGGTCCATCGCCTCGCGGAACGTCAGTCGCGGGATGGGCCGCGGGATGTCGTAACCGACGAGCTTCCACAGTGCTGCGACGATCTCCTCGGACAGCGCGATCACGTCGTCCTGGTCCACGAAGCTCATCTCGATATCGAGCTGGGTGAACTCGGGCTGGCGGTCGGCGCGGAAGTCCTCGTCGCGGTAGCAGCGCGCGATCTGGAAATAGCGCTCGAAGCCGGCCACCATCAACAGCTGCTTGAAGAGCTGAGGAGACTGCGGCAATGCGTACCACGAACCGGGCCGCAGGCGCGCAGGTACGACGAAGTCGCGAGCGCCCTCCGGTGTGCTGCGGGTCAACGTCGGCGTCTCGATCTCGGCGAAGTCGTGCGCGAGCAACACCTCGCGAGCCGCTTGGTTGACCCTGGACCTCAGCCGAAGCGCGGCGGCCGGCCCTGGGCGGCGCAGGTCGAGGTACCGGTGGCGAAGCCGGACCTCCTCGCCGATCTCGACGTGCTCGTCGAGCTGGAACGGCAGGGGGGCCGCCTCGTTCAGCACGTCAACGGCCTCGGCGATGACCTCGATCTCTCCGGTGGGCAGCGCTGGATTCTCGTTGCCCGCTGGGCGCCGGGCGACCGTACCGATCACCTTGACGCAGAACTCATTACGCAGCCCGTGGGCTACCGCCTCGTCCCGGATGACGACCTGTGCGATGCCGGAGGCGTCACGAAGATCCAGGAACGCCACTCCCCCATGATCGCGCCGGCGCGCGATCCAGCCGGTAAGCGTGACAGTCTGGCCGGCATGCTCGGCGCGGAGTTCTCCCGCCGAATGGGTCCGAAGCACGAGGTTCCCTTCGAGTTCACGGTGCGAGTTGGGCGTCCCGATCCTATGTAACCCTCCGACTGCGCGCCGAACCAGTGGATATTCGGCGTCCAAGCGGACGTCACATGAGCTTGAGCTGCTCTGCGGATGGACGCTCAGGGTCCGCGGGGCGAGCGCTGCTGTTCTCGTCCAGGCCACGAGCCTGGCCACGCGCGGACCGATCCAGCCCATGTCGCGCCAGCATGGGTTTTAGCCGGGCGCTCAGGCGGTCACCGTAGGCCGCCGGCGCGTACGCGCCGCGCCGGTACAACTGCTCGTACGCCGGAACCAGCTCCGGCCGCTCACGGCTCAGCCACGCCATGAACCACTCCCGAGCCCCCGGGCGTAGGTGCAGCGCAATGGGCGTGACGCTGGTGGCGCCCGCAGCGGCCAGCTGACAGACCGCCGCGTCTAATTGCTCCGCCGAGTCGGTCAAATGCGGCAGCACCGGGGCCAGCAGAACGCCGCAGTCGAATCCGGCGTCGCGGATCGCCCGCACCAGGTCCAGCCTGGCTCGTGGCGAGGGCGTGCCCGGCTCGAGGTTGGCGTGCAGATCCTCGTCGTAGATCGCCACCGACACCGCGAGGCGGACCGGAACTTCGCGGGCGGCGGCCGTCAGCAGCGCCAGGTCACGGCGCAGCAGTGTGCCCTTGGTCAGGATCGAGAACGGCGTGCCTGACGCGACGAGGGCATTGATGATGCCCGGCATCAGCCGGTAGCGGCCCTCGGCCCGCTGGTACGGGTCGGTGTTGGTGCCCAGCGCCACGTGCTCACGCGTCCACGACGCCCGGCTGAGTTCGCGGGCCACCACGTCTGGTGCGTTGACCTTCACGACGATCTCTGAGTCGAAGCCGGTGCCCGTGTCGAGCTCTAGCCACGAGTGCGTGCCCCGGGCGAAGCAGTTGTGCGAGATTACGCCGTTAGCGACGAAATCGCCGGTGCCGGTGGTTATATCGAACATTTCGCGATCAGGACCGACCGGGCCGATCGACACCAGCCGAAGGCCGGGTTCGCTGGTGACCGTCGCACCCGCGACCCTGCGCTTGCGCGAATGCCTCGGCACATGGCGCAGCGCTGCCGAGCCGACAAACTGGTCGGTCAGCGTCAGCTCGGCGACCTGCTGCCAGCCGCGTGTGGTCAAGAACCGGTGATCGGGGCTGGCCACCAACGCCGTGCCGTCCTCGAGGACCACCTGCACGGCCGGCCGCGTTGTCGACCAGTGAGCATGGACGTCGGTCGGCCGGTACTGGCGGCGACGCCCCGTCCGTTCGGTGCCGATGACGGTGTCGCCAACTCGAATGTCGGCCAGCCGCTTGAGCCGGCCGTCGCTCATCAGGATCGGAGTATCACCTGCGAGGCAGTAGACGCACGCGTGGCTGCAGCCGCGGTACGGGTTGATCGTCCACTGGAACGGGAGGCGAGCGGCCGCAGGCACCCGGTTGAGCACACTGCGGGCGCGCACCTCGTGGAACGTGACCCCTGCGAACTCCGGCGTACGAACCGACCGGACCAACCCGGGTATGCGAGTCAGGCCGGGCAGGACCCCATCGTCATGCGCGTCCAACGCTTGAGCTTGCCATCGCACACTTTATTCGAACATACGTCGGACATATCTGCAAGCGGTTCGTGTCAACCTGCCTTGTCCAGCCGGGCGGTAAGTTCGTCGGCGAGCGTCTCCAAAGCCACCGCAGCTTGCTCGCCCGTGGCCAAGTCCTTCACTTGCGCCACACCGCCGGCCAGGTCGCGGTCACCGGCCACCACGGCGAAGGCCGCGCCACTGCGGTCGGCCGCCTTCATCGCGCCCTTGAGCCCCCGGCCCCCGGTCGCGATGTCCGCACTTACGCCCGCCCGGCGCAGTTGGGTCACGAGGCCGAACAGCCGCCGCTCTGCCTCCTCGCCGAGAGGTACGGCGAACACGGCTACGTGCGCCGGTGCGGGCATGGCCTGCCGCTCAGCCTCGACGGCAAGCAACGTCCGCTCGACGCCGAGCGCCCACCCGACGCCGGGTAGCCGCGGGCCACCGAGCGATTCAGACAATCCGTCGTACCGACCGCCGCCACCAATCGCCGACTGCGCACCGAGCTCGTCGTGGACGAACTCGAACAGGGTGCGGGTGTAGTAGTCGAGCCCGCGCACCAGCCGCGGCTCGTCGACGTACTCGACCCCCGCGTCGGTGAGCAGCTGCCGGATCAGGTCGTGGTGTGCACGGTCGCTGGGCGACAGAAACTCCGTGATCAATGGTGCATCGGCGAGCGTTACCTGCATCTCGGGCCGCTTATCGTCGAGCACGCGCAACGGGTTGAGCTCCACCCGCCGGGCCGTCTCCTCGTCGAGGTCCAGCCGGCGCAAGAACTCCTGAAGCGCGGTCCGGTAGGCAGGACGCGATTCGTCCGAACCCAGCGAGTTGAGCAGCACCCGGAACTGCGACAACCCGAGGCTGCGATAAGCATCCACCGCGAGCAAGATTGTTTCGGCGTCGACGGCGGCGTCCTCGGTGCCGACAACCTCCGCGCCGACCTGTGAGAAGTGTCGGTATCGGCCCTTCTGCGGCCGTTCGTACCGGTAGTACGAACCGGAGTACCACAGCTTCACCGGCAGCGCCCCGCGATGCAGGTTGTTTTCGAGGATGGCCCGCAGGACCGGCGCCGTACCTTCAGGACGCAGGGTGACTTCGTCCCCGCCACGGGTCGTGAAGGAGTACATCTCCTTGGTGACCACGTCGGTGGATTCCCCGACGCCCCGAACGAACAGCGCGGTCTCCTCGAACGCCGGTGTCTCGATGTACGCGTACCCCGCCCGGCGCAGCGGAGCGGCCATCGCGTCGCGGATGGCCAACACCGCGTCGCCGCGCGGCGGTACCAGGTCGAACGTCCCTCGCGGGGCGCGGAATGTCGTGCTCACGATGTCCCTTGCTGTGCTCAGTGGCGGGCGTGCGAGCTGAGCCCCTGGAGGTAGGGGTTGGTCGCGCGCTCGCGGCCGATGGTGGTCGCTGGGCCGTGGCCGGGCAGGACTGTGGTGTCGTCACGCAGCGGGAGCACCTTCTGGGCGAGGCTGCGAAGCATCGCGGCGTGGTCGCCGCCCGGCAGGTCGGTGCGTCCGATGCTGCCCGCGAAGAGAACGTCGCCGGACAAGCAGAGCTCGGCGCCTTGTTCACCGCCGTCCGGCAGCCGGAACATCACCGATCCCTCGGTATGGCCCGGAGCATGGTCAACCTCGATGTCGAGTCCGGCGAGTGCGATGGTGGCGCCGTCGGGCAGCAGCCGCACATCGTCGGGTTCGGCCCACTTGGCCGAGCCGCCGAACTGCATCTCGAGCATCGCCACGAGGCTCGGATCGAGGGTGGCGAGCGGGTCGACAAGGCGGTACCGGTCATCACCGTGGACGTAGGCTGCGACCCCGCGCGCGTTGCAGACGGGCGTGACGGAGTAGACGTGGTCGAGATGCCCGTGGGTGAGCAGCACTGCCTGCGGCTTGAGCCGGTGCTCGCGGAGCACCTCGTCGAGCCGGTCGAGGACACCGATGCCGGGGTCGACGACGACGCACTCTTGGCCGGCGTCGGGCGCCAGGACGTAGCAGTTCGTCCCGAACGCCGCAGCGGGAAATCCGACCGTGAGCACGGCGTCAGCCTATCGACGCGCCGTGCAATGAGTCGAACTCGTTACGTAACGCATGGCATCCACTGCCTAGACTGTCCCAACCCGGGAGGTAAGCCGACCTGCCCGGTAACGGGAGGGAACGAAGGAGTATCGGTGGCGAGCACCAAGGAGCGTCGTCGTCGCCAGCTCGCGCGCGAGAAGTTCGAGCGCCAGCAGGCTCGCCGGGCGGCCGTTCGCCGGCAGCGCTTGATGATTGTGGCCATCGTAGGAGCCATCGTGCTGATCGGCGGGCTGGTCGTCGCTCTGGGCGGCTGGTTGCCGTCGGACGACGAGACCGAGCCGAACGCAACCGAAGGCCCCTGCGTCTACACCGAGACCGAGCCGGTCGAGGCCATCGGCCTGCCGCCTGGGGAGCCGGTAGCCGCCACGACCGCAACGATCAGCCTCAACGGCTCACCCGTGACGGTCGAACTGCTGGCCGACGAGGCCCCGTGTACGGTGAATTCGCTGGTCAACCTGGCCAACGCAGGCTACTTCGACGGCACTGAGTGCCACCGCCTGGCAACCTCCGAGTCGCTGCGGGTGCTCCAGTGCGGCGATCCGACAGGTTCGGGTAGCGGCGGGCCCGGGTATGAGTTCGGCTTGGAGAATGTCGAGGGCGCCACCTACGAGGCCGGCACGGTTGCGATGGCCCGCCGGCCGGGTGAGCCGGACTCGAACGGCAGCCAGTTCTTCCTCGTGTACGAGGACTCCGAGCTCCCGCCGGAGTACACCGTCTTCGGTCGCATCACCGAAGGGATCGACGTGTTGACCGAGATCGCCGAGGCTGGGACCGAGGACGGCTCGACCGACGGCGCTCCTGCAGAGCCGGTGACCATCGACAGCCTCGTCACCGAGCTATGAGCCACGCAGAAAGAGGAACCACCGTGACCGAGACTCCAGGCACTCGCGGGACACCCGAGGAGCCGGACAAGGCGCCACCGTCGCCGGCCACCGTGGCTGAAAACACTTGGGGACGCGTCGACGAGAACGGCGACGTCTTCGTCCGCACCACCGCTGGTGAGCGCCATATCGGCTCCTGGCAGGTGGGCCAGCCCGAACAGGCGCTGGCCTTCTTCGCGCGCAAGTACGACGACCTCGTGGTTCAGGTCGACCTGCTCGAACAGCGGCTCGAATCCGGCGTGGCCGCGCCCGACGAGACTCAGGCCGCTGCGGCCAAACTTCGGGACTCACTGGCCGAGCCACACGCGGTGGGCGACCTCGACGCGCTCACCCGGCGCCTCGAGCACGTCGAGCAGCGGGTCGACGAGCGGCGCGCCGAGCGGCGGGCCGCCCGGGCCCGGGCACTGGACGAAGCCCGCGAACGCAAGGAGCAGATAGCGGCCGAGGCGGAGCAGATCTCGCAGGGCAACGACTGGCGCACCGGAGCCGACCGGCTACGCACCCTGCTCGACGAATGGAAGTCGCTGCCCCGCCTGGACCGCGCCACCGACGACGCTCTCTGGCGGCGGTTCTCCACCGCTCGCACCCACTACACCCGACGCCGCAAGGCGCATTTCGCGGAGTTGGCAGAGCGCCGCGATGAGGCCAGGGTGGTCAAAGAGCGGCTGGTCAAAGAGGCCGAGGAACTCGCCGGCTCGACCGACTGGGGCGATACGTCGCGCCGCTATCGCGAGCTCATGGCGCAGTGGAAGGCCGCGGGCCCGGCGCCCAAGGCGGTCGACGACGCGCTGTGGAAGCGGTTCCGCGCTGCCCAGGACACCTTCTTCGGTGCGCGGTCGGAGACGTTCGCCAAGCGCGACTCGGAGCAGCAGGCCAACCTGCAGGCCAAGGAGGCCCTGCTGGCCGAGGCAGAGGCGCTACTGCCCGTGACGGACTGGAAGGCCGCGCGAGCGGCGTTGCGTTCCATCCAGGACCGCTGGGAGGCGGCCGGGCACGTACCGCGAGACGCCATGCGGTCCATCGAGGCTCGCCTGCGCCGGGTCGAGGAGGCCGTTCGCGAGGCCGAGGAGTCCGAATGGCAGCGCACGAATCCCGAGGCTCGGGCGCGTGCTGAAGCTACGGTCAACCAGTTGCGCGAGTCGATCGCCGAGCTGGAGCAGCAGGTCGAAAAGGCCCGCGCGGCCGGCAACGAACGCAAGCTGGCCGAAGCCGAAGAGGCCTTGACGGCTCGCCGGGCCTGGCTCGAGCAGGCCGAACGCGCATTTGACGAGTTCCGCTGACCTCTACTTCGAGCCGTTGCGGGCGCTGGTGAGCCGGTAGGCGTCGAAGACGCCCTCGACCCCGCGGACGGCTCGCAGCACGGCGCCGAGGTGTTTAGGATCGGCCATCTCGAACGTGAACCGGCTCTTGGCGATACGGTCCGAACCGGTCGATACCGTTGCCGACAGGATGTTCACGTGCTGGTCCGACAGCACCCGGGTGATGTCCGAGAGCAGCCGGGCCCGGTCCAGAGCTTCGACCTGCATCGCCACCAGGAACATGCTGTTGGCGCTAGGCGCCCACTCCACGTCGACCATGCGGCCGTGGTCGCGACGCAGCGCGTCGACGTTGACGCAGTCCTCGCGGTGTACCGAGACTCCCGATCCGCGGGTCACAAATCCGACGATCTTGTCGCCCGGCACGGGTGTGCAGCACCGGGCCAGCTTGACCCACACGTCGCTGACGCCTTTGACCACGACGCCGGGATCGCCCGGGCTGCGCTTGCGGCGGCGCCCGTCCGGTATCGCGGTTTCGGCTGCCTCCTCGCTGGTGCCCTCTTCGCCGCCCATGCTCTGCACGAGTTTCTGGACGACGCTCTGGGCCGAGACGTGGCCTTCTCCGACGGCCGCGTACAGCGCCGAGATGTCGGGGTACTGCAGATCGGTGGCGATCGCGGTGAGGCTCTCGGTGGAGAGCATGCGCTGGAACGGCAGGTCCTGCTTGCGCATGGCGCGGGCGATCGCGTCCTTGCCGTGCTCGATCGCCTCCTCGCGCCGCGACCGTGAGAACCACTGCTTGATCTTGTTGCGAGCCCTGGCGCTCTTGACGAACATCAGCCAGTCGCGGCTGGGCCCCGCGCCTTCGGCCTTGGACGTGAAGATCTCGACCACGTCGCCGTTGTCGAGCGTGGACTCCAGCGGGACGAGCCGCCCGTTCACCCGCGCGCCGATACACCGGTGGCCGACTTCGGTGTGCACGGCGTAGGCGAAGTCGACCGGGGTCGCCTCCGCGGGAAGGGGTACGACGTCGCCTTTCGGCGTGAAGACGTAGACCTCGTTGGACTCGATCTCGAACCGCAGCGACTCCAGGAACTCGCCCGGGTCCTCGGTCTCCTTCTGCCAGTCCAGCAGTTGCCGCAACCACGCCATGTCGCCCGGCGCCTGTGCATCGCCGGCCTTGTCCAGAGCCCGCCGGTCGACCTCGATCGTCTTGGCGTCTTCCTTGTACTTCCAGTGTGCAGCGACGCCGTACTCGGCCCGCCGGTGCATGGCGAACGTCCGGATCTGCATCTCGACCGGCTTGCCGCCGGGGCCGATGACCGTCGTGTGCAGCGACTGGTACATGTTGAACTTCGGCATCGCGATGAAGTCTTTGAACCGGCCCGGAACCGGGTTCCACCGCGCATGCACGACGCCCAGCACGGCGTAACAGTCGCGTACCGACTCGACCAGCACCCGGATGCCGACGAGGTCGTAGATGTCGGTGAAGTCGCGGCCACGGACGATCATCTTCTGGTAGATCGAGTAGTAGTGCTTGGGCCGCCCGGTGACCGTGGCCTTGAGCTTGGCTCCACGCAGATCCTGTTCGACCTGCTCGATAACGCTCGCCAGGTAGTCATCGCGGGACGGCGCTCGTTCGGCCACCAGCCGGACAATCTCGTCGTAGACCTTCGGATGCAGGGTCGCGAACGAGAGGTCCTCGAGCTCCCACTTGATGGTGTTCATGCCCAGTCGGTGGGCCAGCGGGGCGTAGATCTCGAGCGTCTCGCGAGCCTTGCGCCGCGCGGATTCCTTCGACACGTACCGCCAGGTGCGGGCGTTGTGCAGGCGGTCGGCAAGTTTGATGACCAGCACCCGGATGTCCTTGGCCATCGCCACGACCATCTTGCGGACCGTCTCGGCCTGGGCCGCCTGCCCGTACTTGACCTTGTCGAGCTTGGTGACGCCGTCGACCAGCATGGCGATCTCGTCGCCGAAGTCGCGGCGCAACTCGTCGAGGTCGTAGTCGGTGTCCTCGACCGTGTCGTGCATCAACGCGGCCGCCAGCGTGGGCGGTGTCATACCGAGTTCGGCCAGGATGGTCGTGACGGCCAGCGGGTGGGTGATGTATGGGTCGCCGCTGCGGCGCTTCTGGCCGGCGTGCGCCCGAGCCGCCGTGTGATAGGCCTTCTCGACGACGCTCACATCAGCCTTGGGGTGGGTATTGCGCACGATGCGGAACAGCGGCTCCAGCGCTGGATCGGTCTGGTGCCGCTGCGAGGTCAACCGGGCAAGGCGAGCTCTGACGCGGACCGGGGTCAACGCGCCCGTCGTCGTCAGGCTCTCCTCTGCCACTCCTCACCCCACATTCGTGCTGCCAGGAGGCAAGTCTACGGCCGGGTGACCGTCAGATCTCGAGCAACACCTGTACATCCAGGTTACCGAGCCGATCCCGCCCGCCGAGAAAGCCGAGCGCCATGAGCACGCTGACCGCAACAACCTGAGCACCCGCCCCGACCACCAGACCGGCCGTGGCCTCGACGGTGCCGCCTGTGGCCAGCACGTCGTCGACCACCAGCACCCGCGCATCCGGCCGGAACGCGTCGACGTGCACCTCGATGGTCTCCTGCCCGTACTCGAGGTCGTAGCTGGCCGATCTCGTCTCGTACGGCAGCTTTCCCGCCTTGCGAACCGGGACGAAGCTGGCGTGCAACAGCTGCGCCACCGGCGCAGCCAGGATGAAACCACGGGCCTCGATGCCCACGACGGTGTCGACGACGACATTGCCCGCGGTGTCGCGCCCGGCCGCGGCGAGCCCGGCCACGGCGGTGTCGAACGCCACCGGATCGGCCAGCAACGGAGTGATGTCCTTGAAGACGACACCGGGCTTGGGCCAATCCGGAATGTCGCGGATCCGCGACAGCAGCAACTCGCGCTGCGCCTGGTCGAGCACCGGAGTTACCGAGTGTTGCCGTTAGGGGTGTCGTTGTCCGTCGACGAGCTGGACTCGTTGAACGTCGGTCCCTGCTCGGGCAGTGCCGGCTCGTCCGGGAAGACCTGGACGATCGCGCGCCGCAGGTACCAGTTCCTGACACCGGGCGCGACTTCGAGCTCGACCCGGTCGTCCTGTATGGACACGACCGTCGCGAACAGCCCAGCGCCGGTCATCACCTTTGCGCCGGGGCCCAGGGTGGACTGGAGTTCGGCCATCTGCTTGCGCTGGCGTTGCTGGGGACGGATGAGCAGGAGGTAGAAGACGGCCAGCAGCAGGAGTGGGAGGAGAAGTGCTTCCATGAGACTTCGCAAATCCTTGGGGAGGTTGGACGGGGGCTCAAAGGTATAGCAACCGCCCGCGCATTCTAGTCATCCTGGGAGAACAGGTCCGGCAGGGCGTCATCCCCCGGCGCGCCGAACGGGGAACGACGGGGCTCGGCCAAGCCGAGATGCCGCCATGCCGCCGGAGTGGCGACCCGGCCCCTCGGCGTCCGGGCGAGAAGGCCGGCCCGCACCAGGAATGGTTCGGCGACCTCTTCGACTGTCTCGCGCTCCTCCCCCACAGCGACTGCAAGGGTGCCCAGGCCGATCGGGCCACCGGAGAATCGGCGGCACAACGCGTCGAGAACGGCCCGGTCCAGCCGGTCCAGTCCGGCCTCGTCCACCTCGTAGATCTCCAGGGCGGCACGGGCAATGTCGCCGGTGACCACGCCGTCGGCGCGGACTTCGGCGAAATCGCGCACCCGGCGCAACAGGCGGTTCGCGATCCGGGGGGTGCCGCGCGAGCGACCGGCGATCTCAGTTGCCCCGTCGGGCCGCAAGGGGACGTCGAGCAGCCGGGCGGATCGGACGAGAACCTGTTCGAGTTCAGCCGGTTCATAGAGTTCTAGATGCCCGGTGAACCCGAATCGGTCCCGCAGCGGGCCCGGCAGCAGCCCGGTGCGGGTCGTGGCTCCGACGAGGGTGAACGGCGGCAGGTCGAGCGGGATCGCCGTTGCGCCCGGGCCCTTGCCAACCACCACGTCAACCCGGAAGTCCTCCATTGCGGTGTAGAGCATCTCTTCGGCCGGCCGGGCCATCCGGTGTATCTCGTCGAAGAACAACACATCCCCCTCAGCGACCGAGGACAGGATCGCGGCCAGGTCTCCGGCATGCTGGATCGCCGGGCCACTGGTGATCCGTAGCGGCACCGCCATCTCCGACGCGACGATCATGGCGAGCGTCGTCTTGCCCAATCCGGGCGGCCCGGACAGCAGGACATGATCAGCGGGCCGGCCACGTGCCTTGGCCGCGTCAAGTACAAGCGATAGCTGTTCGCGCAGCCGCTCCTGGCCGACGAACTCGGCGAGAGTCCGGGGCCGCAGCGCCGCCTCTAGCGCGCGCTCTTCAGGCCCGGCATCGCGCCCGACCAGCCGGGTGATCGTCTCGTCGGTCATGTCTTGGCCAGGGTACGCAGCGCCGCCTTGAGCAACGCCGGGACGTCCGCCGGGTCGGCTCCGTCGTCGACCATCGGCGCCACATGTTCGACCGCTGCATCGGCGTCTTTGGCTCCCCACCCGAGACCGAGCAATGCCGCGTGCACCTGCTCGCGCCAGGCGTGCGGCGTGCTGGAAGCGGACTGGGCGGCGTGGCCGTTCGCCGATCCACTGGGCGCAACCGGGGCGCCGAGTTTGTCCTTGAGCTCGATCACGATGCGCTGAGCACCCTTCTTGCCGATGCCCGGCACCTTCGTGAGAGCCGCGAGGTCCTCGGTGGCGACCGCCCGGCGCAGCGTGTCCGGGCTGTGCACCGCCAGCATGGCCTGGGCCAGCCGTGGCCCCACCCCGCTGGCCGTCTGCAGTAGTTCGAAGACAGCCCGCTCGTCGGCGTCAGCGAAGCCGTACAGAGTCAGCGAGTCCTCACGGACGACCAGACTCGCAGCGAGTGTCGTCTCGTTTCCGACCCGCGTAGTGGCCGTCGTGGCCGGTGTGCAGTGCAACGTGAGCCCGACCCCGCCGACGTCGACGACGACCTCGGTGCCGGTGACGGCCGCCACCTGGCCGCGCACGTATGCGATCATCTCGCCCTCCCCGCAACTGCGGCTGCTAGCCGCGCATGTGCCGCGCCCCGCCACACCTGGCAGATGGCCAGTGCCAGCGCGTCGCTCGCGTCGGCCGGCCGCCGGCGTGCGTCGAGTTTGAGCAGCCGGGTCACCATGGCGGCGACCTGTGCCTTGTCGGCTCGGCCGCTGCCGGTGACGGCCGCCTTCACCTCGCTTGGCGTGTGCAATGCGACCGGCAGCCCGCGACGAGCCGCGGCCAGCACCGCCACGCCGCTGGCCTGCGCTGTGCCCATGACGGTGCGTACGTTGTGCTGGCTGAAGACCCGCTCGACAGCGACGGCGTCCGGCTGGTGCTCATCCAGCCAGGCATCGAGTTCGCCGGCCAGCATGACCAGCCGCTCGCCCAGCGCCAGCTGGGCCGGCGTGCGCACGACACCCACGTCGACCAGCGACAGCGGGCGCCCGGGTGAGCCGTCGACGACACCAAGGCCGCACCGGGTCAACCCGGGGTCGACTCCAAGAACACGCATACCGCCCGCTTCCGTGCACGAACACCAGTTCGGCGATCACGCTACCCCGCCCGGCCCACATCGGTCGGGGTGACACGCCAGGACGCCGCTCCTGAGTGCTCGCCGCGCGGCAGCCCGGCCGCCATCGCGCCGATGCCGACGACGGCCATCGCAAGCCCGAGTGCTGCGAAACCACCGGCCGCCACCAGGAGCCCGGCCAGCGGCGCACCACCTCCTGCGGCCACGCTCATCGCGACCTCGCCGGCACCTTCCACGCGCGGTCGGTCCGGGGCCGGGACCGACTCGGCCAGCAGCGCGCTCGCGCCGACCACGCCAGCACTCCATCCCAAGCCGAGGAGAGCAAACACGGCGGTCATCGCACCGGCATGCGTCGTATTCACGATCGTGCCAGCGATTCCGGAAACGATGATCAGGCCGGCTCCGAGCGCGATCACGACGTGGTGACCGGCGACGTCCCCCAGCTGACCCCACAGTGGCGCGAGGGCGAACATACACACGACGTGGACGCTCACCACGATACCGACGACGGTCAGACCGTGACCGTGCTGCACCATGTGCACCGGTGCGATGGCCATCGTGGCCACCATGGCGAGGTTGGTCGCCGCAAGAACGATCAGTGCGCGGCGGATTGAGGCCACCGGTGAGGCCACCGGTGAGGCCGCGGTGCGGTTCGGGTTGTGCGACGCTCGGTCCAGGGCAGGGCGGGTTCCGCCGGTCCGTCGCTTACCCCACCCGAGCAGGAACGCTGCCAGTACGAACGCCGGTCCCGCGACGAGGTACAGGCCGGCGACGCGGGGCAGGCCGATGGCATGCGCCATGGCGCCCGTGGGGCCGAGCAGGTTCAGCCCGGCAACCGCGCCAATCGCAGCTGCCGCCAGAACCAGGCCCATGGCGCCGCCACGTTGCACGTCTCCGGGTTGGTCCGCCACGGCGTACCGCGCGAGGAACACCGCCGCGTTGGCGACGCCCAGCGCGGCGCTCCCGGCGAGAAGTAGACCTAGGCTCTGCATGCTGATCGCGCCCACGGTCGTCATTGCGCCCAGCACCCCAACCAGGTATGCGGCGGAGAGCGCTGCGCGCCGGCCGACCCGTCGCGTGAACGACGAGATCGCCAGCGCACCTAACCCGGAGCCGGCCACCAGGACGCCCAACGGCAGGCCGGCTGCGCCTGTACTCCCGGTGATCTCAGTCGCCGCGAGGGCGCCGGACGCACCGCCTGCGGCCATTCCAATGCTCCCGACTGCTGTCGCTGCCGCCAGCCGGAGCACGGGTTTCGGTGTGTTCATAGTGTTTGCCACCGCTCCAGCGTCGGTTAGCCTGGTGCGCGGCGTCCAACACTTGTTCGACTGTGATTAACTCATTTGAGTTGTCAATGTGAGGTCCCATGGCCGACGATCTCGACCCGCGACTGCTGCGCCGGTTCCTGGCTGTTGCCGAGGAGTTGCACTTCGGACGTGCTGCTGCCCGGCTGTTCATGGCCCAGCAGGCGCTCAGCCGCGACATCGCTCGCCTCGAACGTCAACTCCGCGTCCGGCTGTTCGAGCGCTCGACTCGGCAGGTCGAGCTGACTCCGGACGGCGAGCGGTTCCGGCCCCAGGCCGCTCGATTGGTGGCCGTGCACGACGAGGTGCTGGCCTCGCTACGTGGTGGCCAGCGCGCCCTCGTCGTCGACGTGTTACACGACGGCTCGGCTGCGGCCCGGGTGCTCAACGCCGCTCGCGACCACGCAACCGGGCACGTCTTCGAAGCCCGGTTTCACGGCGGATTCGGGGCCGCGCTCACCGCGTTGCTCGCCGGTCGGTTGGACGTCGCGTTCGGACGGTGCCCGGAGCATGCGCTGACGCCCAACCTCGTCCGGCGGCTCGTCCGGCTTGAACCACTTGCACTGCTGCTGCCGGACGATCACGCTTGGGCGTCGCGGTCGGCGATCCCGATGGCCGACCTGCGCGGCATGATGATCGACACGAGCGCGGGCAACCCCGACGCGCCGGAATGGGTGGAGCTGGGCGGGTTGCTGTTGGATGACTTCGCTGCTACCGCTGCACCAGAGCACCATCCGGGCATGGCAGCGGTAGCTGCCGGCGGAGCCGACGAGACGGCATACCACCTTCGTTCTACCGGGTGGCCCATCTTGAC